>NZ_BAAGRK010000001.1:0-326723 GCF_054782995.1 Microbacterium neimengense
TCGGCCGCGTAATGCACCACCGCATCCACCTGGGAGAACAACTCATCGACCAGCGCCGCGTCGGCGATATCGCCCACGACCAGCCGCACCCGATCCTCGGGAAGCCCCGCCAACGACGCCTCGTTACCCGCGTAGGTGAGCTTGTCGAGCACGATCACCTCGTGATCCGTGTTCCCCACCACATGGTGCACGAAATTCGAACCAATGAACCCGGCACCACCGGTCACGAGAATCTTCCGCATGATTCCAAGGCTATCGTTCCGGGTTGCGGTGCTGCGCCGCTCAGATTGGCGGTACCCAGGCGAATCGGGGAGACTTGAGGCCATGCGCGGCATCATTCTCGCCGGGGGCACTGGCTCGCGGTTGCACCCGATCACGCTCGGCGTCTCCAAGCAGCTGGTCCCGGTCTACGACAAGCCGATGATCTACTACCCGCTGTCGACTCTGATTCTCGCCGGGATCCGCGACATCCTCGTCATCACGACGCCTCACGACGCGGAGCAGTTCCAGCGGCTGCTCGGCGACGGATCGCAGTTCGGCGTGTCGATCTCCTACCGCGTGCAGCCGAGTCCCGACGGTCTGGCACAGGCGTTCATCCTCGGTGAAGAGCACATCGGTTCAGACTCGGTGGCCCTCGTCCTGGGCGACAACATCTTCTACGGGCAGGGGATGGGCACGCATCTGCGTCAGTATCAGCAGCTCGAAGGCGGCGTCGTCTTCGGATACTGGGTCGACGACCCGACAGCCTACGGAGTGGTCGAGTTCGACGCTTCGGGCCGGGTCGTGTCGTTGGAGGAGAAGCCGACCGTTCCCCGCAGCAACTACGCCGTTCCCGGATTGTACTTCTACGACAACGACGTCGTGGATATCGCCAAGAACCTCCGGCCCTCTCCGCGCGGCGAGCTCGAGATCACGGATGTGAACAAGGAGTACCTGCGCCGGGACGCGCTTCGCGTCGAGTTGCTGCCGCGTGGAACGGCGTGGCTCGACACGGGCACCTTCGATTCCCTTGCGGAGGCGACCGAGTTCATCCGCACGGTGCAGAAGCGTCAGGGTCTGTCGATCGGTGCCCCCGAGGAGGTCGCGTGGCGACTCGGATTCTTGAGCGATGACGAACTCCGCTCGAGGGCGGAGCCGCTCGTGAAGAGCGGTTATGGGTCCTATCTGCTGAAGGTGCTGGCTCAGGGCACGCGGTGACGCCCACCCCGCTGCTAGCCGCTCCTCTGCCCGACGGAGCCCGCCGTCTGGTGATCTTCGTGGTCTACGACCGGCGGGGTGAGGTCGGCGACTACATCCTGCACGCGCTGCGCGGCCTCAGGCCGCACGCCACTCGCATCCTCGCGGTGGTCAACGGGTCCGTATCGTCGCGGGGGTGCGCCGAACTGGAGACCGTCGTCGACGAGGTTCTCGTCCGCTCCAATCGGGGCTTCGATGTCGAGGCGCAACGCGAGGCGCTGGCGCACCTCGGAGACGACCTGCGCGACTACGACGAGCTCATCCTGACGAACGACACCTGGTACGGACCGGTGCAACCCTTCACCGATGTCTTCTCACGCATGGCGAGGCGAGCTCTGCACATCTGGGGCATGACGGAGCATCCGCGAGCCGAGGGGGACCCGGCGGGCGGACGGGAGCCGGTGCCCTGGCACCTGCAGTCGTATTGGCTGGCGGTTCGCCGCTCCGTCTTCCTCTCGGACGCATGGTCTCGCTACTGGCGAGAGCTCGCCCCGATCGTCACCTACGACGACGCCGTGCGCCATCACGAGCTCGTCTTCGCCGAGTGGTTCCAGACCGAGGGATTCGTCGTAGAGACGGCCTTCCCGAGCGCCGAGTACTCGGGCGACAACCCGGCGATCTTCCATGCCGATCTGCTTCTGCGCGACGGCTGCCCGCTTCTCAAGCGCCGTCTCTTCTTCCACCATCCGACCTTCATGATCCGGTACGCCGTCATCGCACGCGATGTCCTTCGCCTGGCAGGGGAGTACGGGTACCCCGTGGAGCTCGTCTACCATGACCTGGCCCGAAATGTCGCCCCGCGTACACTCCACTCCGCCCTCGCCTCGCTCGAGGTGAGATTCGACTCGGATCCCCGCGTCGAGGGCTCCGCGGTGGTGTATGTCGAATCGGTGCGCGCGCGTTCGCTCGCCGACGTCGCTCGGGCGGTCGCCGTGTTCCCCGCAGACACCCCGGTTGTGCTCGTCGCTGCTCCGGAGGAGGACCCGGAAGAGATCTCGGCGGCGTGGTCGGCCGTCGATGCGGCCCGGGCGCCCGAGATCGCCCCCTCGGCGTCGCGCGGCGCCGTGCTGCGCGAGGCGATCGACCGCGCTCGGAACGGATACGACCTCTTCGCGCACATCGATGCGAGCCTTTGGGACGAAGGCGACGCCGATCAGCGATTCCTCCGAGAACACCAGTGGGGTGCGCTGTGGTCATCGTCCGATCCCCTCGGGTTCATCGTGGCCTTGCTGCATCGGCGTCCGGAGGCGGGTCTGTTGCTTCCCCCTGAGGCGTTGGCAGGCGTACTTCCCGCCGCCGTCGACTGGCAGCATCACCGCCAACACGTCCGTCGCGCTGCCTCGCACCTCGGCATCTCGGTGCCGACAGACGAGTTCGGCCCGCTCGCACCGATCGGCGGCCTGTGGGCGGCACGCCCCGATGCCCTCGACGTCGTCGCGAGGATGGTCGGCGACCTCGACGTGGATCCGGTCGTGCAGCGACTGCTTCTGGCTCAGGCGGTCGGCGAGGCGGGGTTCATCACGCTGACCGTGACCGATCCGACGCGCGCCGCACGTTCGCATACCTCGGTGGAGTACGCCCTCGACCGGCTCCTCGAGACGACACGAGGCCCGCGTTTCGAACAGATCCAGTTCCTCCAGCGCATCGGATGGCGCGGGCGGACCCGCCAGCTCGACGTGGTGCGCATGATGGCGCGCGCGCGTGCGCACCCGGCGCTGTCCTTCGTGCGGGCGTTGGCCCGGCTCACGCGCCGCGGCGGACGGGGGGAGTCCTCATGACGGATGCGCCTGCCCCGACCTTCCCGCCTTCCGGACGTCGACTGGTCATCTACACGCTCTACGACAGGCGCGGCGCGGTGGAGGACTACGTCCTGCGAGCGCTCGAAGGACTCCGACCCCACGCCGACCGACTCATCGTGGTCGTGAACGGTGCCATCGACGACAGTGCACGCCGGAGCGTCGAACGGCTGTGCGACGAGATCCGTGTCCGTGAGAACACGGGCATCGACGTGGGCGCCCAGCGGGAGACGCTCGATCACCTCGGGGCGGACGTTCTCGGCTACGACGAGCTCCTCCTCACGAACGACACGTGGTACGGGCCGATCGGATCGTTCGACGCGCTGTTCGCGCGGATGGATGCGCGCCCGACACATTTTTGGGGAATGACCGCGCACGCGGCGGCGTCGCCGCATCCGCTGACGGGCACGGGCGCCGTCGCGTACCACCTCCAGTCGTACTGGCTGGCGGTGCGCGGCGAGATGCTGCGCAGCCCGGAGTGGCCGCGCTACTGGTCATCGCTGCCGGCACGGCTGGACTACCGAACGGCGGTCCTCAGCCATGAGTCGCACTTCACCGCCTACTTCACCGATCGCGGGTTCACCTCGGCTGTCGCGTTCGACCTCGATGCGTTCGCGACCGAGAACCCCTCCCTGTGGGAGCCTCGTCGACTCATCGAAGAGGGCTGCCCGATCCTCAAGCGTCGGGTGTTCTTCCATCCGCCGCTGGCATTGAGCGAGCGCAGTGTCGACGGTGCCGCGGTGCTGCGCGACCTCGTCGACGCGGGCTACCCCGCGGCGCCGCTCTGGGCCGACCTCGCGCACAACGTGCAGCCGAAGCTCCTCCACACGAACCTGGCGCTGCTCGATGTGCTGCCGGAC
This sequence comes from Microbacterium neimengense, assembly GCF_054782995.1. Lineage (NCBI taxonomy): Bacteria > Bacillati > Actinomycetota > Actinomycetes > Micrococcales > Microbacteriaceae > Microbacterium > Microbacterium neimengense. The sequence goes on from NZ_BAAGRK010000001.1 coordinate 3,893, forward strand.
GAGAACGACGGGACGTACGACGCGACACGGCCGCTTCGGATCGCGGTGGTGGCCCACATCTTCTACGAGGAGATGACGGACGACCTTCTGGATCTGGCGGACATGCTCCCCGACGGATACGACCTCGTGGTGACGACGCCGACCGCGGCGAAGGCCGATGCTGTGCGCGCCGCAATCGTTGCGCGCCGCATCCCGCCTCGGCGGTGGGAGGTTCGCGTCGTCGCCTCCAACGACGGGCGCGACCAGAGCGCATTCCTCGTCGGTGCGCGTGATGTGCTCGTGGGCGCCGACTACGACCTCGTGGTCAAGCTCCACTCGAAGCGGACACCGCAGGACGGCCTCAACATCGGTCGCCATTTCGCCGCGCAGCAGTTCGACAACCTCCTTCACAGCAGGGGGTATGCGAGCAACCTCGTGGCGATGTTCCAGCGGCGTCCGGAGCTCGGCATCGTCTTTCCCCCGATGATCCACGTCGGATACCCCACGCTCGGACAGGCGTGGTGGGCGAACAAGCCGGGCGCTGTTCGGCTGGCGGACGAACTCGGCATCCGGGTTCCGCTGGACGACAGCTCACCCCTCGCCCCGTACGGCTCGATGTACGTCGCGCGTCCGGATGCGCTGCGGGTGCTGCTTTCGCGGTCGTGGGACTACCCGGACTTCGGCGGTGCGCAGCAGTATCGCGACGGAGGCTTGGCGCACGTCCTCGAGCGGATGCCCTCCTACGCCGCCGCCGAGGCCGGCTACGTCACGCGCACGGTTCTCACGCGCGACTACTTGGCGCTGAGCCTGACGGCGCTGGACTTCGATCTCGACCAGCTGACCGCGCTGGTTCCGGGAACTCCCGCCGCCCACCATCGTGCCCTCACTGCTCTGGGCCATTTCGGCGACGCGAGGGTTCGGGATTTCGCCAGGATCCTCGTGCGTGTGACGTGGCCCGGCCTCGGGGCGCGTCTGCGCGCAGGCCTGCGGGCGCTGCGGTCGCGTCTTCCGCGCGGAGCGCGGCCCCGGGTCTAGGAACCGTCCGCGGTCAGGACCAGCACCCTCGCGCGCGCGTCGAAGGAGTGGGAACGGCGGATGTGCTCGGACGTGCGGGCAAGCGCTTCCGAGTCGGGGAAGCGCGCGTCCAGATCTCCCTGCAACATCGCGATGAGCTCGTCCGCCGATCGGAAGGTCTGCACGGCTCCATCGAAGATGCGGTCGATGCCGACGACATGGTCCGAGATCGCCCGGCCGCCGGCGGCGACGACGTCGAAGAGTCGATTCGAGATGAACCCCTCGCGGCGCATCGCGGGCCAATGGTCGTTGAGGACGACGGAGGCGGTCTCGTACCGCAGGGGAAGCTCGTCGTTCGGGATCCCCCGCGCCGCGATAGCGCTGGCGGGGATGTATCCGCGCCAGTCGGGTCCGTAGACGCGCACGGGGATCCCTGCGCGGAGCGGTTCGACGACGACCGGACGGGCGATCCCGCGCGCCGTTCCCACGAAGACGATCTCGCCTGTCGAGGGTGCACCGGTCGGTCGGAACCGGGTCGCGTCCGTGCATTGCAGAAGCGGACGGATCGTTCGGCGGAACCGTGCCGAGGCGCGTGCGGCCCAATCCTCTGATGCGGCGAAGACGACGTCGAAGTCGTCCAGCTCTGCCGCGGTGATCTCATCGGGGTGGCTGATGATCCAGAGCATCCGCAGGCCCGCACGGGGCGGGACGAGCCGGTGCGGACCGCGCAGAACCAGAACGACATCGTCGAGCGAGGCGGTGGGCCGATCCACGGCCGCGCGAGCGTCCACGATGGCCTGCTCGCCGAGTCGTTCGAGCGATGCGGCCAACGCGCGGGCGAAGTGGGTCTCGCCCCATGACTCGCCGGCGAGCCCGGCCGGAGCGGCGGTCTTGATCGCCCAACGCCGTGGGGTGCCGGGGACTCGCTCGAGTACCGGGACGTCGCTGCCCGCCTTCACGCGCAGACCGGCGGCGGCGACGATCGCGTCCACGTCGGAGTCCGGTGTCCGCGGCGCGTCGACGGCGGTCGCGCGGGTGTCGAGGGGCAGCGGGTCGCAGGGCCCAGGCGTCATGACGACCAGGTCGGTGAGGGTGCGACCGGCGCCTTCTCCCGAGGTGCCCTCCGGCCACGCGCGCAGCGGTGCGTCCAGCGCGGGCACCGATATCGCATCGCCGAGGCGGCGGGCATCCTCCACGGTGTGACCCTCGAGCAGTCGGTACCGGGCGCCGCCGCGCCAGACGGCGCCCGCTGAGAGGATGACACCCGCGCCGGACACCCACAACGGCGCAACGGGACCGTCGGCGGCCCAGGAGGCGAGGTCGACCAGCATCGGCTCCGTGACCTCGGCACCCGGTCCGCGGTACACGGTCAGCCCCTTACCCTCCCGCCGTGCCGGAGACGGACATCTCCCGTCCTGCGGGCGGCGCACGCGGATGCGCGGATCCCCGGCCGCGAGGATGCGGGCATGCAGCCGCGTGGAGTACGCGTCGTCGAGCAGAACGACGTCGAGGTCAGCGTCGAGGTGCTGCGCCGCCGCGGCCGCCGCCGCGAGGGCGAGATCCGGCGATACTTCGTGAGCGCCGACGACGCAGACGATCAGCGCCCGGTCGGTGACAAGCCCGGGCTCCGCGGGCGTGCGGATCGCCGAGGCCGCCACCGCCGCCCACAGTCGCTGCGCGCTGATCTCGCCGCCGCGGACGGGGAGGCTGCCGCCTGCCCGAGCATCACGCCAGGCGAATCCGAGCGGCCCGCCCGGATCACGGAGCGCCTCCGGCCGCCGCCGGACGAGCTCGGTCGCATCCCAGCTCGGACTCGTCACGATGCGGGTCGGGTCATTGATGAGATAGGCGTAGAGTGCGGGCACGCGGTCGGCGTCCGAGAGTTGCCGGGAGACCGTGGCCTCCATGAACAAGGGATTCAGAGTGAACCCTTCGCGGTGTGCGCCGCGGACGTAATGACGGATGGCAGCCCGGGAGCTGACGGGGCGGCGGAGCTGCGCCGCCACGATCTCGGGGTCGACGACCTGTGCGCGACCGATCGTCCGCGCCCACCAGAGTCGATCGATTCCGGTCAGCAGGTGTCGCACGAGAGGCACGCGTCGCGCCGCCCGCCACAGTGAGCGCACGCGGTTGAGCATCGCTCCCAGTGTATCGGCCGGTGTCGAGAACGCCGATGATATGGTCGGTGCGCTATGACCCAGCCCAGACTGACGCCGGCCGACGCCGCAAACTCCGTGAGGGCGGGGATCGTGCTGCGCACCAAGAACCGCCCCTGGTTCCTGCGGCGGGCCCTGCGCGACATCGTCGGCCAGGAGTCGCCGAGCTGGCAGGTGCACATCGTCAACGACGGCGGCTCCCGCGACGCGGTCGACGAAGCGATCGCGGAGCTGGCTCCCGAGCTCCGACGCCGCGTCGGCGTCACCCACAATCCCGCCCCCGTCGGTCGCTCCGCCGCGGCCAACCAGGGCGTCCGCGCGCTCGACACCGAGTTCATCGTGCTGCACGACGACGACGACCTCTGGCATCCGGGCTTCCTCGCCCGCACGATCTCCCATCTCGATGAGCACGCCGACGAGATCGGGGTCGTCGTGAGAACGGAGATCGTCTACGAGCAGGAACGCCAGGGCCGCTTCGTCGAGACCGGCAGAGCGATCTTCTGGCCGCATCTAGCTTCCATCACCTACGCGGATCTGTTGCAGGTGAACCGCGCCGTGCCGATCTCCTATCTCTATCGGCGGCGACTCCACGACGAGGTCGGTTACTACCGCGAGGACCTCCACGCCGTGGAGGACTGGGAGTTCAACCTGCGCGCCGCGGCCGTTCACCGCATCGGCTTCATCGACGGCGAACCGCTCGCATTCTGGATGCAGCGCCGGGGCGTCACAGGAGAAATCGGCAACAGCATGTATGCGCTCGCGGGCGAGCACGAGTACTACGACCGCGTCGTTCGCGACGAAGCCCTTCGGGCGTACGTCGCCGCGGAAGGCCCCGGGCTGGCGCTGTACCTCGCGCGCTACGTCCAAGACGAGGTCGCGCGTCAGCTCGACGAGCGCCTCTCGATCGGCCAACGTCTCACCCGCCTCCTTCGCGAGCGTCGGCGGACCCGGCGCGGTCGATGAGCGAGCTCTGGCACCCGGTCCACCGCATCGCCGGCGCAAGCCACGATGACCCGGCGCGGCAGAGCCTCTACGTCTCCGGCGCGGCATCGTCGACACGTACCGCGTTCGCTGTGTCCGCGGGCACTCGGGCTACGTCGGCGACGTACTTCGGCGCATTCCCGGCCGAGCACTGGCGTGCGCGCTCCGACGTGAGGCAGGTCCGACTCGTCTTCCACGCGAACGCCTCCGTCCGCGTGGACTTGCGCCGCACGAACACCGCGGGAGAGGTTCAGATGCTCGGAACGAGAACGCTCGACGCCGGAAGGCACGAGTGGGAGACCGCGCTCGCGCAAGACGTCGCGTGGCTGTGGTTCGATGTCGCCGCGGCCGGCTGCGACGCTGTCGTCTCCGACGTCCGCTGGGAAGTGCGCGCGAGGCCCGCGGTGCAGCCGTCGCTGACGATCGGAATCACCACCTACAACCGGGAACAGGACTGCGTCAGGCTCCTGGCGCGATTGGGGAGCTCTCCCGACGTCCTGGACACGGTGACGCAGGTCGTGGTCGCCGACCAGGGCACTCGGGCCCTGGTCGACGCGCCGGGGTTCGACGACGCCGCGGTGACGCTGGGGGAGAGGCTGAGCGTCGTGCGTCAGCCCAATCTCGGCGGTTCCGGCGGATTCAGTCGTGCGATGTCGGCGGCGTCCGGCTCGGGCAGCTCGCACGTGCTCCTGCTCGACGACGACGTCGACCTCGAACCGGAGTCGATCTTTCGGATGCTCGCCTTCGCGCGCTTCGCCGCGGAGCCGTTGATCGTCGGTGCGCAGATGCTGAGCCTGACCGAGCCGACGAGATTGCACTCCTTCGGGGAACGCATCGATCGTCGCGACATGTGGTGGATGCCGGTGGTGCCCTCGCTGTCCGACGTGGATCTGGCCGTCCACACCGTCGAGAACACGCCGGCGCTCAGCCGACGCATCGCGGTCGATTTCAACGGCTGGTGGATGTGTCTGATCCCCATGGACGTCGTGCGCGCCGTCGGGGCGTCCTTGCCCTTCTTCATCAAATGGGACGACGCCGAGTTCGGTCTGCGAGCCGCGGCGCGCGGAGTAGACACCGTCACCCTCCCGGGGGCGGCGCTGTGGCACATGCCGTGGACCGCGAAGGATGACGGGCTCGACTGGCAGGCGTACTTCCAGCTGCGCAACCGCATCGTCACGGCCCTCCTGCATGGCGGCCCGCACGTGCTCGCGGCATCTTTCGCCCAGGATCTCAACCACATCCTGTGCGCACAGTACGGATCGGCCGCGCTTCGGGTGCTGGCCCTGCGCGACATCCTCGGTGGCCCGCAACATCTGGAGCACACGCTGATCGCGGGCCCGCAGCGGCCCGCAGCGGTTCTCGCCGAAGCGGGCCAGGCCCTTGTCCGCGACGCCCCCGCCGCGGTCGAGACCCGAGTGGAGCCGCCGAAGGGGCATGTCGCGTTGGTGCGACGCCTGCTCCGTGTCCTCGTTCACCAGACGCGCCGGGCGCGCAGGGAGTCGTCGCCGATGCGGCTGTCGCGGGCCCAGGGCAAATGGTGGGCGCTCGGTCTCCTCGATGGCGCGGTGGTGGAGTCCGCGGCCGGAACGGGTGTGTTCGTGATGCGCCGCGATCGCGCGACCGCGGCGCGCTTGGCATGCGATGCTCTTTTCTCGCGGGTGCGGATGCGGCTGAGGTGGCGCTCGCTGGCCCGTCAGTACGCGGCTGCTGCGCCGTCGCTGTCGGCGACGACCACCTGGGACCGGAGGTTTGCACGTCGCCCTCCCGAGTCTCCGTAGACTGGCACGGGCGCGAGACGCCGGAAAGGCATGGCATCACGCATGGATCTTCTCGTTGTGGGTTCGGGCTTCTTCGGTCTGACCGTCGCGGAACGCGCCGCATCCGCGGGTCGGAAAGTGCGGATCATCGAACGCCGTGCTCACATCGGCGGAAACGCCTACACGGAGGCGGAGCCGGTCACCGGCATCGAGGTCCACCGCTACGGCGCCCACCTCTTCCACACGTCCAACGCCACGGTGTGGGAGTACGCGAACAGGTTCACGTCGTTCACGGACTACGTCCATCGGGTCTACACGACCCACCGCGGGACGGTGTATCCGCTTCCCATCAATCTCGGCACAATCAACCAGTTCTTCCACACGGCGCTCGGACCGAGCGAGGCCCGAGCGCGCGTGCTCGAACTGGCCGAGGAATTCGACCCGAAGAGTGCGCGAAACCTGGAGGAACGGGCGATCGGATTGATCGGTCGTCCACTGTATGAAGCGTTCATCCGCGACTACACCGCCAAGCAGTGGCAGACGGATCCCCGCGAACTGCCCGCCGAGGTGATCTCCCGGCTGCCCGTGCGCTACACATACGACAACCGCTACTTCAACGACACGTGGGAAGGTCTTCCCGTCGAGGGGTATACGGCCTGGTTGGAGCGCATGGCCGACCATCCCAACATCGAGATCTCGGTGAACACCGACTTCTTCGACGAGACCCAGCCCCTCCATCGCGCGGCCGTCGTGGGGCAGGTCCCGGTCGTCTACACCGGGCCGGTCGACCGTTACTTCGACTACGAAGCCGGGGCTCTCTCCTGGCGCACGCTGGATTTCGAGCAGGAGGTCCTCGACATCGGCGACTTCCAGGGCACGAGCGTCATGAACTACGCGGATGCGGATACGCCGTTCACGCGTATCCATGAGTTCAAGCACTTCCACCCGGAGCGAGCGGAGCGCTACCCCGAGGATCGCACGGTCATCGTCCGGGAATACTCCCGATTCGCGGACACGGGCGACGAGCCGTACTACCCCGTGAACACCCCGACGGATCGCGAGGGGCTCCTCGCCTACCGCGAACTCCAGCGCGGCGAGAGCGGTGTTCATTTCGGTGGGCGCCTGGGGACCTACCAGTACCTCGACATGCATATGGCGATCGGGTCTGCGCTCTCGATGTGGCACAACAAGCTCGCCTGAGATGACGATGTCGACCTGGTGGGCGATCGTGCCCGCGGCCGCGGCTGCCCTGTTGGTGCTGCTCGGGCCGGGCGCCATGGTCCTCGCACCTCTGCGGCTGCCGCGGGTGATGCGCGTGGCTCTCGCCGGGCCGACGTCGGTGTTTCTGCTCGGGGTCGCGGGGATCGTCTTCGCTGCGGTCGGGGTGCCGTACGGTGCCTGGCAGCCCTTCGCGCTGGCGGTTCCCGTGGCGCTGCTCGTCTTCCTTCTGCGCACGCGAGCCCCGCGTGCGCAGCGAGAAGCGTTGCGCATCAACGGTGCCGTCGTCGCGACGTGGGCGGCTGCGGCGGCGTTGATGGGAGTGGTGTCCTTCGCGGCGGTGTCGAGCCCTGACCTGATCAGCCAGACGTACGACAACGTGTTCCACCTCTCCGCGATCTGGTCGATCCTCGAGCACGGCGACGCGTCGTCCCTCACCTTGCGCACGCTCATCGAGACGGACTCCGCGTTCGGTTTCTACCCTGCAGGCTGGCATGCGCTCGTTGCTTCGGTCGTGCAGCTCTCCGGATCTTCGGTGGCCGTTGCCGTCAACGCGGTGTGGCTGGCCGTGGCCACGGCGCTGTGGCTGCCGGGTGTCGTGTGGCTCGCGCAGGTGATCCTTCCCCGTGCGGACGGTGCGACCGTCGCACTCGTCGCCCTTCCTCTCGGAGCGGTGTTCACGGCGATGCCGTACTCGCTGCTGGTGTGGGGCACTCTCTACCCGACATTCCTCGCGACGGCGGCGCTGCCGGCGGCGATCGCGGCGCCGATCGTCGCGGCGCGCCGACTCATGCGGCCGCGTGCTGTGAGAAGCGAAGGATGGTGGGCGTTCACCGCCGTAGGGGTGACGGCGGGAGCCGTGGCCTTCGGTCAGCCCCGGGTACTGGCGAGCTGGGCGCTCATTCTGCTGATTCCCGGTGTCGCCGCCGCGCTGGGGTGGGCGCGGCGCGGGTGGCGCGGCGGCGGAGCGAGGCGGGCGCGGGTCGTCCGCCTCGCTCTGGCGGCGGCTGTCGTGGTTCTCCTCGGCGTCGTCGTGGCAGTGTGGTACGTCGTCGTCAGGCTCGGGCTGTTCACGCGACCCCTCGATGACCGGCTCGGGGGGCCGCAGGCGCGAGCCGTGCAGTCGGTGGGGCATGGGGTCTGGCAGGTCCTCGCCCAATCGTGGCCCAGCGGGGCGGGCACCGTCGTCTTCCCGGCGCTGCTGCTCGCCGTCGTGATGATCGTGGGCATGGTGGCGCTCGGACGGACACGCCGGACGAGGTGGGTGGTCGGCGCGTACCTGCTGGTCGCACTCCTGTACGTCCTCGCCGCGGGATCGGACGACGTCGTCACGAAGCTCGCGACGGCGCTCTGGTACAAGGACAAGTATCGACTGAGCTCGATCCTGCCTCTGCTCGGAGTGACGCTCGCCACCGCGGGTGTGCTCTTCCTGACGCGGCGCCGCCGAGCTCGCCCGGCCTCGGAGCGCCCCCGGTCGTGGCCGGCGGTCGTCCTCGCCTGGGTGGTCGCGGCCGCATCGGCGCTGGGACTCGCCTTTGGCGGGACGACGAGTGCCGTCGGAGACGTGTTCCGGATGCCCGCGATCGATGCCCGCGGCGAGGTGGTCTCGCGCGCGCAGATCAACTTCTTCGCCGACCTGGGCGCGATCGTCCCGCCCGCGCAGCGCGTTCTTGGCGATCCCTGGGACGGATCCGCGCTGACGGGCGTGTACGGGCAGCGTGAGCCGGTCTTCCCGCACGTCAACGGCCAGTGGGACGCGGATCGACTCACGCTGGCGTGGCATCTCGCCGAGATCGGGACGAATCCGGAGGTCTGTGCTGCCCTCGACCGTCTGCACGTGCGCTACGTCACGTATTCGCCGCACGAGTTCGGCGGCGGCGACCCCTCCGGCAATCACTTCCCCGGTCCCCACCAGGCGGTCGAGGCGGGACTGCTCACTCTCGTGCTCTCTGACGGCGACACGGAGCTCTATCGCATCGACCAGTGCGGTCCGCTCGAGTGATCGCGGGTCGTGGCCGGGCGCACGATAGAGTCGGAAGCGTGAAGGCAGTCGTCGGTTCCCCGGGGACGCCGCGACGCTACTTCCATTCTCTCTGGCTGCTCTCGGCCCGGGATCTCCGCGTGCGGTACTCGACCAGCGTGCTCGGGTATCTGTGGTCCGTCCTCGACCCGCTCGTCATGAGCGGGATCTACTGGTTCGTCTTCACCCAGGTGTTCGGCAAGGGGGTCGGCGAAGAGCCGTACATCGTCTTCCTCATCACGGCGCTCCTGCCGTGGGTGTGGTTCAACGCGGCCGTCTCCGACTTCACGAAGGCCTTCAAGAAGGATGCGCGGCTGGTTCGTTCGACGGCGATTCCGCGGTCCATCTGGGTCGGCCGCATCGTCCTCAGCAAGGGCGTGGAGTTCTTGTGCTCGCTGCCGGTGATCGTCCTCTTCGCCTGGGCGGCGGGAGCGCCGGTGGGCATCGGCCTGCTCTGGTTCCCCGTTGCGGCGATCATCCAGGCGTGCCTGCTCCTGGGCATCGGACTCATCGTCGCTCCGCTGTGCGCTCTGTGGGGCGACCTCGAGCGCACGACGCGCCTGGCGCTGCGGGCTCTCTTCTACGCGTCTCCGGTGATCTACGGTGTCGCCGATCTTCCCGGCTCATTCCGCGACGTCGCCGCACTCAACCCGTTGTCGGGCATCTTCACGCTGTACCGGATGGGGTTCTTCCCCGATCAGTGGAACGGCCTGACGGTGGCCTCCGCCGCCGTGGTCAGCGTGCTTCTGCTCGCTATCGGAGTGTTCGTCTTCCGGCAGCTCGAGCCCGATGTTCTCAAGGAGCTGTGATGGCAGAGCAACGTGCGATCCGGGTCTCGGGATTAGGCGTGAAGTTCCGGCGTGGCCGGCGAACCGGCCGTTCGATCAAGGACCTGTTCGGTGGCGCGCGCAGGCGTTCGCGTCCCTCGGAGTTCTGGGCACTTCGCGACGTGAGCTTCGACGTGATGCCGGGGGAGGCCATCGGCGTCGTCGGGCGCAACGGCCAGGGCAAGTCCACCTTGCTCAAACTGGTCGCGGGCGTCATGCTCCCGGATGAGGGCTCGGTGTCCGTCTACGGCGGTGTCGCACCGCTCATCGAGATCACCGGTGGCTTCGTGGGTGATCTGACGGTGCGCGAGAACGTGCGGTTGACGGCGGGATTGCACGGAATGACCCGCGCCGAGATCGCGCGTCGATTCGACGACATCATCGAGTTCGCCGAACTGACGGATTCCGTGGAGACGCCCTACAAACACCTGTCCAGCGGGATGAAGGTGCGCCTCGCCTTCGCTGTCGTCTCGCAGCTGCCTGAGCCGATCCTGCTCGTGGACGAGGTCTTGGCAGTGGGCGACAAGGCATTCCGAGAGAAGTGCTATCGCCGCATCGATGAGCTTCTCGCGGAAGGGCGGACGCTCTTCTTCGTCAGCCACAATGAGCGCGATCTGCGCCGCTTCTGCACGCGGGGGCTTTATCTCGACAGAGGCGAGCTCGTTCTCGACGGGCCTCTCGAGGATGTCCTCGATCGGTACGCGTCCGATCATCCCTCCGGCTGACCCGACGCGACGTCGTCGACGGTGATGGTGGGTCGCACGAACAGCGTGCCGAACGTGGTCCCGTCGGAGCGTACGTTGAACGACGCTGCCTGAGACACCGCCGCGAGCTGGCGGTGCGCGCCGTCTCGCAGGGCAGCGCTGATGAAGTACTTCCCGCTCCCGAGGGGGAGTGCGGGAAGCTCGACCTTCGCCCGAACCGTGCCCCGGAGCGGACCGGCGGGGGTCACCGCGTGATCCGTGCCGGTACCGAACACGACGAGTCCCTGTTCGTTGTCGATCTGGATCGCGCACAGCCACTCATCGATGCCGGTGGGGTGGTAGAGCTCTACCTCGAGGGTGAGCGGCTCGCCGGACTGGATCTCGGTCAGTGACTGCCCGTTGACGGTGATGCCGAGGATCTTCGCGTGGGAGGGGTCGTCTGCTTCGCGCTCGACGGTGTCGATGTCGTCTTGCCGCTGCTGCTCCAGGAGGTCCCGGAACTGAGGGATCACGTCGTTGGGCTCGCCCTCGTCGATCACTTCACCGTGGTGCAGCAGGAGTACTCGCGAGCACAACTCCGCCACCTGGGGCATCGAGTGGGTGACGAGGATGATCGTGCGCCCCTCTTCCTGGAACGTGCGGATCTTGTCCATGCACTTTCGCTGGAAGGCTTCGTCGCCCACGGCGAGGACCTCATCGACGATGAGGATGTCCGGGTCGGTGTGCACAGCGACGGCGAACGCGAGCCGGACGTACATGCCCGAGGAGTAGAACTTCACCTGTGTGTCGATGAACTCGGCGATTCCGGAGAAGGCGACGATCTCATCGAAGCGACGATCCGTCTCCTCGCGGCTGAGCCCGAGAACGGAGGCGTTCAGGTACACGTTCTCGCGCCCCGTGAGATCGGGATGGAAGCCCGCGCCCAACTCGAGGAGCGCGGCTGTCTTGCCCCGGCCAGTGATCATCCCCTCCGTGGGTTCGAGGATGCCGCCGATCAGCTTCAGTAGGGTGCTCTTGCCGGATCCGTTGTGGCCGATCAGGCCGATGGTTTCGCCTGCGCGGATCTTCGTGGAGACGTGGCGCAGCGCCCAGAACTCCTCACGATGACGTCGACCGGCACGCCCGAGCGTGACCAGTCTCTCTTTCAGCGAGTTGTCCTTCCGAACGACGAACCGCTTCGAGACGTCGGAGACCTCGACCACGACGGGTCGCTGTGCGGGTGGTTCACCGGCGCGTTGCATGAGAACTCTCTGTCGTTCGAGATGAAAGAGGCGGGCGGGTCGTCACAGCTCTTGGGCGAAGTTGCCCTGTAGCCGGCGGAAGACGCGATGGAAGACAACGACCAGGACGACACCGATCACGAAGGCGATGCCCATCCGTGCGAGCAGGTCCGAGGGGAAGTGGGAGGCGTCCCCGCCGGCCCAGAAGGCCTGCTGGAATCCCAGTACCGCCAGCGTGATCGGATTGGAGGTGTAGACATCGAACAGCACGCCCGAGCCGATGATGTCGCGCGCCATCGTCCAGGTGTAGACGATGGGGGATGCCCACATGAGGAACATCATGATCACCTCGGTGAGGTACTGGGTGTCGCGCAGGTAGACATTGACGGCGGACAGCAGCAGCGCGAAGGCCGTTCCGTAGACCAGGACGAGCAGGATCGACGGGATCGCGTAGAAGATCTCCGGATGGATCGGGAACGAGCCGGCGATGGCGGTGGCTCCCAGGAGCACGATGATTTGAATGGCGAAAGTGAAACTGGCGGCGCCGACCGCCGCCAGAGGGAAGACCTCACGCGGCACGTAGATCTTCTTCACCAGTCCGGCGTTCGAGACTACGGAGGAGACGCCGCCCAGCACGATCTCGCTGAACAGTCCGTACACCGTCAGGCCGGCGAAGACGTAGATGGCGAAATCGTCGATTCCCCGTGCGGCGCCGAGGAACTTGCCCATCACGACGTAGTAAATCGCGAGCTGCGTCAACGGACGGATGAGCGTCCAGACGAAGCCGAGGCTCGAGTCTTTGAAACGGGACTTGAGATCACGTCGGATGAGCAGATCCAACATCTCACGCTGCCGGAAGATGTGTGCGATCGGCTTGAAGACGCCGCCGACCGCGAGGGAGCCGACGGGCTGCATCGGGAGTTCGCTCAAACGTGCGAAACGTTCTTGTCGGCGCGCAGCCGAGTCGTAGGGCGCTGTCATGGCGTGCACAATCCTAACTGCCGGTGGCTGAGAGCCACGGTGCGGCGTGCATCACGCCAGGCGGAAGCGGGAGTGGACGAAATCGGCGATGGACTGTCCGATCGGGATGCGCGGCGCCCACCCGAGGTCGTCGCGGATGCGGGAGGCGTCGCCGACGATCTCGTGCGGATCGCTCGGACGCAGGCGGCTCTCATCCACCAGCGTCTCCGGCGCCGGCACTCCGAGTGCGTCGCAGATGTGGGAGAGGATCTCGGCGCCGGACGCGGAGACACCCGAGGCGATGTTGTAGAGCGGCCGCGGCCGCGACAGCGACAGCAGTTCCACGTACGCGCGCGCGACGTCTCGAACGTCGGTGTAGTCGCGACGGGTCTGCAGGTTGCCGACCCGCAGCGGCTCGCGGGGGCCGAGATCGTGCACGGCGCCCGCGAGGTCCGGGACGAGGAAGCCCGGTGCCTGTCCCGGTCCGATGTGGTTGAAGGGACGTGCGACCACGATTCCGAGTCCGCGTTCGCGATAGTACTGTGCCTGCAACTCCACAGCGGCTTTGCTCACCGCGTACGGCGAGCTCATGCGCAGCTCGCGCTCCTCGTTGCAGGGGCCGGCTCCGGGAGCATAGAGCCCCCCGGTGCTGGCGACGACGATGCGCGTGTTCGTCGCACCGGCGGCGAGCAGATTCTCCGCGAGGGTGGTGAGCATCGCTGTGTTTGCGGAAATGTAGGTCTGGGGGTCGCCGAAGGAGCGCCCGACTGCGGCCAGGCTGGCCAGATGGATGACGGCGTCCGGCACCTCGTCGAGCGGCCACTCGTGGGTGAGATCTGCTGACCAGCTTGCACGGACGCCGCGGTGGGGCGTCCGTGTCGCGCGGGAGAGCGTGGTTACCTCGTGTCCGGCGGAAAGAGCGCTCTCGACGACGTGCCGGCCGACGAACCCGTCAGCCCCCGTGACCAGGACTCTCACTTGTAAGCGGGGGTGGCGGCCTCGACTCGGGCCAGCGCGCGGTCGTGCGCGACCATGCGGCGAACGAGACCCGCGAAGTCGACCTCTCGACGCCAGCCCAGTACGCTCTCGGCCTTCGTGGCGTCGCCCAGGAGGATGTCCACTTCGGCAGGACGCACCAGAGACTCGCTCTTCTCGACGTAGGGCGTCCAGTCGGAGACGCCCACTTCGGCGAACGCGAGATCCAGGAACTGCTCGATACTGTGGGTCTGTCCGGACGCCAGAACGAAGTCGTCGGGCTCGTCGTGCTGCAGCATCTGCCACATCCCCCGCACGTAGTCTCCCGCGTAACCCCAGTCGCGCTTGGGCCAGAGGTCGCCGAGCACGAGCTTCTCCTGCAGGCCCGCGTCGATGCGCGCCACGGCTCGCGTGATCTTACGGGTGACGAACTCCGGTCCGCGGTATTCGCCTTCGTGGTTGAAGAGGATGCCGCAGGAGACGAACATGCCGTAGCTCTCGCGGTAGTTCCGAGAGATCCAGTGCGCGTAGAGCTTCGCCACACCGTACGGGCTGCGCGGGTGGAACAACGAGTCCTCGTTGTAGCCGGCGCCGGGACGGTTGTAGTCGAGTCCGCCGAACATCTCCGACGTGGAGGCCTGATACACCCGAGAGGTCTCCGCGCGCCCGGTCACCCGTACCGCCTCGAGAAGGTTCAGGACCCCCTTGCCGGTGACATCGGCGGTGAGCGACGGGTTGCCGAAGGAATATCCGACATGGCTGATGGCGCCGAGGTTGTACACCTCGTCGGGGTTGACGGTCTCGACCGCGCGAACGAGCGAGGAAGGGTCGGTGAGATCGCCGTCGATGAGTCGCACGAAGGGATGGTGATCTTCGATGGTCGCTCGACGGGGGTTGTTCTGCCCTCGGATGAGACCGGCGACCTCGTATCCCTTCTCGTGGAGCAGATCCGCGAGATGGCGACCGTCCTGGCCGGTGATACCTGTGATGAGTGCTACGCGGCGGGCCTCGGTCAAGGAATTCCCTTTCGTTGTCCGACGATGATTCGCGTCGGATTCGATATGTCGAACGAACGGAGCGATTGCTCGCCGATCCGAACGGTCAGTCTACCGGGCCCCGGGTGAGGCGCGAAACGCCGGCTGCGGCGTCTAGCGAGGGTTGTCCCCATCGCGGCGTCGGCGCTTACGCAGCCGATCGCTGTGCTCGCGCAGTGCACGCGCGAGCGGGCGGAGGAACTCGACGCGGCGAACGGCGGCTTCCGCGATGCGGTACGAACGGCGCGACAATTTCCACTGCAGGAACTCGGCACGCGCCGACTCGGCGATCTGGTACGAGCGCGTGGCACGGAAGTATGCCGCGCGACGGCGCAGCCGATCGAAGGAGGCGGGCTCCTCCAGCGTACGGCGGACGATTTCCAGGAGCCCCTCGTTGTACTCCCTGTGAGTGCGCACTCGGTCCGCCACCGGAGCCGGCAACGAGATCGCGCGACGGATCGTCGCGGGCAACTCCTCGAATGTCTCGAAGAACGCGCTGGATCCGGTGAGCTCGAGGCTGTCGACGACCTCGTGGGCGACCTCCGAGTCGAACAGGACCACGGGCTTACCGTGCACGGCGGCCTCGACGATGGGCAGCCCGAACCCTTCGTAGGCGGACGGGTAGACGATGACGGATGCGCCCCCGTACAGGGCGCTGACATCGGCGTCGGTGAGATATCCGCTGGGAAGCGGGACGATGCTCGAGCCGTCGTCCTCGGCGGTGCTTCCGAAGGCGACGACGGGCAGCTCGAAGTGGTGGAGTGCGGCGACCGTCTCGCGGATCTGCTTGTGCCGGAACTGGTTTCCGATCAGCAGGACGTATCCGCCGGCGCGCACCGCGTTGCGCTGACGCGGTGTGAAGCGCTCATCGGCGTCGAAGACGGCGTCGGGCACGCTGACCGCGAGATGCTCCACGCCGAGATGGAGAACGCTCGTGCGCGAGCGGTAGTCGTCTCCGAGGGCGTAGTAGCGCGCTGCGTCGTCGACGGTCGCCTGGCTGATGGCCACGATGCGGTCGGCATGGTTGAGCGAGTCGAGCACGACCTGTCGCCGGCTGTAATCGGACTCGAGAAGCGGAAGCGAGCGGATGGCGATGATGTCGAGAAGAGACGCCACCCAGCGCACGCAGAAGCGGTCCAGGCGTTGGATCTGGGACGCGGCGTTGAGCGGAGCGAGCGAGAGGCCGAGATCGAAGATCTCGTCGAAGTCCTGGTTCGCGATCACGCGGAATCCGTACTGCTCCAGGCGGAAGAACTCGATCGCCTCGGAAGAGGTCGCGATGACGAACTCGATGTCGGCCAACTCGCCCGCCTCGCGCAGGCTCTTCAGGTGCAGGACGAAGCTCAACGCATACTGCACGCTGCCGTTGTAGATCAACGACATGTGATGCAGGTCGATGAGCACCTTGCGCGGTCGGTCCTGCGGCACGAGGAGGTCGGCGAACCAGTCGATGGGGTCGACGCCGTCCGTCAGGTAGTGCCCGACCGCCGTGGGGTAGTACGGATACCGCTCGATCAGCATCCGCTCGTGCTCGTCCTGGATCCGCTGCTTGTCCAGGGAGGAGAAGCTCATCTCCCCTTCGTGGTGCGCGTAGGCGTGGTTGGCGATGACGGACGAGAATCCGTAGTCGTTGACGCGCAGGCAGAAGTCGTTCTCCTCGCCGTACCCCGGGGCGAACGCCGTGTCGAACAGTCCGTAGTTGCGGATGAGCGACCGCCGGGCGAGGAAGCAGAACCCGTGTGCGACCGGGGCGACGGTGAAGCGCGGGAGCTCGTCCTTCACGGCGTCGAACACGGCTCGCGAGCGCTCGGCGGTGGCCTCTGCCCCGGATGCGGTGCGCAGGGGAATGGTGTTGATCGTGGCGTGGTTGCTGCGCGGCGCGACGATGCCGTGCTTCTCCGAGGCGTGCAGCACGCTCGACATCTCGTCCAGCGTGCCGGCCATCAACTCCGCGTCGCTGTTGAGCAGGAGAATATCGTTGTCGGTGGTGTCGAGCTCCTGTGCCGCACGATTGCATGTCCCCACGAAGCCGAGGTTGCGGGGGTTGCGCACGTAGGTCACACCCGTCGCGTCGCCGATGGCCTCCTGCACCTCGCGCTCCATCGTCTCCACCTCGGGCCCGCAGTCGTTGACGATCAGCAGGCGGTGAAAGCTGAGGTCGACGTGCGTCAGGACGCTGCGGATGCAGCGCAACGCGGTGGTCGGGTCGCCGTAGAGGGGGACGACGATCGTCGTCGGATGTGCATGCGTCATGAGTTGCCTTTGTGCAGAGGGGAGCGCACCTGCAGTGCCTCGGGGATTGTATCTCGGCCCCCTTCGGCGGATTCTGAGCCGACCGCTACGCTGGAGCGCGGCGGGCCCGAGCGGCGGTTGCTCGCGTTCGTCACACGAGGTGGTGCGGATTGTCACTCATCAAGCGCGCGCGGGAGGCGGCGATCAGACGCGGGCGAGTGGCTGCGGCCCACGTTCTGCCCGGCTTTCAGGCGACCCGCCGGGATCCGTCTGAGGAGTTCGTCCGGTTCGGTCTGTTCGACCTCGCGTACTACCGCGCCCAGCTGACCCCCGAGAAGCGTCCCGCGTCCCTGGAGGAGGCGCGCCGGCACTACGTGGACGAGGGGCGGCGGGCGGGGCTCGCCATGCATCCCTTCATCGAGCCGGAATGGTGGGACGAAAACGTCAACACGGATCGAGACGACCCGCTGGGGCGTGAGCGTTGGCTCATCGAGGGCGGTCAGCTGCACTCCTCCACCGCGCCGCTGGTAGCTGACCCTGACGGTCCGATCGGGGTGACGCGAGATTATCTGCTCGGAGTTCTCGATGGCACGCGCTCGGTCGCCCTGCCCGACGGTCGAACGCCCGCGCAGGTCGCCGCCGAACTGACCGCGGCCGTCGAGGAGAGCATTCGCACGGCTCCCAACGTGGGCAAGGCGTCGGGCGTGGACTGGAGCGCGGTCGCGGAGTCCGTCTCCGTCCGAGTGCGCGACCGGATCTCGATCCTCGTGCCCACCTACCAGGACTGGCGGATGACCGTGCAGGCCGTCAGGGCGGCCCTGAACGGAGCGCCGGACCACGATCTCGAAGTCGTCGTCGTCGACAACGGGTCCCGATTGGCCGTGCTGCGTCACCTCCTCGCCCTGTTCATGGCGGAGCCGAGAGTGCGCATCATCCGATGCAGCGAGAACACCAACTTCGCGGGCGGCATGAACCGCGCCATCGCGGAATCCACCGGTGAGTTCATCCTGTTGCTCAACAACGACGCTGTCCTCGACCCCGGCTGGGCGGCTCCCCTCGTGGCACCGCTTCGCGCGGACCAGACCGTGCGCGGCACGCAGCCGCTGCTGATGTACCCGGGCAGCAACCGCGTCCAGGCCGCGGGTACGGTCTTCCTCGGCGAAGGGGTGCTGCCCTGGCACTTCCTGGCGGGGCACCCGCGCGAGGATGCGGTGAAGATGCGAGACGTCTCCTTCGCGGCCGTGACAGCGGCCGTGATGGCGCTCAGGGCGGCGGATGTCGTTGCGGCTCGCGGATTCGATGAAGAGTTCGAGAACGGGTACGAGGACGTCGATCTCTGCCTGCGGCTTCGGCGGGACGATACAGACCGCTACCTGGTCGTCACAGAAGCGGTAGCCGTGCACCCCGAAGGTAGTTCGCCGGGCCGGAGCACGCACGACTCGATGAACCGCGTGAGGTTCTTCGCTCGGTGGGCGGGGCGCATGCCCGCCTCCGACGCGCATCACTATGCCGAGATCGGGATGCGGTTGGACGGGATGCGACCGCTGTGGTTCTCCGAGGACGTTCCGATCCTCGTCGTCGACCCGCACGTGGTGCGCCCGGCGCGGCGCGTGCGACGGCCCGACGGACACGAGATCCCGTGCCTGCGTTGGCTCCTGCTCACGGATTCTGCCCCGCCCGCCGCGCTCGACGCCGCCGCAGCAGCGCTCGCGCAGCTCGGGCAGGAGACGGTGCGGGTTGCATCCGGAGTGCACTGGAGCGACGCGCTGGCGGATGTCGTCGTCGGCTTCTCCGCACAAGCGGCCACCTTTCCCCGCGCGGGAGCCTTCAATGTCCTCGTCGGGCCCGCCGGCAGCGACGCCCCGGTGGGTGTGACGCTCACCGGAGGGTCGGCGGCGGAGTTCGAAGCACTCACCGCGGACTACCTCGTCTGGAGAGAGGAGCTCTTCCCGGTTCGGGAGGGATGAGCAGACACGGCTCGTTTCGCGCTGCGGTACCGGCGACATGGAGCGCTCGCGAATATGCTCTTGTGAAGTAGTCCGCAGTTCGTACGACCCGCGGGCCGTGACGAAGGAGAGATTCATGCGGGCCCGTCGACTCGTTGCGCTTGCCGCCGCACTCCTGGTGGTGTGCGGCGCTCTGGTAGCGCTGCCGCCGGCGCCGAGTGCCGTCGCCGCCCCCAGCGGTGCTTTCGATCCCGAGTACTTGATCTCGGACGCCAACTTCTATGACGCCAACTCCATGAGCGAGGCGGACATCCAGCAGTTCCTGACCCGCACGGCGTGCAGTCCGCGTGATGGCGTTCCGTGTCTGGCGAACTACACGCAGAACACGCAGACCCGTGCGGCGGCGGGGGCGAACCAGTGCGGTGCCTATGCGGGCGCGGCCAGCGAGTCTGCTGCGCGCATCATCAGCAAGGTGGCCCAGGCGTGCGGAATCTCACCCAAGGTCTTCCTCGTGCTCGTGCAGAAGGAACAGTCACTGGTGACGAACCCCTCCGCGCGCGGCTATCAGTACGCGACCGGCGCGAACTGCCCCGACACCCCGCAGGGGTGCGATGCGGCCTACTCGGGCTTCTTCACCCAGATCTACTCCGCCGGCTGGCAGTTCCGTCAGTATGCCAAGACACCGAACTCGTGGCGGTACAAGATCGGCCCGTCGTACGTGCAGTACAACCCGAACACCGGTTGCGGCGGCACGACGCTCAACATCCGAAACCAGGCCACCGCGAACCTGTACATCTACACGCCGTATCAGCCGAACGCTGCCGCATTGGCCAACCTCTACGGCTCCGGTGACGGCTGCTCCGCCTACGGCAACCGCAACTTCTGGCGGATGTACTACGACTGGTTCGGATCTCCCACCGACTCCTCGCCGATCGGCAGTGTGGAGAACATGCAGCCTGCACCTGGCGGCATAGGAATCTGGGGTTGGGTGGTCGACACCGACACACCTGATCCGGTCATGGTCCACGTCTACGTCGACGGCGTCATGGTGCAAGGTGCCGCGGCGAACCAGCCGTGGCCGGGCGTCGCTTCGCGCTTCGGGCTCGGTGACAATCACGGGTTCGCATTGACAGTGCCCGCGGCGCCCGGCGACAGGCGGGTTTGCGTCTACGCCATCAACGTGGGAAGTGGCTTCAACACGCAGCTGACGTGTTCCACGGTGCGCGCCGGCGGCGGGAACCCTGTCGGAGCGGTGGAGAACATCCAACCGCAGCCCGGCGGGCTGGGCGTGTGGGGTTACGCGCTCGACCGCGACACGAGCGACCCGGTGTGGCTGCACGTCTACATGGACGGCGCCTTCGCCGGTGGGTACCTGGCCGATGTGCCCCGGGACGACGTCGCCGCTGCCTATCCCGGCTTCGGAAACCGCCACGGCTTCGGCTTCACCGTGCCCGCATCCGCGGGGACTCATCGGCTCTGCGTCTATGCGTTGAACGTGGGCACCGGGGATTCGAACACGGAACTCGGATGTTGGAACGCCACCTCCGGCGGCAACCCGGTCGGTGCCGTGACGAACACGACGACGGGCCTGCAGAAGCTCTCCATGTCCGGGTGGGCCGTCGACCCCGACACCACGGACCCAATCTGGTTGCACGTCTACGTCGACGGGAAGTTCTCGACCGGTGTTCTCGCGAACGCGCCGTCCGCGGAGCTCGGCATCTTCGGCACGTACGGTCCGAACCACGGCTACACCTTCACAGTTCCCGCGACGAATGGCTCTCATCAAGTGTGCGTGTACGCCCTGAACACCCGGTCGGGCACGGGGAACACCACGCTGTCCTGTCAGAACGTCGTCGTGGGGGGTAACCCCGTCGGGGCGGTGGAGAACGGCCAGCCGGGCTTCGCCTCCATCGGTGTGTGGGGATGGGCGTATGACCTGGACACGATTGACCCCGTGACCGTGCACGTATACATGGACGGCGCGTTCGCCGCCGGGACGGGCGCGAACGTCCCGCGTCCCGATGTGAGCGCGATTCCGGCTGATTACGGTGACAACCACGGCTACGGCGTGACGTTCCCCGCATCGCCCGGAACGCATCAGGTGTGCGCGTATGCGTTGAATATCGGCGTCGGCGAGACGAACACGCAGCTCGGTTGCTTCTCGACGACGGTCAGCGGCGAGCCGCGCGGCGCCCTCGAGAACGTGCAGACGGTGGGAACCGGGCTCGGCGTGTACGGGCACGCGGTCGACCCGGACACGAAGGCGCCGATCTGGGTGCACATCTACGTCGACGGTGCCTTCGCCTCGTCCGTCTTGGCGGACGGCTCGCGGGATGACCTCGCCGCCGCCTATCCGGGCTTCGGCGCGGCGCACGCTTTCGGCGCTGTCGTGCCCGTCTCCGCGGGCACGCATCAAGTGTGCGCGTACGCGATCAACACGCCCTCGGGGGACAACCCCTCTCTGGGTTGTGCGACGGTCGTGCGCCGATGACGCTCCGGACAGACCAGGTCTCCTCGTCATCACGTGCAGGCCTCGTCCTGCGCGGGCGCCTTCCGCTCGGCTGGTTCATCGCCCATGCCGTCAGTCTCTTCGCCATCCTCGGCGTGCTGGTTGTTGCGGGGCGGGGACAGTGGTTCTTCTTCGATGAGTGGGACTTCCTTGCCGAGCGCGCGGAGTGGGACCTTTTCGTGCCGCACAACGGCCATCTCAGTTTCTTCCCGCAGTTGCTGACGACGCTCGTCAAGTCCGTGGCGGGCCTGCACTCCTACTGGCCGTACCTTCTCCTCACCTTCGCGGCCCACCTGTTCGTGGTGCACATGCTGTGGCGTCTCATGATGCGCATGGGCGTCGCCCCCGTGCTCGCCCTCGTCGTTCCGGTGGTGTTGGGCGTTCTCGCCCCGGGCACGGAGAACACCCTGTGGGCGTTCCAGGTCGGGTTCATCACTCCGTTGGGAACGGGTATCGCGGCGGTCCTGCTCGCTCTTCGCGATCCGCTCCGGTCCCGTGACGTCGTCGGTATCACCCTGCTCCTGCTCATCGGCGTCGGGTTCGCGAGCACGGGCCTGCCGATGGTGCTAGCTGTGTTGCTCCTGGTCGTCTACCGGCACGGATGGCGTGCGGCGATCGTGCCCGCGAGCGTTCTGGCCGTGTGCTACGGGACCTGGTATCTGCTCTTCGCCCGCGGCACGACGGGCAAGGACGGGTTCGGAGCACGCTCACTGTCGGACGTGCTCCTGAGGGTCCCCGAATTCGCGGCGCACGGTCTGGTCGACAGCCTCGGCAAGGCGATCCCTCTCCCCGCGCTGGCCTCGGCCATCCTGATCGCGCTGTGCATCGGCGTGCTCCTCGATCTTCGTCGGCACGGCCTCCGCGCCGGCAGCGGTGCGTACGCGCTCGTGTTCGCCGGTCTTGTCTTCGCCGCACTCACGGCCTTCACTCGAGTCGGCCTCGGCGTCGAGAACGCCTCGGCGGGACGCTACGTGTACGTCTACGCGGCGCTGGCTGTTCCTCTCATCGGACGGCTGCTCACGGCACTCATCGGCCGCAGCCGCGCCGCCGGCGCGCTCGTGGTGACAGTTCTGCTGGCGCTGATCGCCTACAACGCCGCCGGAACGGTCGTCATGGGCCGCAACGACGCGAGCATGGAGCGCACGGTCGAGCGGACGATGTCCGCCGCCCTCACGATCGACGACGGATCGAGCGACATCGCTTCGCGCACTCCCGCCGCAATGGTTGCGCCCACGTTGACGATGACCGACATCCGGTCGTTCGTCGCGCGCGGGCAGTTCACCCCGGTGCCGTTCACCGCCGAAGACCTCCTCTCAGCGAAGACGAACCTTCTGCTCACGCCGGTCGCCGTGGACTCTGCCGTCTCGACGGCGAACTGCCGCGCTGGCGCGGAAGGGTGGATCGACATCGACCCCGCGGCCGACACGGTGTCGGTGTCGGCCGCGGGCGTCGTCGGAGTCATCGCGAATGAGGGTGATGCGCAGGGGTTCGGAACGCGGATCCCCTTCGCCTCCGCGGGGACCTACCGCCTGGACACGTTCAGCCCCGACGTGCGGATCCGGCTCGATGCGAACGGCGTCACGTGTGTCTCGGCGGACGGACTCGCTGAGACGCGGCGCTGAACCGTCGAGCACGGGCGGGTGGAGCGCGTCAGTCGGCCTGGTGCGCGGGGGGCGAGGGCTCGTGGTGCTCTTCGATGTAGGTGACGGGGTCTACGTCGGGCGAGTGCGGGAACACCCACAGGGTGTAGAGAACATAGCGCAGGCCGGTGGCGACGGCCTGTCCGATGAAGGTGCCTGAGATGTTGTCCGCGAGCGCCGAATCGAACCCGAGCACGTAGCGGGAGAACGCGAGGCACGCGAGCTGGATGAGGATCGCCAGCACGTTCACTACGGCGTAACGCGCGACTTGCCCCACGCTCACGGAGACTTTGCGATCGCGATACGTCAGGAGCTTGTTGCCCCCGTACGTCACGATCAGGCCGGCGACCACGGCGATCACTTTGGCCAGCAGCGGCTGCGGGTGCAGGATGCCGTCGCCACCACCGAAGACCAGCAGGTTGTAGACGACGGCATCGACGATGAAACCGAGTCCACCGATGGCGAGGAAGATGCCGCCTCTGCGGATGTTGCGGATGAGGAAGTCCCGGAGATGGGAAGTATCGGGCCAACGCATGTCGACTTCTCTCGTGGGTGTCGGAGAAAGCGGAAGGCGCCGGGCAGATTGCCCGGCGCCGTCGCACTGACTCAGATGGTGCCTTCGGAGATCGCGTTCTCGATCCACGGGATGACCTCGTCGAGCATGTCCTCGAGAGTTGTGGTGGCCTCGAAGCCGAGGACCTCCTTGGCCTTGCTTACATCGGGCACGCGCTTCTGCACGTCGTACTCGAAGGCTTCGTCGTGCTCGAGGCGCAGGGGCACGTCGGGGCCCTTGATCTTGGTCCAGATGATCTCGGCCAGCTCGGTGACCGTGTGGCCGACCGGAGTGGAGATGTTGAAGTCGTTGTTCAGAGCGGCCGGGTGGTTCAGTGTCAGCACGATGCCCCGGGCGAGGTCGCCTCCGTACGTGTAGTGACGCACCTGGTTTCCTTCACCAAGAATGTGGAGCGGGTCCTGACCCTTGAGCACCTTCTGGACGAGGTCGGGCACGACGTGGCTCATCGCCAGCTGAACGTTGCCCGAGTGGATCTCGACGTCGCCGAGTGCCCGCGACTCGCCGATGCCGACGCAGTTGAAGGGACGCAGGATCGTGTAATCGAGGTCGTACTGGCCCTTCGCGGCTCGCGCGAAGTACTCGACGGCGAGCTTCTGGAACCCGTACGAGGACAGCGGCGGCGGAACGATGAGCTCGTCGCCTTCCTTCGAGGGCCACCGGTCGGTGGACTCGAAGACCATCGACGACGACATGTACGTGACCTTCTTCAGTCGCCCGCCGGCCTTCTTCACGGCGATGGCCGCGTCGCAGGAAGACGCGATGATGCGCTCGTTGGCGGCGATGAGGTCGTACTGGTACGTGTGGAAGTAGGAGATACCGCCGATGAGAGCCGCGCCGGCGATGAAGTGGTCGCAGTCCATCAGCAGCTCGGTCATGCGCTCGGTGTCGAGGACGTCCGCGATGACCAGCTCGTAGTTCGGGTTGTCGTCGTACGACTTCTTGACGGGACCGTACTTCGAGTAGTTATCGACTCCGACGACCTTGAAGCCCTGGCGGAGGAGTTCTTCGACGACGTATCCGCCGATGAATCCGGCCGAGCCGGTGACGAGGACTTTTTCCATGAGCTTACTTTCCCTTCGTGCCGCGAGCGGCGTGTGCGAGGTTCTCAACCGACAAGGGGCGGCCGAATGCAAAGAAGTACCAGCGCAAGTACTTGGGGATCCACTTGCGCAGCTTGAAGTTCGACTCTCCCACTGTGCGGTCGAGCCAGATGGTGGGCAGCTCGGCAACAGGAAGACGTGCGCGGCGCGCCTTCGCGGTCAGCTCGAGTCCGATCTCGAACCCGTCCCGGGACTGGATCGTAGCTGTGCGGACGAACTCCGCGTTGTACGCCTTGAACGAGTTCGTCGCGTCGCGTGTGCCG
The DNA here is from genome assembly GCF_054782995.1 of Microbacterium neimengense. Taxonomy (NCBI): domain Bacteria; kingdom Bacillati; phylum Actinomycetota; class Actinomycetes; order Micrococcales; family Microbacteriaceae; genus Microbacterium; species Microbacterium neimengense. Next base: position 29,002 of record NZ_BAAGRK010000001.1, read on the forward strand.
ATGCCGGCCAGCAGATGCAGCGACTGTCCCGCGACGCGGGAAAGGGTTCGCTTGAGCCGGGGACCGCCGATCTGCTGACCGCCTGCCATGTAGCGACTTCCCGCCGCGACCACGACGCCGCGCTCGACGAGCTCGGTCAGCTCGTCGATCTGTCGCGGGTCGTCGCTGCCATCCGCCATCGTGACCACGACGGTCTCGGCGTGTGCCGCGTCGAATCCATACCGGATGGCGTGGGCCGGACCGCGGCCGTAGGTGTTGACGATGACTCGGACGCGATCGTCCATGGCGGTCACGGACTCCACCGCCGGGATCGTGGTATCGGAGTCGGTATCGACGACGACGAGGATCTCGAAGGGCACGGTGACCGTGCCGGTCACGCGGTTGAGGAACGGGATGATCTCATCGCCCTCGTTGTACGCGGGGACGACGATTGAGACGCGGACGTCGGCGGTCAAATGAGCACCCCGTTGCCCAGCAGGTTCCAGACGTCTGCGACCGGCTTGGTGGTCGTGAGCTCGCGGTACTCGCTGTGCGGGGTCGCGACGATGAGAATGTCGCTGCGCTCGAGCACTTCTTCCAGCGGCAGGAGCGACGAGTCCACGCTTTCAGGGACGTAGGGGTCGGTCGCGATCACCTCGCGCGCCTTGAAACGAAGTACGCGCTGGAGCTTGTAGGAAAGGCTCGATCGGATGTCGTCGGATCCCGCCTTGAACGCCATGCCGAGGATGCCGACGGTCTTGGTCGACAGATCGTGCTTCTCGTCGAGGCGGCTCGCGATGTAGAGGGGAAGTCCCTCATTGACAAGCATGGCGGAGTGACCCAGCTGGAAGGTGTTGTCGCTGAATGCGGCGAGCTGCATGGTGTCCTTGAAGAGGCACGGTCCCGCGGCGAATCCAGCACCGGGCATGTCCTGCGCGCGTGGGTAGTCCTGGGTCAAGCCGGCGCGGACCCGCTCGAAGTCGACGCCCTTGGAGTTGGCCATCATGTAGAACTGGTTCACCGCGGCGAACTTGATGTAGCGCCAGGTGTTCGTGAAGAGCTTCGCGAGCTCCGCCTCTTCGGGTGTGAGCTCCACGATCGAGTCCGTCAATGACCGGAAGAGAGCGCCCGCGCGAGCCACGGCCTCGGGCGTATAGCCGGAGACGATCTGGGGCAGCTCGAACAGCTCTGTCATCGCCTTGTGCTCGGCGATGCGTTCGGGGCAGAACGCCACATCCATGTCGAGACCCATTCCGGCGACCATGTCTCGAACGAGGGCGGTCACGCCGGGGTAGATCGTGCTGCGCAGCGCGAGCAGCTGCCCGTCGCGGAAGTACGGCGCGCAGGTCGCGAGCGCGCGGGGGATCGCATTGGGGTCGGGGTTCAGGTGCTCGTCGACCGGAGTGCCGATGACGACCACGACATTCTCTGCGGTCGCTACGACGGCGGGGTCGGTCGAGGCGGTCAGCATGCCCTCGGCGACGACCTTCTGAAGGACCTCGTCCGCGCCCGGCTCGATGAACGGCATCTGGGCCTTGCGAATCCGCGCGACCGCGCTCTCGGCGACGTCGTAGACCACGGTGCGCTTGCCGCGGCTGGCCAGCGCGATAGCCAGCGGAAGACCGACGTGACCTCCGCCCCCGACGACGACCACATCATTCTCGAACGACATTTACACTCTCCCACCGGTGCCGGACAACTTCTCAAGAATACCCCACGCTCCCCGGCGCTTCATGCGCGCCGATGTCGGTCGTCGGCTCGTAGGCTGAGCCCATGGCCCATCGACTCCGCATCGCTTTGACGGCTGCCGTCGTGCTCGCCGCCGCACTGACGGCCTGCGCGCCCGAGCCTGGTCCCGCCAGTTCGACGACGCCGTCCGGCTCTGCATCCACCCCCGTTCCCTCCGCGACGTCGACCACGGGTCAGCCGACCGCCACACCGACGGCGTCGGCCGACGCCATCCCGGGATGCTGGACCCTCGCCGTCCCCGATGTGCAGGTGACTCGTTCCGAAACGCCCGAGGAGTTCACGGCGCAGAACGGTCCGCTCGTCGCCGCCGGTGCACCGGCCACGTGCTCGCTGTTCTCATCGGGGTCCGCGCGGGCTGCCGGCGACGCCTGGATCGAGACCTTCGTGTCGCAGGGATGGGCCGACGGCGGTGTCGTCGTCGACGACGTGTATGCGAGCCGTTCCGCGAGCGGGCCCAGCGGGATGACCGTCAGTTACCTCATCCCGGTGGACGAGAGCTCGCCGTCGGCGGAGAGCCAGTTCCAGCTTTATCAGAAGTGAACGTTATCGCGCGGGTTCCGAAGACGTCAGGGCCGGCATCGGTCGCCACGAGCGGTCCCGAGCGATCTTGCGTCCGTCGCGGAGTCCCCGGAAGAGATGGCGCGTGCCGGTGACCTTCTTCTCCACGACGAGGAGTCGGATGATTTCCTTGGCGAAGGTCAAGGCGGTGCCCGCAGCGAACAGGACCGGGTTGTACACGCCGAGCTCGCGGTAGTAGCGCTTGATGTACGCGCGGTTGCGCATGATGTAGTACCGGTACGCATCGCTCGAGGCGTTCATGTGGCGGATGCCCATGTCCCACTGCTTGATCTCGCGAGTCCGTCGCAGGACGAACTCATCGACGATCACCGATGGCGTGACACGCGAGGCGAGCCACCCGTACAGCTGATCGTCCCAGTAGATGAAGAAGCGCGGGTCGGGCAGACCGATCTGCGTCACGACGTCCCGATGGATGAACATGCCCTCGAAACAGCCGGAGTTCATCGGCTTGTAGCCGGAGTCGTCGAAGCCGGCGGGGGCGAACGGGATGGGGATGCCCATGCGGTCGGCCACGCGGTACTGCCAGTAGAACTCGCTGCCGTCGTAGTCGTAGCGGCGACCCTGGATGCTCTTGAACCGCGGAGCCCACTTCCCCATGCGTGCCAGGCCGTCGGGGAGTACTTCGACATCGTCGTCCATGAGCCAGATCCACGCGGAGCCGAGCTCGTAGGCGGTGCGCATCCCCTCGCTGAACCCGCCGGAGCCGCCGGTGTTGGTCTCGAGACGGCGATACACGACCTGCGTGTTCAGGCGCGGGCGGAACCGCTCGATGACCTCGGCGGTGTCGTCGGTCGAGGCGTTGTCGATCACGACGAGGTGGCCGGGGGCGGGATCCATCGCCGCCACGCTGGTCAGCAATCGCGTCAGCAGAGCGGAACGGTTGTAGGTCACGACCACGATCGTGGCGGATGCGGGATCAAACGGGGTGTGGGAGGGCACGTCGGGACTCTCGGATGCGGCGGCCATAGCGACCCGATACTACCCCGCGCGTATCGGAACCGACTGGACGCATCAGCGACCGGGCTCCTCCGGCAGGACCGTCGGGACCGGGTCGCCGCCTTCGAGGCGGTCCCGCCACGATCGCGACTGCCCGGCGCGGCTGGCGCAGACGACGAGAAGGAGCCATCCGTATCCGAACAGGGTGAAGCTCTCGAACACGGAATCGATCAGCAGCGCGGTGAGGATGAGGGGGGTCCAGGTGTACACCACGGCGCGCCGGTTGCTGGCCTCGAGCCACGACCGCACGAGCGCGACGGCGCAGAACCCGGCGAACAGCAGCAGACCGAACCATCCCACCTGCAGGAGGATGTCGAAGTAGGCGTTGAGTGCGGACTGGTGGCGCTCGCCGAGGCTGACGTTGATGGAGAGGAACGGGAACTCGGTCGTGGACCAGGTGCCGTACCAGCCCCATCCCTGTACCGGGTGATAGCGGACGTAATCGAGGATCGTGTTCCACAGATCCGCGCGGGTCGAGAAGTCGCTGCCGGCGCCGAGCATGGCGATGATGGGTCCGCGGGCGGCGTAGGCCACTGTCAAGGCGACCAGGACGATCCCGGCGAGCGTCGCCTGCAGCATGGGCCGCGACTCCACTCGGGTGTGGCGGACGACCATGAGCGTGAGGGTTGCGAGTCCCACGATGAGCGCGATCACGATCACCGTGGGGGAGTCGCTGAGCACGGCCAGTCCGCCCGCGAGGAGCACCGAGAACACGGCGAGGCCCGGGCGCACGGACGAGGTTCGCCATTCGACGAGGAACGTGATCAGAGCGAGCACGGCGACGAAGCCGAGCGCGTTGCGGGTGCCGAAGATCCCCTGCACGGGCCCGAGCTCGGCGATGAGGCCCTGCACGCCCAGCAGGGGGAAGGGCATGTCGATGAGGATGCCGAAGAGGATCTCCACGCCCAGGGAGATGGCGAGCAGCCACCGCATGACGTCCCCCAACGCCCGCGCGGTCTGGAGGGTATCGCGCACGTGGGCGATCGTGACGCCCAGCAGGGAGAGCGCCGCCAGCGCCACCCAGCCGATGAGGGACTTCGGCTGGTCGGTCGACCAGAAGACGCTCACCAGCGTCCACCCGAGGAAGAGGGCCAGGGTCGCGGACGCCAGCCGCAACGGCGACAGCTCCCCGCGGCGCGCGATGAGCATGGCGACGGCGAGGGCGCAGAGCCCCGCGACCATCGTCACGTAGGTCACCCTGCCCATGAGTCGTTCGATGGCGAAGGCGCCGAAGGTCGTGCCGAAGACGACAAGGGTGAAGGCGCGTGCCATCCGGGCCGAGCGCAGGAGTTCGCCCACGCCGGAGGACGCAGCGGCGATCATCCCTGATCCGTCACGGGGTCGCCGCGCTCGATACGCCACGACGTCTCCGCGGGGCCGACGCCCAGCAGCGGCGACTGGCGCACCTTGAGCCCGAGCAGCACGATGAGCATCCAGCCCCACACCACCAGTGGGCCGGATTCGGCGAGTCCCTGCACGAGCAGAACGGTGGCGACGAGCGTGGGCAGCAGCGTCAACGGCGAGTACGGCCGGTCGTCGCGCAGGTCCCATCGTGGACGGTCGATCGCGAAGAACCACGCGCGCCAGATGAAGGTCGCGTAGACGCCCGCCATCAGGAGCACACCGATCACGCCGAGTTGCAGCAAGACGTCGATCCACATGTTGTGCGCCTGCATGACCGTCTCGCCGTGGTCGACGATCCAGCCGTCGAAGTGGCTGTCCCAGGGCAACCAGGGCGAGGCGAAGCCCCATCCGATCACCGGATGCTCGCCGGCCCTGGCCAGCACCTGCTCCCAGATGCCTTCGCGTCCCGTCAGATCGGCCGACCTGCCGAGGGCGGTGAAGAGCGTGTCGCGAGCGAAGAAGAGGATCGCGGCGCCGACGAGCGCCACGCCGGCATACGCGACGTAGTACACCGTGCGCCCGCCCGGTCTGGTGACGGTGCGCATGAGCAGCACCGTCACGAGCACGACGACGACCGCGGCCGCCGAGAGATAGGCGGTCGCGGACCCTGCGTGGACGAACAACAGCGCCGCGATCGAGATCCAGACGATCGCGGAGGAGCGTCGCTCGGCATGCGCCGCCCACCGGATGGAGAAGACGATCAGCCCGAGCAGCGCGACCACGGCGAGAAGGTTGGCGTTTCCCTGGATGCCCTGGATGCGGCCGTCGAGATCGAACAGGTTGTTGCGGGACCAGTAGACGATCGGGTCGTACTTCACGCCCCGCTCCGGCAGCACCCCGCCGGGAAGGAGGGGGCGGCGCACGAGCAGCGACACGACGAGCTCGAAGGCCAGAGACAGCCCCAGCGACCACTTCAGCGCCGCCGAGACGGCCGCGACGATCTCGCGCCAGGTGAGCATCGCCGCAACGAACAGGCCCTGGCCCGTCGTGATCAGCCACAGCGCGAGCGTGGTGCCTGTCGTCCCCGGCCACGCGGACCAGATGAGCGAGGCCGCCGCCCAGACGCCGTACGCGAGGACGAACCAGGGCAGGCGCCGCACGTCGACCGGCGGTCGGAGCATGAGCCACACCACGAGGGAGACGACCGCGGTGGCGACCACGATCACGGTCGACACGGCGACCCCGAAGGCCAGCGTCCATGCGGTGCCCGCGACCGCCTGGAAGACGACGAAGACGCACCACGCGCGCAGCAGCAGGTGTCCCGTGCGCTCGCGCACCGGCGGCGCGGGGGCGGGACCCGCAGGGTGTTGGGTTCGGACGGCCATGATGCCCCCAGATTATCCCGCGACCCTTCTAGGCTGGAGGTGTGCTGGCCGAGCTGACGAACGTCCCCCGTGACTACTCCTGGGGCTCCTCCCATCTCATCGCAGACCTGCAGGGCCGCGAGCCCTCCGGCGTGCCCGAAGCCGAGGTCTGGTTCGGTGACCATCCCGGCTCGCCCGCCCAGCTCCCCTCCCTCGGAATGACACTGGATGCCTGGTTCGACGCGCAGGACGCGGGGACGGAGCCGGCGGCGCGACTGCCCTACCTGCTCAAACTGCTCGCCGCGGGCTCGCCCCTGTCGATCCAGGTGCACCCCTCACGTGAGCAGGCGGTGGAAGGCTTCGCGCGCGAGGAATCCGCGGGCATCCCGCGGGATGCGGCGCACCGCACCTACAAGGACGACAACCACAAGCCCGAGGTGATCGTGGCTGTCAGCGACCGTTTCGAAGCGCTGGCGGGCCTGCGTCCCTTGGGGGCGACCCGGGAGATTCTCGCGACCCTCGTTCAGAACGAGGGCGTGACGGCTCTCGACCGTGCGCTCGAAGGGGCCGACGAAGCCTCCGCGCTGCGCGACGCTCTCGCGTGGCTGCTCTCCGGTCAGGCGCAGAGCGTCGTGGACGGGGTCATCGCCGCCGTACGACAGGCGGCCCAGGCGACACCCACCGATCATTTCGGCGCGCTGGCCCGCATCGCCGACGCCTACCCGTCGGATCCGGGCGTCGTGGTGGCGCTGCTCATGAACCACGTGGTGCTGGCGCGCGGCGAGGCGATCTTCGTACCGGCCGGTGTGCTGCACGCATACCTCTCCGGACTCGGGGTCGAGATCATGGCCGCCAGCGACAACGTGCTGCGCGGCGGTCTGACGCCCAAGCACATCGACGTCGACGAGCTGCTGCGCATCCTCGACACGACACCGGGCGAGGCGCCGAGGCTGCCGGCGATCGTGGGGGAGCCGGGTGTCGATGTCTTCGCGCCCGGGATCGCCGACTTCGAGCTGCTGCGGGTGACCGTGGAGGAGGGGGACGTGCGTCGTGTCCGCCTACGCGGACCCGCCATCGCCGTGGCGACCGTCGGCGCGCCGATCGTGTCGGCCGCTGACGCGAGGGTGCAGCTTGCGCCGGGGGACGCGGCATTCGCCACGCCCGACGAGCAGCACCTCGAGATCAGCGGTACCGGGGAGCTGTTCCTCGCGATGCCGGGACGCTGATCGCCGTCTCGTAACGAATCCGCTCCATCGACACGCCGACGGCGCGTCGCGAAGATTAAAGCGTGGGTTGAGGGTTTACGATCCGCGACTTGCTTTCCTCGAATCACACCTGTGTAATTTAGGCACCCGCCCACCGCGGGGCGTGATTTCGAGATCGTGGGGAGAGCACATGACGAGCGCACCGTACCGCTCAGGCGTTCCCGACAATTGGCACGTCGATCCGGTTTTCCTCGGGGTCCCCGGCGTCCGTCGCGAAGCCCCGGTCGATGACGACAATCCGCTGTCGTGGCAGACGGACGCACTGTGTGCGCAGACCGACCCTGAAGCGTTCTTCCCCGAGAAGGGCGGCTCCACCCGCGATGCGAAGCGCATCTGCACCACGTGCGATGTTCGCGATGAGTGCCTGGAGTACGCGCTGCGCAATGATGAGCGGTTCGGGATCTGGGGCGGACTCAGCGAGCGTGAGCGTCGCAAACTCAAGCGTCGTGTGAGCTGAACGGCCCATCGAGATCACCGATTGCGGCGCGTGCACCTCGCGTGTCGCGAACTCGTGCTTAGGCTGACTCAGTCATGTCGGCCCGTGTCCACGCTCTCCTCGTTGTGCGCCCTGAAGGGCGTACGGCCGCCGCGGCGCATCTCGAGCGCACGCTGTCCGCCCTCTCCGCACAGACCCGCAGGGTCGACGCGCTCACCATCGTGCTGTGCGGCGGGGACTCCGCGTTGACACAGCTGGTGACGGCATCCGGCGCCGAAGGCGTGATCACCGCCGGCGCCTCGACGTCGTTCGCCGACGCGGTGCGTCTGGCGTCGGTGCGGATCAGCGGCGAATTCGTGTGGCTTCTCGCTCAGGACACCGCACCCGAACCGGAGGCCCTGCAGCGCCTGCTCGCCGGGCTCGAGCGTGCGCCCTCGGTCGCCGTCGTCGCCCCCAAGCTGGTGGAGTGGGAAGAGCCTGCCCGTATCGCGTCGCTGGGTGTGACGATGACGACGCTCGGCCGCGCCGTCGAGATGGTTCAGGACGAACTCGATCAGGGTCAGCACGACGGAGACGAAGACGTTCTCGGCGCCGATGTGCGCGGGCTTCTCGTGCGCGCCGACCTGTGGCGTACCCTCCGCGGCGTCGACCCCGCGCTCGGCGGGGCAGACGAGGGTCTCGATCTCGGCGTGCGCGCCCGGTTGGCGGGTCACCGGGTGACTCTCGTCCCCACCGCGCGGGTGGCCGTCGCCGGCGACGGCGTCGCGGGCTTGCCCGCGGCCCCGACACGGCGTGCCCGTCGCCGTCGCGCCTACGCCCGCCGGCTGGCCCAGATCCACCGCCGCCTGGCGTATGCACCCGCCGCGGCGGTGCCGCTGCACCTGCTCTCTCTCATCCCGCTGGCGCTCTGGCGTGCGGCGGCGCTGCTGGTGGCGAAGCAGCCTTCGCGCGTGCTGCCCGAGTGGGGCGCCTCGATCGTGGCGTTCTTCAGGTGGGGGGCGATCGCCGCATCCCGCGGTGTCATCCGCCGCTCGCGCAGCGTCGCGTGGTCGCAGCTGTCCCTGCTGCGCATCACCAGATCGACGCTCCGGCAGCGCTTCGACGCTGATGCCGATGCCGATGCGATGAACCGACCGGTGCGCGGCGAGCTGCACTTCTTCACGGGTGGCGGCGCCTGGCTCGTGCTGGCCGGCCTGGTCGTGTCGGCGGCCGCATTCCCCGCGCTGTTGGCATGGCCTGCTCTCGGCGGCGGCGCACTCCAGCCGCTGCGGGCGACACTCGGACAGCTCTGGGCGGACGCCGCATTCGGCTCCCGAGCGACCGGGCTGGGAGTTGCAGGACCCGCAGATCCGTTCGCTGCCGTCGTGGCGCTGCTCGGCTCGCTCTGGCCGGCGGATCCGTCGCGCATCCTCATCTTGCTGTGGCTCGCTGCACTGCCGCTCGCAGTATTGGGAGGCTGGTTCGCGGCCACACGCCTCACGTCCCGCTCGCTGCTGCGCAACACCGCCGCCGTCGCCTGGGCGCTCGCGCCCACCTTCTGGTCCGCTCTCGTCGACGGCCGCCCCACGGGCGTCATCGTGCACCTGCTGCTGCCGTGGCTCTTCTACGCCGGCGCGGTGGCCCACCGGTCATGGGCGGCTGCCGGGGCGGCGTCGTTGCTCCTGGCGGGCGTGCTCGCGTGCGCGCCGTCGCTGGCTCCCGCACTGATCCTCGTCTGGATGCTGGCGATGATGCTCGTCGTGGTCGCACGCGGCGGTCGCGGGGCAGGACAGATCGTCTGGACGGGCGTGCCCGCGCTGGCGCTGTTCGCCCCTCTCATCTGGGCTCAGCTGCACGGCGGGACGGTGTGGGGCCTGGTCGCGGACCCCGGACCGGTCTGGGCGGGACCGCAAGCGGGAGCCGACGCGGCGGGGCGCTTCGCGCTGGCCGCGGGCTTCCCGAGCACGGACTTCGCCGGCTGGGCGGGTCTGCTCGGATCGACGACCATCGGGCCGTTCGCGACCGCGGTGGTCGTGCTCGTGGCCCCGCTCGCGGTGCTCGCCCTGCTGTCCCTGCTGACCCCGCGGTGGATGGTAGCCGGTGTTCTGCTCGTGATCGCGCTCCTGGGCATCGCCACGGCGTTCGCGGCCGTGGGCTTCGCCGTGTCGGTCGACACCCGGGGCACTTCGGTAGCACTGTGGCCGGGTGCGGCGCTGAGTCTCGCGTGGCTGGGGATCGTCGCGGCCGCCACGGTGACGCTCGACTCGGGTGTTCCGGCGCGCGCCGGCGGCCTGCGCGTCTTCGGCGCCGTCGCCGTCATCGGCACCCTCGCGGTCCTCGCCGTTCCCTCGGTCACCGCGATGGGCCGGGGACAGAGCGAGCTGCAGAGCGGCTCGCCCTCCACGCTGCCCGCCTACGTGGCAGCGCAGGGGCGCGACGATTCGAATGTCGGCACGATCGTGCTCTCGCCCCTGGCCGACGGCTCCGTCGCCGCGCAGGTCGTGTGGGGCGGCAGCGAAACACTGTCGGGCGGCTCCACCCTGGACGCGACCCGCTCGGTGGCCTCGGCATCCGACCAGGAAGTGGCCGAGCTCACCGCGGATCTCGTGACCTCGACCTCGGAGGACGTCGTCGCACGCGTCGCGGCCGCCGGAATCCGTTTCATCGTCGTAGCTCCCGAGACGTCCGACGAGAGCGACGCCGCACGCGCGTTGCGGCTCTCGGCCCAGACGGCCCTCGATCAGCGCGACGATCTCGACGTCGTCGGCGCGACGCCCAAGGGCACGCTCTGGCGCGTGACGACGGATGTGGCCGAGCGGCCCGCGCCGAGCGCGGAGCTGGTTCGCCAGGGGTGGGCCGTTGCGGCGGTGCAGCTCGTGATCGTCGCGATCGCCCTGCTGCTCTCGTTCCCCACCGCAGCATCGCGCCGTGAGGCTCGCCGTACTCCGCGCACGGTCGGACCGCGTTCGCGGGAGGAGCAGGTATGAGCAGGCAGCGGGTGTGGCGCTGGGCCGCCACCAGTACGCGGCTCGTCGTCGGTGCGGCCCTCGCCGTCGGCATGGTCGGCGCGGTGGGCGTCGGTGTGGCCGCGAACTGGCCCACCCACACACACGAGCCGCTCGCGGTGGGCGTGACGCCCACGCCGGCGGACACGGTGCTCGCCTGCGCCGGGCCCTTGCTGGCCCTCGGACGTGACGCCACACAGGCCGGCCAGATCGCCAGCGCAGCGCCGACGGCCACCGTGTCGGGATCGGACGGCGCGACGCTCGAGCAGACCACGGAGCCGAGCGACCCTGACGTCGTCGGCGCCGACGGGCACCTCGTGTTCGTCGCCCCACCTGTGGACGCGACACGATCGGATGCTGCCGCATCCTCGAGCGGTTCGGCAGCCGCCGACGATCTTCGCGGCTTCGCCGCCTCCGCGTGTCAGCCCCCGCTCATCGAGTCGTGGCTCGTCGCGGGCGCGACCACCACGGGTTCGTCGGATGTCATCCTGCTCTCGAATCCTTCGGATGTCGCCGCCACCGTCGACCTCACGCTGTACAGCGCGACCGGCGCCTCCACCCCGCCGTCGGGAAGCGGGCTCCGCGTCGACGCCCACACGCAACGGCTCGTGCCGCTGGCCGCGCTCGCGGTCGGTGAGGGTGCGCCTGTCGTGCGTGTCACCGCCTCGGGTGCGCCGGTCGCTGCGGCTTTGCAGTCCAGCCTCTCTCGGACCCTGCTGACCGGCGGCATCGAACAGAGCGGCGCGATCGTGGGTTCCGCGACTCAGCAGGTGATCCCCGGAGTGCGTGTTCCGCAGAGCGCGGTGGACGCGGCTTCCGCTGGCGCGACGACCCTCCTGCGCCTGCTCGCTCCGGGCGCCGAGGCGACCGCCACCGTGACCGTTCAGGACGACACGGGCCGCACCGCCTTGACGCAGGATGTTCCCCTCGCCGCGGACCTTCCCACCGAGCTCGACCTCGCCGGGCTGCCGGCCGGTACGTACACCGTGCGCGTCGAGGCCACTTCGGCGGTCGTCAGTGCCGTCTGGCAGACGACGAGCTTCAGCAACGGCGCGGACTTCGCCTGGTACACGGCGGCCGAGGCCATCGTCGACCCGAGCGTCGTCGCCGTGCCGGACGGGCCGTCGCCGCTGCTGGTCGTGGCGGGATCGACGGTCGGTTCCGCCGACGTCGTGCTGACGCCGCTGAGCGGTGCCACCCAGACCGAGCGGGTCAGCGTCGCGGCCGGCGACACCGCATCCGTGCCGGTCCAGCCGGGGGCCGTGTACCGCCTCGAGACCTCGAGTCCGGTCCGGGCGTCGGTGAGCTACCTCGCAAACGGTGCGATCAGCGCGTTCCCGGTGTGGCCCGCGGATGCGGCTGCGGCGGAGATCATCGTCCGCCCCTGAGCCCGCTCAGAGAAAGCGGAAGCGATCGGGGCCCAGGTCCCACGGGTCGCGCCCGAGGAACTCGGCAGCCGCGCGGAAGACGCAGCTCTCGATCATCATGCGCCGATGGGCGTCGTCGTTGCGGTGCAGGTGCGCGAGACGTTCGATGGGCAGCCGGTAGAGCACGATGCGCTTCTCGTCGGGGAGCACGCTCCAGCGCGGGATGCCATCGGCATCCGCCGCCGGAGGCATGTCGGCCATCTCGAAGCGCACCTCGCGCAGCTCCGGCCACGCTCCCCGGAGGAACTCCGCGACCGAACCGACGGCGAGGTCGAACCGGTCGACGCGCGTCTCCAGGGGCGGCAGCGGTGGACGCACCACGGCGCTCCGGCCCTGCCGGCCGTGACGGCCGTGACGTTCGGGACGCGGGGCTGCGGGTGCGGGGCGCGACCGGCGGCGGATCATCTGACCATCCTAGGCGCGGCGCACGAGCGGTGTCCCCGGGGCGCGTTAGGGTCGCACCGTGCAGGAACGTCAGTGCTCCAAGGTCGCGTGCGCGCGTGAAGCGGTGGCGACGCTCACCTACGACTATGCCGACCAGATGGCAGCGGTGGGTCCGCTCGGACGTGCCGGGGATCCGCACGCCCACGATCTGTGCCAGGTGCACACCGAGCGACTGTCGGTGCCCAAGGGATGGCTGGTCGTGCGACACGAGACGCTGCGCGCCTCCTAGCCCCGGGGCCCCCTGGGCGCGGGCAGGAGCGCTGCGGCCCGTGCATCGCGCGTCCGGATGGCTGACAGCTCGCGCTCGAAGCGCAGCGCCGCGACAGCCCGGACGAACAGCTCCGGATCCGCGGTCGGAACCGGGGAGACGGATGCTGCCGCCTCCGTCGCCAATTGCGCGGCCAGCATCCGGCGTGCCCCCGGCTGCAGCTGTTCTGCCTGCCGGACGAACCTGGCGAGGCGCCGCGCGACCGGCGCGGGCAGCGGCGCCACGTCGGCGATGCGGGCCCACTCGGCGAGGGGGCCGGGCACCTGCGGTTCGAACGAGGCGAGACGCCCGGTGCGCGTGCGCTGACTGAACGTGCCCGCCATCAGGTCGCCCAGCCGCTGTGCGCGCGGCGTGAACATCCCGGTCAGCGCCGCCACGGCCCCGAGGGTGAACCAGATCTCCAGGACTCCGACGAGAGAGCGGATCAGCGCCTGCCGGAATCCCGCCGGTCCGCCGTCGGCGCGGACGATGCGGGCGCCGACGATGAGCTTGCCGAGGCTTCGTCCGCGCGTGGCGGTCTCGATCGTCGTCGGGGCGACCACCAGCAGGAGGACCGCCAGCAGGATCGAGAGGATCGTACCGAGTCCCGAAGCTGCGGACAGGACCCCGGTGAGCCCGAGCGCCAGCATCACGAGGAGGGCGGCGGCCACGGTCACGATCATGTCGATCGCGGCTCCCGCCAGTCGGAGGAAGAACCCCGCGGGTTGGACGTCGAGCGCGACGGCTTCGCCGGTGAGGATCTCGTCCTGACCGATCTCGACCAGCGTCACGGCGGAGGGCATGGCTACAGTGAAACACATGGACCTCGACGCGCTGACGGCCGCCCACAGGTCCGAGTGGGAGCGCCTCGACGAGCTGGCCGGCCGCCGGCGTCTGAGCGGGGCCGAAGCCGACGAACTCGTGATGCGCTACCGAGCGGCCTCCGCCGATCTGGCCGAGCTGAAGACGGCCGCGGGGCGCAGTCCTCAGGCCGATCATCTCTCGCTCGTTCTCGCCCGTGCACGTCTGCGGCTCACCGCGGGCGACGGCAACCTCTTGCGTCGTATCCCGCAGTTCTTCCTCGACCAGCTTCCCGCGGCGCTGTACCGCGTGCGCTGGACGACCCTGGCCGTCGCGGGGGCGTTCGTGCTGGCGGCGGCATCAGTGGCGCTGTGGATCTCATCGGATCCCGCCCTCGTCGCGACTCTCGGCCCCGAAGCGCAGCTCTCGTCGTACGCGAACGACGAGTTCGTCGCCTACTACTCGGACAACCCCGCGGCCGTGTTCGCCGGCACCGTGTGGACGAACAACGCCTGGATCGCGGCCCAGTGCGTGCTGTTCGGCATCACCGGCATCTGGCCGGTCTCCGTCGTCATCCAGAATGCGATCGGCCTCGGGACGGCGGCCGCGGTCATGGGTTCCTTCGACCGGCTCGACGTGTTCTTCGCGTACATCCTGCCCCACGGTCTGCTCGAGCTGACGAGCGTGTTCGTCGCGGCGGCCGCGGGACTCCACGTCTTCTGGGCCTGGGTCGCGCCCGGCCGGCGGTCGCGACGCGAGTCGCTCGCCGCAGCGGGTCGTTCGCTCGCGACCGTCGCGGTCGGCCTGGTCTTCGCCCTCGCCCTGTCGGGGGTCGTCGAGGCCTATGTCACGCCGCAGCCGTGGCCGTGGCCGGTGAAGATCGTGCTGGGCGCTGCGGCGCTCGGCGTCTTCCTCTTCTACACGCTCGTGGTGGGGCGTCGGGCGGCACGTCGCGGTCACACGGGTGATCTGGACGAGGACGACATCGGCCAGACGGAACTCGTCGCGGGCTGAGCCCGGACGGGTTCAGCGATCGTTCACCCGGTCGTGGGCGTGTCGTATTTTTGAATAGATCAAAACAATGACAGGATGCGGGAGTGGCCCCCGCATCCGTCGAGACAGAGATCGCCCTGCGTCACGCGGGCCTTCGCGTCACCGATACCCGGCGCGGGGTCTACGACGCGCTGCACGCGCTGCCGCACGCCCGGGCGGACGAGGTCTTCGCGCGCGTGCGCGAGCGGCTGCCCGCAACGAGCATGCAGTCGGTCTACAACGCCCTCGGCGACTTCGTCGACGCGGGGCTGGCCCGGCGTATCGAACCCGCGGGTCATCCAGGGCTGTTCGAGCTGCGCGTTGCGGACAACCACCACCACCTCGTCTGCCGTGGCTGCGGCCGCGTCGAGGACGTGGACTGCGTCGCGGGAGCGGCGCCGTGCATGCACCCTCAGCAGACGCATGGTTTCTCGGTCGAGGCTGCCGAGGTGACCTTCTGGGGCATGTGTCCGGCATGTGCCGCCCAGAGCGAATGACCCCCCCACGAAAGGAAACAGATGTCCGACATCACGACGGGTTGCCCTGTACCCCACGACGGTGCCGACGAGACGCGGTTGCCCGTCGGGCCCTCGCCGGTCGACGCCGAGCCCGACGGTGCGCTGCCGCATCCCACCGCAGGCTCCGCGAACCGCGTGTGGTGGCCGAAGAAGCTGAACCTGCGTCTGCTGGCGAAGAACCCGGTCGTGGGCAATCCTCTCGGTGAGGACTTCGACTACAAGGCCGCTTTCGAAGCGCTCGACCTCGCCGCCGTCAAGCAGGATCTCCGGGAGGTCATGACGACGTCGCAGGACTGGTGGCCGGCCGACTTCGGCCACTACGGGCCGCTGATGATCCGCATGGCCTGGCACAGTGCGGGCACCTACCGCGTGACCGACGGGCGCGGTGGCGGCGGGCAGGGTCAGCAGCGTTTCGCGCCCCTGAACAGCTGGCCCGACAACGTGAACCTCGACAAGGCGCGCCGCCTCCTGTGGCCGGTCAAGAAGAAGTACGGCCAGTCGATCTCCTGGGCGGATCTCATGATCCTCGCCGGCAATGTGGCGCTGGAGTCGATGGGATTCAAGACCTTCGGTTTCGCCGGGGGACGCGCCGACGTCTGGGAAGCCGATGACGACGTGTACTGGGGCCCCGAGACCACGTGGCTGGGCGACGAGCGCTACTCGGGCGACCGTGAGCTGGAGAAGCCGCTCGCGGCCGTCCAGATGGGACTCATCTACGTCAACCCCGAGGGCCCGAACGGCGAGCCCGACCCGCTGCGGTCGGCGCGCGACATCCGTGAGACCTTCGCCCGCATGGCGATGAACGACGAGGAGACGGTCGCGCTCATCGCCGGCGGTCACACCTTCGGCAAGACGCACGGCGCCGCATCCGACGAGAACGTGGCGGAGGATCCCGAGGCCGCGGGTATCGAGGACCAGGGACTCGGCTGGAAGAACGCGCACGGTACCGGCAAGGGCGACGACACCATCACGAGCGGGCTCGAGGTCACGTGGACGTATCACCCGACGCGCTGGGACAACGAGTTCCTGCACATCCTCTACGCCTACGAGTGGGAGCTGTTCAAGAGCCCTGCGGGCGCCTGGCAGTGGCGTCCCGCCAACGGCGCGGGAAGCGACATGGTACCGCTGGCGCACTCGGACGGCCGCCGCGAGCCGCGCATGCTCACGAGCGACATCGCTCTGCGCGTGGACCCGGAGTACGGAAAGATCACCAAGCGCTTCCTCGAGAACCCCGATGAGTTCCAGGACGCCTTCGCCCGCGCATGGTTCAAACTGACCCACCGCGACATGGGGCCGAAGGTCCGCTACCTCGGTTCCGAGGTGCCGGAGGAGGATCTCATCTGGCAGGACCCGGTGCCTCCCGTCGATCACGACCTGATCGATGCAGCGGATGCGGTCGCGCTGAAGTCCCGCATCCTCGAGTCCGGGCTGAGCGTGTCGGAGCTCGTCTCGACGACGTGGGCGGCGGCATCCACCTTCCGTGGCAGCGACAAGCGCGGTGGCGTCAACGGCGCCCGCATCCGCCTGGCGCCGCAGAAGGACTGGGAGGTGAACAACCCCGCTCAGCTGCAGAAGGTGCTCGCGGTCCTCGAAGAGGTCAAGGCCGAGTTCGAGGTGGCGGGTCGCCGGGTCTCGCTCGCGGACCTGATCGTGCTCGCCGGCAACGCCGGTGTCGAGCGTGCAGCGGCCGACGCGGGAGTGATCGTGGAGGTGCCGTTCCGCCCGGGGCGCACCGACGCGACGGCGGAGCAGACCGAGGAGCACTCGTTCGCGTTCCTCGAGCCCGCCGCCGACGGCTTCCGCAACTACCTCAAGGGGCGCCCGTCGCTTCCCGCCGAGTACCTGCTGGTCGACAAGGCCAACCTGTTGACCCTGAGCGCACCGGAGATGACGGTGCTCGTGGGCGGCCTGCGTGTGCTCGGTGCGAACTGGGACGGATCGCGCTACGGCGTGCTGACCGACCGAGTGGGTGTGCTCACGAACGACTTCTTCGTGAACCTGCTCGAGCTCGGCAACACGTGGAAGCCGCTCGATCCCGGATCCCACGCGTTCCAGGGCACGAAGGACGCCACCGGAGAGCTGGTCGGCATCGGCACGCGCGCCGACCTCGTGTTCGCCTCGAATTCCGAGCTGCGCGCGCTCGCCGAGGTGTACGCCTCGGACGACGCGACCGAGAAGTTCGTGACGGACTTCGTCGCGGCGTGGACGAAGGTCACCGAGCTCGACCGCTTCGACCTGGCCTGACCTGCAACGCAGAACGCCCCTCCGCACACCGCGGAGGGGCGTTCCTCGTTTCCGGGGCGGCGCGCGGCCATTCGCCTGTCACAGATCGCGCGTGCCGCGTCGATCTGTGACAGGCGAAGGCAGGCAGAGACTGTTCGCCTGTCAGAGAACGACTCGCGCGCGTCGATCTGTGACAGGGGAGCGAGGGGCGGGGACCCGGCGGGCAGTGACCCGGGGTGACCTGCGCGTCCGAGGCTCAGAGCAGGCCGCGCAGCTTGAGCGCGAGGTAGTGGTCGGCGACGCGGGGCGGGAGAGATGCCGCATCCGCCGTCACGGCGACAGCGCCCGTGCGTCCGATCGCCGCCGCGACACGCTCGGCGCCCTGACGCACGTGCTCGATCGCCGCCCAGGCGTAGGCCGCATCCGCATCCGTCGTCGCGGTCTCGTCGTCGTCCTCGACGGTGGATGCGGATGCCACGAGAACTCGTGAGCGGGCAGTCAGCGTGGGAAGCGCGGCGAGGAAGCCGCGCGCTGCGGCCGGGTCGTCCTGCGCTGTGAGCAGCACCACCAGCGCCGGGCGAACCGTCAGTCTGCGCACCGACGAGGCGACCTCGCTCCAGTCCGTGTCGATCAGCTGGGCTTCCACCGGCGCCATGGCGTCCACGAGCGCGGGGACGAGTCCGGTGCCGTCGATACCGCTCACGCGCGCCCGCACGACGCGATCCATCATCACGAGGTGCACGTGGTCCCCGGCGCGGCCGGCCAGTGCACCGAGCAGCAGCGTCGCCTCCATCGCGGCGTCGAGTCTCACCCCGTCGTCGACGCGAGTCGCCGCCGTGCGACCGGTATCGACGACCACGACGATGTGTCGGTCGCGCTCCGGCCGCCACGTGCGCAGCATCGTCGTGCCGGAGCGCGCCGTGGCGCGCCAGTCGATCGAGCGGACATCATCGCCGCGGACGTACTCGCGCAGGCTGTCGAACTCCGTGCCGCGGCCGCGCACCTGGACGCTCGTCTCGCCGTCGAGCTCCCGCAGGCGGGCCAGGCGGGACGGCAGATGACGACGCGACGAGAACGGCGGCAGTACACGCAGCGTCCCGCGCGCGTCGATGCGCTGCTGACGGCCGGACAGACCGAGGGGGCCGAGTGAGCGCACGACGACGAAGTCGCTGGCCAACTCACCGCGCCGCCGCGGTACGAGCGACGCGCGGAGGGTCGCGGTGTGCCCTGCCGGGACATCGATGCGCGCGCGGGCGGCGGGAGCGCCGGCGGTCGGCTGCCAGGCGTCCCTCACCCATCCCCGTACGGCGCGCCTACCTGCGTTCGTCAGGCGCACCTCGCTCACCGCGACCTCGCCGCGCCGGGCGCGCGCGGGCAGAGACCGCGCGACGCGCAGGTCGCCGGGGCTCGGCGCGAGCGCGGTGTCGACCGCGACCGCCGCGACCACGAGGCCGAGCCACGCGCCGAACACCGCCCATGCCGGCACTCCCGCGGCGGACAGCAGGACCAACGGGATGAGACCGCCGGCGACGACGATCGGAAGACGACCGGTGACGAACACGTCAGATCGGAACCCTCGTCTGGGCGAGGACCGAGGTGAGCACGCCGTCCACCGTGACGCCCTCGAACTCGGCTTCGGGGTTCAGTCGCAGCCGGTGGCGCCAGGTCGGGGTGAGCATCGTCTGCACGTGATCCGGCGTGATGGCCGGATAGCCGCCCAGCCAGGCCCACGCCTTCGCGGTGGCCAACAGCGCCGTTGCGGCACGGGGGCTCGCGCCCAGCTGCACCGAGGGAGCATCCCGGGTCGCCCGCGCGAGGTCGACGATGTATCCGAGCAGGTCGTCGGAGGCTTCGACGGATGCGGCCGCCCGCTGCGCCGCGGCGATGCCCGCCGCATCTGTGGCCGGCACCACGGCGTCGAGCGTTCGGGGGTCGAACCCGTCCGCGTGGCGGCGCAGCACCTGCACCTCGGCATCCCGCTCGGGCACGTCGACGCGCAGCTTCAGCAGGAACCGGTCCAGCTGCGCCTCCGGCAGATCGTAGGTCCCCTCGTGCTCGACCGGGTTCTGGGTCGCCGCCACGAGGAACGGCGCCGGCAGCGGACGGGTCACGCCGTCGGCGGAGACCTGGCGCTCCTCCATGGCCTCCAGCAGCGCCGACTGTGTCTTGGGCGGCGTGCGGTTGATCTCGTCCGCGAGCAGCACCTGCGTGAACACCGGACCCTCGCGGAACTCGAACTCGCCGGAGCGGGCGTCGTAGATGAGCGATCCGGTGACATCGCCCGGCATCAGGTCGGGGGTGAACTGCACCCGGTGCGTGTCGAGTCCGAGCGCGCGGCTGAACGCGCGCACGAGCAGCGTCTTCGCGACGCCGGGCACACCCTCCAACAGCACGTGGCCGCGGGCCAGGAGCGCGACCAGAAGCCCTGTCACGGCGCCGTCCTGCCCCACCACGGCCTTGCCGATCTGGGTGCGCACGCCGTGCATCGCCATCCGCAGGGCGTCATCGGAGTTCTCGGTCATTGCGGTTCCTTTCGCGGACGGGACGGGGTCAGCCGCGCCTCGAGGGCGCGAAGGTCTGCGGCGAGGCGGGCGAGCGACCGGTCGTCGGAGACGGGCTCGTCGCCGAGCAGGGCGCGACTGCGCGCGGGTGGGATGCCGGTGGCTGCGGCGACGGCATCGGCGATCGCCGTGGTGTCGGCGCGGTGCGGCACGGACAGCGCCGTGGCCGCGCGCTCGCGGGCGCGCTCTCGCAGAAGCGCCGCGGCATGATCGCGCGCACCGCCGCGGGCGTAGAGCCGGCCGAGGCCGCGCGTGGTCTCGGCGGCGCGCACCGTCACCGGGAGCCGCTCGTGCACGAGTGGGCCGAATCTCCGGCCGCGCCAGATCGCGGCGGCCAGAGTCGTCGCGCCGAGCAGGACGATCGCCGGTGTGACCCACGGCGGGGTCAGCTCTCCCAGCGTCGAGCCGGGCGCACCGGAACCGGCGGAGAGGGCGGGCACGAGCCAGACCAGGCGATCGTGCGCGCCCAGCAGGCCGAGCGCCAGGGCCGCATTGCCGTCGGAGGCGAGGTGCTGGTTCGTGAAGAGGACCGATCCGTCCACGGCGGCGAGCGTCGCGTCGCCTCGTTGCTGCCAGAGCAGGCCGAACGCGTCGTCGACCGGGTAGCAGCCGACCGCATCGGGGGCGACGAAGGTCGCACCGACACTGACGTCTCCCGCGCGAAGCGCTACCGGCAGCTCGCAGTCGGGCGCGACCGCACCAGCGGTGCCGTATCCCTGAATCCTGCCGTCGAAGAGGAGCCGGATCGATCGCGCGCGGACATCCGACACGACCACCGAGTCCGCCGCGGCGGCCAACGAGGTGAGCTGCGTGTCCGACAGCAGGGGAGAGTCCGGCAGGACGAGGGTGCTCTCTCCCTCGCCGAGGGCGGCCTCCGCCGCGGCGACATCGCGCGCTACGACCACGTCGATGCCCTGGTCGGACAGGATGCGGGCGAGCGCGCGCATCCCGTCGGGACCGGGATCCTCCGGATCGAACCTGTCGTATGCGCTGAAGCGCATGTTCGCGGAGATGACCGCGCCGATGATGCCGACGACCACGATGACGGCGCCGATGAGGACCCACGTGCGGGCGCGTGCGAGGCGGGGGCGAACGCTCATCGATGCGCCGCCGAGGCGCGGGAGAGCCGATCGTCGAGGGCGCGGACACGCTCGTAGGCGTCGCGGCTTCCCGGCCGCCGCAGGTAGCGCACATCATCGAAGTCGTGCGCGGCGTCGATGAGCGCGGCGGCCTCCTCGGGGAAGACCGTTCCAGCCGAGCGCGCGAAGGAGGTGACCGTCGCACCGGGCGGCACGGTGACGCGCTGTTGCTCCTCGAGCCCGCGGGCCAGCGCGCGCACGGCGGCCACGGTCGCCGCCACCCAGTCGCCGCCCTCGGCGAGCGTCGCCGCGGTGCGCCGTAGCTCGGCGGATCCGGCCGTCACGGCGTCGCCGAAGAGCTCGCCGCGGGCCGTGCGGACGAGACCTCTGGAGCGCGGTCGTCCCCAGATGACGACGGCGAGCACCACCAGGAGCACGACCAGCAGCAGCGCGCCGACGGCGACCAGGGGCGCCCACGCCGCATCCACGTCGCCCGTGAACAGCTTGACGATGCCGTCGCCGATGGCTCGTGCGATGCGGTCGAAAGGGGTCGGCTCGGCCGCACGATAGCTCGGATCAGCGAGCTCCCGCTCGGCAAGACGTCTGGCATCGTCGCCGTCGGGGATCAACGGCGCGGCCGCGGCGGGGATCACCGCTGTTCCGGGCCCGCCTGCGGCGGAGCCCACTCGGTTGCCACCGGCGTGTCAGCCGGCGGCTGGTCGCCCGCAGGCCGATCCGCTGCGGTCTGCGCCGATGCGGCCGTCGGTGCGGGTGCGTCGGCGCCGGGCGGCGTGTACTCGGGCGGCGGGCTGTAGCCGTGTCCCGGCGGAGCAGGATATCCGCCCGGCCACGGGGCGGGCTGGGGCGGCCAAGCGGCGGGCTGCGGTGCTACCGTCCGGCCGATGTGCCAACGATAGGGATCGGCGACGCCCGCGCCCATCTGACGCTGGTCGACGTACGACTGCAGGTCGAGATCGAGGCCCTCGGTGCGCATCCGGGCGTCGACGTACACGAGACAGGCAGCCGTCGCGTTCACGACGAGCGCGATCGACTGCACCAGCAGTGACACCATCTGCACCACGAGACCGACCCCGACCGTGCCGATGACGGCGGCGACGTCCGGGTCTCCCGTGGGGGAGAGGACGCCGACGAACATGCCGCTGAAGAAGTTCAGCGGCACCACGACGATCTGGGTGATGATCCCGAAGCCGGTCTGGATGACGAACCACGTCGCGAGGGTGCGCCAGAACCTGCCGCGTGTGAGGCGCCACGATCGGGCGATGGCCGCGAACACGCCCGCCCCCTCGAGCACCAGGACCGGCGTGACCAGGAACAGTCGCGTCGTCAGCCAGAAGGCGAGGGGGATGGCGGCCAGCACGAACAGGATCGCGACGACGATACCGGCGGCCAGCGCCAGCACGCCGAGCGCGAACGCCGCGGCCGCCGCGATCGCGACCGCGACGAGCACGGCGCCCGAAGCAAGGAGCGTGTATCCGAAAAGCCGCCAGAAGGCGGGACGGATCCGCCGCCACAGGGCGCCGACCGTCAGCTTCTCGGCGACGACGCCGTGGGCGACCTCGGCCACGACGACGCCCTGGACGATGACCGTCAGTGCGGAGCTCGCGATGCCGAGCACGAGGCTGGAGATCACGGTGATGGCCGTCGCGCCCGCGAACAGGTCGGGGTAGTCGGGGCTCGACACCGGCACGGTTGCCAACCGGGAGAAGCTGGCGAAGGCGATGCCGCCGACCGCGACCAGCAGCACCAGATACGTCGCCATCTGCATGCCCAGAGCGAACCCCAGCAGCACGCGGGGGTTCTGCCGCAGGGCGACGAAGGAGCGTCCCAGCACCGTTCCGAACGTCAGCGGATGCAGCGGGACGATTCCGGCGCGCGGAGCGGGCATCCATCCGGGTTGCGCGGTCGTCATGATCTCCTCGCGGTCGTCATCGCCTTCATCGTGACACACCTGAGTGGGCGCTCGTGAGCCCCGGCTCCGGTGTGGACTACTCTGAAGGGGCGCACGGGGGCATCGGTGGAACCCGGCCGCCGAGCGGACGCAAAGGAAGAACGCGTTTCATGACATCACGCATTCTCGTGGTCGACGACGACACGGCCCTGGCCGAGATGATCGGGATCGTGCTGGACACCGAGGGCTTCGAGACGGTGTTCTGCGCCGACGGCGCTCAGGCGGTCGACGCCTTCCGCGTCGAGCGGCCCGATCTGGTGCTGCTGGATCTGATGCTGCCCGGGATGGACGGCATCGAGATCTGCACGCGGCTGCGCGCCGAGTCCGGCGTTCCGATCATCATGCTGACCGCGCGCACCGACACCGCCGACGTCGTCGCGGGACTGGAATCGGGCGCCGACGACTACATCGTCAAACCGTTCAACCCGAAAGAGCTGGTCGCACGCATCCGCACCCGACTTCGTCCGGCTGCGACGGATGCGGGCGAGAGCCTGCGCATCGGCGACCTGACCGTCGATGTGGCCGCCCACGAGGTGCGCAGGGGATCGACTCCCATCCCGCTGACGCCGCTGGAGTTCGAGCTGCTCGTCGCGCTCGCCTCGAAGCCGCAGCAGGTCTTCTCGCGCGAGATGCTCCTGGAGCAGGTCTGGGGCTATCACTACAAGGCGGACACGCGACTCGTGAACGTGCACGTCCAGCGGTTGCGCGCGAAGGTCGAGCTCGACCCCGACAACCCCAAGATCGTCACGACGGTGCGCGGCGTCGGATACCGCGCCGGCGCCGCGAGCTGAGGATGCCCGCCGCGACCGCCCCCCGGCCGGCCGTGCGGCTGCGGCGCGAACTGCGCGCCTGGCGCACGTGGCCGTCGCGGGTACTGGGCTCGTGGCAGCGATCGCTGCGCTTCCGCACCCTCGTGCTCACCATCGCGCTGTCGACGCTGGCCATCCTCGTCGCGTGCGTGTGGATGGCGCTGGCGATTCAGAACGACCTGTTCCAGTCGCGCCGCGATCAGGTGCTGGGTGATGCCCGCCGCGCCACGACGGCCGCGCAGGCGACGCTCGATTCCGCCCTGCAGGGCGACAGCGCCCAGGTGCGCAACGTCGTCGACAGCGTCATGGCCAGCCTCGGACGCCAGTCCGACTCGGACCTGGTCGCGATGTTCCGCGTCGATCAGACACCCTCGGCGACCGCGCCGCAGGACTTCGTCCTCGGAGGCGGCAACTGGGACGGCCAGATCACGGATGCGCTGCGCGACAAGGTGCGCTCGGACGCCGACGTGCAGTGGTGGCAGTCGATCGCCCTCACCGACGCGTCGGGGCGCGTGGTGCCCGGGATCGCGGTCGGACAGCAGCTGAATGTCGCGGGTGTCGGCGCGTACGAGCTCTACATCGCCTACGACCTGGCTGCGGCCGATCAGACCCTCGGCTTCGTCCAGGGCACCCTGTGGGTCGTGGGTCTGGCCCTCATCGCGATCATCGCCGGGATCTCGTGGTTCGTCCTGCGCTCGGTCACCGTGCCGATCGGCGAGGCGGCGCACACGTCGGCGGAGCTCGCGGCGGGTCGACTCGACGTGCGGCTGGACGTGCACGGGGAGGACGAGATCGCCACCCTCGGCCGTTCGTTCAACGCGATGGCCGACAGCATCCAGGCGCAGATCAAGGAGCTGGCGGAGCTCTCGCTCGTCCAGCAGCGCTTCGTCTCGGACGTCTCCCATGAGCTGCGCACGCCGTTGACCACCATCCGTCTCGCCGCCGACGTGCTCAACGACCATCGGGAGGGCTTCGATCCGATGAGCACCCGCGCCGCCGAGTTGCTGCACGCGCAGGTGCAGCGGTTCGAGACCCTGCTCACCGATCTGCTGGAGATCAGCCGCTACGACGCCGGATCGGTGCAGCTCGAACTCGAGCCGACCAGCCTCGCGCATCTCGCCGAGGACGTCGTCGCTCAGATGCACCAGCTCGCCGAACAGCACGGCAGCGACGTGCGTCTCGTGGCGCCGGGCGGCTACTCGCCCGTCGAGATGGACCCGCGCCGGGTGCGCAGGATCGTGCGAAACCTCCTGGGCAACGCGATCGAGCATGGCGAGGGGCGGCCCATCGTGATCACCGTGGATTCGGATCAGGATGCGGTCGCGGTGGGTGTGCGCGACTTCGGGATGGGCATGCGGCCCGAAGACCAGGAGCGTGTCTTCGATCGCTTCTGGCGGGCTGACCCGTCGCGCAAGCGGACGATCGGCGGCACCGGACTGGGCCTGGCCATCGCCCTGGGAGACACGCGCCTGCACGGCGGAACGCTGGGCGTCTGGTCGTCGCCCGGGCTCGGCACCAACTTCGTGCTGACGCTGCCGCGCCGCGCCGGCGCGGAGCCGGCCTCCTCGCCCCTGTCGCTGGCTCCGGAGGGCGACGGCCTCGACGACCTCGGGCTCACGCAGCCGATCGATGTCGACAGCGCGCTGCGAGGCAAGGAGTCCACATGAGACGGATCCTCATCGCTCTGCTGGCAGCTCTCGCACTCGTGCTGACGGCGTGCGCCGGCCTGCCGACGACCGGGACGGTGCAGCCGGGGCCGCAGCTGGGATCGGACTCCGCCGCGCCCGACGTGATCTACCGTCCGGACGGTCCGCAACCCGGCGCGACGGCCCGGCAGATCGTGGACGGGTTCGTGCGCGCCGCATCCGGACCGCAGGACAACTGGCAGGTGGCCCGGCAGTTCCTGTCGCAGGGCTACCGCGATCAGTGGAAGCCGGAGGCGGGGGTCATCGTCGACGTGCTCGCCGATCGCAGCTACACCGAGATCGACGACGAGATCGTGCTCGATGTCACCCCGCAGGCGACGATCGACGAGGCCGGCACCTACACGCTGTCGGACGAGGGAGCCAGCGTCCCACTGCCGTTCTCGCTCGCGCAGGAGGCCGACGGCGAGTGGCGCATCACGCACGCGCCGGACGGGATCGTGCTCGACGAGGACCTGTTCCGCAACGTGTTCCGCTCGTACGACGTCATGTACTTCGACCCGACCTGGCGGTACCTGGTTCCCGACGTGCGCTGGTTCCCCACCACGAACGCGCTGACACGGATCGCGGCGGCGGTCGTGAACGGCGAGCCCTCGCCCTGGCTGGCCGCATCCGTCGTCTCCGCCTTCCCCGACAACGTCACGCTCGTGCCTTCCGTGCCGCTGTCCAACGGCGTCGCACAGGCGCAGCTGAGCGAGCAGGCGCTCGGGTTGGATCAGGTCACTCTCGACCGGATGCAGACCCAGCTCTCCGCGAGTCTGGTCACTGCCCAGGTCACCGCGGTCGAGATGCAGGTCGACGGCGCACGGGTGAACGCGTCGAGGATCCCGACACGATCGACGCTCGTCGACTCGCGGGCGCTGGTGCGCGACGCGGACGGGTTCGGATACCTCCTGTCCGGGGAGCTCACGCTGCTGCCCGGACTGTCGTCCGCGCTCATCGACGCCGAGCCGACTGCCGTGCAGCTCGGGGTGGGCCGCAGCGCCGCCGCCGTCCTGCTCCCGGACGGATCGGCGGCGGAGATCACCGATGACGGCGTCAGTCGTGTCGTCGACGAACGCGCAGGCGTCCTCGCCCCCACGATCGACCCGTTCGGCATGGTCTGGACCGTTCCCGCCGCCGATCCGTCCCGCGTGCGTGCGACCGGGTCGGACGGCACCGTGCTCGAAGTGCCGTCGGCGTGGGGGGCGAGCCGCATCGACGCGATGCAGATCTCCCGCGACGGCAGTCGGATGGCGGCCGTGCTCACCGCCGGCGGCCGATCGATGCTGGTCGTCGCCGGCGTCGAGCGGGATTCGGCCGGTATTCCCAGCGCCCTGGGTCCTGCGGTCTCGCTGACGACGCTCGATGGACCCACCCGCGGGTTGGCGTGGCTCGACACGACGACGATCGGTGTCGTGTCGGGCGATGCGGCGGCGCCCGTGTTCGTGCAGCAGGTCGTGGGGGGAGCCGCGACCGTCGTCGACGCGCCGGTGGATGCGGTGGCCGTCTCCGGCGCGAACTCGCCGGCGGCGGTGCGGATCCTCGCGGCCGACGGCACCCTCTACGTGCGTCGCCAGTCGAACTGGGTGCAGACCGCGACGGGCGTCCAGGTGCTCGCCACGCAGCAGGGCGACGCCGACTGATTCGTCCTCCCCACGACGCCGGCGCCGGCGCGTCGCGCGCGGTGCCCCCGATGGCGCCACCGCGCCGTGTCCTGCGCGGACCAGGGTGGTCGGGTGATCGCCGCACTCTCCGACGCCCTCGCACTCATCCTGCCCGTCGACTGCGCCGGATGCGGCATGCCGGACAGCGCCCTCTGCGAGACGTGCGCCGCGCTCCTGGCCGCGCCGCGACCGCTTCGGCACGTGCTGGCGTCCGGTCTCGTCGTCCACGCGGCCTTCGACTTCGCCGACCGCCCGGCCCGCGCACTGCGTGCGCTCAAGGAGGAGGGGCGCACCTCGCTCGTGCGACCGTTCGCCGCAGCGTTGGCTGCGGCGGCGCGCGCCGGCTTCCCGGACGCCGGCGCGCAGTTCGTGCCGATGCCCACCTCCGCTGCGGCCTTCCGGCGGCGCGGACACCGGGTGGTGGAGGCGATCCTCGGGCGCAGCGGCCTGCCGACTCTGGCGGTGCTCCGCCGCATCCGGAGTACACGAGACCAGCGCGAGCTCGGCCGCGCTGAGCGCGCGCAGAACGTCGCCGGAAGCCTTCGCGCACGCCGGCGGTTGGACGGCAGACGGGTCGTCATCGTCGACGACGTCGTCACGACGGGAGCGAGCGTCGGCGAGGCGGCGCGGGCGCTGCGGCAGGCGGGCGCGGACGTCATGGGTGTCGCATGCGTCGCGCATACACGCCGCTGGGGATTCGTCCGTGACACGGACATGAACCCGGGCTAGCGTGGGGGTGACAAGGCGACGAAGGTCCGCCCTTGACCGGGTGGACCGGAACAAGGAGGTCAAGGATGGAAACCAACATCGTCGGCGTGGGCGTCGGCATCTCGGACCGTTTCCGCTCTGTCGTGGACGAGAAGTCCAGCCGCATAGAGAACATCGCGCCCCGGGCCGCTGGGCTCGAGGTGAAGGTCACCCATCGGGCGTACCGTAACGGTGCTCACGAGGACTCCACCGTCGAGTTGACCCTGACCGGCAAGGGGCCGGTCATCCGCGCCGAGGCGGTCGACGGCGACAAGTTCACCGCTCTCGACCTCGCCGTCGACAAGCTGTGCGAGCAGGTGCGTCGCGCGAAGGACAAGCGCGTCGACGCCCGTAACCATCCACGCGGAGCCCACTATGAGAAGGGCACCGGCGAGATCGCCGGAATCGACGTGCAGCCCGCATCCGTCGACGTGCTCAAGGCCGTCGCCACGGGCGAGGTGCCCGTGCTGACCGGGGCTGAGGACGAGCAGGACTACACGCCGGTCGTCATCCGCACCAAGCAGTTCGACGCCGAGTGGATGAGCGTGGAGGATGCCGTCGACCGCATGGAGCTGGTCGGACACGACTTCTTCCTCTTCATCGACGCGCGCAGTGACCAGCCGAGCGTCGTCTACCGCCGCAAGGGATGGGACTACGGCGTCATCGCGCTCGACACCCTCGCGCAGCCCGCGCGCGTCGCCTCCTGACGACGAAGAGAGAAGGGGCCGCCTCTGCACAGAGGCGGCCCCTTCCGTCGGTCGGTGAGGGGTCAGTCGAACATGTCTCCCAGGAGGCCCCCGATGACCAAGCCTCCGAGGATGCCGCCCATGGCGTCGCCCATGCCGCCGCCGCGACCGCCGCGGCCGTAGCCGCCCCAATCGTCGTGGCGCGGGCGGGACGAGTCGATGTCGCGCTGGGCCAGCTGCAGTGCTTCGCTGGCGAGCTGCCCGCTGCGGCGCGCGAGCTGCAGGGCGCTCTCGCGGGAATCCTCTTCGTCCGGAAGATTGGCGATCTCGAGCCGCGTGCGCTCCGCCTCGGCGAGACGCGTGCGCGCGTCGGCGCCGATCCACCCGCTGTGACCGTTGATCAGGCTGCGCGCGACCGCGATCTGACGGTCGGCGTCGTCCACGGCGTGGCTGACCTGCGCGGGGCTGGGCAGCGGGTGCTCGGCACGGCGGCGTGCTTTGGCGACCGCCTCGTCCAGCGCCGTGTTGGCGGTGCGCAGCTGGGAGAGCTGCGTGAACGGGTCGGCGGGGCTGCCTGCCGGCGGGAGCGCGGTCAGCGCCCTCTCCAGGTCGGCCATCGCCTGCTGGATCTCGGGGTTCGCCGGCAGGGATCGGGCACGGACGAGGTCGTCGCGCGAGTCCGCGATGACCTCGGCGAGGGTGGACTCGGCGCGCAGCGCCTCGATCTCGAAGTCCTCCACACCGTCCAGGAGCGATTCGGCCCGCCGCACGGCCTCCGTCGCGGCCTCGAGGGCCATGTTGGCCTCCTCGGCGC
The DNA here is from genome assembly GCF_054782995.1 of Microbacterium neimengense. Lineage (NCBI taxonomy): Bacteria > Bacillati > Actinomycetota > Actinomycetes > Micrococcales > Microbacteriaceae > Microbacterium > Microbacterium neimengense. The sequence goes on from NZ_BAAGRK010000001.1 coordinate 58,404, forward strand.
GATTCGCCTCCCGACGGCGTACCGACACCTCCGCGCTGTGAGCGGCGAAGGTCAGCACCTGCTCCGCTTCGGCGGGAGCGTTCTCGATCTGGCTGAGAGCGGCGGGAGAGTATCGCTGGCGCAGGCGCTCCACCACCTCGCGCGCGCCGGGCACCCGTTCGCGCAGCCTCTCGGCGTCCGCGCGGACGCCGGCGAGCACCTGCGGCGCCTGTCGGATGCGGGCGACCGCGCCGGCCAGCGCGGAGGTGCGGTCGTCGAGGAGGTCCTCGGCCCACTCGCACAACTGCACGATCCGCGCGTTGCGGGTACGCAGCTCCTCCGGGGTGTCGGGGATCTCGTCGTGGTTGAGCTGGTGCAGCTGGAATGCCTCGCCGAGGTGCGTGCGCACGGCCTGCAACGCCTCGCGCAGCTCCTTCGTCGAGCGTTCGCCGAGCTCCGCCTCCGCGAAGGCGAGCTCTTCCGTCGTCGCGCGGATGCGCTCGTCCGCGGCGACGAGACTCTGCTGCGCGCGTCGGGCGAGATCCGCGTCCTGCGCGTCGATCTCGGCCTGCTGCTCGCGCTTGCGCTTACCCCAGAAACCGGCCATGGCTCGATCCTAGGCGTGGTGGATGTGGCTGTTCTCAGCGTGAGCGGATGGAACGCTCACGCGATCCGCGCGGGGCGCCCTCGGCGCGGCCGGGACTGTGAGATCGGCTGCACGCGGGAGGCTTCGGGGATCGCTTCCAGCCGCTCGAGGACACGCTCCAGCCACCGCAACTCGGCTTCCGCTCGAGCCACGCGCGCCTCGTGGGCGATCGAGCGCGCCAGGTCGTGCTCCTCTGTCGCGGCCGCCCGCGCATGGGCGAGCCGATCGGCGGCCGCATCCCGCTCCGCGCGGGCTGCGGCGTCCGCATCCACGCCCGGGAGCGTCGCTGCGAGGGCGATCTTGGTCGCGATCTCGTCTCGTGAACCGCTCGCCGTCGGAAGCGGGCGCAGCAACCATCCCGAGGCGGACGCCACGCCCGCCTCGGTCGCGGCGTAGTAGACGTGGCCCTGCGGGTCGACGGCGTCCTTGACCACCAGGCCATCGCGCTCGAGTCGGTCGAGCGTGTTGTAGATCTGCCCGACGTTCACGCTCCAGTCCGATCCGCTGCGCCGCTCGAGTTCGGCGCGCAGCTGGTAGCCGTAGCACGCGCCCTGCGCGAGGATCGCGAGCAGCGACTGCCTGACCGACATGGGGCTCCTTCCGACGGGGTGGGGGACGCATATATGCATACCGGGAAACGCCGGGGGGCATCCTCACGGCGCGCCGCGCGGCGGTAGCTGGGTGGGCAATGGCTTTGAACCCGTCGTTCGTCGTGCTTCCGGAGGTCACAGACGGATAACATGGGGGCGGTGTGCCCGGACTCCGGGTGCGACTGGGCAGAAGCACGCCCACCCGACAGATGGAGATGCCACGTGGCCAACCCTCTCGAGAAACTCCTCCGCGCCGGCGAAGGCCGCGTCATCCGCCGCCTGCAGCAGGTCGTGAAAGCCGTCGGTGCGCTCGAGGAGGAGTACACGCAGCTCACCGACGAGGAGCTCCGCGGCGAGACGGCGGAACTGCGCGCGCGGTATCAGGCAGGGGAGACGCTCGACGAGCTCATGCCCGAAGCCTTCGCCGCGATCCGCGAGGCCGCAAAGCGCACCCTCGGCCAGCGCCCGTACGACGTCCAGATCATGGGTGGCGCGGCGCTCCACCTCGGCAACATCGCCGAGATGAAGACCGGTGAAGGAAAGACTCTGACGGCCACCTTCGCGGCGTACCTCAACGCCATCGCGGGCGAGGGCGTCCACGTCATCACGGTCAACGACTTCCTCGCCAGCTACCAGGCCGAGCTCATGGGTCGTGTGTATCGGGCGCTCGGAATGACCACCGGCACGATCGTCTCCGGCCAGACGCCCGAAGTCCGCCGCGAGCAGTACAACGCAGACATCACCTACGGCACGAACAACGAGTTCGGCTTCGACTACCTGCGCGACAACATGGCATGGCGCAAGGAGGACCTCGTCCAGCGCGGCCACTTCTTCGCCATCGTCGACGAGGTCGACTCGATCCTCATCGACGAGGCTCGTACGCCGCTCATCATCTCCGGACCCTCATCGGGGGAGGCGAATCGCTGGTTCGCGGAGTTCGCGAAGATCGCGCGCACGCTCGAGGCCGGCGTCGACTACGAGGTGGACGAGAAGAAGCGCACGATCGGTGTCCTCGAGCCCGGCATCGAGAAGGTCGAGGACTACCTCGGCATCGACAACCTGTACGAATCGGCCAACACGCCCCTCATCTCCTTCCTGAACAACTCGATCAAGGCGCTCGCGCTCTTCAAACGCGACACCGACTACGTCGTCATGAACGACGAGGTCATGATCGTCGACGAGCACACCGGCCGCATCCTCGTCGGACGCCGCTACAACGAGGGCATCCACCAGGCGATCGAGGCCAAGGAAGGCGTCCCGGTCAAGGCCGAGAACCAGACACTCGCCACGGTGACGCTGCAGAACTACTTCCGCCTGTACGACAAGCTCTCCGGCATGACCGGTACCGCCGAGACCGAGGCGGCCGAGTTCATGTCGACCTACAAGCTCGGTGTGGTCCCCATCCCGACGAACAAGCCGATGATCCGCAAGGACCAGCCCGACCTCGTCTACAAGAACGAGCAGGCCAAGTTCGCCCAGGTCGTCGAGGACATCGCTGCTCGCCACGAGAAGGGCCAGCCCGTGCTCGTGGGCACGGTGAGCGTCGAGAAGAGCGAGTACCTCTCGCGTCTGCTCGCCAAGAAGGGCGTCAAGCACGAGGTCCTCAACGCCAAGAACCACGCCCGTGAGGCGGAGATCGTCGCCCGTGCCGGACGCCTGGGCGCCGTCACGGTCGCCACCAACATGGCCGGTCGAGGCACCGACGTCATGCTCGGCGGCAACGCGGAGTTCCTCGCGGTGCAGGAGATGAAGAGCAAGGGCCTGGACCCGGTCGAGACCCCCGAGGAGTACGAGGCCGCGTGGGACGAGGTCTACCGGCAGGTGCGCGACACGGTCGCGGCAGAGGCCACGAAGGTCGTCGAGGCCGGCGGTCTGTACGTTCTCGGTACCGAGCGCCACGAGTCGCGTCGCATCGACAACCAGCTTCGCGGTCGGTCCGGTCGTCAGGGCGACCCCGGCGAGAGCCGCTTCTACCTGTCGTTGACCGACGATCTGATGCGGCTGTTCCAGTCGGGCGCCGCCGAGGCGATCCTCGCGCGCACCAACTTCCCCGACGACGTCGCGATCGAGTCCGGGATGGTCTCGCGCGCGATCAAGAGCGCGCAGGCCCAGGTCGAGGCGCGCAACGCCGAGATGCGCAAGAACGTCCTGAAGTACGACGACGTCCTCAACCGTCAGCGTGAGGCGATCTACACGGACCGCCGCCAGATCCTGCACGGCGACGACATCCAGGAGCGTGTCACGAAGTTCATCGAGGACGCGATCGACGCGATCGTCGACGATCACACCGGCAGCGGGCACACCGAGAGCTGGGACTTCGACGCGCTGTGGACCGAGCTCAAGACGGTCTACCCCGTGGGCGTGACGATCGACGAGGTCGTCGCCGAAGCGGGCGAGAAGGGCCGCGTCACCCCCGCCGGTCTCAAGCGGGAGCTGCGCAGCGACGCGTCCATCGCGTACGCCGCGCGCGAGGAGCAGCTCGGCGAGCAGGCGATGCGCGAGCTCGAGCGCCGCGTGGTGCTGCAGGTGCTCGACCGCCGGTGGCGCGATCACCTGTACGAGATGGACTACCTGAAGGACGGCATCGGACTGCGGGCGATGGCTCAGCGCGATCCGCTGATCGAGTATCAGCGCGAGGGCTACGAGATGTTCCAGGCGATGATGGGTCAGATCAAGGAGGAGTCCGTCGGGTTCCTCTTCAACCTCGAGGTCGAGGTGCGTCGCCCGGACGGTGAGCACACCGAGGTCGAGGCCAAGGGACTGGTCGCTCCCTCGGTCGAAGGCCAGCGGCTCGAGTACAGCGCCCCCACCGAGGACGGCGACGTCGAGGTGCGCAACGACCGCGGCCAGGTGCAGAAGGCGGCCACGGGTCGCGCGCGTCAAGCCGCCGCTCCGGCCGCTGCAACGCCGCCCCCCGCGGAGGCTCCGCGCGGCGCGTTCGGTCAGCGTACCGAGGCTCCCCAGCCCGAGGCTCAGAACCGCGCGCAGCGCAGAGCGAAGAAGAAGTGAGATCGGCGAGCGCCCCGCAGGATGCGGGGCGCTCGCTCGTTCAGGGCGTGCCCCAGTCGAACGACTGCTTGCGCACCTCGAGGTAGACGAACGTCTCGGAGGAGATGACGCCGGGGATCGTCCGGATGCGGGCGTTGAGCAGATCGGCGAGGTCCTGATCGGATGCGCAGACCACCTCGATCAGGATGTCGAAGCTTCCCGCGGTGAGCACGAGGTAGTCGACCGCGGAGATCTGCTCGAGTTCGGCAGCGACGGCACGGCTGTCGCCGCTGACGCGCAGGCCCACGAGCGCCTGGCGGTGGAAGCCGAGCCGCATCGGGTCGGTGACGGCGACGACCTGCATGATCCCCGAATCCGTCAGCCGCTGCACCCGCTGTCGCACGGCGGCCTCGCTGAGCCCCACGGCTTTGCCGATCTCGGCATAGGAGCGGCGCCCGTTCTCCTGAAGCTGTTCGATGATGCGTTTGGAGGTGTCGTCGAGATGATCGCGCGCGGCCATGGGAGTCCTTCGGGTAAGGGGTGTTACCCCTTCACCGTATCGGCGGCGATTGTGTGAGAACCGTCGAATGACGTGCGGGAACCGCCAGTCGTGCCAGCGGATGCGGATTGGCCCGGCCCCGCCCGGACTATCCTGATCGGATGAGTTCGCTGCGCCCCCTCGACCAGTCCCGCAAGCTGAAGGATGTCCTCTACGAGATCCGCGGCGAGGCCCTGGTGGAGGCCGACCGGCTTGAGGCCGAGGGGCACACGATCCTGAAGCTCAACACGGGCAACCCGGCGGTCTTCGGGTTCGATGCGCCGTTCCAGATCGTGCGAGACATGATCGACGCGATCCCTTCCGCGCACGGGTACAGCGAGAGCAAGGGCATCATGTCCGCGCGCCGCGCCGTGGTGTACCGGTACGAGCAGGAGCCGGGTTTCCCCCCTTTCACCCCCGACGACGTGTATCTCGGCAACGGCGTCTCCGAGCTGATCACGATGACGATGCAGGCGCTTCTGGACGAGGGCGACGAGGTTCTCATCCCCGCGCCGGACTACCCGTTGTGGACGGCGATGACGAGCCTCGGCGGCGGCACGCCGGTGCACTACGTCTGCGACGAGCAGAACGGCTGGCAGCCCGACATCGAGGACATCCGGTCCAAGATCACCGATCGCACCAAGGCGATCGTCGTCATCAACCCCAACAACCCCACCGGTGCCGTCTACACGCGAGAGGTGCTGACCCAGATCGTGGAGCTCGCGCGTGAGCACTCGCTCCTGCTGCTGGCCGACGAGATCTACGACCGCATCCTCTTCGACGGTGCTCGCCACATCCCGCTGGCGACGCTCGCGCCCGACCTGCTCTGCCTCACCTTCAACGGCCTGTCCAAGACCTACCGTGTCGCGGGGTACCGCAGCGGGTGGATGGTGATCACCGGGCCTCGCCAGCACGCCCGGGGCTTCCTCGAGGGGATCAACCTGCTCGCGTCCACGCGGTTGTGCCCGAACGTTCCCGCGCAGCACGCTGTTCAGGCGGCGCTGTCGGGCGTTCAGTCGATCGACGCGTTGATCGCCCCGACCGGGCGCCTGCACGAGCAGCGGGATGCGGCCTGGGAGGGTCTGGAGGAGATTCCGGGCGTGTCCTGCGTCAAGCCCGCCGGCGCGCTGTACGCGTTCCCGCGGCTGGACCCGGAGGTGCATGAGATCCGCGACGACGCGAAGCTCGTGCACGATCTCCTCGTGGCCGAGCACATCCTGCTCGTGCCCGGGACGGGCTTCAACTGGCCGACCCCGGATCACCTGCGGATCGTAACCCTCCCGGAGGCCCGGGTGATCTCGGAGGCCATCGAGCGTCTCGGCAACTTCCTGGCGTCCTACCGCCAGTAGTGCGGGCGCCGGCGGGGCATCCGGGGCCGACGCTCAGCGACCCGCAGGCGATGAGAGCATTCTCACAGGAGAGCGAGCGAGGTGGCCCGCCAGCGCCGATCCATGCCCTCCAGGCGGATGGCGACTGCGCGGGTACGTGCGGGACCTGCGACGACCACGACCGCCTCGACCACGCCATCGGCCGGTTCCGAGTGGTGCACGCTCATGATCGAGTGCACGGGACGGGCAGCGGCGACGCCTCGCGCGCTCCGGGCGCGGGTGGCAAGGTTGACGCGCGTCAGAAGCGCGCGGTAGGTGTCCTCGGTCATCCATCGTGCGAGCTGGTCGATGTCGCGAACCCCCGCGAGAGCCTCGAGCACACCGTTGGTGAGGTTGCGCACCAGCGGCACGGGGTCGGGCAGCTCGGACGATGACGTCGGCTGCGGCGCGAAGAAGTCTGCGGACAAGCGCATGAAGCTGCGTTCGGGGCGCGTCGCGCCGGTGGCGATCTGAACCATCTGGGCCTCACATGAACGGGGATCCTGAGCGGGATCAGTAGAGCAGTTCGGCCAGGTCGGAAACGGTTTGTGGAAAACTTCTCATGATTGCGGGGGTATCGGTCTAATCTCGCGGCGTGCGCTGGGAACGCTTCTTCGAAGACCTGCAGGGGCAGTTCGATGCCGAGTGGGAAGCGGAGCGCGCAGTTCTGGACACGGAAGCCGAGCGGCTGCGATTGTCGCGCGTCACGCTGCGTGAGAGACTCCTCGTCCTCGCCCGCACGGATGAGACGCAACGCCCCGACCTCGCCGTCGATCTGGTCGCCGCGGATGCTCTGGCCGGGGTGCTCATCGCGGTCGGCGCCGATTGGATGGGACTCGAGGTGCAGCGACGCAGCATCCTCGTCCCGGTGGCGGCCGTGGCGGCCGTGGGTGTGGGAGAGGGTGATCTCCTGCGCACGGCGCGGCCGCATCCGTCGCCGCGGGTCGGTGTCTCGGAACGCATGGGAATCGGCTTCGTCCTGCGCGATCTCGCGCGTCGACGCGTTCCCGTCACGATGCAGGTGGGAACGCGCGCTGTGGCGGGGACCATCGACCGGGCGGGGGCGGATCACCTGGACCTCGCGCTGCACGACATCGATGAGCCGCGTCGCTCAGCGACGGTCCGCGGCTACCGTCTGATCCCGTTCACCGCGCTGTCCTGGGTGCGCTGGGAGGGCGCCGACGTGCTCTGACGAGCTCAGTCGGGGTTGCGGACGCGGCCGTGACCCCAGAGCTCCGGGAAACTGGCCGCATTGGACTGGCGCCACAGCGCCATCCGGCGGGCGTCCTCGGCCTCGTCGTCGAGGTAGTCCGACACGCTGGCCTCCTCGATGCGCCACTGGCGGCTCTCGCCCACGCGGACGCCGCGCAGCCTTCCTTCCATCACCAACGCGATGACCTCGTCGACCGACACTGCCAGTGCCTCGGCAACGGATGCCGGGGCGAGGAGGCGGCCCTCGGGCGGGGTCGTGTCGGGCATGCCCTCAATTATGCGGTGCCATTCCGACACCTCGGCGCGGTGGCGCGCCATGTGGATAAGCGCGCTGTGGATAAGATCCGACGGCCCCGCCCGGCCTCGGTCAGCATGTACGCCATGACAGCTCAGGTCACGCCCCGCCAGCGTCCCCGCGCGCTCTGGGCGGACGCGCGCTTCGTGATCGGCGTCGTGCTCGTGCTCGTCTCGATCGCGGGCGTCTGGTTCGTCGTCGCATCGTCGCGGCAGACGATCCCCGTCTACGCGGCGACCCGCACGATCGTACCCGGCGAGAGCATCTCGCCCTCGGAACTGCGCGTCGTCGACGTCGCCCTGGGTTCGCTCGAAGGTGCGTACGCGTCGGGGGACACCCTGCCCCCCGACGCCGTGGCGACCCGCACGATCCCTGCCGGCGAGCTCATCCCCGCGGCCGCCGTGGGTGCCGCGTCCGAGGTCCGCACCACCACGATCGTCGTCCCCAGCAGCACGGCGATCCCCGCGTCGGTCCAGGTCGGGACGCCGGTGGAGGTGTGGGCCGCCCCGCTCGACGAGAATGGGGTGCGGCAGGCTCCCCGCATCCTGGTGGCGGACGCGGCGGTCGCGGCGCTGGCGAGCAGCGACTCCGTGATGGCGACGAACACGCCCTCCGTCGAACTCGTCGTTCCCCGTGAGTCCGTGGCGGATGTGCTCGCGGCGCTGGCGGGTGAGGCGACGCTGTCGGTGGTGCCCGCGCAGGGGGTGTCGTGATCTCGCGCGTGGTGCTCGTCCTCCCGCAGCCTGCCGCCCTCGCACTGCGGGAGCAGCTGCTGCTGGACGGTGCTGCCGAGGTAGCGATCTATCCCCCGGACAGGTTCGCGGCGACCGTCGCGGCCGGACAGGGACCGGACGCGGGATTGTCTGAGCTGCTCGCTGCCGCCGACACACTGGTGCTGGCCGCGCGCGCCGATCAGCTCACAGCTCACACCGTCGCCCTCGCGGACGCGCACGGTGTGCGCGTCCTGCCGCTCGGCGACGATGCGGCCGCCGCCCGTCTGGCCGCGGCCTTCGGGCTCGCCTCACCCGTTCCCGCAACCGGCTCCGCGCGGGATGCGGCGGCCGCCCTCGCCACCGCGTCGACGTCAGCCGTCGCCCGCCCGGCCATCGACGGTCCTCGCTTGGTCGCCGTCTGGGGCCCGCACGGCGCTCCCGGGCGGTCCACCATCGCCGTGGGGCTCGCCGCGGAACTCGCCCGCGGCGGCCGTCATGTGGCGCTCGTCGACGCGGACGCCCACGCCCCCTCCCTGGCCATGGCTCTCGGTCTTCCCGACGAAGGGCCCGGGTTCGCGGTCGCATGCCGCCAGGCCGAGCTGGACGCGCTGGACGACGTGGAGCTCCAGCGCATCTCCGTGCCCCTCGGAGGCGCCGACGTCGACGTGCTCACGGGCATCAATCGCCCGTCGAGGTGGCCCGAGCTCAGTGAGAAGCGCGTGCGTGCCGCGCTCGCCGCCTGCGCCGGCTGGGCCGCGCACACCGTGGTCGACGTCGCCGCATCCCTGGAGCGGGACGAGGAGATCGTGAGCGATGTGATCGCGGGCCCTCGCCGCAACGCCGCGACACTGGCCGCGCTGGAGACCGCGGATCACGTCGTGGCGGTCCTGGCCGCCGATCCTGTCTCCGTCGCCCGCTTCCTGCGGTCGGTGGGGGAGTTGCGGGCGGTCATCGGGACGACGCCGCTGACCGTCGTCGTGAACCGGCTCCGTCGCGGCGGCGTCGGCATCGACGCGCGCGGGCAGCTTCGCCGAACGCTGGAGCGGTATGCGGACATCCGCGACATGTGGTTCGTCCCGGAGGACCGCAGAGCGTCGGATGCGGCCATGCTCGCCGCCCGGCCCGCCGCCGAGGTGGCCGGGAGGTCCGCGATGGTCTCGGCCATCCGGCGCATCGTGGGGGAGGCACTGCTTCCGCCGGTTCCGGTCGCCGCAACCCGACGCGAGCGCCGCGGGAGTCGGAGTCCGCACGAGCGATTGGTCGCCTCCGCATAGGGTGGAGGGGTGTCGACCCTCAGCGATCTCGTCTACGCGCACGGCTTCTCCGATCCCGCCGATGTGGAGTGGCTGCACCGGCTGGCCGGGGACGGGCAGCTCCTCGCGGATCTCGCCTTCGCGGACATCGTGCTGTGGGTGCCCACCGAGGACGACTCCTTCATCGCCGTCGCGCACACACGTCCCTCCGGCGCGGCGACGCTCTTCTACCGCGACATCGTGGGCGACCGTGTCCGGCCGCAGTGGCGTGCCCAGGTGCGTGAGGCCTTCACCGCCGGCCGGATCGTCGACTCCGCGTCGCCGGACTGGTTCGAGGAGACTCCCACGCGCGTGCGCGCCGTCCCCGTGGTCCGCGCTCGCGCCGGGGCGGACTCTCCGGCCCGCATCCTCGGCGTCCTGACGCGCCACACGAACCTCGGAGAGGCCCGCACGCCCTCCCGCCAGCAGATCACCTTCAACGACTGCGCCGACGACCTGTTCGGAATGGTGGCGACGGGGGAGTTCCCCGACGTCGCCGCACCTGCGTCGCCGCGGCGTGGCGCGCCCCGTGCGTCGGACGGCCTCATCCGGATCGACGTGGACGGACTCACCACGTTCGCGAGCCCCAACGCGCTGTCCGCGTTCTACCGGATGGGATTCGAGGACGAGCTCGAGGGCGAGCCGCTCGTGGAGGTCATCACGCAGATCCTCCCCGAGAAGAGGCAGTTCGACGAGTCGCTGCCCGTCGTCGCCACCGGCCGCGCGCCGTGGCGTGTCGACATCGAGGCTCGAGGCGTCACCGTGGCGTTGCGGGCCATTCCGCTGCGCGACCACGGCAACCGGATCGGTGCGATCGTGCTGTGCCGCGATGTGACGGAGCTCCGCCATAGGGATCAGGAGCTGATCACCAAGGACGCGACGATCCGCGAGATCCATCACCGCGTCAAGAACAACCTGCAGACGGTCGCCTCACTCCTGCGGATCCAGGCTCGCCGCACGCACTCGGATGAGGCCCGTGACGCACTGACGCACGCCACGCGGCGCGTCTCGGCGATCGCGGTCGTGCACGACACGCTCTCGGAGGGACTCGCTCAGAACGTCGACTTCGACGAGGTCTTCTCGCGGGTGCTCAAGCTCGTCGCCGAAGTGGCGGCCGCTCCCACGACGCGGGCTCGGACCCGCAAGACCGGTTCCTTCGGCACGCTTCCCAGCGAGTACGCGACCCCGCTGGCGCTCGCTCTCACCGAGCTCGTTACGAACGCCGTCGAGCACGGACTCGCAGGGCAGGAGGGCGAGGTCGAGATCGCCGCCGAGCGCTCCGAGGACAACCTGGAGGTCCGTGTCCGTGACACGGGGGTGGGTCTGCCCGAAGGTCAGGTCGGCCGGGGGCTGGGCACGCAGATCGTGCGCACTCTGATCCAGGGCGAACTGGGTGGCACGATCGACTGGCACACGATCATGGGCCGCGGTACCGAGGTCACGATCGACATCCCGCTGCGCTACATCGACCGCGGCGAGATCTGAGAACGACGCATCCGCCGACCCCTGGCGCCTGTCGGCGCAGGAACGGCGGATGCCAAGACGCGAGAGCGCGTGTCGGAACGCTCAGGATGCGCGACGGGCGCGCGCTGCGCGGCGCTTGAGGGCGCGGCGCTCATCCTCCGAGAGGCCGCCCCAGACGCCCGAGTCCTGGCCGGTCTCGAGGGCGTACTGCAGGCAGATCTCCGTGACGGTGCAGCGGGCGCACACGGACTTGGCCTTCTCGATCTGGTCGACCGCCGGACCGGTGTTGCCGACCGGGAAGAACAGCTCCGGGTCTACGGTCAGGCAGGCTGATTTGTCGCGCCAATCCATGTGATGTTGCTCCTCAGGCGTCGGAAAATGGTGAGAACGGGTGGGTTGTGAAAGAGCCCGAATCGGGGTCCGGTACCCTGTGTGATGTGCGAGCTTGAGCTCGCCCCACGCCGCTGTGGGAGCACACGACGTCGTCAATGGTTCCACAGTGACCTGGGTGAATCAAGGGTTCACCGGTTGTTTTGTGTCCCGTCACCAACTGCATGCGTCCGAATACTGTCCATTCCCACAACTCCCGAGGTGTCATGCGCAACGATCTGCTGAGCCTGGTTGCGGGTGGCCTCGTCGTCCTGGAAGGCGTCGCACTCGCGGGGCTCGCGGTCTGGCAGCTCATCGCACTGGCGCAAGGCGACACCGCATCCGAGGCGACGGCGATCGCCCTGATCGTGCTGACGCTTCTCGGCGCCGCGCTCGTCGCCTGGTTCGGCGTCGCCGCGGCACGGGGTAGATCGGCCGGTCGCTCGGGGGGCATCGTGGTCCAGCTGCTAGTGCTCGCCGTAGCGATCGGCGCGGTGACCGGGACGTACGGGCATCCGCTCAACGGGCTCCAGCTCGGCGTTCCCGCCTTGATCGTGCTCGTGTTGCTGATCTCGGCGGCGCGCCGGGCGGCTCAGAACGCCCGGCGCGAAGACTGAACCTCAGGCGTCGATGCCGAGGAGCTTGCGAAGCCGAGCGACATGGCCGGTGGCCTTGACGTTGTAGAGAGCGTGATCGATGCGGCCCTCCGCGTCGATCACGAATGTCGAACGGAGCACACCCTCGACGGTCTTGCCGTAGTTCGTCTTCTCGCCCCACGCGCCGTAGGCATCGTGCACTGCGTGATCGGGGTCGGACAGCAGCGGGAAGGAGAGGCCGTCGCGCTCGCGGAACGTCCGGAGCTTCTCGGACGAGTCCCGTGAGACGCCGAGCACGGTGTACCCGGCAGCGGTGAGCGAGGAGAGGCTGTCGCGGAAGTCGCACGCCTGGGTCGTGCATCCCGGCGTCATCGCCGCGGGGTAGAAGTAGAGGATGACGGGGCGGCCACGGAACTCCTGAAGCGAGACGGCGTTGCCGTCCTGGTCGTGGAGCGTGAAGTCGGGGGCGATATCGCCGGGCTGCAGCTGAGTCATGATTCCAGCGTAGGCGTTCAGCGGCCGCCGAACGTGGTCAGCAGTCGCTGTAGCGAGTCCAGGCGTGCCGCGCCGCTCGGGCCGAGCTTGCCCTCGGCGACCGCGGCGATGATCGCGCAGTCCGGCGCGTCGGGCAGGTGGGTACAGCCGCGGGGACAGTCCTCCGCGACGGTGGCCAGGTCGGTGAAGGCGCGCAGGATGTTGGCAGGGTCCACGTGACCGAGGCCGAAGGAGCGCACGCCTGGCGTGTCGATCACCCAGCCCGACCCGCCGTCGCCCCGGTAGCGCAGCGACACGGTCGAACTCGAGGTGTGGCGCCCGCGCCCGGTGACTTCGTTCACATGACCTGTCGCACGCCTCGCTCCCGGCACGAGCGCGTTCACGAGTGTGGACTTGCCGACCCCGGAGTGACCGACGAAGACGGTGGAGTGACCGACCAGGGCCGCGCCGATGCGTTCGACCGGCATCTCACCACGGGCGCTCGTGAAGACCTCGATATCGATGCCGTCGAAGTGCGACAGGAAGGGCGCGGGGTCGGCGAGATCGGTCTTGGTCACCACGAGAAGCGGTCGAATCCCGGCATCGAGCGCGGCGATCAGGTAGCGGTCGACCAAGCGCGCACGCGGCTCGGGGTCAGCCGCGGCCACGACGACGAGCATCTGGTCGGCGTTGGCGACCACGACGCGCTCCACCTGGTCGGTGTCGTCGGCGCTGCGCCGGAGGAGCGTGATGCGATCCTCGATGCCGACGATCCGTGAGAGTGTGCCTTCCGTGCCGCTCACATCACCGACCACGCGCGCACGGTCGCCGGTGACGATCGGAGTGCGTCGCAGCTCCCGCGCACGAGTGGCCACGATCTCGCGTTCCGTGGGCTCGTCCTCGTCCACGAGCACCTGATAGCGTCCGCGGTCGACGCCGAGGACGCGCGCGATGCGTGCGTCGGCGTGGGCAGGTCGGCGCTTCGTGCGGGGTCTGTTGGCCTTGGGGTTCGGGCGTGCGCGGAAGGCGGACTCGTCGTAGGCGAGGTCCTCCTCGTCGTCGTCCGGGGGCAGCCAGCTCACCCGGCAGACTCCGTGCCCGCGAGCATGCGGTGCCACAACTCGGGGAACTCCGGCATGGTCTTGGCCGTCGTGGCGATGTCGTCGACGACGACTCCGGGCACGGCCAGCCCGACCACTGCGCCGGTGGTGGCCATGCGGTGATCGTGGAACGCGCGCCACAGTCCGCCGGTGAGGGGGCGAGGTGTGACGCGGATGCCGTCGTCCAGCTCGTCGGCGTCTCCGCCCAGAGCGCGGACATTGTGCACGAGCGCTGCGAGGCGGTCGGTCTCGTGGCCGCGCAGGTGACCGATGCCGGCGAACGTGGAGGGCGTATCCGCGAGGAGCGCGACGCCGACGAGGGTCGGCGCGAGCTCCCCGACGGCCGAGAGATCGAGATCGACGCCCGTGATGGCGTCGCCGCCGGTGACCGTCAGACTTCCGTGACGGCGGCTGCTTCGCGCACCGAACGCAGCCAGCAGCTCGGGCAGCTGAGCGCCCGGCTGCGTGGAGTGGGCGGGCCATCCGTCCACGGTCACCTCGCCGCCCGTGATCAGCGCCGCCGCGAGGAACGGGGCCGCATTGGAGAGGTCCGGCTCGATGGCGATGTCTTTCGCGCGGATCGGTCCGGGCGGAACGATCCACTCGCCCGGCGCTGGGCGCTCCACATGTACGCCTCGGTGCGCGAGGGACTCCACGGTCATGTCGATGTGCGGGATCGAGGGCAGACGGGCGCCCTCGTGGCGCAGGTGCAGGCCCACGTCGAACCGCGCCGCCGACAGCAGAAGGCCGGAGACGAACTGGCTCGACGCGCTCGCGTCGATCGTCACCTCGCCGCCGCGCACATGACCGCGCCCGCGCACGAGAAAGGGCAGCGACCACGTGCCGGCGTCGTCGATGTCGACGCCGACCTCGCGAAGCGTTCGGATCATCTCGCCCATCGGGCGGTGCAGCGCGCTCTCGTGGGCCGTGACGGTCACGTCGCCCCGCGCGAACCCGGCCAACGGCGTCACGAAGCGCATGACGGTGCCGGCCTGGCCGCAGTCCACGACGACATCGGCGGGCGCGGTGGTCGCGGGCGTGATCCTCAGGTCGTCGCCGAAGGGGCCCGATCCCTCGATCCGCTCGATACCCACACCGAGGGCGGCCAGTGCATCCAGCATCCGCGCCGAGTCGTCGGAGTGCAACGGCGCACGCAGGATGCCGGGGCCGTCGGCCAGCGCCGCAAGCACGAGTTCGCGGTTGGTCAGCGACTTTGAGCCGGGCACGTGGACGACCGCGCGCACAGTCGCGGGCGCGGTCGGTGCGGCCCAGCCGGCGAGATCGGGGGAATAGCGCTCGTCGCTCATCGGTTCCACCCTACTGAACCGTTCCGATCGACGGTGAAGGAAGGACGCGCATGAATGCCGTGCTCGAGCGCCCGAAAGTCGCTCGTGGGCAACGCGTAGGATTGCCCACGATGGATGACACCAGCTCTGCCGTGGACACCCGCTCTCAATTCGAGGAGCAGGCGTTGCCGTTCATGGACCAGCTGTATGCGGCGGCGATGCGCATGACGCGCAATCCCTCCGATGCGGCCGATCTCGTGCAGGAGACCTTCGTCAAGGCGTTCTCCTCGTGGACGACGTTCACCCAGGGCACGAACCTCAAAGCCTGGCTGTACCGCATCCTGACCAACACGTACATCAACGTGTATCGCAAGAAGCAGCGCGAGCCCTATCAGGGCGCCATCGACGATCTCGAGGACTGGCAGCTCGGCGGCGCGGAGTCGACCACCGCCACCAGCACCCGCTCCGCCGAGGCGGAGGCGATCGACCACATGCCGGCGTCGATCGTGAAAGAGGCGCTGCAGTCGATCCCCGAGGACTTCCGGCTGGCGGTGTACCTCGCCGACGTCGAGGGCTTCGCCTATCAGGAGATCGCCGACATCATGAAGACCCCTATCGGCACGGTCATGAGCCGCCTGCACCGCGGCCGGCGCATGCTTCGTGACCTGCTCGCCGACTACGCGAAGGAACGGGGCATCGCCCCGTCTGCACCCAGGAGCAAGAAATGACCGACTGCGGTTGCGAGAAGGCCCGGCGCGATCTCGAGGAGTACCTCCGCAACGAGATGTGCCACGTGGAGCACAGCGACATCCGCGAGCACCTCGAGACCTGCGCGGAGTGCCGCGACGAGGCGCTCGTGGCGACCACGCTCACAGAGGTCGTCGCGCGGGCGTGCAAGGAGACGGCGCCCGACCAGCTTCGCGACCAGGTGATCGAGCGACTCCGCGCCGCACAGGCGACTCATCACTGACGCACAGAGTTCTGCTCCCGCGGACCATCCCCGATCGATAGGGTGACGGCGGCACTCTGAGTCCGTGGGAGGTCGCGTGTCACAGGCGGACTCGTCGCGCGCCCGGCGCCACGTGATCACGGCGGCGCAGGTGCGTCGGTACGCGGTGCGTCATCCGGTCGCCCTGGGGCTCGCCGTCCTGGTCCTGGCCGCGTCGATCGCCACCGGCTCGCTCTGGGGTGCGGATGCGACGACGTGGGGCAGCGGTGCGGCCGCGCTCGCCGACGGCAGGTGGTGGTCCGTCCTCACCGCGCTCGTGGTCCCCGATTCGACGGTCGAGGTCTTCCTCAGCCTTCTGCTCGTGCTCACGGCATTCGCGTACGCGGAGTCGCTGCTGGGTCACCTGCGATCCGCGATCGTCTTCGTGTCCGGCGGGGTCGTGTCGATCCTCCTCGGATCGCTCGCCCACGCCGCCCTGTGGGGTCTCGACGACTTGCGTCCGCTCGAGTCGAACGATCCGGTGCTGGACCCGTCCATGGGGATCTTCGCCGCCGTGCTGGCGGCATCTGCACTCTCGTCCGCGCTCTGGCGGCGGCGCATCAGGCTCGTCGCCCTCGCCACCGTCGTCATGTTCGCGCTCTACGCGGGTGACGCCGACTCCTGGTACCGGTTGATCGCTGCACTGCTCGGCCTCGCCGCCGGCTCCCTCATGGCGCGGCGGAGGCCGCGGCTGGACTGGCATCGATCCTCGTCGCGCGAGGTGCGCGCGCTCATGGCGGTGCTCGTCGCGATCACCGGCCTCGGGCCGCTCGCTGCAGTGATCGCAGGCGGCGGGCGAGGCCCGTTCTCCCTGGTGGCCTCGTCATTCCTCGCCTTCGACGAGCACCTCGTCGATCGGTGCGAGGTGAGTTACCGCCCGGTGTGCGACCACGAGTTCGCGCTCGTTCTCACGCGCGGCGTCGGGCCCGTGCTCCTCGCCCTCGTTCCGCTCGCGCTGCTGATCGTCGCAGCGCTCGGCCTTCGACGCGGACGCCGGGCGGGCCTGGTCCTGGCCGTCGGCGTCCAGGGCGTGCTCGCCGTCCTCGCGCTCTACGCCCTGGTCAGCGGCGAGCTGGCCATCGAGCCCTGGGCCGATGGCTCCGGGCTCGAATACGTGCTGTGGGCGGTCGCCTCCATCGGTGTGCCCGTCGCGAGCGCCTCGACCCTGATCGTGGTGCGTCACCGGTTCCCGGTGCGTGCGACCCGCCACGCCGCCCGGACGTTCGCGGCGACGGTGCTGATCGCCTTCCTCGCCTGCGGCGCCGTCTTCGTGGCGAGCGAGACCCTGCTCCGCCAGTCGTTCGATGTGGCTCCGACGCTCACGGACATCGTGGTGGAGTCCTGGCGCAGGTTCGTGCCGCCCGCTTTCCTGCAGGGCATCGGACAGCCGCCCTTCCCGCGTCACGGCGCGGCGCTGTGGATCTATCAGTGGGTGGGCGTCGTGTTCTGGGCGATCGTCGTGCTCGCTCTCGTGCGCCTGTATCGGAGCGTGCGTCCTCCTGAGGATGCGGACGCGCGCCTGTACCGCGATCTGCTGCGCCGCGGCGGCGGGACCCTCTCGTTCCTCGGGACCTGGCGCGGCACGAGGTACTGGTACAGCGCCGACCGCGCCTGCGCCGTCGCCTATCGGCTCGTGGGCGACGTCGCCCTGGCGGTCGGCGACCCGCTCGCACCGCACGGAGAGCAGGAGCGGGCCATCAGGGGCTTCGTCGACTTCTGCGCAGAGTCGGGGTGGACGGCGGCGTTCTACAGCATCCACGACGATGCACTTCCTGTCTTCGACGACATGGGATGGAAGTACGTCTCCGTGGGGGAGGAGACCGTGCTGGTCGCCTTCGAGGTGACCCTCGAGGGCAAGCAGTGGCAGAAGGTGCGCCAGCCCGTCACCCGCGCGGAACGAGAGGGCATGACGGCGGTCTGGACGCGGTGGGCCGACCTCAGCGCTGCCGAGCGTTCGCAGATCCGCGAGATCGACGAGCAGTGGGTCGCTGACAAGGCGTTGCCTGAGATGGGGTTCACTCTGGGTACCTTGGAGGAGATCACTGACCCGGAAGTGGCGTTGCTGCTCGCGGTCGACGACGCCGACCGCATCCAGGTCGTGACGAGCTGGATGCCCTCCTGGCGTGACGGCGTGCCGAGCGGGTGGACACTCGATTTCATGCGGCGTCGCGCCGACGGACCCAACGGGCTGATGGAGTTCGCGATCGCGCGCGCGGCCCAGCAGGCCACGGCCGACGGAGTGGGGGAGCTCAGTCTTTCGGGCGCTCCTATGGCGGTCAAACCCGACGTCGACGCGCCCGGCGACACGACGATCCTCTCGGGGGTGCTCGGCTGGTTGGCTCAGACCCTCGAGCCCGCGTACGGCTTCGACTCTCTCTTCCGGTTCAAGCGGAAGTTCCATCCTCGGTATCGCACGATCTGGCTGGCGTACGGCGACCCGGTCGATCTTCCGCGGATCGGCACCGCGATCGGTCGGGCCTACCTGCCCGACGCTACTGTTCGTGATGTGCTGGCGCTGCTGCGCAGTGCTCGAGGAGGAGACAGATGATCCAGTGGCTGCTGACACTCGAACTCATCAACAGTCCGCTGCGATGGGTCGTCTGGTCGTTCGTCGCCCTGTGCGCACTCGTCGTGCTCGTCGTGCCGCCGCGCCGCATCCGTCGTCTGCTGATCACCGCGGCGGTGGGCGCCGTCATCGGCTACGCCGGTGCCCACCTCCTGGAGGCGTGGGACGTCTTCCAGGGTCCCCTTCCGGTGCATGCCGCCGTATGGATCGCGGTGGGCGTCGCGACCGCGGCCACGGGCGCGGCGGGACTGTTCCTCCGGCCGTGGTGGCGTCGGGTGGTGGCCGGGTTGCTGATCATCGCCGGTGCGATCGGAATGGGGCTGAGCGTGAACGCCGCGTACGGGCTCACCGGCAACCTCGCAGCGATTCTCGGCATACAGGCGTTGGATAGCGCACCGCTGCCCGGGACCTCTGCCGATTCGGGTGACGCCGCCACCCTCTACCAGACGTGGACACCGCCCGCCGGTATGCCGTCGACGGGCCGGGTGAGTGCGCTGTCGGGCGACCAGAGGATCCCTGCCACCGGCTTCCAGGCGCGAGATGCGGCGTTGTACCTGCCGCCTGCGGCCCTCGTGCCGAATCCGCCGCGTCTTCCGCTGTTGGTGTTCATGATGGGCCAGCCCGGCACTCCGGACCCGACGGCGTTGGCCAAGAGCCTGGACGCCTTCGCGGCCGCGCACAACGGTCTCGCCCCGATCGCGATCGTGGCCGATCAACTGGGGTCGGTGAACGTCGACCCCGCGTGCGCGGATTCTACGAAGTACGGGAAGGTCTCCACGTATCTCAACGTCGATGTCCCCGCCTATGCGCGGGCGCACCTGAACATCGTGGACGACCCCGCCTACTGGGTCATCGGCGGTTACTCGAATGGGGGAGCATGCGCCCTCACGTATGGCGCCGAGTTCCCGCAGACATGGGGCAACATCATGGACATCTCGGGCAACGAGTACCCCGGCTCGGAACACGTCGATCAGACCGTCAAGGACGTCTTCGGCGGGAATCGGGCAGCGTTCGACGCCGCCAGCCCGGCTGCTCTGCTCGCCGCACACCCCGGCCAGTACGACGGACACGCGGCCGTCTTCACTCACGGGGAGCAGGACGGGCAGTTCGGCCCGGGACAGGTGGCGAATGCCGCGCGTGCGCACGCGGCCGGGTTCGCGGTGCTCACCGAGACCATTCCGGGGGAGGGACACACAGGGCCCGTGCTTCAGAAGGGACTCGACTACGCGATCGGCGCACTGGCGCCCCGTCTCGGTCTCGCGGCGCCCGCCACGGGGTGAGGCTCTGCACACGCGAAGGCGGGCCCCGGAACACCGGGGCCCGCCTTCACGTGATCCGACTCAGAACGTGAGCGCGCGGCGCAGGAGTTCCGCCTGCTCGATCTGGTGCATCTTCGCGGAGCCGGCAGCGGGTGAGGCGGATGCGGCCCGCGAGACGACACGGATCGTACGGTCGTGCAGGTGCTTGACGACCTCGAGTGCGATGAAGGGCCACGCGCCCTGGTTCTCGGGCTCCTCCTGGACCCACACGAGCTCCGCGTTCGGGTAGCTGTCGATGACGGCGTTCAGCTCGTCGATCGGGGCAGGGTAGTACTGCTCGACACGGACCAGGGCGACACGGTCGTCGGGGTTCTTGTCGAGCTCCGAGCGCAGATCCCAGTGGATCTTGCCGGCGTGCAGGAGCACCCGGGTGACGGCGTTCCTCTCGATGCCGCGCTCGTCGTCCAGTACGGGCTCGAACTTGCCCTGCGTGAACGCCTCGACGGGGCTGACGGCGTCGCGCAGACGCAGCATGGCCTTCGGGGTGAACACGACGAGCGGGCGGCGCGGCTGAGCGTAGGCCTGTCGGCGCAGCAGGTGGAAGTAGGACGCCGGCGTCGAGGGGCGCGCGACGGTCATGTTCTCCTGGGCGCACATCTGCAGGAAGCGCTCGATGCGTGCGGAGGAGTGGTCGGGGCCGGCGCCCTCGTAGCCGTGCGGGAGCAGCAGCACGACGCTCGACTGCTGGCCCCACTTCTGGTCTGCCGACGAGAGGTAGGTGTCGATCACGGTCTGGGCGCCGTTGGCGAAGTCGCCGAACTGCGCCTCCCACAGCACCAGCGCGTCCGGGCGCTCCACCGAGTAGCCGTACTCGAAGGCGACGGCCGCGTACTCGCTGAGCAGCGAGTCGTAGACGAAGAAACGTCCCTGGCCCTCGCTGAGATTCGTCAGTGGCAGCCACTCCTGACCGTTGTTGCGGTCGTGGAAGACGGCGTGGCGCTGCACGAACGTGCCGCGGCGGGAGTCCTGGCCCGCCAGGCGCACCGGCGTTCCCTCGACGAGCAGGGAGCCGAACGCGAGCAGCTCGCCGAACGCCCAGTCGATACCGCCGGAGCGGCTCATGGTGTGACGCTTGTCAAGCAGCTGCTGCAGCTTGGCGTGCACCGTGAAGCCGCCGGGCTTGTTCACGAAGGCATCGCCGATCAGCTGCACGACATCGGTCGACACGCCGGTGGTCTCGGGTTCGCCCACGGCCCGCTCGACCTCGACGCCCTCGGTCACCACCGGATGGGTGCCGGTCTCGGCCTCGTGCGTCTCCGCGAAGGCCACCTCGAGGCGGTCCTGGAAGTCGCGCTTGGCCTGCTCGTACTCCTCCTCGGTGATGTCGCCGCGACCGACGAGCGACTCCGTGTAGAGCCGGCGGACCGAACGCTTCGCCTCGACGAGGTTCGTCATGAGCGGCTGCGTCATCGACGGGTCGTCGCCCTCGTTGTGACCGCGGCGGCGGTAGCTGACGAGATCGATGACGATGTCGCGGTGGAACTCCTGGCGGTACCGGAAGGCGAGCTCGGCCGCGCGCACGACGGCCTCCGGGTCGTCGCCGTTCACATGGAGGATGGGAGCCTGGATGGTCTTGGCCACATCCGTCGCGTAGACCGAGGTGCGTCCATCGACCGGCAGCGTCGTGAATCCAAGCTGGTTGTTGATGACGACGTGCACGGTGCCGCCGGTGCGGTACCCGCGCAGCTGTGACATCTGCAGGGTCTCGACGACGACGCCCTGGCCGGCGAAGGCTGCGTCGCCATGGACGAGGATGGGCAGCCAGGCGAAGGTGCCGATGGGCTTGCGGTCCTGCTTGGCGCGCACGATGCCCTCGAGTACACCGTCGACGGTCTCGAGGTGGGAGGGGTTGGCGGCGAGGATCACGGGAAGCTCCGTGCCCGCATCCGACTGGAACGTGCCCTCGGTGCCCAGGTGGTATTTCACGTCGCCCGAGCCGCGCTTGTTGCCGGGGAGGCTCGTGCCCTCGAACTCGCGGAAGACCTGGCCGTAGGTCTTGCCGGCGACGTTGGTCAGCACGTTCAGGCGGCCGCGGTGCGCCATGCCGATGGCCGCGCCGTCGAGGCGCGCAGAGGCCGCGCCCTGCAGGATCTCATCGAGCAGCGGGATGACCGACTCGCTGCCCTCGAGGCTGAACCGCTTCTGGCCCACGTACTTGGTCTGCAGGAACGTCTCGAAGGCCTCGGCCTGGTTGAGCTTGGAGAGGATGCGCAGCTGCTCGTCGTGGCCGGGCTTCTGGTACTTCACCTCGACGTTGTCCTGGAACCACTTGCGCTGCACCGGGTCCTGGATGTGCATGTACTCGATGCCGAGAGTGCGGCAGTAGGAGTCCCGCAGCACGCCGAGGATGTCGCGGAGCTTCATCTGGCGCTTGCCGCCGAAGCCGCCGACCACGAACTCGCGGTCGAGGTCCCAGAAGGTGAGTCCGTGGCTCTCGATCTCGAGGTCGGGGTGCGTGCGCTGCACGTACTCGAGCGGATCGATGTCGGCCATCAGGTGGCCGCGCACCCGATACGAGTTGATGAGCTCCTGGACACGCGCGCCCTTGTCGACGCGCTCCGCCAGGTCGACGTTGATGTCGCTGCCCCAGTGGATGGGGGCGTAAGGGATCCGCAGCGCTGCGAAGATCCCCTCGTAGAAGTCGCGCTGCCCGATCAGCAGCTCGTGCACCTTCTTCAGGAACTCGCCCGAGCCCGCGCCCTGGATCACGCGGTGGTCGTACGTGCTCGTCAGGGTGATGGTCTTGCCGATGCCGAGCTCGACGAGCGTCTTCTCGCTCGAACCCTGGAACTCGGCGGGGTACTCGAGGGCGCCCGCGCCGATGATGCAGCCCTGACCCTTCATGAGGCGGGGCACGGAATGCACGGTGCCGATACCGCCCGGGTTGGTCAGCGACAGGGTGGTGCCCTGGAAGTCCGCCGCCGTCAGCTTGTTCGTGCGAGCGCGCTTGACGAGGTCTTCGTACGAGGCGAGGAACTCGTTGAACGTGAGGGACTCGGCGCGCTTGATGCTCGGCACCATGAGCGCGCGCGTGCCGTCGGGCTTGGGGAGGTCGATCGCGATGCCCAGGTTGATGTGGGCAGGCGCGACCACCGAGGGCTTGCCGTCGACCTCGGCGTAGAAGACGTTCTGGCTCGGGAATTCCTTCAGGGCCTGGATGAGCGCCCAGCCGATGAGGTGCGTGAAGCTCACCTTGCCGCCGCGGGTGCGCGCCATGTGGTTGTTGATGACGATGCGGTTGTCGATCATCAGCTTCGCAGGCACCGTGCGCACGCTCGTCGCGGTGGGCACCGTCAGCGACTCGTCCATGTTGGCGGCGAGGGTCTTCGTCATCCCCTTGAGGGCGGTGACGACGTCCTCCTGCACCTCGCCCGCAGGGTCTGAGGGCTGCGCCTTGGGAGCCTGCGCCGGGATCGGCTGCGGCTTGGCCGGCTTTCCGGTCGTGCGCGCGACCGGCTGCGAGCCGATCACGGGGATCGGTGCGGTCACGGGGTGAGGCTCGGATGCAGCGGGCGCCGCTGGTGCGGCCTTGGCGGCGCCGCCCGATCCGGCCTGCGAGTGGTAGGCCTCCAGGACCGGCCACCAGGACTTGTCGACCGAGTTACGGTCGACAAGGAACTGTTCGTAGAGTTCCTCGACGAGCCATTCATTGGCTCCGAACTCTCCTTCGTTCGATACTCCGACGCCCGTCACCTGGCTCGACACTCTCGATCGCCCGCTTTCGTGAGATTCATCCGCAATGCGGGGCCGTCGTGGGCCCACACGCACGACAGCCAAGCCTAGTCGAGTATCCGAGGCTTCGCTCCCGGCGCGTCGCGGTTGACAGCCTCGTCGGAGTGTGGGCGGCGTACGCTCTGCAGACATGGAGTTCTACGGCGCGCAACCCGAGACCGACCTCACCTACTCCGACGTCTTCCTGGTGCCTCGGCGCTCGGATGTGACGAGCCGCCTGGACGTGGATCTCTCGCCGCGTGACGGCACCGCGATGCGCATCCCCCTCGTCTCGGCCAACATGAACTCCGTCACCGGCGCGCGGCTCGCGGCGACACTCGCTCGGCGCGGCGGGCTGGGTGTGCTCCCGCAGGACATGCCGCTGCAGGAGCTCGATGCCGCCATCCGGTGGGTCAAGCGTCAGCCGGTGCGCTGGGACACCCCGATCGTGCTGCCTCCGACGGCGACCGCGGCGGACGCCGCCAAGCTCCTGCCCGCGACGGAGGGGTACGGCATCGTCGTGGCCGATCCCTCGGCGGCATCCCTCGACCTCGCCGACGTCGTGGGCGTCGTGCCCGCCACGCGCCTCGCGACCGCGCTGCCGGATGCGACGCTGGGCGACCTCGTGCGCGCGCGACCCGTCGCGATCGACGCGGACGACGTCTCCGACCCGCGGCAGGCGTTCGACCTGCTGGTCGCGGCGGATGCGGAGACGGTGTGCGTGGTGGAGCGCGGCCACCTCGTCGGAACGCTCTCTCGGCGCAGCGCTCTGCGCTCGACGCTCTACAGTCCGGCGGTGGACGCGGACGGGCGCCTGATCGTCGCCGCGGCCGTCGGCATCAACGGCGACGTCGCCGCCAAGGCACGCGCCCTGGCGGCCGCCGGTGTCGATGTGCTCGTCCTCGACACCGCCCACGGACACCAGGAGGGCATGCTCCGCGCCCTGCGCGCGGTCGCGGATCTGGGCCTGGGTCTTCCTCTCGTGGCGGGCAACATCGTCACCGCGGACGGCGTCCACGATCTCGTCGCCGCGGGTGCGTCCATCCTCAAGGTCGGGGTCGGTCCTGGCGCGATGTGCACGACGCGCATGATGACCGCCGTGGGACGTCCGCAGTTCTCGGCCGTGCTGGAGACCGCGTCGGCGGCGCGCGAGCTCGGCGCGCACGTGTGGGCGGACGGCGGCGTCCGCTACCCGCGCGATGTTGCGCTCGCGCTGGCGGCGGGTGCCGCATCCGTCATGGTCGGTTCCTGGTTCGCCGGGACGATCGAGGCGCCGGGGGAGTTGTTCACGGACGCGCAGGGACGGGCCTACAAAGAGTCGTGGGGCATGGCCTCGACGAAGGCGGTGCATGCGCGGTTCGGCGGGCTGGATGCGTACGAGCTCGCCCGCAAGGAGCTGTTCGCCGAGGGGATCTCGTCATCGAAGATCTATCTCGACCCGCTGCGGCCGGGACTCGAGGATCTGCTCGACATGATCACGTCGGGCGTGCGGTCCTCCTTCACCTACGCGGGGGCGGCGACGGTGCCCGAGTTCCACGAGCGCGCGCTCGTGGGGCTGCAGTCGGCCGCCGGCTACGAAGAGGGCAAGGCCCTTCCCGTCAGCTGGTGACCCCGTCTCGGCCCGGCGGTCCGTGGCGCCGGGCGGGCGTCGCCGACGCAGTGCACAGGAACGGGACGGCGGGGGCGGGGCTCCCGTAGACTGTCCGGCACGATGGACGACCCTCCCAGTTGCAGACGATGGCCCCACCGACCAGCCTCCCTCGAGGGAGGTGACGTGTGATGGATTACGTCATGCTGGGCGTGGGGCTCTTGCTCACGATCGGGACCGGTCTGTTCGTCGCCAGCGAGTTCGCCCTGGTGAACCTGGACCGCGCAGACCTCGAAGCGCGCAGGGATGCGGGGGAGTCGCGGCTCGCGATGACCATCAGCGCGCTGCGCATCACCTCGACCCATCTGTCGAGCGCGCAGCTGGGAATCACGCTGACGACGCTGCTGACCGGTTACACGATGGAGCCGGCGATCTCCAACCTCCTGCGCCCCGTGCTGGCCGGCTGGGGAGTTCCGGAGGCCATCGTGGTGGGGCTGGCGGCGACGATCGGCATCGCCATCGCCACGGTCTTCTCGATGATCCTCGGCGAGCTCGTCCCCAAGAACTTCGCGCTCGCGATCCCGCGGCAGACGGCCAAGCTCGTCATGCCGTTCCAGGTCGCGTTCACGACCGTGTTCCGGCCCGCGGTCTCCGTGCTCAACGGCAGCGCGAACGGCATCCTGCGCTCCATCGGCATCGAGCCGAAGGAAGAGCTCTCGGGAGCGCGCACCGCCGAGGAACTGTCCAGCCTCGTCCGGCGCTCAGCGAGCGCCGGCGTGCTGGAGGAGGACACGGCGTCGCTGCTGGATCGCAGCCTCACCTTCGCGCGACTGACCGCCGACGACGTGATGACGCCGCGTCCCCGTGTGCACGCGGTCGCCGCATCCGACTCGGCGAACGACGTCATCCAGCTCGCTCGCAAGACCGGGCACAGCCGCTTCCCCGTCTTCGGTGAGTCCATGGACGACATCGTCGGCATCGTGCACCTCAAGGCCGCCGTCGGTGTTCCGCGCGAGCGGCGCACCGACGTGCCCGCCGCGGCCCTCGCCACCGAGCCGCTGCGCGTGCCCGAGACCGTGCACCTCGATCAGCTCGTCGCGGAGCTTCGCGCCCGTGGCTACCAGATGGCCGTCGTGCTCGACGAGTACGGCGGGACGGCGGGCGTCGTCACCCTCGAGGACCTCGTCGAGGAGATCGTCGGAGAGGTGCTCGACGAGCACGACCGCCGCCGCGCCGAGATCGTGCGCGGGGTGGACTCGCTCACCGTTTCTGCGGCGCTGCGTCCGGACGAGGTGCTCGATCGCACCGGCATCCGAGTTCCCGAGGGCGAGGTCTACGACACGCTCGGCGGCTTCCTCATGGCCGAGCTCGGCCGCATCCCCTCCGTCGGCGACGAGGTCGAGATCGAAGACGGCACGCTCGCCGTCGTGCGCATGGACGGTCGCCGCGTCGACCGTGTGCGTTTCACCCCCAGACCCGTCCCGGAGGATGCGGACATCGACGAGCAGGAGCGGACCCGATGAGCGACTGGGCGGGAATCCTCTGGCTGGTCGTGCTGCTGGTGTTCAACGCGTTCTTCGTCGGCGCGGAGTTCGCCGTGATCTCCGCGCGGCGCTCGCAGATCGAGCCGCTGGCGGAGAGGGGCTCGCGCTCCGCGAAGACGGCGCTGTGGGCGATGGAGCACGCGACGCTCATGCTCGCGACGTGTCAGCTCGGCATCACGATCTGCTCACTGCTGATCCTGAACGTCTCCGAGCCGGCGATCCACCACCTGCTGGCCGTACCGCTCGAGCTGACCGGCTGGGGCGAGGCGGCGGTCGACGTCATCGCCTTCGTCGTGGCGCTCGTGCTGGTGTCGTACCTGCACGTGGTCTTCGGTGAGATGGTGCCGAAGAACCTGGCCTTCTCCGTGCCGGACCGGGCGGTGCTGATGCTGGCGCCGCCGCTCGTGTGGGTGTCGCGGGTGTTCCACCCCGTCATCGTGACGCTGAACTGGATCGCGAACCACGTGGTGCGCCTGTTCCGTGTGGAGCCGAAGGATGAGGCCGCCTCGACCTTCACGCTCGAAGAAGTGGCCACGATCGTCAACCAGTCGCGCATCGAGGGCGTCCTGGAGGATGCGGCCGGAACGGTGTCGGCGGTCGTCGAGTTCACCGACAAGGATGCGGGCGACGTCGCCGTCCCGCTCGCGGATCTGGTGACGCTGCCGCAGCTGACAACCCCGGACGAGATCGAGCGTGCGGTCGCCCGACACGGCTTCTCGCGCTACGTGATCGTCGACGACGCGGGGATGCCGGTCGGCTACGTGCACCTGAAGGATGTGCTGCGGGTGGCCGAGGGCGGCGTCGACCCCTCGGTCGATCGTCCGATCCCGGCGAAGCGCATCCACCACATGGTGCAGGTGCAGGAGACGACCGACCTCGAGGATGCGTTGGCGGCCATGCGCCGGGCGGGCCGTCACCTGGCCCAGGTGCGCGACGCTCAGGGCAACACGACCGCCGTCCTCTTCCTGGAAGACGTCATCGAGGAGCTGATCGGCGAGGTGCAGGACGCGACGCGACGCGGCCGCTGAGCAGGTCTCAGCGGTGGCGCGCGGCGCGCTCGTACTGCGGCGGCCAGGGGCCGACGACGCCGAGCTCGTCGGCGGCGCGGAGTGCGAAATGCGGATCGCGGAGCCATTCCCGGGCCGCCATGATCGCGTCCGCGTCGCCGTCCTGCAGCACCTGCTCCGCCTGCGCGCCGGTCTCGATGAGCCCGACGGCGCTGACGGCGAGGCCCTCGTCGCGCACACGCCTGGCCAGCGGCACCTGGTAGCCGGGGCCGACGGTGATCTCCTGGTGGGCGACGAGTCCGCCGGAGGAGATGTCGAAGAAGTCGGCTCCGGCCTCCGCCGCCCAGACGGCGACCTGCGCGGTCTCCTCGATGTCCCAGCCGCCCTCGGCCCAGTCGGTGCCGGAGAAACGGACGAACACCGGAAGCTCACCCGCGGCCTCGCGCACCGCGGCGACGACACGCAACAGGAGGCGTGCCCGGTTGACGAGCGGACCGCCGAACTCGTCGGTGCGGTGGTTGGACAGCGGCGAGAGGAACTCGTGCAGCAGATAGCCGTGCGCAGCGTGGACCTCGAGGACGTCGAAGCCCGCCTCCACGGCGCGGCGTGCGGCGGACGAGAACGAAGCGACGAGCGCATCGATCTCGTCGAGCGTGAGCTCGCGCGGGGTGGCATAGCCCTCGAATGCGATCGCCGAAGGGGCGACGGCCGCCCACCCGCCGGCCTCGGCCGGCACGGTGCCGCGGTGCCCGGAGAAGGGTGAGTACGTCGATGCCTTGCGTCCGGCGTGGGCGAGCTGGATGCCGGCGGCCGCGCCTCGGGCGTGGATTGCCGCGACGATGGGTGTCCACGCGTCTCGCTGCTCGTCGGAGTAGATCCCCGTGTCCTCGGGTGAGATGCGGCCCTCGGGCGACACCGCCGTCGCCTCGCTGATGACCAGCCCCGCGCCGCCGGACGCGAACTGGGCCAGGTGCACATGGTGCCACTCGCCGGGGAATCCGTCCTGCGCGCTGTACTGGCACATGGGTGCCACCCACAGGCGGTTGCGGAACTCGACGCCTCTAATCGTGTAGGGGCTGAACAGCGCGGTCACGGTACTCCTTCGCGGATAGGGTGGCGCCATGACGGCGATCGAACAGGATGCGGTGCTCACCGCGCGCATCCTTCGCATGCCAACAGCGGACGATGACAAGTATTCCCGTGGCGTGGTGGGGCTGCGCACCGGCTCTGCGGACTACCCGGGCGCGGCGGTGCTCGGAGTGAGCGCCGCGTGGCACACCGGATGCGGGATGGTGCGCTACATCGGCCCCTCTCGAGCCGCCGACATGGTGCTCGCGCGCAGGCCCGAAACGGTCACCGCGTCCGGCCGTGTCCAGGCCTGGGTGATCGGTTCGGGCACGGATGCCGCGTCCCGCGACCCCGCCGAGACCGAGGCCCTACGCGCGGTGCTTGCCGGCCGCGAGCCCGTCGTCGTCGACGCGGGGGCGCTCGATCTGGTGCCCGATGCCACGGCCGCGATGATCCTCACCCCTCACGCGCGGGAGTTCGCCCGGCTTCGTGAGGCCCTCGGGCTCGCGCCGATGGGCGACAGAGAGGCCGAGGCCCGCCAGACCGCTCACGAGACCGGGGCCATCGTGCTGCTGAAGGGCGCCGTGACGCTCGTCGCGGATCCCGACGGCGGTCTTCGCCGCATCCGGTCCGGCGTGGCGTGGCTCGCCGCCGCCGGTACGGGGGACGTGCTCGCCGGCGCGCTCGGTGCGGTCGTCGCGGGCGCGGTCGCCGCGGGCGATGCCACCCCGGAACGCCTCGCGGATGCGGCCGCGGCAGCTGCCTGGTTGCACGGGCGCGCAGGCGCGCTGGCCGCCGCGCGGTGGGGAGGTCGGGGCGGTCCGATCACTGCGTTGGATGTCGCAGACCACCTGCCGCGGGCAGTGGCGGAGACGCTCGCCTCCCACCGCTGATCAGGAAGCTTCACAGCGTGCCCCGTAGGATGAGGCGCGTGTCGAGACGGGCTCTGTTGTGGATTGCTTTCCTCGTCGTCCATATCGGGGTGTCCGTTCTCGGATGGGTCATGCCCAACGAACCCATGGGCGACGTCTATCGGGTGTACGAGCCGTGGTCGGGGGCGTACCTCAACAGCGGATGGTGGCCGCAGACCGACACGGCGACGGGCCAGGAGGTCAGCGCCTACTACGGCTTCGTCGGGCTCACCGACGCCTGGGTCTATCCGCAGCTCGCGATGCTGCCGATGCTCGCCACGTGGCTGTTCGCCTGGGCGGTGTCGTACACGCCGGCGTGGGCGATCATGGTGGGCCTCGTCGATGCCGCGGCGTTCGCCGTCCTCGTGGGTCGCGGGCGCTCCCGCGGACGTGTCACGGCGGCCTGGTTCTGGCTCGCGTTCATCGCGCTGATGGGCCCGGTCGCGCTCTACCGCTTGGACGCGGTGACGGTGCCGTTGGCGATCATGGGGGGACTGTGGCTCATCGGCCGGCCATGGCTCGGGTCAATCCTGCTCGCCGTGGCGACGTGGATCAAGGTGTGGCCCGCCGCCATCATGGCTGCCGCGCTCATCGCCGTGCGTCGCCGGATCGCCGTCCTCGGGGGCGCAGCCGTCGTCAGCGCCATCACCCTGGGGGCGGTGGCGCTTCTGGGCGGCGCCTCCTATGCGTTCGGTTTCGTGGGTGAGCAGACCACGCGCGGACTGCAGGTCGAAGCCCCGGTGAGTACCTACTACCTCTGGGACGGACTGCTCGGAGGCACATCGGCGGTGCACTACGACCCGGACCTGCTGACGTTCTACGTCTCCGGGCCCGGGGTGAACCCGGTCATCGCGGTCATGACGCCGCTGCTGGGGATCGGAGTCCTCGCCATCGCCGCCCTGGGTGCCTGGAAGGTGTGGCGGGGCGCGCACTTCGCCGCCGTCTTCCCGGCGCTGTCGCTGGCGCTCGTGGCGGCCTTCATCTCGCTCAACAAGGTCGGCTCGCCGCAGTACATGGTGTGGCTGAGCGTCCCGCTCGTGATCGCGCTGGTGCTGGATCGCCGTCGGTGGTGGGCTCCGGCGCTGTTGGCGCTCGTGATCGGTGTCGCCACGCAGATCATCTACCCCTTGGTGTACTTCGATCTGCTCGAGCTCTTGCCGTTCCCGGTCGTGGTCATCACGATCCGCAACATCCTGCTCGTCGTGATCGCCGCCTGGGCGGTGGTCAAGCTCGCTCGGGTGCGCACGCGCTCGAGCTTCGCCCGCAAGCCCGGCGTCCTCGCCGGCTGACGAAAGGACCGGCATGCTCGTCGCTTTCTCCGTCGCTCCCAGCGGCACCGGCCGCGCGGACGGCTCCGTGCACGACGCCGTCGCCGCAGCCGTGAAGGTCGTGCGCGATTCCGGGCTGCCCCACCGAACCGGCTCGATGTTCACCGAGATCGAGGGGGAGTGGGACGAGGTGTTCGCCGTCGTGAAGGCGGCCACCGACGCCGTGCTGCCCTTCGGCTCGCGTGTCTCGCTCGTGCTGAAGGCCGACATCCGGCCCGGCTACACGGGTGAGCTGGACGGCAAGATCGCGCGCCTCGAACGGGCGATCGAGGACGCGGCTGCGGGCGACGCCCCTGCGATCTGACGGTCCGGCCAGCGAAACGATTCGGCGGCCTCGGTTCGCGTGACTAGCATGGCCCGGTGACCTCTTCGACACAGACGAAGGGGGCGGCGATGTGGGCGCTCCTCTCTCTCGCCATCGGCAGCTTCGGCATCGGCATGACCGAGTTCACAGTCATGGGCCTGCTGCCCGACATCGCGGGTGCGCTTCTGCCGAGCCAGTCGGCGGCGGACCCGGATGCGGCCATCGCCCAGGCCGGCTGGCTGATCAGCCTCTACGCGCTCGGCGTCGTCGTCGGTGCGCCGACGATCGCGGGACTCGTCGCTCGGTTCCCGCGGCATCGTGTCATGGTGGTTCTCGCGCTGGCGCTCACCGTGTTCAACGCCCTCACCGTCATCGCGCCGAACTTCGAGCTCGTCGCGGTCTCACGCTTCCTGGCAGGGCTCCCGCACGGCGCGTACTTCGGGATCGGGGCGCTCGTCGCGGCCGACGTGCTCGGTCCCGGCCGGCGCGCACAGGGTGTCGCCTTCGTGCTGACGGGGCTCACGGTCGCGAATGTCGTCGGGGTGCCCGCGGGGACCTACCTCGGACAGCAGTTCGGATGGCGCGTCGCGTTCGGCGTGGTCGCCGCGATCTTCGCGCTCGCCACGATCTGCATCGCCCTCTTCGTGCCGCGCGCGCCGGGACGGCCGGGGCGCACGCTCCGCGCGGAGCTGGGCGTCTTCCGCATCCCGCAGGTGTGGTTCACGCTCGGCATCGGCTCGATCGGCTTCGGCGGCTTCTTCGCGGTGTATAGCTACGTGGCGCCGCTCGTGACTGAGGTCGCCGATGCCCCGCAGGCGGTCGTGCCGCTCGTGCTCGTCGGCATGGGACTCGGGATGACGGTCGGCAACCTCTTGGGCGGGCACCTCTCCGACGTCAATCTGCGCCGGACGCTGCTGCTCGGCCTCGCGGTGCTGGCGGTGTCGCTGGCCGTTCTCGCCCTGACCGCCGCCTGGATCTGGGCGCTCGCGATCATGGTGTTCGTCGTGGGTGCGGTCGCGTCGGCGCTCAGCCCCGCGATTCAGACGCGGCTCATGGATGTGGCGGGCGACAACCAGTCGATCGCCGCCGCGCTGAACCACTCGGCGCTCAACATCGGCAACAGCCTCGGTGCCGCCCTCGGCGGTGCGGTGATCGCCGCGGGCTGGGGCTTCGTGGCCCCGCCCTGGGTGGGGGCCGCTCTCGCTGCGGCGGGACTCGCGATCGCGTTCACCGCGTACGGGGTCGAACGTCGACGGGGTGTTCCGATCGTCTACGCGCACTCCTCGATGTCCGCAGAGTGACGGCGGATCCTACGCGTCGAGCAGTCGGCCCAGGTGGTGGGCCACCGCATCCGTCTCGATGAGGAAGCCGTCGTGGCCGTAGTCGCTCGTGATGACGGCCGCGCGGTCGCCGTCGAGCGTGTTGCGGATGCCGTGCGCGATGCGGTGCTGCCCCTCGACGGGGAAGAGGCGGTCGCTGTCGATGCCGAGCACGAGGGTGGTGGCGGTGATGCGTCCCAGGGCGTCTTCGACGCCGCCGCGGTCGCGTCCGACGTCGTGCGAGTTCATCGCCTCGACGAGGGTGAGGTAGCTGTTCGCGTCGAAGCGGCGCGTGAACTTGTTGCCGTGGAAGTCGAGGTAGGACTCCACCGCGAACCGGCCGCCGCGCCCCAGCGGGCTCACCTCGGACTGCCAGGAGCGCTGGAAGCGCAGGTTCAGTTCGGTGGGGCTCCGATAGTTCAGCAGGGCCATGCGCCGCGCGAGCGCGAGACCCCGGTGGGGGCCCTCGCCGGCGGGTGCGTCGTAGTAGTCGCCGCCGGCGTAGCCCGGGTCTATGCGAATGGCCTCGAGCTGCACCGAGTTCAGGGCGATCTGGTCGGCCGTGGTCAATGGGGGAGCGGCGAGCACCGCCAGGCGTTCGACGCGCTCGGGGTAGCTCGCCCCCCACTCGAGCGCGTGCATGCCGCCCATGGAGCCGCCGATGACGGCACGCCAGCTGCCGATGCCGAGCTCGTCCGCAAGCAGCGCCTGGGCCGCGATCTGATCGCGGATCGTCAGGTACGGGAAGCGCGCACCCCATTCGGTGCCGTCGGGCGCGATCGTGGCGGGCCCGGTCGAGCCCTGGCAGCCGCCGAGCATGTTGGGGGCGACGACGAACCAGCGGTCCGTGTCGATCGCCGCACCCGGGCCGACGATCTCGTCCCACCATCCGTCGGTGGGGTGGGCTCTGCCGGCCTCGCCGCGCACGTGGCTGTCACCGGTCAGCGCGTGCAGGATGAGGATCGCGTTCCCTCCCGTGGGAGAGAGCTCGCCCCACGTCTCGTACGCCAGGCGTGCGACCGGGAGCACGGCCCCGTTCTCGGTGCGGAAGCCGCGGAAGGCCGCGAACCGGCGATCTCCGGCGGGGTCCCCGTCGCGCCACGCCCCGCTGGCCGGCGGTCGGCCGCGGGCGAGCCGGGCGTCCGCCTCCGTGACCGGAGCGCTCGGCACCGTGTCCTCGGAGGTCTGCCAGTCCATTCCTCCATTGTCCCGGGGTCCTCGCGCCTCCGCGTCCGTGTTACGTCACAGCCGCCGCGCCGGAACGAACGAACGCCCCGGATGCGGCATCCGGGGCGTTCGTGTCAGGCGGTTCAGGCGCGCGCGGCCTCCGAAGCGCGGCGGGCGGCGGCGAGCGCGCTCTCGAGGTCGGCCTTGAGGTCGGCGACGTTCTCGAGGCCGACCGACAGGCGGACCAGGCCCGGCGTGACACCGGCCGTGAGCTGCTGCTCAGGCGTGAGCTGCGAGTGCGTCGTGGAAGCGGGGTGGATCACGAGCGAGCGCACGTCGCCGATGTTGGCGAGGTGGCTGAACAGGGTGAGGTTGTCGACGAAGGCGCGTCCGGCGCCCACGCCGCCCTTGAGCTCGAACGAGAGCACCGCACCGACGCCCTTCGGGGCGTACTGGTTGGCCGCGGCGTACCAGGGCGAGGTCGGAAGACCCGAGTAGTTCACCGAGGCGACGTCGTCCTGGTTCTCGAGCCACTCCGCGATCTCCTGCGCGTTCTGCACGTGGCGCTCGACGCGCAGCGACAGGGTCTCGATGCCCTGCAGCAGCAGCCACGCGCTGATCGGAGCGATCGCGGCGCCGAGGTCGCGCAGCAGCTGCACGCGGGCTTTCGTGACGTAGGCGACGCCGTCACCGAGCGCACCCGTGTAGCTGAGGCCGTGGTACGAGGGGTCGGGCTCGGTGAGCTCCGGGAAGCGGTCGACGTGCTGCGACCACGGGAAGCGGCCGCCGTCGACGATGACGCCACCGATCGTCGTTCCGTGTCCGCCGAGGAACTTCGTCGCGGAGTGCACGACGATGTCGGCGCCGAACTCGAAGGGGCGGATGAGGTACGGGGTGGCGATCGTGTTGTCGACGATCAGCGGCACGCCGGCCTCGTGCGCGACGTCGGAGACCGTGCGGATGTCGAGGACGTTGATCTTGGGGTTGCCGACGGTCTCGGCGAAGAAGAGCTTGGTGTTGGGGCGGACCGCGCGACGCCATTCCTCGGGGTCGTCCTGGTTCTCGACGAAGGTCGTGGTGATGCCGAGCTTGGCGAGCGTGTACTTGAAGAGGTTGTACGTGCCGCCGTAGATCGAGCTGGAGGAGACGATGTGGTCACCGGCTCCGGCGATGTTCAGCACCGCGAACGTCTCGGCCGCCTGACCCGAGGCGACCAGCAGCGCTGCCGTGCCTCCCTCGAGCGCGGCGACGCGCTCCTCGACCACGCTCTGCGTGGGGTTGATGATGCGGGTGTAGACGTTGCCGGGCTCGGCGAGGGAGAAGAGGTTCGCCGCGTGGTCGGCATTGTCGAACACGTACGACGTGGTCTGGTAGATCGGGGTCGCGCGCGCCTTGGTGGTGGGATCCGGTGCGGCGCCGGAGTGGATCTGCTTGGTCTCGAAGAGCCAGTTCTCGGGTGCGGACATCACGTACTCCTAAGTCTGCGGGTGCCGCGGCGGCTGTCGCGAACATCACGAGGCTAGAGGGGCGCGGCGCGGGCGACAACGTCCGAGAAACGCGGGGTAACAACGGCGCGGGGTGACTGTGTAACACCCGGTTCACCGCGAGGGCCTAGCGTGAGTGCATGGCGAACAGACGAGCAGTGGTGACGGGTGCGAGCACGGGGATCGGCGAGGCGACCGCACGGCGCCTGTGCGCCGACGGATGGGAGGTGGTCGCTGTCGCGCGTCGCGCCGAGCGGCTCGCCGCCCTCGAGGCCGACACCGGTGCCGTGGCGTACGCGGCCGATCTGACCGTCGAGGCCGATGTTCAGGCGCTCGCCGACTGGCTCGCCGCATCGGGCCCCGTGCACGCTCTCGTGCAGGTTGCGGGCGGCGCGCGGGGTGTGGACGACGTCGCCGACGGCAATCCCGATGACTGGCGATGGATGTATGAGGCGAACGTGCTGTCGACCCAGCGGCTCGTGGCACTGCTGCTTCCGCAGCTGCGGCGAGCGGCCGCATCCGACGGCCACGCCGACACGCTCTTCGTGACCTCGACGGCCGCGCAGGTCGCGTACCAGGGCGGCGGCGGGTACAACGCCGCGAAGGCAGCCGAGAGCATGCTCGTCAAGGCGCTGCGGCTCGAGCTCAACGGCGAGCCGATCCGCGTGAGCGAGGTGGCCCCGGGGATGGTCTACACCGAGGAGTTCTCCTTGAACCGCCTCGGCGGCGATCAGGATGCGGCAGAGGCCGTCTATCGCGGCGTCGAGAACCCGCTGACTCCGGACGACGTGGCTGACGTCATCGCGTACGCGCTCAACGCGCCCGGCCACGTGAACCTCGACCTCGTGACGGTGCGACCGGTCGCGCAGTCCGCGCAGCACCTCGTCGCCCGCGAGCCGCTGCGCGTGCGCGAGGGCTGAGCGCGTGGGCGCGGCGGGCGCGCAGGTTCTCGTCGTCGACGCGCTGACCGCGAGGCCGGGCCGGCGCGAGCTCCGCGCCTTCTGGCGTGCGCTCGTCGCGGAGCATCCCCGCGTGCGTGCTCCGCGCTCCCGCGCCCGCGTCGTCGTCCTCTCTTCCGGAGCAGTCCTGAGCGGTCTCGCTGCGCTGACCGCCGTTCTCGGAACGGTGTCGCTGCTGACCCGCAGACAGGGAACGACGCCAGGCGAGGTCATCGGTGCGGTGGTGGCCGCGCTGCTGTTCGGCCTCGCACTGATGGTGCTGAGCCGCGCCGCCGTTCGCACCGGACGACGCCGGATGTGGCCTCGTCAGCACTGGGCGCTCGCCCGCTTCGCGGCCGACAACGGCGTCACCTATCACCCTGGCCCTTTCCCCGCTGAGTTGCCGACCAGGAGCTATCGGGGTCGACTGCTGCAGACGCGCGCGCTGCGGTGGGCGACGCCGGAGGGACGCCTCATCGAGTGGTCGGACTTCGTGCAGGACTGGGGCACGAGCGCCTACCGCCACACCCGGTTCGGCGGCTGGATCCGCATCGGTCTCGGCCGTCCGCTGCCGCGCATCGTGCTTCCGCCGGCGCACGGCGACGCACGCGTGCTGGTCACCGAACCCGGGCCCGCACATCGCGGGCCTCTCGAGGAGGACAGTCTTCTGTTCAGCCCGGCCCTCCGGGCAGAGGTGAAGGGGTGGGACGTCGAGGTCATCGACGACGCGTTGCTGCTGACCCGCTCGCGCGACGTCGTGACGACGGACCCCGCCGAGTGGTCGGAGATCCTGCGCACCACGACCCTCGTCATCGACGGGATCGAACAGGCGCAACGTCGCGGTGACGCGGGTTGATCCTCGGCCTCAGCGCGCTGTCGTGCCCCCGGATGCGGCGGCGTGGGCCGTGGCCTCGGTGTCGGTGTCGGCGAAGGCCACCTTGGGGACGACGAGAAGCACCGCGGCGGCGGCGAAACCGCCGGCGGCGCACACGATCCACACGGTGATGTAGCCGCCCAGAGACGCGGCGGTCGAGCTCGCGACGGCGCCCGCGCCGACGGCGAGCACGACGCCGAACACGGCCGAGGCGAAGGTGCCGCCGATCGTCTTGGTCGTGTTGGTCAGCGCGGAGGCGATGCCGGTCTGTCCCCGCGGCGCCGCGGCCGCGGCGGCGGCGGGCAGTGCGGCCACGAGCGCGCCCGAGCCGAGGCCCGCGATCGACAGGTTCATGAGCACCTGCCAGAGCTCCCGATGCAGGGGCAGGAACAGCAGGTAGCCGACGCCCACGAGCAGAGCCGCTCCGATGAGCACGACGCGGGGGCTCGCCCGGCGGGAGGTGATCGAGAAGATCACGGCGCCGACGATGAGGGAGACGAGATACACGCCGATCACGTTGGAGCGCCCGGTGGCATCGAGTCCCAGTCCGTAGCCGAGCGCGGAGTCGGTGCCCGCGTAGGTCGACAGCGGACCTTGCGCGCCGAGAAGGCTGATGCCCACGAGCGCTGCGGTGGCCTGAACCGGCCACATCTCCGGGCGGCGCAGGACCCGGATGTCGACGGCGGGGTCGTCCTGGCGCAGTTCGAATCGCACGAACCACACGAAGGCGGCGAGTCCTGCCGCCAGGAGCAGCCAGGTCCAGACGAACCCGGGGCCGTTGATGCGGAGGAAGGTCAGGGCGCCGGTGACGAGCAGCAGCGCGAGTGCGAGGATCACGAAGCCGCCCGCATCCAGTCGGCGTCCGCGGACGGGCTCGGATTCGGGGACGCCCAGCCAGATGACGACGCCGATCAGCGTCACCGCGACCGCCGGCAGCATGAGGGTCACAGATAGATTCTCGGCCGTGGCGGCGAAGAGACGCCCGGCTGCCAATGCGCCCATGATGGCGCCCGCCTGGAGCCCTACCACGAGAAGACCTGCAGCTCGGCGGGTGGCGGAGACCCCGCGGCCCTGCCGCCGGCCGCGCTCGAAGATCAGCGCGATCTCGAGCGGTAGCCACACGACGTAGAAGCCCTGCAGCGCCCAGGCGATGAGGAAGCTCCAGAAGGTGCCCGCGAACGCGATCCACCACGTGGCCCCGGCCGTGAGGATCGTGGCGATCAGCAGGATGCGCTTGTGTCCGTACATGTCGCCGAGCTTGGCCATCACCGGGACGACGAGGGCCGACAGCAGCAGCTGAGCCGCCTCGAACCAGTTGACGTCGGCGTCGTGGACGCCCAGGTGCACCACGATGTCGCTGAACAGGGGCACGTAGTAGCCCTGCAGGATGCCGCTGACGATTTCGACGAGGATGAACCAGCCGATCAGGCCCGCCGTGATGCCGAGCGCCGATCGACCGGGCGCGCGGGTGCCGGTCATGGCGAAACGCTACACCGCGCCGCGCTCTAGGCTGGGACGGTGACGAACGAGGAGAGCGCCGTGGCGCCCGAACGCGAAACTCTGACCTGGGACCTGTTCGGCGAAGCGAGCCGCGACATCGCCCGCGACGTGATCGCGGCCGACTTCGCGCCCGAGGTCGTCGTCGCGATCGCCCGCGGCGGTCTGCTCCCGGCCGGAGCGATCGCGTACGGGCTCGGCGTGAAGAACTGCGGCGCGATCAACGTCGAGTTCTACACGGGCATCGGCACGGTGCTTGACGCCCCGGAGCTGCTTCCCCCGGAGCTCGACATGACGTATCTGAACGGGCGTCGTGTGCTCCTGGTCGACGACGTCGCCGACAGCGGCCGCACACTCGATCTCGCCGTGCGCCTGCTCGTGGAGCGCGGTGCGGACGTGCGCTCGGCCGTGATCTACACGAAGCCGACGACGATCATCCAGCCGGACTTCAGCTGGAAGAACACCGATCTGTGGATCGACTTCCCCTGGTCGTGGCAGGGTTCGGTCGTCGAAGAGGACCAGGGCCTTCCCGGCTCCGCCTGACCGATGGCCAAGACGCTGCCCGAGCTCGCCGCGGCCGGTCTCATGGATGCGGACTGGGCAGAAGCCCTTGCCCCGGTGGCCGGCGACATCGCCGCGCTGGGGGAGCGGCTGCGCGAGGAGACGGCTGCCGGACGCTCCTACCTGCCTGCGGGAGATCGAGTCCTGCGTGCGTTCCAGCGCCCGCTCGCCGAGGTCAAAGTGCTCATCGTGGGGCAGGACCCCTACCCGACCCCCGGCCACCCGATCGGTCTCTCGTTCGCCGTCGACGCGCATGTGCGGCCGATCCCGCGCAGCCTCGCCAACATCTACCGAGAGCTGAACGACGATCTGGGCGTCCCGCCGGCGGCCCACGGTGACCTGTCCGCGTGGAGCGCGCAGGGCGTCATGCTGCTGAACCGGGTGCTGACCGTCGCGCCGGGCGCTCCCGCATCCCACCGCGGATGGGGATGGGAGAAGGTCACCGAGCACGCGATCCGCGTCCTCGCCGAGCGCGGAGGGCCCCTGGTCGCGGTGCTCTGGGGGCGGGATGCTGCGGGCCTCACGCCGATTCTCGGCGGGGTGCCGAGCATCCAGTCGCCGCATCCGTCGCCGCTGTCGGCGAGCAGGGGATTCTTCGGATCCCGGCCGTTCTCCCGCGTCAACGAGCTGTTGATCGAGCAGGGCGCCACGGGGATCGATTGGCGCCTTCCCGCGTAGGCTGGGCGCCATGCTCGAAGAGGAATACCAGCGCCGTCGGCGTCTTCCGCGACACCTGCGTCGCGAGGCTCCTCCCGAGCGCGGCTTCGAGTTCCGCATCCGTGAGGCGACGACGGCCGACATCCCCGACATCCGCGAGATCTACAACTACTACGTCACCAACTCCGTCGTGACCTTCGACGAGAAGAAGTGGTCGCTGGCGAAGTGGCGGGAGAAGTTCGATCACCTGCGCAAGCTCGAGCTGCCGTTCCTCGTGGCCGAGAGCCCGTCGGGGCAGATCCTGGGATACGCGCTCGTGCAGCCCTGGGCGGGTAAGTCCGCCTACCGCTACACGGTCGAGGACTCGATCTACCTCGGTCAGGCGGCCTCGGGAAAGGGGCTGGGTACGGCCCTGCTGGCGGCGCTGATCGAGGCCTGCGAGAACAAGGGCATCCGCGAGCTGGTCGCCGTCATCAGCGACAAGGGTGCCGAGGGCTCCATTCGTCTCCACGAGAAGCTCGGGTTCACCGAGGTGGGGCGCATGGGGCGCGTCGGGTTCAAGTTCGGGCGCTGGCTCGGCACGGTCTACCTGCAGAAGTCGCTCAAGCCCAAGAAGAAGCGCGGTCTGTTCTCGCGCTGACGCCCTCAGGCCTCGGGGAGCGTCGGGACAGAGGCCAGCAGTCGCTGCGTGTACTCGGCGCTCGGATGCTGCAGGACGCGCGAGGTCGGGCCCTCCTCGATCATGCGGCCGTCCTTCAGCACGATGACGCGGTCGCAGAGCGCCTGCACCACACCGATGTCGTGGGAGACCATCAGCAGACTCAGGCCATCGCGGCTGCGCAGACGGTCGATCAGACGGATGATCTGCGCGCGCACCGTCACGTCGAGTGCGGACAGCGGTTCGTCGCCGACGAGCAGGCGCGGGCGGTGAACGAGGGCGCGGGCGAGAGCGATCCGCTGGCGCTGTCCGCCCGAGAACTCGTGCGGGTAGCGCGCGGCGGCATCCGCCGGGAGATCGACGTCCTCCAACACCTCGGCGACGCGCTTCTCGCGGTCGCCTGCGATTCCGAGGGCCCACAGCGGCTCTCCCACGATGCGGCCCACCCGCATCCGTGGGTCCAGCGAGGCGTACGGGTCCTGGAAGACGATGCCGGTCTGCCGCCGGAGCCAGTGCAGCCGGCGCGCGGATGCGGTCGGGTCGACGTTCCGGCCCTCGAAGCTCACCGTGCCGGAGGTGGGGGTGTCGAGAGCGAGGAGGAGGCGGATGAGCGTCGACTTGCCCGAGCCCGACTCGCCGATGATGCCCAGCGACTCGCCCTCGTGCACATCGATGTCGACCCCGTCGAGCGCGTGCGTGGTCCCTCGCGGCGCGAGAGGCGCGGTGCGAGGTGCCCGGTAGGTGCGCGAGAGACCGCGGCCGGAGAGCAGGGCCGTCATCGCTCCTCCTTCTCGTCTGGCCGCCACAGGGTCGCCCGCGCGTCGCGCAGCAGTGCCCGGGTCGTCTCCGAACGAGGC
This sequence comes from Microbacterium neimengense, assembly GCF_054782995.1. NCBI lineage: Bacteria > Bacillati > Actinomycetota > Actinomycetes > Micrococcales > Microbacteriaceae > Microbacterium > Microbacterium neimengense. The sequence continues at coordinate 99,659 of NZ_BAAGRK010000001.1, forward strand.
GCGGTGAGCAGCATCGCCACCGGCCCCTGTTCGACGATGCGGCCGCCGTCCATCACGACGGCGTGCGTCGCGATCTGCGCCAGCACGGCGAGGTCGTGCGTGATGAACACGAGCGACATCCCCGCATCCGTCACGAGCGCGCGCAGCAGACCGAGGATCTCCGCCTGGATCGTCACGTCGAGGGCGGTCGTCGGCTCGTCCGCGATGAGCAGCCCCGGATCCAGGGCGAGAGCCATCGCGATGGCGACCCGCTGACGCTGACCGCCCGAGAGCTGGTGCGGGTAGCGGTCCACGATGCGCGCGGGCTCGGGAAGTCCCACGCGCCGGGCGCCGGCGACGGCGACGTCGCGCCGTGCCGCGCGGCCGAGGCCCCGGTGGATGCGGGGGGCCTCGGCGATCTGGCGCCCGACCGTACGGATCGGGTTCAGGGCGCTCTGCGGCTCCTGGAACACGATGCCCACCTCGTCACCGCGGATGCGGGCGAGCTCCCGCTCGGGCGCGCCGATCACCTCGTGGCCGTTCAGGAGGATGCTGCCGCTCGCCGTCGCTCCCTCGGGAAGCAGCCCCAGGACCGCGAGCGCGGTGAGCGACTTACCCGACCCGGACTCGCCGATGATCCCGAGCCGCTCGCCGTCTGCTACCTGGAAGCTGAGCCCGTCGACCACGCGGACGCCGTCGATCTCGATGACGAGGTCGGTCACCTCCAGGCTCATGCGACGACCTCCGGCAGATGGGTGCGCGCACGGCGGGCCGACCCGCTGCGGGTGCGCAGCGTCGGGTCGGTGGCGTCGCGGAGTCCGTCGCCGAGCAGGTTGAACCCGAGCACGGTGGCGGTGATGGCGAGACCGGGCCAGAGGACCGAGAGCGGATAGGCGGTGAGGTACTGCTGGAGCTGCGAAAGCAGCACCCCCCACGACGGATCCGTCACGGGCGCTCCGAAGCCGAGATAGCTGAGCCCCGCCTCGGCGAGCACCGCGACGGCCATCGACCAGGACAGCTGCACGATGAACACGGGAGCCACGTTGGGCAGCAGGTGCCGGGTGAGGTTCTGCCATCCGGAGAGGCCCGATGCGCGTGCCGCCACGACGAAGTCGCTGTGCAGGACCCGACGCAGCTCGGGCCGGCTCACCCTGGCGATGTTCACGCCGAAGCCGATCCCCACCGACCAGATCACGACGGCGAGAGAACCGCCCCACACCGCCGAGATCATCATGGCGATCAGGAGCACCGGGAAGGCGACGAGCATATCGACGAGAACTGCGACGGACTCCCGCACCCAACGGTGGGTGAGCGCGCCGAGAGTGGCGAGGGAGAGCCCCACGATCGTCGCGATGACACCAGCGCCGGCGGCCACCACGACCGTCGTGCGCGAGCCCGCCATGAGGATGCTCAGGATGTCGCGGCCGGTCGCGTCGGTACCGAGCAGATGCGCTGGGCCCGGCCCCGCCCAGCGGCCGGCCACATCCGCGGCCTGCGGATCGTACGGGGTCCACAACGTCGCCAGGGTGGCGACCGCCAGCAGGGCGAGGACGATGACCACGCCGGTGACACCGGCCGGCTCGGACAGCAGCCGACGCCACCACGAGCGACGAGGTGCACTCATGCCGCAGACTCCCTCTGACGCGGATCGATCACGCGGTGCACGAGATCGACGATGAAGCCGACGACCAGCACGAAAGCCGTGAGAGCGAGCAACTCGCCCTGCACCATCGGCAGGTCGCGCGCAGACACGTCGCGCACCAGCATCCGTCCGACTCCGGGCAGCGAGAACAGCTGCTCGATCACCACGGCGCCCACGATGATGCCCGCGACCTGCAGTCCCAGTACCGTCACCACGGACAGGCCGACGTTGGGCAGCCCGTGCCGGACGAGTGCTCGCGTGCGGGTGAGGCCCTGCGAGGCGGCGGTTCGCACGTAATCCTGTCCCATGGCCTGCAGTGTGGCGCTGCGCACGAATCTCAGAAGCATCGCGCCCTCCACGATGCCGATCGTCAACGCGGGCAGCACGAGCGAACGAAGCGCCGCCCCCGGATCGCTCCACCCGTCACGGGGGAAGCCCTGCGCCGGAAGCACGCCCCACCAGACGGCGAACACGACCACGAGCATCATGCCGGCCCAGACGACGGGAACCGCCGCGAGCGTCTGCGCGCCCACGCCGATCACGGCGCCGCCCAGCCGTGAGCGCCGGAGCGCGGAGACGACGCCGAGGGGTCCGGCGAACAGCAGCGCGATGATCAGCGAGAGTGCGCCGAGCGGAAGGGTGACCTGCGCCTTCTCGGCGAGCTCCGCGGACACCGGCGTTCCGGTCAGCAGCGAGGTACCGAGATCACCGCGCAGCACCCCGCCGATCCAGTCGAGGTACTGCATGGCAAGAGGCGCGTCCAGATGCAGCCGGTCACGGATGGCGGCGATCTGCGCCGGCGTGGAGTTCGTGCCGCCGATCAGCTGCGCGACATCGCCCGGCAGGATGCGCAGGGTGAAGAAGATGATCACGCTGGCCACGACCAGCCCCGCAGCGAGCAGGGCCAGTCGCATCAGCGCGTATCGGATCACCCGTCGCTCTTGCCGAGCTCGGTCACGTTGAGCCGCTCGTTGACGTTGACCGAGGGGAAGCCCGACACGTTCGTGCCGACGGCGACCACGCTGGCTCCGTTGTACAGCCAGTCCGCGCCTGCATCGTCGGAGACGATGCGTGCCGCCTGAGCGAGAAGCTTCGCCGCCGCTTCATCGGTCGTGGCTGCGCGCGCTTGCGCGTAGAGCTCGGTGACCTGCGGGTTGTCGTAGGTGAAGTAGTACTGCGGGTTCGTCCAGTTGATGAAATCGCGCGCCTCGGTATGGAGCACGAAGCTCAACTCGTAGTCGTGGTTCTTGTAGACGTCGTTCAGCCAGGTCGGGAAGTCCACCGAGTCGACCTTCAGGGTGATGCCGACGGCGTTCAGATCCGAGACGAGCAGCTGCGAGATCGTCGCCGGGTAGAAGGAGGGGATGGTGAGCGTCAGGGTCGTGTCCGAGGCGCCGGCGTCAGCGAGGAGCTTCTTGGCGGCGTCGGGATCGTACGGGGCGACCTCCGAGAGGTCTTCGTAGCCGGGGTCGAGGGACGGGATCGGGCCGTACATCGTCTTGCCCGCGCCGAGCGCCTCGACGAAGGCGTCGTGATCGATCGCCTGGCGGATGGCCTGTCGCACGCGTTTGTCCGCGAGCGGGCCGGAGGTCTGGTTGAAGGCGAGCGTGCCCTTGTCGGTGGAATCGCCGATGACGAGCGAGAAGTCGCCGTTCGCCTCGATCTGCGTCTTCAGGTTCGCATCGAAGCCCGTCACCACGTCGACCTCGCCGGCGAGGGCGGCGTTGAGGGCTGCTTGATTGTCCGGGATGTAGTCGAAGACGACCTCCGCCGCCTTGGCGGGTGTGCCCCAGTAAGCGGCGTTGCGGGCGAACGTGATGTTGTCGCCGCGCGTCCAGCGCTCGAGCGTGAAGGGGCCGGTGCCGTTGGCCGCCGTCTGATAATCGACGCTGTCGCCCTCCTTCAGGATGATGCCGGCGCGGCCGCTGAGGTTCCACAGCAGCTGCGAGTCGGGCTGAGAGAGGGTCAGCGTGATCTTCTGGCCGTCGGCCGTCACTCCCGTGACGTTCGCGAGGGTGGAGGCGTCGACCCATCCCGCGTTGTCGCGGTGCTGCGTCAGCGAGAAGACGACATCCTCGGGGGTCAGCGGCTGACCGTCATGGAAGGTGACGCCCTCCCGCAGTGTGAAGGTGTAGGTCAGGCGGTCGTCCGAGACGGTCCAATCGCTGGCCAGCGCCGGCACGATCTCCTGCTCGGGGGTGCGTGCGACGAGACCCTGGTACAGGTTGTCGATGAGGATCTGATCCAGCGCGGAGCCCGAGGTCTGACGGATGTCGAGGTTCGTGGGTTCGAGCGCGAGCCGCACGACGACGGAGGAGTCCGCGTCCGGGGAGCCCGTCGGCGTCGGCGCCGTCGAGGCCGTGCAGGCGGAGAGGGAGAGAACGGCGGCGGCCACGAGCGCTGTGAGGGCGAGGGGCGTTCGGCGATGCATGGGTGGTCCTTTCCGCGGACGCGGGGAATGGAGGGAGGGCGGGGCGGTGCGGTGTACCAGCCTAGATCGCCGCCGGGACTGGGGGAGGCTGCGTCACGTCACAATTCGACTGCGTCATCCGGCCTCGACGATCCGACGCAGCAGGGCCGCGAGCTGATCCGGGATCTGCTCGTGAACGTTGTGGTGTGCGGGCACGACGATCACGTCGGCGTCCGGGCGGCGCACGCGGAACTCGTCCGCATCCGCTTCGGTGACGTATCCCGCGTCGCCGCGCACGAGCGTGATCGGCCGGCGCACGGCCGCGAGGTCGTCCCATCCGCTCGCGGCGAGAAGCTCCCGCATGGCGTCCGGCGCGGAAGCTCCGGTATCGGATGCGGCCGCCGCCGCGAGGCGGGCGAAGTGGTGCTTCCACTCCACTCTCCCGTCCGGGCGCACACGCGAGTTCAGATACACGCCCCGGGTGGCCGCGTCACGCGAGCCTCCCAGGCCGAACGACAGCGCCCGGTCGACGAGCTCCTCCCGGTCGGCCCAGTCGGTGGGGCCCGCGAAGAACGCGCGCATCTGCGCAGGGCCTGCGGCGGGATCCACCCCGGGGGTGAGGTCGATGAGCACGAGGCTGCGCACCAGGTCGCCGCGCGCCGCTGCCACCGCGGTCGCGGTGAGCGCGCCGAGGGAATGCCCCACCAGCACCTGCTGGCCCTCGGCCCAGGCCTCGAGAGCGGGCACCACATCCTGGGCGAGCGTGCGCGCGACGTACTGCGCGTCATCACGCCAGGAGGAGTCGCCGTGCCCGGCGAGGTCGATGGAGAGCGCGGGCAGCCCCAGCGCGAGGATCGTGGTGTCCCAGGTGTGCGCATTCAGGCCCGCACCGTGGAGGAACGTCACGACCGGGGGCTCGTCGCCGTAGCGGAGGGCGGAGAGGGTCCTGCCGTCCGGCAGGGTCAGTTCTCGCCGCTCGACCGTGGGCAGCGGCCCCGTGAGTCCGAGGCTCTCGGCCTGGGCGGGCAGGAAGGAGAACTCGTCGAAAGCGTCGTCGGTCACCCCCGCATGCTACGGTGCGCGCTCTGGTAGCGGGCGCGCACGCGTCTCATTCCGGAACCGTGCCGCAGGCCTTCCGGCGTGGGTAGGGTGGGCCGCATGGGTGATCAGCGGCGCGTGCACCTGTCGAAGGCGGCACCGGAGGTCTATCAGGCGATCGACGCGATGGCCAAGCAGGTGGGCGCGCTCGCAGCGGAGGCCGGCATCGAGCCGCGACTGAAGGAGCTCGTGCAGCTGCACGCTTCGCAGCTCAACGGCTGCGCCTACTGCGTGCGGGTGCACCTCGACCGGGGCATGAAGGCGGGTCTCGACGTCGACACCGTCGCGCAGCTGCCGACGTGGCGAGAGTCGGGCGTCTTCACCGACCGCGAGCGTGCGGCGCTGGAGCTCACGGAGTCTCTCACCTTCATCCATGAGGAGGGGGTCTCCGACGAGGTCTACGACCGGGTGGGGTTCGTTCTCTCCGAGGCCGAGTACGTCGCCGTGAGCTGGATCGTCGTCTCCATCAACGCGTTCAACCGTCTCGCCATCGCCGGGCGGTATCCGGTGCCGCCGCGCACCGCGCCGACACCATGAGCGAGCCCGGCGGTCTCATCGCCGGAGCCGTCAACTTCCGCGACATCGGCGGGCTGCCTGCGGGCGGGAGGGCGACCCGCAGCGGCGTGCTGTTCCGCTCCGGCAACCTCGCCCGTCTCGACGAAAGCACCCGCCGTCGCATCGCGGGGCTCGGCCTGCGGCGCATCGTCGACCTGCGCGACGACGATGAGGTGCGCAGCGATCCCACCTTCCTCGGAGCGGATGCGCCGGAGACCGTGCGTGTGCCGTTGTTCCTCGGATCCGTGGCATCCTTCTTCGTCGAGGACGTGAGTCTCATCGAGATGTACGACCGGCTCATCGACGACGCCGCTCCCGCCCTCGCGACCGTCGCTCGGGCAGTGGTCGAGGAGCAGCCCGTCCTCGTGCACTGCACGGTGGGCAAGGACCGCACCGGCGTCTCGATCGCGCTGATCCTCGCGGCGGCGGGTGTCGACGAGGACGCCGTAGTTTCCGACTACGCGCGCACCGCCGCATCCTTGCCCGCTGCGCGCAACCGTCAGGTGGTGGCGTGGCTGCGCGCGGCCCACCCCGAGGCGCGCCACGCCGTGGAGCTCGCCACGGCGTCACCGGCTCCTGTGATGCGGGCTCTGCTGGGCCGGCTGCGTGCACAGTACGGATCGACCGGCGACTACCTCTCCGCCGCGGGCGTCGGCGACGCCGAGCTCATCGAGCTGCGCCGCATCCTCGTCGCGTAGCGATCCACCCAAGGTGAGGCATACCTTCCTTGACGGGCGTATACTCGCCTCATCATGCCCGAGAACGACGTCCACAACGCGAACGCGTGCCGTGCGTCCAAGCACGCCCGCGCGCAGCATCTGGTGACCGCTGACGAGTCGTCCCTCGACGACCTCGAGATGCTGCTCGCGACGCTGCCGATGTGTTCGACCGGTCGGGTCTTCGTCGAGGTTCCGGATGCGGCGCACATCGCCGAGATCCGCGTCCCGGCCCGCATGACGATCACGTGGTTGACCCGCGACAGCCGTTCCGGCGCTCCGGGTACCGGACGCTCCTGCGCGCCGGGTGAGGCGCTCAGCCGGGCGGTCGTGGCCTGGGCCGACGAGATGCTGTGCGACGACGACGGATGCGGCACGGGCGTGACTCTGCTCGGCGGATACCTCGGCACCGCCGACATCTTCGACCACCTGGTGGAGCGCCGCGGGATCGATGCGGCCCGCATCCATACGCCTGCCCGCTTCGGGCTCGCCACCGCCTGACCGCGCCCGTTCCCGCGCCCGCTCGTTGAGCGAGCGGAGCGAGATGAAACGCGGTGTCGCTTCTGGTCGTTGAGTGAGCGGAGCGAGTCGAGACGCGGTGACCGGAACGTTCGTCGCTCATGAATCTGCAGCCTTGCGCCGCGAGCGGGCACTCCAGCCGACGACGGCATCCAGCCCGCCTTCGGCGAAGGCGCGGCGCTTCGCATGACTCCAGCCCTGGCGGCGCTTCTCCCAGCCGAACGCCTCATCGCGATGTGTGCGAACTCCGCACTCCAGAAGAGGCGCACGGGTAGCCTCCGGCGTGTGCATGCGGCGCCCGTACCGTTCTGATGCTGCGCGAGCCGGCGTTCGAGGTCTACCGTGCTGCCGACCTATAGCGAGCCGTCGGCGCACTCGAGCATGTATACGTGGGCCATGCGCAAGCGCTAGGCCTACGGTCGTGCCCGGATGCTGTTCCCACAGGCCGCAACGGTCATCCACAGCCCGTCGCGGACGTTTCGTCTCCTCGCTGCGCTCGTCGCTCAACGACCGGTGCGTGTCTCGGGTCGTTGAGCGAGCGGAGGAGTCGAAACGCCGGTCAGCGCGGGATGTAGTTGCCGTCGGCGAGACCGGCTTCGATCTCGAAGCGGTTCCGCAGCGGGTCGCGCCCGGCGATGCTGTAGAGGATCGGCATCAGGATCCCGAACCGGCGCCACTGCCGCTCGTGCACGGACTCGTGCGCGATCAGCCGGTCGTCGATGCGGCCGTCGCCGGTGAGGAAGCAATGGCCCACGCACACCCCACCGCGCGGGAACGCCCACGACGGCATCCCTCGGAACACGAACAGACGGCCGTGCCGCTCGACGCGTCCGCGGCTCCACAGAGTTCCCCAGATCCACCCCACCGCACATCCATAGGCATAACCCAGCGCGCTGACGGGCGAGTCAAGGAGGAAGGACGGGATCCAGCACTCCAGGGCGCGTGAGCGTGCGACCGCGCGGTCGGCCCGCTGCCGCCAGCCGGCGGGCGGTCTCGCGGCACTCACGCGAGGGCTCCGACCAGTCGCAGCAGCGTGCCCATGTCATCGCTCGCTGCGGCGGGGGATGCGGGGGCGAACCCGGCGAGCGAGGCGCCGGCCAGCGGCGCCGCGTCGCGCAGCGCCTTCAGAGCCGTGACCAGTTCGGCCAGCGAGGCGCCGAAGGGCTCGGAGTCCTTCACGCCGGGCATCTCTGCGGGGTCGAGCGCGTCGACATCGACGTGCACGTGCACCGCGTCGACGCCGAGCTGTTGGACGGTCCGCGCGAGCACGGCGGGATCGGAAAGCGCGGCCGCATCGATCACAGTGATGCCGTGCGCGTCGATGTACTCCTGCTCGGCGTCGTCCACGGCACGCGCGGCGACGAGGACCACGTCGGCGGGCGTGACGGTGCCCGGGGGCAGCGCGAGATCGGGCGCACCGTCGCCGAGAACGGCGCGCAGCGCCATCCCGCCGAACGCGTGAGAGGCAGAGGACTCCGGCGTGTGCAGATCCGGATGCGCATCGACCCAGACGACCGCGATCCGCCCGGCGCGGGCCGAACGCTCGACGGCGGCGACGCCGACGGCGCAGTCGCCGCCGACCGTGAGCGCGCGCTCGTCGGACGCGGCGAGCGCCTCACGCAGATCGTGCTGCACCTGGCGCAGCGCACTGTAGCGGTGCACGCCCGTGTCGAGCGCCTCTCCCGCACCGAGCGGGACCGGCACGTTCGTGCATGCGGCGCGCGGCAGATCGCCCGCGATGGCCTCCGCGCCGTCCACGAGCTGCATCGCGCGCGCGGAGGGCGAACCTTGCCACACGGGCGTGATGAGGAACCGTGTCATCTCGACTCCCGGATGGGGGAGGGGCCGCGCTCGGCGCGGCCCCTCGGTCTTGTCACTGCTGGTGCTGCTGGGGCAGCTGCTGCTGCTGGCCCAGTTCGTCGCTCGCGGCGCCGGCGCCGAGCGCGCCCTGCGCGGACCCGCCCGCCTTCAGCGCGGCCAGGCGCGCCTCGACCTCGGTCAGCTCACCGACGTCCTCGAGGCTCTCGAACTGGGCGTCGAGGCTGGAAGCGGCGAGCTCCGCCTTGCCGGCAGCCAGTGCCTCCTGGCGACGGATCTTGTCTTCGAAGCGGCCGAGTTCGCTCGTGGGGTCGAGGACGTTGACGCTCTTGATGGCGTCGTGCACCTTGTTCTGGGCCTCGGCGACCTTCGCGCGGGCGAGCAGCTCGCTGCGCTTGGAGCGAAGCTGCTCGAGCTTCTGCTTCATGCCGTTGAGGCCGTCCTTGAGCTTGTCGACGACCTCGGTCTGCGCAGCGATCTGCGGCGCGGATGCCTTTGCCTCGTTCTCTTCGGAGATCTGGCGCTGCAGGGCGATCTTGGCGAGGTTGTCGAACTTGTCGGCATCGGTCGTATTGCCGGCGCGGCGCATCTCGTCGGCGCGACGGCTGGCCGCGAGCGCCTTGCTGCCCCACTCGGCCGCCGCCTGCACGTCCTCCTGGTGGTCGCGCTCGAGAAGACGCAGATTGCCGATCGTCTCGGCGATCGCGGCTTCCGCGTCGGCGATGTTGTTCGTGTAGTCGCGGACGAGCTGGTCGAGCATCTTCTGCGGGTCCTCGGCCTGGTCGATCATCGCGTTGATGTTCGCCCGGACGAGGGTGGAGATGCGTCCGAAGATGGACTGCTTGGCCATCGTGTTTCCTTTCGTCGTGGTTCGTGAAGTCCGTCAGAATCTGCCGCCGCTGCCGCCGCGGGAGCCCCCGCCGCCGAAGCTCCCGCCGAAGCCGCCGCGGGAGCCCCCGCCGCCGAAGCTTCCGCCGAAACCGCCGCCGAAGCCGCCCCCGAAACCTCCGCCGCGTCGGCGGCCGCCTCCCAGTGCGGAGCCGATCAGGATGCCGCCGAGCATCGCGCCGAGATCGCCCCCGCCGCCGGATCCTCCGGAGAAGGCGGAGACGTCCGACTGTGCGGCGGAGATGGCGTCGGCAGCGAGGCGAGCGGCGCGCGAAGCCGCATCCAGTGCCTGCTCGGGCGCTGACTGAGCCTGCTGCTCGGCCAGGGCGAACGATGCGCGGGCGTCGGCGAGGCGGGTGCGGGCGGTGGCGCCGATCGCACCGCGTCGGGACGAGATGAAGTCCTCGGCGGCGCCGATCTGCGCGTGCGCGTGCGCGAGGGTCGGCGGCAGCACCTGGCGTGCGTGCTCGGCGCGGGCCGCCGCGTCGCGTGCGGAGCGCAGGAGCGCGTCGAGTTCGTCGTCGACCCGCTGCAGTGCCGCGAGGGCCGCCACCGGGTCTTCGTCTGCTGCGTCCAGTTGTGCGCGGGCGACCGCGGAGGCAGCGGCGAGCCGCCCGTCGGGGTCGGGCAGGGGCTCCGCTGCGGCGATGTCCCGTGCGAGCTCGGCGCGCAGCGCGGGGATCTCCGCTGCGGCGGCGGCGATGCGATCACCGTGCGCGCCGACCGCATCCGCCAGCTGTCGCGCCTGCGCGATGGCCTGCTCGGCGGCACGCAAGGCTACGGCGGCTTTGCCCGTGTCTCCGGCGGCGGCCGCGGCATCCGCGGCAGAGAGTTGGCCATCGGCGAGCGCGAGCCTGTCCGCCGCCTGCGCCGTATTGTCGGCGATCGTGCTCAATGCCGCGGCAGGGTACGTGGCCGTGAGCTGGGCGAAACGCGCCTCGGCGTTCTGAAGGGCGCGAGTCGCCTCGTTCCGCGACGAGCGGAGCCGTTCCCGGGTGGCCGCCAGATCCTGTTCGATGCGTCGGAGGTCGGCGAAGGCGTCCAGCTGCGCCTGCACCCGTGCGTCGGCGGCGGAAACGAGCTGCAGCGTCTGCTCGTGCCAGGCGCGCACCTGCTCGTCGGAGTCGGGGATCTCGTCGTCGAGCTTCTGGCGCACGGTGAAGGCCTGCTCCAGTTCTGCGCGCGCCGTCGTCAGAGCGTCGCGCAGACTTCTCGTGGCCTCTTCGCCGAACTGTGCGGCGGCGAACCCGTGCTCCTGTTCCGCCTCTCGCAGGGCGTCGTCGGTGGCGACGAGAGCCGCGGCCGCGCGCTTGCCGAGATCCTCGGTGCTTTCCGCGGGACGGGATGCGGCGCGCCGCCGAGCCCCGCGGATGACGAAGTACGCGCCCACGGCCGCCAGCGCCAGAACGGACACGACGATGATGACGATGCCCGCACCGCCGGAGCCGGAACCCGAACCGGAGGACTCCGAGCCGGGCGGGATGCCGCCGCCGGAGTCGCCGCCTCCGCCGCCGGTATCGCTGCGGGCGGCGGACATGCCGTCGGCGGCGGCGATCGCGGCACCCGCCCAGTCACCGTCTCGGAGAGCCGGATACACCCAGTCCTGATCCACGGTCGTGATCTGGTTCTCGCTGAGCGGCCCCGAGGTGTCGCTGGAGATCCAGTACTGACGCGCGTCGACGGCGATGGCCAGCAGGTACTGGTTGGGTCCGAGGCCGCCCTGCTCGGCCGTCTGGGTCGCCCAGTCCTTGGCATCAGACGGGCTGCTGAAACGGTCGACGTAGACGACCCACAGGTTCAGGTTGTCGGTCTCGGCGAGTCGCTCGAGGCGGTCCTCGACCTGGGTGCGCTCGGCGTCGCCGAGGACCCCCGCCTCGTCGCTCACATACGACGCGCCGAGCTCCACCGGCGGCGTTGCGGCAGCCGGGGCCGCGACCAGGAAGACGGCGGCCAGCGCGGCCACCAGTGCATATGCCCAGCGCGGTCGCATCGATGGCCTCCCTCGGGGGCGGACTCCGCCCTCGTCGAGTCTATTGAGGGCGAGTCTGTGTACGCCATGGATGCGGGTCGCTGCCGGATGTGCATGCTCTGGCTGGTTACGCTGCTCGGCGTTATGGATGATCGGTACCCCACGGATGTGCTCGCGGCCGGCTGGCGCGAGCGGAACGCGAAGACCCTCGCCGAGGTCCCCGCCGAGCGCGACACGGTGGTGGAGGTCGCCGAGGACGGATTCTGCGGCGCGGTGACGTCGGTCGAAGGCGGACTCGTCCAGCTGGAGGATCGCACGGGCAGGCGACGCATGTTCTCGCTGGGGCCCGGCTTCCTGATCGACGGCGAGGCCGTCCGTCTCGTCGCGCCCCCCGTCGCCCGGGCCGCCGCCGGGCGCGCGCGCACCGCCTCGGGGTCGTTCGCGGTCGCCGACCAGCGGGCACGCATCGCGCGCCCGAGCCGCATCCTCGTCGAGGGCAAGCACGACGCCGAGCTCGTCGAGAAGGTGTGGGGAGACGACCTGCGCGTCGAGGGAGTGGTCGTCGAGTACCTCGAGGGTGTCGACCTGCTCTCGGACCTCCTCGAGGCGGAACCGCCCACGGCGGAGCGCCGCTACGGCGTGCTCGTCGACCATCTCGTGCCGGGGTCGAAAGAGGCGAGGATCGCGGCGGATGTCGCGCGCAGTCGGCATGGCGCCCACGTGCGGATCGTCGGTCACCCGTTCATCGACGTGTGGCAGTGCGTCACACCGCGCGCGGTCGGGATCACGGCGTGGCCGGAGGTGCCGAGGGGGATCGACTGGAAGACGGGCGTCTGCCGGGGTCTCGGCTGGCCGGCGCGTGACAAGGCCGATCTCGCCCGTGCGTGGCAACGCATCCTCGCGAGCGTTCACAGCTATCGAGACCTCGAACCTGCGCTCCTGGGGCGCGTCGAGGAACTCATCGACTTCGTGACCGCCTGAGGCGCTTCGTATCCTGGGGGGATGACCGATCCCGCATCCGGCGTCTTCCGCGATCGCCCCGTCTCGTTCGTGCGCCGCAGCGGGAGGATGTCGGAGGCCCAGGAGCGCGCCTGGTCCGAGCTCGGCCCTCACCTGCTGCTCCCGGTTCCGCGGAACAACGCCGCCACCTCGGTCGCGGCCGACGCGCAGATCGAGGTGGCCGCGGTGTGGGGCAGGGAGGCCCCGCTGATCGTCGAGATCGGTTCGGGGCAGGGTCACGCCATCGTGCATGCGGCGACCACTCGACCCGACACCGACTTCCTCGCGGTGGAGGTTTTCCGCGCAGGGCTCGCTCGCACCATGCTCGACGCCGACCGCGCCGGCGTTCGCAACCTGCGCCTCGTCGAGGCGAACGCTCCCGAGGTGCTGGAACACCTGCTGCCGGCGAGGTCGGTCGATGAGGTCTGGATCTTCTTCCCCGACCCGTGGCACAAGAAGAAGCACACGAAGCGGCGACTGGTGAAGCCGGACGTTGTGCCGACGCTCGCGCGTGCGCTCCGCCCCGGCGGGATGCTGCGCCTGGCCACCGACTGGGAGGACTACGCGCTGCAGATGCGCTCGGTGCTCGACGAGGCGACGGTGTTCGACCGTGCGTTCGAGGGGGACTGGTCGCCGCGCTTCGAGGGTCGCGTCATCACGGCCTTCGAGCGCAAGGGCGCGCGAGTGGGGCGCGCGATCCGCGACCTCGCCTACCGACGATCGGCCGGCTGAGGTGCCCGCCGCGCAGACGGTCGGCCGGACTCCGCTGCGGGCAGGGCCGCTCGCGGCCTCGCTGCTGGTGGCGCTCGCCGCACCGGCGTTCTTCGTGTTGCTCACTCCCTGGCTGGGGTGGGCCCTGCTCGCGGCGGGCCTCGTCACGGCGTGGTGGGCGGATCGCCGTCACCCGCGCGCGGTCTCGCTGCTGCGCGATCTGTCGCTCATCTCCGTCGGGATGCTGATCGTCAGCGCCATCCCGCTCGCCGCCGAGCTCGACAACGCCGCGATGGTGCGATTCACCCTCGCGCTGGGCGGAGCCGTCGTGGTGCCCTATCTCGTGTCGCGGTTCGTCTACCGCGACCGCGCGATCCGATTCCCGTGGCGCGGGGGCGGGCGATGGAGCCGGTTCCAGTGGGTGTGGCTGGTGGCGGTGCTTGTGCTCGGCTGGCTCATCCTGCCCTACTACTTCATCAGCTCCGGGGTCTACCAGAACTGGCCGGTCGTCGACACGCCCGATCTCATCGCCCGCCTGTTCGTCGGCGTCGGGGCGGTCGGCATCTGGGACGAGCTCTTCTTCATCTGCACCGTCTTCGCGCTCCTGCGTCGCCATCTGCCGGATCTGACCGCCAACCTCGTGCAGGCGATCGTGTTCGTCTCGTTCCTGTGGGAGCTCGGCTACCGCGCCTGGGGGCCCGTCCTCACGATCCCGTTCGCGCTGCTGCAGGGGTACATCTTCTTGCGCACACGTTCGCTCGCCTACGTCGTCACGGTGCACCTGCTGTTCGACGCGGTGGTGTTCGGGGTGCTCGTCCACGCGCACAATCCGGGTCTGCTCGACGGCGTGTTCCTCATCTGAGGCCGCGGGCTTTTGCTCCGCGCTCGAAGATGGGAGCATCCTGTGGGGGCTGGCATAGCCGCTTCGCCTAGGATCGCTCGCGCCACGCGGGGAGAGGAAAGTCGTGACGGTGACCGGTTCGCAACTGCATGCCGATTCGGAGGGCACGCGCACGCCACGATGGCGCCGCGCAGTGAAGGCCGTGCACGGCTGGGTCGACGATGTATCCCGACCCGACCCCGGCGTGCGCGGGGTGAGGCGGATCGAGCTCGCCCAGGTGATGGGGTACTGGGCGATCGCGCGCGGCGTGAACCTCGCCTTCCTGCTCTTCTGGTACCTGGTCTCGACGGCCGCAGGGTGGGGCTTCGGCGCGCAGGACCGACCTGTCGTCACGTTCGCTGCCTTCCTGACGGGGTGGGACGCGGACAGGTACGGCCGCATCTCGCTGATCGGGTATCCGCCCGTCATCCCCATCGGTCCCAACGGCAACGTGCTCGAGAACGACTGGGCCTTCCTGCCGATCTACCCGTGGTTGGAACGTGTGGTCGGTGACATCGTCGGCTCGGACTGGCGTGCGGCCGGCATCGGACTCAGCATCTTCTTCAGCGCTACCGCGACCGTGCTGCTGTTCCTGCTGCTGCGCGCGGTGACCTCGCCACGCCAGGCGAAGTGGGCCGTCATCTTCTTCTCCTTCGCGCCGCTGTCTTTCGTGTTCGTCATCGCGTACGCGGAATCTCTGGTGCTCACCCTGACCTTCGCGGCGCTCCTGCTGGCGGTCAAACGCAAGTACGCGTGGATCACTCCGATCGCGCTGGTCGCGGCGTTCACGCGACCCGGTGCCCTCGCTCTCGCGCTGGCGCTTGGCATCGTCTTCGTCGTGCGCTGGTGGCGCCGGAGGATCGATCCGTTCCCCCGCCGCGAAGTGGCGGGGCTGCTCGTCGCCGGCGGTGTCACAGCGCTCGCCGGGTTCGCATGGTCGTGGATCGCGGATGCGTGGACCGGGACCCCTCACGCCTACTTGCTCACGGAGACCGCGTGGTGGCGTCCGTTCGTCGGCAATGGCGAGTTCATGCCCCTGACCCCCTGGTTCCGTTTCATGGGCGAGTACCTGGGCGTTTTCGGCTGGCTGCTGGTGCTCGCGCTCATGGTCGGCTTCGCGATGCTGATCTGGTCGCGGCCGGTGCGCAAGCTCGGAATCGTGGTCGCGGCGTACGGGCTCAGCTACGGGCTCTACATCTTCGGCGTCTTCCTGCCGCAGGCCAGCACGTTCCGTCTGCTGATGCCGATGTCTCCGCTCCTCGCGCACGAACGGCTCTCCGCCTCCAAGCGCGCACGCAACGGCATCCTGATCGCCCTCGTCGTCCTGCAGTTCTTCGCCGTCTACGGTCTGTGGACTCGCGGATACCCCTGACCCGTCGTCACGGGGCCGGAGCCGGCGGTGATAGTCTCGATCGGTACGCCTCCGTAGCTCAGGGGATAGAGCGCCGGTTTCCGGTACCGTAGGTCGGGGGTTCGAATCCCTCCGGGGGCACGGCGTACAAGAGGCCTCGGTCCCTCCGCGGATCGGGGCCTTCTTCACGCCCGAAGACGAACGGCGCGACCTGCGGATACATGCCCAACGCGATCGTGCCCGCGCCGAAAGCGAGCAGCAGAGCGATCGGCAGGGCTAGCCAGCGCCGCGCTGCGAGGGCACCGACGGCGCACACCAGAAGTACCGCTGTCACGACGACGAAGCCCCAGAAGGACGGGACGCGACTCTCCCGGGCGGGTGGGGAATGCAGAGCCGTGCCGACGGCGGCACCGAACTCCCGGGCGAACAGCTGCCAGAGAGCGAAGACGCACAATCCGATCGAGGCCCAGACGAGCCCGGCTGTGATCTCGCGCCACCCCTGTGAGCGCGTCGTCGTGGTGACGCCTCGCTGCCTCGAATCCACCCGACCCCCCCGATGCCTGCGACGTTACGCTGCCGGCAGCGAGCTGTCTGTCGGCCGCTTGGGGGACGCGAAGGTCGGCGGCGATGAGAAGCAGCCCATGCGCCGAACGTCTGCGCGCGGCGGATGCGGCGCTCGCCGCGTATCGCCGCCGCATCCGGCACTCGTCCAGATCGAGCGCGCTCGATCGATGGGAGGCGGTCTCGCTGCGGCGCATCATCGATGCGTCGAGCCCCTTCGCGCAGGCCGGTTGACCGCCCGGCATAGGCAGTCCGGGGACGCCAGGTCAGCGAGTCAGGGTGAGCCAGGTGCGCTCGCCGTCGGCGATGCGGCCGCTCTGCGCAAGACGTGCCGCAGCCGACGCGGGCTTACGTCGGCCTTGATCGCGGATCGCCGTGTCGAACTCGGCCGCGAATTCCGCTCTCGGCAGTCGCTCGGTCACGGCGCGCAACAGTTGCGGATCCCACCGGGACGAGCCCACGCCTGCGACATCCAGGCTCGTGGCCACCTCCAGCAGGTGGCCCTCGATGTCCACGGCCGGATCGACCTCGACCCACATGTGGCGTTCGATGACTTCCTGCAGCCGGACGCGGCGTTCGATCGGCCAGCCCGCTCCTGCGGCGAACACCCACGCCGCCGCGCCTCCGGCACCCTCGAACGGTGCCCGGTGCGCGTCGAAGGGCTCCGCTACGCCGATGTCGTGCAGCGCGGCGGCGGCGAACAGCAGCTCCGCGTCATAATCCAGCCCCTCCGCATCCGCGAGCGCACGCGCCCACACCCAGGAGCGCAGACTGTGCCGCAGCACCGCGAGGGAACACCACCGTTCGGCCGTCTCGAGAGCGAGCGCGGCGGTGGCGGAGGGGGGACGCAGTAGCTCGTCGATGTCGTAGGGCATGGGACTCCTCGTCTCTCACCCAGTGTCGAGCACCGCGTCTCGCCTCATCGGTCCCCGTTATCGAGGTCGGCGGGATGACGTCGGAATGTGGCGTTCCTCCGCCGTCAGGGCTTCTTGCCGCTGCCGGGCCCGTTGCCGTTGCCGTTGTTGTTGCCGGGGCCGCGATTCGACCCGTTCTCCGACGCCGGCCCTGGCTGCGGATCGGTGACCGGTTCCGGCTGCGGAGCGTCGGTATCGGTCGGTGGCACGGCCTGGTCGCCGGAATCCACCGTCTCCGCGGGTGTCTGATCCGACCCTTCGTCGGCAGGGATGGTGTTCACCTGCGCGGGGACGACGGACTCCTCGGCCACCGGTGCCGGGGCAAGCGCGCTCGTGATGCCCACCGCGGCGGCCCCGACGAGGAGAACACCGGCAGCGGCCGTGAGCGCCACGGTCGCGCGGCGGCGTCGGGGTCGACGAGTCGGCGAGACCGGGAGCGGGTCGGCGAGCGGTTCGGTGATCTGCGCAGGGGGAGTCGCGAGCGCGATCGGTGATGTCGCGACGAGCAGCGCCTCATCCAGGGGGAGCGTCGTGGCGGTCGCCGGCGAGGCGGAGAGAGCGCGCGCACGCTCGAGCACCTCACCCGCGCTCGGGCGGGAAGCGGGATCGTGCACCGTCATCGCGGTGAGCAGGGAGCGCCACGCGTAGCCGATTCCCGCCGGCACGTCGGGCTGACGGCTGAGCCGAGCCAACAGCATGCTGGCGGCCGGCGCATCGGCGAAGGGATGGCGGCCGGTGACGGCCTCGATGAGGAGCAGACCGAGCGAGTAGACGTCGGATGCGGGAACCGGTGCGTGACCGCGGACCTGCTCCGGGGCGAGATAGGCCGCCGTGCCGATGACATCGCCGGGTGTCGTGAGCCTCGTGGAGTCCACGAGGTGGGCGACGCCGAAGTCCGCCAGTACGGCCTGATAGCCGATGCGGCCCGCCGCCGCGCGACCCCGGGCGCGGAGCATGACGTTGGAGGGCTTCACGTCGCGGTGCACGATACCCGCTGCATGCACCGCCTCCAGCGCCGCGGCGAGATCGCTCGCCATCACGGCCGCCTCATCGAGCTCCAGCGGTCCCTCCAAGAGACGCTGACGCAGGGTGGGACCTGCGATGTACTCCATGACCAGATAGCTCGGCGTCTGGGGACCGATGCGCGCGTCGAAGAGGGTGACCAGGCACGGATGCGAGAGCGAGGCGAGCATGGTCGCCTCGCCGACCTTCCGACGTTCCTCGACGCCGTCCCCCTGCTCCGAGTGGAAGAGCTTGACCGCGACATCGCGGCCGAGCAGCTCGTCTCGGGCGCGGTAGACCGTTCCCATGCCGCCGCTGCCGACGCGCTCGATCAGGCGGTAGCGGCCGGCGAGAAGTGAGCCGGTCCCCGCGGGGACGGCGTCGAGGATGTCGGACACGTACTCAGGCGAGAGGTTCGCCGTTGTCCGTGGTGCGACGTGTCGTGACGCGCTCACCGCTGGCGGGGTCGACGGCGGTGTGTGAGGTGGACACGCTCGAACGGCGACGCATGACGAGGATGAGGCTGATCAGGAAGACCACAACCCCCGCGCCCATCAGGATGTACCCGATGAGACTCAGGTTGACGTAGCCGCCGAGGTCGACGTTGACGGCGAACGCCAGGATCGCTCCGATCACGAACAGCGCGATTCCGCTTCCAATACCCATGTTCACGACTCCTGCCCCGGGGCCTGCCCGATAGGTGGATTCCCGGACGGCGGCGGTGGGGCCGGCGCTCGGGTACGGGCGCGGCGGGTCGCCGTGCCCCCGGCGTTCACGATAGCCAGCGGACGGGCTCTCAGAGCTCCGGTGGTCCTGCCTGGCGAAAGGGTGCATAATGTCCGGCCGGACAGGAAGGTTCAGTCGGCGCGCAGACCCTCGAGCGCCGTGGCGAGCCTCTCCGCCAGGTACGCGTGGCCCTCGGTCGTCGGGTGATTTCGTCCGACCGGTCCGGTGTCGATGATCCACGCGTAGTTCTCCGGCGTGATCCACTGGTCCCGGACGGCGGAGATGTAGGGCCAGCCGTGCGCGGCCGCTGCCAGCCTCAGCCGTTCGTCGATCTCTGCGGTCGCCGCTTCCACGGGGAGGATCTGGGGAGCCGGTCCGAGAACGACGATCTGCGCATCGGGGTACAGTGCGGCGAGCGAATCCCACGCGGTCCGCACAGCGTCGTCGTAGCCGTCGAGCGGGACCTTTCGATCGTTGATCGAGCCCTGGACGACGATGAGATCCGGCTCGGCGGACGCATCCAGCTCGGCGATGCGCTCGGAGAAGGTGCCGCCGTCGATGCCGGGAACGAGGTAGCCGCTGCCTCGTGACCCGTTCACACTCGACTCGCCGTCCATCAGGGGACCCAGGAGGTACGCGTAGCCCAGCGTGGGCGCGGAGGCGGCGGAACCATAGGTCCAGGAGTCGCCGAAGACGAGGATCCGAGGATGCTCGGGCAGCGAGATCGCCGCCACGGGCGCGGGCGCAGTGCCACCCGCATCCGCTCGACTGACCGGCAGTGCCCCGGCCGCCCAGGGACGCGTCAACGCGAGTGCGCAGATGCACGCGATCAACGCCGCCAGCACAGCCAGCACGGCGATCGTGCGGCGCGGCGAAAGCCGGGCGGATCGGGTCATGACACGAGCGTACGGCGCGAGGGCCCGCTGCGGGTGCGGGAGCCGGATGGGGGCGGCCCTCGGCCCTCGATGCGCGTGCGAGGATGGGCCGGTGCAGCGCCTTGTGAGAGCCGAACTCGACCTCGAATTGGGCTCCTCCGTCGACCTCATCCTGCAGATCGCGGTGGCACGATCGGCGGGCATTGTGAGCGAGCGACTGAGCGTCGTGCAGGACGGGCGCGAGGCGCGGCCGAGGGAGCTCGTGGACGCGGTCGGGAACCGCCTGCACCGTCTGACCGGTGGGGCAGGGCCCCTTCAGGTGCGGTACGAGGCGGTCGTCGGACCGGGGACTGAGCCTGCGACGACGGAGATCGACACGATCGCGGCTCTGCGCCCGAGCCGCTACGCCCAGTCCGACGAGGTCTTCGCGACGGCGCGGCGACTGTTCCGCGGGTTGAGCGGTCGAGCTCTCGTGGAGGCCGTCTCCGAGTTCGTGGCCACGAGCGTCACCTACACCCCGGGTATGAGTCTCGGTACCGACAGCGCGGTCACGACCCTCGCCAGCGGGCAAGGCGTCTGTCGCGACTACGCCCATCTCGTCATCGCGCTGCTGCGCGCGATGGACGTGCCCGCGCGGTATGTCGCCTGCTACGCGCCGCAGCTCGATCCCATGGACTTCCACGCCGTCGCCGAGGTGCTCGTCGAGGGCGAATGGAGCGTCGTCGATGCCACCCGGCTGGCCCCGCGCTCCTCGCTCGTGCGGATCGCCACGGGCCGGGATGCGGCGGACTGCGCGTTCCTGAGCTACCACGGCGGATACGTGGGGTTGGAGCGGCTCGAAGTGGACGCGACGGTGCAGGACGCTCCCGGCCCCGTCGACGACCACGCGTCGCTCGTGTCGATGTCCTGAGCGCGCGGCCCGCGCGGCCCGGGGCGCCGCTGCCGACGAACGTAGAATGGGACGCCTATGGATCCCGAACAGCTCTCCGCAGCCCTGCACGCCGTCGTCGCACCGATCGTCGAGGCGCGACGCCCCGGCGTCGAGGTGGCGGTGTCGGACATCGTCCTCGAGCGTCCGAAGAATCGTGACCACGGCGACTGGGCGTCCAACATCGCCCTGAAGCTCGCGAAGCAGGTGGGGGCGAACCCGCGGGAGCTGGCAGCGGAGATCGCGGGCCCTCTCGGCGAGGTTGCCGGCGTCGCCTCCGTCGAGATCGCCGGTCCCGGGTTCATCAACATCCGTCTGGATGCGGCGGCCGCCGGCGCCCTCGCACGCGTGATCGTCGAGGCGGGCGCGGCGTTCGGTTCCAACACCACCCAGCGCGGCAACTCGATCAACCTGGAGTTCGTCAGCGCGAACCCGACGGGCCCGCTTCACATCGGCCACACCCGCTGGGCAGCCCTCGGCGATGCCATCGCCCGGCTGCTGCTGGCGAGCGGCGCCACCCTCGTGCGCGAGTTCTACATCAACGACGCGGGCGCGCAGATGGAGCGCTTCGGCCGCTCCGTGCTCGCTGCGGTGAAGGGCGAGCCCGCTCCGGAGGACGGCTACGTCGGCGCCTACATCCAGGACCTGGCCGAGCGCGTGCGCGCGGCGGACTTCAACGGCGAGCCCGGCGGCGTGCTGTTCGCCTCGCCCGAGGAGCAGCTGGCATTCACCACCGAGCTCGCGTACGCCTTGCAGCTGGGCGAGATCCAGGCTTCTCTCGAACAGTTCAACGTCCACTTCGACGTCTGGTACTCCGAGCGGGTGCTGCACGCCGGGTCGCCCAGTCTCGTCGACGAGGCGGTGGAGCGCCTGCGCGAGCAGGGGCATGTCTTCGAGCAGGACGACGCCATCTGGGTGCGCACGACGGACTTCGGCGACGACAAGGACCGCGTCATCCGTCGCTCGAACGGCGAATACACCTACTTCGCGGCGGATGCGGCCTATTACCTCAACAAGGGCGATCGTGGTTTCGCCCACAAGATCTACCTGCTCGGCGCCGATCATCACGGCTACGTCCACCGGCTCAAGGCGCTCGCCGGTGCGGCGGGCGACGACCCCGAGAAGGACATCGAGGTGCTGATCGGCCAGCTCGTCTCCATCAACGGCGCGCGTCTGTCCAAGCGCGCCGGAAACATCATCGAGCTCGACGACCTGCGCGCCTGGCTCGGCACCGACGCCCTGCGGTACTCGCTGGCGCGTTACCCCGCCGACTCTCCGCTCACACTCGACCCCGAGATCCTGCAGAAGCGCACGAACGACAACCCCGTCTTCTATGTGCAGTACGCCCACGCGCGCACCCACAACGTGGCGCGCAATGCCGCCGCATCCGGAGTGGAGCGCACAGCGTTCGCCCCCGAACTGCTCACCCACGAGACCGAGTCCGCGCTGCTGGGCGCGCTGCAGGAGTTCCCGCGGCTGGTTGCCTTCGCCGCCGACCTGCGCGAACCGCATCGCATCGCCCGATACCTCGAGGAGCTCGCGGGGCTCTACCACCGCTGGTACGACAACTGCCGCGTGATCCCGCTCGGCGACGACGAGGTGACCGACCTGCACCGCACGCGTCTCTGGCTCAACGACGCGACCGGCCAGGTCCTGCGCAACGGGCTGGACCTGTTGGGCGTCAGCGCGCCCGAGCGGATGTGACATGAGCGAGGTGATGGGGCTGTTCGACGACCAGGACGACGCGCCCCGCACGGCGCGCCGGCGCCGCCGGTGGCCGTGGCTCCTCGCGGTGCTCGTGGTCCTGCTTCTCATCGTCGCCGCGTTCTTCGCGGGGGAGTGGGTGGCGCGCGACCTCGTGACGAAGGCCGTCAAGCAGCAGCTCGTCTCGCGGCTCGATCTCGCCTCCGACCAGCAGATCGATGTGGACGTCGCCGATCCCTCGCTGCTGCTGGATCTTGCGCTGGGCGAGGTGGGCCAGGTGCGCATCTCCGCCGACGACGTGACCATCGGAGATTTCACCGGCAACGTGTCGGTGACCCTTCACGATCTCGGCATCCGCGCTCCCTTCACGCTCGGCTCCGGTCAGGCCACGGTGTCCCTGAACGCCGAGCAGCTGCGACCGCTGCTGGCCGAGGCTGCGCCGGTGTCCGTCGACGGCCTCACGATCGCCGAGCCCGACGTCAGTGCCTCCTCCCAGCTGTCGGTGTTCGGTGTCGCGGTGCCGGTGGACGTGTCGCTCACCCCGTCGTCAGCGGATGGGCAGCTCGTGCTGACCCCGGTGTCGCTGAGCGTCGCGGGTGCCGAGGTGACCGCGGACGGCTTGCGCGCGCAGTTCGGCTCCGTCGCCGATCCTCTGCTCGCCGGATACCGGGTGTGCGTCGCGCAGTATCTCCCTCGCGGCCTCACCCTCAGCCAGGTCGCGGTGCAGGGCGATCGGCTCGCGGCCGACTTCGACATCGCGGGCGAGTTGCTGACCGATGCCGGTGCGAGGGAGAAGGGCAGCTGCGCCTGACGCATGGCGGGAGCGGCATGGGCGGTGCCCTAGACTTCAAGGGACTCGCGTCGGGTGTCGTGACGGCTCCGCCGCCGCTGAGAATCCCGCCGCCCTTCACCACCGATTGGGTCTCGTAGTGTCCTCCTCGCACGACCGCGCTGCCGCCGAAGAGTGGCTCCTCGTGCCGGATGATGCGAACGACCTCGCGCCCGTCGTGTGGCCCGCATCGGCCTCCCGCCGCGATGGGCGACTTCAGATCGGCGGCGTGGATGCGGGCGAGCTCGCCGCACGCTTCGGCACCCCTCTCTATGTGCTCGACGAGGACGAGGTGCGCGGCCGGGCCCGCCGCACTCTGGCGGCCTTCCAGCGGGCCGCGGCCCGCCACGGAGCCGACGCGCGCGTCTACTACGCGGGCAAGGCGTTCCTGTCGGCGGCGCTCGCGCAGTGGGTCCTCGAGGAGGGGCTGCGCATCGACGTCGCGAGCCCCGGCGAGCTCGCGGTGGCACTGGCCGCGGGTGCGGACCCTGCGCTGCTGGGCCTGCACGGCAACAACAAGTCTGCGAGCCAGTTGGCACGTGCCGTCGAGATCGGCATCGGCACGATCATCGTGGACAGCGTCGACGAGATCGTCCGTCTCGCGTCCGTGACCGACGGCGCCTCCCGCAGGCAGCCGGTGCTGATCCGCGTCAACACGGGCATCCATGCCGAGACCCACGACTTCCTCGCCACGGCGCACGAAGACCAGAAGTTCGGCTTCTCCCTGGACGGCGCCCGCGAGGCGGCCGCTCTTCTGCGCGCCATTCCCGGCGTCGAGCTCGTCGGGCTGCACTGCCACATCGGTTCCCAGATCTTCGGGTCGGAGGGCTTCGCCGCATCCGCCGAGCGTCTGGTCGCCCTCCACGCGGAGCTCGGCGGTCTCGACGTCCTCAACCTC
Source organism: Microbacterium neimengense (assembly GCF_054782995.1). Lineage (NCBI taxonomy): Bacteria > Bacillati > Actinomycetota > Actinomycetes > Micrococcales > Microbacteriaceae > Microbacterium > Microbacterium neimengense. The sequence continues at coordinate 123,631 of NZ_BAAGRK010000001.1, forward strand.
GGCGGCGGCTTCGGCATCGCCTATACGCGCGACCAGCGGCCCGCCGTGATCGAGGAGCTCGCGGATGCCATCGTGGATGCGGTCGCCGCGACGTGTGCGCGCCTCGACGTGCCCGTGCCGACCCTTGTCTTCGAGCCGGGACGCGCGATCGTCGGAACCGCCGGTGTCACGCTCTACGAGGTCGGAACGGTCAAGCCCGTGGCCCTCGGTGACGGTCTCGTGCGCACCTACGTCAGCGTCGACGGCGGGATGAGCGACAACGCCCGTCCAGCGCTCTACGGCGCCGACTACTCCGCCCGCATCGCCTCCCGGGTCAGCGACGCGGCTCCCGCCCTCGTGCGCGTGGTCGGCTCGCACTGCGAGTCGGGCGACATCGTCGTGAACGCCGAGTACCTCCCCGCCGACGTCGCCCCCGGCGACCTACTGGCGGTGCCGGCCACCGGTGCGTACTGCTTCTCGTTGTCGAGCAACTACAACTACATGCCGCGGCCCCCGGTGGTCGCGGTGCGTGACGCCGAGGCGCGTGTCATCGTGCACGGCGAGACGGTCGACGACCTTCTCGCCCGCGATGCCGTCCTCGCGCAGAAAGGTGATTCATGATCGACCATCGCCACCTCCGCGTCGCTCTGCTGGGAGCCGGTGCCGTCGGGTCGCAGGTCGCAGCTCTCCTGCTCAAGCACGGCGATGAGCTTGCGGACCGCGCGGGAGCGAGCCTCCAGCTCGCCGGTATCGCGGTGCGCGATGTCGACGCCCCGCGCGACGTGGACCTTCCGCGGGAGCTCTTCACGACCGATGCCGAGTCGCTGATCGTCGGCGCCGACATCGTGATCGAGCTCATCGGCGGCATCGAGCCGGCGAGAACCCACCTGCTGCAGGCGATCAACTCCGGCGCAGACGTCGTGACGGCCAACAAGGCGCTGCTGGCGACCTACGGCTCCGAGATCTTCGATGCCGCCGATCAGGTCGGCGCGCAGGTCTACTACGAGGCGGCGGCGGCCGGCGCCATCCCCATCATCCGTCCGCTGCGCGACTCGCTCGCCGGCGACCGCGTGCAGCGCATCATGGGCATCGTGAACGGGACCACGAACTACATCCTCGACCGCATGGACACCGAGGGAGCGGAATTCGCCGACGTCCTGGCGCAGGCGCAGGCGCTCGGCTATGCCGAGGCGGATCCGACCGCCGATGTCGAGGGCTATGACGCCGCGCAGAAGGCGGCGATCCTCGCCTCGCTCGCGTTCCACACCGCCGTCCCGCTCGAATCGGTGCACCGCGAGGGCATCACCGCGATCACCACGCAGATGATGGATGCGGCTCGTCACGCCGGCTACGTCATCAAGCTGCTCGCGGTCTGCGAACGGCTGACCGGCCAGGATTCGCCCACGGGCGAGGCGATCTCGGTCCGGGTCTACCCGGCGCTGGTGCCGCGCTCGCACCCGCTCGCCAGCGTCCACGGTGCCAACAACGCCGTCTTCGTCGAGGCGGAGGCGGCCGGCTCGCTCATGTTCTACGGTGCCGGCGCCGGTGGGGTGCAGACCGCATCCGCCGTGTTGGGCGATGTCGTGTCCGCGGCGCGTCGCCACATCGCCGGAGGCGTGGGGGTGGGGGAGTCCACGCGCGCGAACCTGCCGGTCCTGCCGATCGGCCACGCGCAGACGCGCTACCAGATCACGCTCGAGGTCAGCGACCAGGCGGGTGTGCTCGCGCACATCGCCGGCACCCTGAGCGAGGGGCACGTCTCGATCGCGACGGTCGAGCAGACGGTCATCGCCGAGGACGGCGCAGATTCGGGCCGGGCACGCCTGGTCATCGGAACGCACAAAGCACGCGAGCAGGATCTCAGCGACACGGTCGACCGACTCGCGGACAGCGACGTCGTCGAGCGGGTCGTCTCGGTCCTGCGGGTAGAAGGAGACTGATATGGCACACCTCTGGCGCGGAGTCCTCCGCGAGTACGCCGACCGCCTCGGCGTGACCGACGCCTCCACGGTGGTCACCCTCGGCGAGGGCGGCACCCCGCTGATCCCGGCACCGGCACTGTCGCACCGCACCGGCGCCGAGGTCTGGGTCAAGTTCGAGGGCATGAACCCGACCGGCTCCTTCAAAGACCGCGGCATGACGGTGGCGCTCTCGCGCGCGGTGGAGCACGGGGCGAAGGCCGTCATCTGCGCCTCCACGGGCAACACCTCGGCATCGGCCGCCGCCTACGCGGCGCACGCCGGCATCACCGCGGCCGTGCTCGTGCCCGAGGGCAAGATCGCGATGGGCAAGCTGAGTCAGGCCGTGGCGCACGGCGGCAAGCTCATCCAGATCCGCGGCAACTTCGACGACTGCCTGGAGATCGCGCGCGAGCTCGCCGCGAACTACCCGGTGCACCTCGTGAACTCGGTCAACCCCGACCGCATCGACGGTCAGAAGACGGCCGCCTACGAAGTTGTCTCCCAGCTGTGCGATGCCCCCGACTTCCACATCGTCCCCGTCGGCAATGCGGGCAATTACACCGCATACACGCGCGGCTACACCGAGGAGGCCGAGCGCGGCGTCTCCACCAAGGTGCCGCGGATGTTCGGACTCCAGGCCGCCGGCTCCGCACCGCTCGTGCGGGGCGAGGTCGTAAAGAACCCCGAGACGGTGGCCAGCGCCATCCGCATCGGAAACCCCGCCTCCTGGCAGTTCGCCCTCGAGGCGCGCGACGCCACGGACGGCTGGTTCGGCGCCATCGAGGACGACCGCATCCTCGCCGCGCAGAAGCTGCTGAGCGAGACGGTCGGTGTCTTCGTCGAGCCCGCATCCGCGATCTCCGTCGCGGGTCTTCTCGACCGCGCCGAGGCCGGAGTGATCCCCGCGGGTTCCCGCGTCGTGCTCACCGTCACCGGCCACGGTCTCAAGGACCCGCAGTGGGCCCTGCGTGACGCGTCCGGCGGCGAGGTCGCCCCCACCGTCGTCGACAGCTCCGTCTCGGAGGTCGCCTCGGTGCTGGAGCTCGCCCCGCAGGGCTCTCAATGACGGTCGCCGTGGGCCGCGCGGTGACAGTGCGCGTGCCCGCCACGAGCGCCAACCTCGGGCCCGGATTCGACACGCTCGGCCTGGCGCTGAGCGTCTACGACGAGCTCGAGGTCGAAGCCCTCGAGCCGGGCCTGCTCGAGATCGAGGTCGAGGGCGCCGGCGCCGAGCAGGTGCCGCGCGACGGGTCGCATCTCGTCGTCCGCGCCATCGCCTACGCCTTCGCGGATGCGGGTCTTCCGATGCCGGGCCTGCGCCTACGCGCGCGCAACGTCATTCCGCACGGGCGTGGGATGGGCTCCTCCGGCGCCGCCGTCGTATCGGGGCTCTTGGCCGCCAAGGGACTGCTCGAGGGAGACGCGGATCTCGATGCCGACACGCTGCTGCGGCTGGCCACGGAGCTCGAGGGCCACCCCGACAACGTCGCACCCGCGCTCTTCGGCGGTCTCACGATCGCCTGGGTCGACGAGAACGGTCCGCAGCACAAGAAGCTGCTCGTGCACCGCGGTGTGTCTCCGATCGTCTTCGTGCCCGAGTTCACGATGTCGACCTCTGTCGCGCGCGGCCTGCAGCCGGACCAGTTCTCGCGAGCGGATGCGGTGTTCAACGTCTCGCGCTCGGCGCTGCTGATCGCGGCGCTGACGCAGAGCCCCGAGCTGCTCATGGCCGCCACCGAGGACAAGCTGCACCAGAGCTATCGCGCGGCGGCGATGCCCGAGACGGATCGCCTCGTGCAGGCGCTGCGTCGGGAGGGGTTCGCGGCGGTCGTCTCGGGCGCGGGACCGTCCGTCCTCGTGCTCGCCGACGGCCCCGGACGCCGGCTGGAAGCCGCCCAGCTCGTCGCCGCGCACGCGGACACTCCGTGGGAGGCGCTCATGCTCGCGGTCGACTTCAAGGGTGGTACAGTGAGGGACAACGCGGAGGGTGCCACGTCACTGACGTGAATCTGGCCTCCGTCGCAATCTGCGAACCGGCCGCGTGACCCCTGCACTCATACCCGCGACACATCCCCGCGATGCGGTCGCGCGTATCCCGAGCATGCGCTGGGTGTAGACGAATGCCTGTCTGTTGGGCCTTCTGTGCGGTCACGCGCTGACACACGTTTCATCAAGGGAGTACTCGTGGAGTCCATCTCCGAGATCCAGTCCACCGACGCCAACGTCGACGACACCGTCGCCGAGGCCGTCCCCGCCGCCGAGGCGCCCGCCGCCGATGCCCCGGTCAAGGCCCCGCGCAAGCGCGCCCCCCGCCGCGCCAAGAGCACCGAGGCGCCCGCCGAGGATGCCGCCGCTGCGGTCGAGGCCGCCGAGGAGGCGCCCGCCGCATCCGAGGCTCCGGCCGCCGAGGCACCCGCCGAAGCCGCCCCCGCCGCGGACGACGCAGCCGCCGCCGACGCGCCCGCCGCGAAGACTCCGGCCAAGAAGGCTCCGCGCCGCGCACGCAAGTCCGCTGCCGCCTCCGAAGAGGCCCCGGCTGAGACCGCCGAGGCCGCTGCCGAGCCGGCGGCTCCGGAAGCCGCCGCCGAGGTCGCGTCGACGGATGCCGCGCCGGCGGAGTCCGAGACCGCGCCCGCCGAGGCAGCCGACACGGCACCCGCCGCCGATGCCTCGGGCGAGAACGCGTCCGGCGCCGAGGGCGAGCAGAACGCCGAAGGCGAGCAGAGCAGCCGTAGCCGCAGCCGTAGTCGCAGCCGCAACCGGAATCGTCGTGAGAACGCGCAGGGCGCTGCAGGTCAGAACGGTCAGAACGGCCAGCAGAACCAGAGCCAGAACGGCGCTCCCGCGGCCGCGGAGGACGACGAGCAGCAGTCCGGTCGCGCGCGCCAGCGCAACAAGCGTCGCGGTCAGGGCCAGAACGACGAGTTCGAGACGGAGATCGGCGAGGACGACGTCCTCATCCCGATCGCCGGCGTGCTCGACGTGCTCGACAACTACGCGTTCGTGCGTACGACCGGCTACCTGCCGGGTGCCAGCGACGTCTACGTCTCGCTCGGCCAGGTCAAGAAGTACAACCTCCGCAAGGGCGACGCGGTCGTCGGCGCGATCAAACAGCCCCGCGAGGGCGAGCAGCCGGGTCGTCAGAAGTACAACGCGCTGGTCAAGGTCGACGCGATCAACGGCCTCTCGGTCGAGGATGCGGCCGAGCGCGTCGAGTTCGGTAAGCTCACCCCGCTCTACCCGCAGGAGCGTCTGCGCCTGGAGACCGCGCCCGAGAAGCTGACGCAGCGCATCATCGATCTCGTCGCTCCCATCGGCAAGGGCCAGCGCGGCCTCATCGTCGCGCCTCCCAAGGCGGGCAAGACGATCGTGCTGCAGCAGATCGCCAACGCGATCGCGCACAACAACCCCGAGGTCCACCTCATGGTCGTGCTCGTCGACGAGCGCCCCGAAGAGGTCACCGACATGCAGCGCACGGTGAAGGGCGAGGTCATCGCCTCGACCTTCGATCGCCCCGCCGAGGATCACACCACGGTCGCCGAGCTCGCCATCGAGCGGGCCAAGCGTCTCGTTGAGCTCGGCCGGGACGTCGTCGTGCTGCTCGACTCGATCACCCGCCTGGGCCGCGCGTACAACGTGTCGGCACCGACGAGCGGTCGGGTGCTCTCCGGCGGTGTCGATGCCGCCGCCCTCTATCCGCCCAAGCGCTTTTTCGGCGCCGCGCGCAACATCGAGAACGGCGGCTCGCTGACGATCCTCGCGACCGCGCTCGTGGAGACCGGCTCGAAGATGGACGACGTCATCTTCGAGGAGTTCAAGGGCACCGGCAACAGCGAGCTGCGACTCAGCCGTCAGCTCGCCGACAAGCGCATCTTCCCCGCGGTCGACGTCAACGCGTCGAGCACGCGTCGCGAAGAGATGCTGCTGTCGGCGGACGAGGTGAAGATCACCTGGAAGCTGCGGCGCGCACTGGCGGGTCTCGACCCGCAGCAGGCCCTCGAGGTCGTGCTGGGCAAGCTCAAGGAGACGTCGTCGAACGTCGAGTTCCTCGTGCAGATGCAGAAGTCCATCCCGGCTCCGGCCTCGGGCGGGCACTCGCACGGTCACGAGAACAACATCCGCTGATCCCGTCGGCCGTGTCCGATTCCGGCATGTTCGAGTCCGTTCGCGGACTCCTCGACGAGCACAGGGCGGTCCAGGAGGAACTCTCCGACCCGGCCGTGCACGCCGACGCCGCGCGGGCGAAGCGGGTGAACCGGCGCTACGCCGAGCTCTCCCGCATCGTCCACGCGTACGAGGCGTGGCAGGGCGCTGTCGACGACCTGGCAGCGGCTCGTGAGCTCGCGGGCGAGGATGCGGCGTTCGCCGACGAGGTTCCCGCCCTCGAGGAGCAGAGTGACGCGGCCCAGGAGCGGTTGCGACGCCTGCTCATCCCGCGCGATCCCGATGACGCGCGCGATGTGATCATGGAGATCAAGGCCGGCGAAGGCGGCGCCGAGAGCGCACTGTTCGCGGCGGACCTGCTGCGCATGTACGTGCAGTACGCGGCATCGCAGGGGTGGAAGACCGAGCTGCTCGAGCGCAACGAGTCGGACCTGGGCGGATACAAGGACGTCCAGGTGGCGATCAAGGGCACGAGCTCCGATCCTGCCGCCGGTGTGTGGGCCCACCTGAAGTACGAGGGCGGTGTGCACCGCGTGCAACGGGTTCCCGCCACCGAATCGCAGGGCCGCATCCACACCTCGACGACGGGTGTTCTCGTCTTCCCCGAGGTGGACGAGCCGGAGGAGGTCCAGATCGATCAGAACGATCTGAAGATCGACGTGTTCCGGTCCTCAGGCCCCGGCGGCCAGTCGGTCAACACGACCGACTCGGCTGTTCGGATCACCCACGTGCCGACGGGAATCGTCGTCTCGATGCAGAACGAGAAGAGCCAGCTGCAGAACCGCGAGGCGGCGATGCGGGTGCTGCGCGCCCGCCTGCTCGCCAAGCAGCAGGAGGAGCGGGATGCCGCCGCATCCGATGCGCGACGCTCGCAGATCCGGGGCATGGATCGCTCCGAGCGCATCCGCACGTACAACTTCCCCGAGAACCGCATCGCCGACCACCGCACCGGCTACAAGGCCTACAACCTCGACCAGGTCATGGACGGGGCTCTCGGACCGATCATCGACTCCGCCATCGCGGCGGACGAAGAGGCGCGATTGGCGGCGCTCGCAGGAGAGTGAGCGCTCTGCGTCACCAGACGGGCGGATGCAGCAGCGCGCCGCGGCGGTCCTCGAGCTGCGTCGCGAGCGACAGGATTGTTGCTTCGCCGCCGGGACGTCCGACGAGCTGCACCGACACCGGGTGCCCCGATTCGGTGACGGTCACGGGCAGCGTCACGGCGGGCAGCCCCGCGACGTTGACGAAGCTCGAGTACGGCGCGTACTCCACCTGGAGCGCGAAGGTGCGCAGCGGTTCGTGCCCGTCGTACCAGCCCACCGGGCGCGGCGACTGCGCGAGGGCGGGCATTAGGACCGCGTCGTACGGCGCGAAGGCAGCGACGGTCTGACGTTCGAACGCCCGCGCGGCGCTCAGCGTCTCCAGCGTCTCGATGCCCGACAGTCGGCGCCCCTCCCGCACCAGCCACGCGGTCAGCGGTTCGACGAGATCCTCGTCCGTGTCCGACAGTGGGATCCGCGCGGCGCTGACACGCCACAGTCGGCGGAACATGGCGGCGTAGCCCTGCGGGCGCCACAGTACGTCCTCGACCTTGTGTCCGTCGCCGGTGAGCCAGGTCGCGGCTCGCGCGACCGCCTCGCGCGCATCGGGGTCCAGGCGGATGTCCTCGTCATCGTCCCACGGGGAGACGGTCGTGACCCCGATCCGGACCGGCTGCGGCATCCGTCGCACAGCATGGAGGAGGCTGCCCGATCCGGGCGCCGCGGTCGCGTAGGGGTACGGCGCGAGCTGCGCCAGCACGTCGAACAGGAAGGCGGCATCGGCGACGCTGCGCGCGAGGGGCCCCGTCACCGCGAGTTGGTCGGGCGAGTCCAGACCCGAGCCGATCGGCAGACGACCCCGTGACGGCTTGAGACCCACGACGCCGACCGTCGCGGCGGGGATGCGGATCGAACCGCCGCCGTCCGAGCCCACGGCGGCCGGCAGCAGACCCGCGGACACGGCGACCGCCGCGCCGCCGCTGGAGCCGCCGGCGCCGTTCGCAGGATTCCAGGGATCGCGCGCCGGTGGCCCGATCAGAGGCTCCGTGTAGCCGGTCAGACCGAACTCGCTCGTCGCCGTCTTGCCGACGTTCACGACGCCCGCGGCGTCGAGGGCGATAGCCAGCGGATCGGACGCGTTCGGGACGTGATCCGCGCGCGAGCGGGAGCCGTAGCGCGTGGGGACGCCGGCGCGCGCCACGAGATCCTTGTCGGCGTGGGGGACGCCGTAGAGGGGACCGCGCACCGTGGCGCGGGCGAGCTGTTCCGCACGCTCGAGCGCGGCACCGGCGGTGACCTCGGCGAACGCACCCAGGTCCGCGCGCGCGGCGATGCGCGACAGGTAGTGGCGGGTGGGATCGAGCGGGTCCAGTTCGCCGCCGTGCAGCATCCGCGCCAGCTCGACGAGGGACAACTCGTGCAGCTCGCTCATGCTCCGAGCGTACGGTGCTGCGACATGTGCACGATCGGTGGGGCGGGAGCGCTCCGGTGAGGCGGATGCGGCGTCGAAGCCCGAGTGGGCCGTGCGGACGTCGCGGGTCAGATCGAGTACTCGGGCGCGGTCAGCAGCGCACGGGTGTCTTCGCCGCGCCCCCGCGGCCGTGCCTTCGCCGGCACACCCACGAGCACGCTGTCGGCGGGGGCGTCACGTGTGACCACGGCGTTGGCTCCGACGACGCTGTGCGCACCGATGTGCACGGGCCCCAGGATCTTGGCGCCGGCGCCGACCGCGACACCGTCGCCGAGGGTCGGGTGCCGTTTACCCCCTTCGCGTTGGCGGCCGCCGAGGGTGACGCCGTGGTAGAGCATGACGTCGTCCCCGACCTCCGCCGTCTCGCCGATCACGACGCCCATGCCGTGATCGATAAAAAAGCGGCGCCCGATCCGAGCACCGGGATGGATCTCGATGCCCGTGAGCCATCGCGTGACCTGCGAGCCCGCCCGTGCGACGAAGCGCAGGCGTCGACGCCACAGCGCGTGCCAGACGCGATGCGCCCAGATCGCGTGGAGTCCGGGGTACAGCAGGGCGATCTCGATGCCGCCGCGCGCGGCGGGATCGCGCATCCGGGCGGCGGCGATGTCCTCCCGGATGCGGCGAACCACGGCGACCGGCATCAGTCCTCGCGGAGGTCTTCGAACAGCGCCGTGGTGAGGTAACGCTCGCCCGCGGACGGGATGATGACGACGATGTTCTTGCCGGCGGCCTCGGGGCGTGCGGCGATCTGGAGGGCAGCCCAGATCGCGGCGCCGCTGGACATGCCCACGAGCACGCCGTCCTTGGCGGCGGTCTCCCGAGCCACGCGGATCGCGTCGTCGAACTCGACGTCGATGACCTCGTCGATGATGTCGCGGTTGAGGATGGCGGGGACGAAGTTCGGTCCGATGCCCTGGATCTTGTGGGGCCCCGGGTGTCCCTTGGTCAGGATGGGGGAGTCGGCGGGCTCGACGGCGACGATCTTCACGCCCGGCACGCGCTCCTTGAGCACCTCGCCGACACCCGTGATCGTGCCGCCCGTGCCGATGCCCGCGACGAAGTAGTCGACCTTGCCGTCGGTGTCGCGCAGGATCTCCTCGGCCGTGGTACGGCGGTGGATCGCGGGGTTCGCCTCGTTCTCGAACTGGCGGGCCCAGACGGCACCGGGGGTCTCGGCGACGATGCGCTTGGCCTCGTCGACCGCGAAAGACATGCCCTTCGTGGGGTCGGTGAGCACGAGCTCGGCGCCGAAGGCCTTGAGCAGGATGCGGCGCTCCTTCGACATCGAGGCGGGCATCGTGAGGATGACGCGGTAGCCGCGGGCGGCTCCCACCATCGCGAGGGCGATGCCCGTGTTGCCGCTCGTGGACTCGACGATCGTTCCGCCCGGCTTGAGTTCGCCGGATGCCTCGGCGGCATCGACGATCGCGATTCCGAGGCGGTCCTTCACGCTGGAGGCGGGGTTGTAGAACTCGAGCTTGGCCAGGACGACGCCGTCGACGCCCTCCGTCACGCGGTTCAGACGCACGAGAGGCGTCTCGCCGAACGCGGAGGTGATGTCGGAGTGGATGCCGGGCATGACGCGACCTTTCGAGTCGGGGACGAGGTGCGCCCAGCCTAGGGGAGCAATCCCGCCGGAGGCCGAGTATGACGCAGCGGGTAGGCTGGGCGGGCTCATGTGCCCTTCCACGCCTTCCGATCAGCACGTCCACGCGCCTGCGGCCTCGCGGATCGACGTCGTCCTCGGCGACGTCTCGGCGCGCTTCGCGCGCGCCGGCATCGTCGACCCGCGCGTCGATGCGGAGCTGCTTATCGCCCACGTGCTGAAGGTCGGGCGCGGCGAGGTGCAGGCCGCCGCCATCCGCGCGGCCGAAATCGACACCGACGCGCTCGAGCGCCTCATGCGCCTCGTGGAGCGCCGTGCGGCGCGCGAGCCGCTGCAGCATCTGACGGGCGTGGCGCCGTTCCGGCATCTCGAGCTCTCCGTCGGTCCGGGCGTGTTCGTGCCGCGCCCCGAGACCGAGATGGTCGCCCAGCTGGCCATCGACGCACTGGGTGCCAGCGCATCGCCGGAGCCGGTCGCGGTCGATCTCGGAACCGGATCCGGCGCGATCGCGCTGGCGATGGCGACCGAGGTCCCGCACGCACGGGTACATGCCGCGGAGAACTCCGTCGACGCCTTCATCTGGGCCAAGGAGAACTTCGCCCGCGTGAACGCGCCGAACGCTCGGCTCGTCTTCGCCGATCTGGCGGACGCGTTCGCCGAACTCGATCGGAGCGTCTCCGTCCTGGTGTCGAACCCGCCGTACGTCCCCGCGGAGGCGATTCCGCGGGACCCGGAGGTTCGCCTCTACGATCCGCCGCAGGCGCTGTACGGCGGCGAGGACGGCCTCGACGTCGTGCGTGTACTCGCCCGCGTCGGGCTGCGGCTGCTGCACCCCGGAGGCACGATCATCATCGAGCACGCCGAGGTGCAGGGAGCGCCCGTTCGCGAGGTTCTCACTGCGGCGGGATGGCGATCGGCCGCGACGCACCCCGACCTCACGCTGCGTGACCGGGCCACCACCGCCATCCGACCCTGATCTCGCGACACGAGCGCCGCCCCGCGCCTCGGTCGGCACCCGCCTCGCACGTAGAATGGAGCCGCCATGTCCCCTCTCTACGACTGCCGCGACGAGTCGCAGCTGCTGGCCGGTATGCGTGCAGCCCGCCAGGCGATCGCGCGCGGCGAGCTGGTCGTCATGCCCACCGACACCGTCTACGGCGTCGCCGCCGATGCGTTCAGCCCCTCTGCCGTCGCGGCGCTGCTCGCGGCGAAGGGCCGCGGACGCCAACAGCCTCCGCCCGTGCTCGTCGCGGGTCTGTCGACCGTCCGGGCGCTCGTGAGCGACCTGCCCGAGCCCGTCGAACGACTCGTCGAGGCGCACTGGCCCGGCGGGCTCACGGTCGTCCTGCCCGCTCAGCCCTCGCTGTCCTGGGACCTGGGGGAGACCCGAGGCACGGTCGCCGTGCGGATGCCCGCGCATCGGCTCGCGTTGGAGCTCCTCGAGGAGACCGGCCCGCTGGCCGTCTCGAGCGCGAATCTCACCGGCAAGCCCGCCGCGATCGACGCGCACGCCGCGCTCGGAATGCTCGGCGACAGCGTCTCGGTGTACCTCGACGACGGCGCGAGCGATCACGGGGTGCCCTCGACGATCCTCGACGCGACGCCGCTCGCGTTCGGCGGCACGGGACACGCCCGCATCCTCCGCTACGGCGCTGTGGACCGGTCCCAGATTCTGGAGATCCTGGGCGACCGGCTCGAGCCGGAGCCGGATGAGGGCGCGGGCGACTCCGCGTGACGCAGTACCTGCTGATCGCCGTTGTCACGGCGCTCATCACGGCCGCGCTGTCGTGGACGGTCTGGCGTGTCGCCATCCGGTACAAACTCCACCCGGCGATCCGTGAACGCGACGTCCACACCCGCCCGACGCCGCGCCTGGGTGGGATCGCGATGTTCCTCGGGGTGGTCGCCGCCTTCGCCATCTCTTCCACGAACCCGTTCTTCTCGATCTTCTGGATCGATCCGTGGCCGACCCTTTCGATCCTCGCCGCGACCCTGTTGATCGTGATCGTCGGCATCGCCGACGATCTCTGGGATCTCGACTGGATGATCAAGCTGGGCGCCCAGTTCGTCGCGGCGGGCATCATCGCCTGGTTCGGGCACATCCAGATCTACGCGTTGCCCATCGGCGGGGTCACCGTGGGTTCGAGCTGGATGAGCATCGTGCTCACGGTGTTCTCGATCGTCATCGTGATGAACGCGGTCAACTTCATCGACGGGCTGGACGGCCTCGTGGCGGGGGTGTGTCTGATCGCCAACGGGATCTTCTTCGTCTACGCATACGTCCTCACCCGCGATGTCGGTGCGAGCACGTACTTCAATCTGTCGTCCTTCATCGCCGTGGTCCTCGTCGGCGCGTGCGCGGGGTTCCTGCCCTTCAATTGGCACCGCGCGAAGATGTTCATGGGCGACTCGGGCGCCCTGATGCTCGGCCTGCTCATGGCGACCTCCGCCGTGTCGATCACCGGCAACCTGCCGCCGGCGGCGCTGGATCCCGACCAGCTCGGCCGCTCGCAGCTGCTGGGCGCCTTCATCCCGATCCTGCTGCCCATCGCCGTCGTCATCCTGCCGCTGCTGGACTTCGGTTCTGCGGTGTTCCGCCGGATGCGGGCGGGCAAGTCCCCGTTCTCTCCCGATCGCAAGCATCTGCACCACCGGATGCTCGACATGGGCCACTCCGACCGTGACGCCGTGCTGATCTTCTACGCATGGACGGCGATCATCGGGATCACGTTCCTGCTGATGTACATCGCCACCCGCGAGGACTGGTTCGGCCAGTACTGGATCGGCGTGGCCTTCGGCGTGGTGGGCGTCGCCGCCTGCCTGGTCGTCACCTTCCTTCCCGCCCGCCGTTCGAGATCCACCACCGCCCCCGACGAGATCGCCGAGGAAACACCATGAGCGCTGCCACACCCGTCTCCAGCACACCCTTCCTGCGTACCGCCCTGCTGTGGTTCGCCGCCGTGATCGGCGTGCTGCTGGTCGCCGGCGCCGTCGGAGGGCTGCTCGTCGCGGGCGTCGAGGGACTGATCAGCGCGCTGGTCGGCGTGCTGATCTCGGCGGTCTTCCTCGGGATCACCGCCGGCAGCATCCTCATCGCCAACCGCTGGTTCGGGGACCCGCTGTACGTGCCGATCTTCTTCGGCATCGTCCTGGGCGGCTGGATCCTGAAGCTCGTCGTGTTCGTGCTGGTCATGCTCGCTCTGCGGGGAGCGGCCTGGATCGTGCCGGGCGTCTTCTTCGTGGCCCTCGTCGTGAGCGTCATCGCCTCGCTCGTGGTCGACGTCGTCGTGCTCATGCGCCGCCGACTGCCGAACGTATCGGACACCACGCTGCCCACCGACCCCGAAGAGGGGGAGCGCACCGACGACGGTCGTCCGATGGGGTCGGTGTGACTGGCGACCCTGGGAGTTTGATAGGCTGTTCCGGCACCCGACCACGAGCGCCAGAGTGCCCGAGCGCGGTGTACATCATCCATCGTCGCAACGGTTTAGACCGGTGCCCCGAAGTTGGAGCAAGCGCTGTTTAGTCAAGCTGCGACCCTGATCGTCTCTGCCGAGGAATCCGGCAACGAGTTCCATGCGCCGTCCATCTGGGAGTTCTTCCCCGATGCGATTCTCTTCGAGGGCTCTCCCTTCGCGATCACGCGGATCAACCTGATCCAGATCCTGGCGACCGTCGTTCTCGTTGTGCTGTTCCTCGTCGGAACGCGACGGATGCGGCTCGTTCCCACCCGCTTCCAGAGCGTCGTGGAGATGGGGCTGGACTTCGTTCGGGTCAACATCGCGCACGACCTGCTGGGCCGCAAGGACGGCAACCGCTTCCTGCCGATTCTCACGACCATCTTCTTCATGGTCCTGTTCATGAACATCACGGGCATCATCCCGGGTCTGAACATCGCCGGCACGAGCGTGATCGCTGTTCCGCTGCTGCTCGCCGTCGTCGCCTACGTGACCTTCATCTACGCCGGTGTGAAGAAGAGCCCGGGCAAGTTCTTCAAGAACTCTCTGATGCCCTCGGGCGTGCCGTGGCCGCTGTACATCATCATCATCCCGCTCGAGTTCCTGTCGACCTTCATCATCCGGCCTGTGACGCTCACCCTGCGTCTGCTGATGAACATGATCGTCGGACACCTCATGCTGGTGCTCTTCTTCGCCGCGACGCAGTTCTTCGTGTTCGGACTCAGCGGATTCTGGACCCTGCTCGGTGCCGGAACGCTCGCCTTCGGCTTCGCCTTCACACTCTTCGAGATCCTGGTGGCCTTCCTCCAGGCATACGTCTTCACCATCCTGACTGCGGTCTACATCCAGCTCGCTGTCGCTGAAGAGCACTGATCGGGACGGCACCCGCCGCCCACAACGAAAGGAAACATCCGTGGACGCAACTACGGTTCTCGCCCAGGTGACCGGATCTGTCGCGACGATCGGCTACGGCCTCGCCGCCATCGGCCCCGCCATCGGCGTGGGCATCGTCGTCGGCAAGACGATCGAGGGCGTCGCTCGCCAGCCCGAGCTCGCCGGCCGACTGCAGGTCCTCATGTTCATCGGTATCGCCTTCACCGAGGCGCTCGCCTTCATCGGTATCGCGACCGGCTTCATCTTCGGTTTCTGAGCCCGATCGACCAAAGTAAGGAGACAGGATGCTGAACGCTCTTGTCGCCCGCGCCGCCGAGGAAGGTGGCGCGGCAGCCCCGAGCCCCCTCATCCCGGCGGTGTACGACATCGTCTGGTCGGCGGTGTGCTTCGTCGTCATCCTGTTCGTCTTCTGGCGCGTCGTGCTTCCTCGGATGCAGGAGCTCCTCGACAAGCGGGCCGCCGCGATCGAGGGCAACATCGCCAAGGCCGACGAGGCACAGCGTCAGGCCGAGGCCGCGCTCGAGGAGTACACCGCTCAGCTCGCCGAGGCGCGCAAGGAGGCCGGTGAGATCCGTGAGGTCGCCCGCGAGGACGGCAAGAAGATCGTCGCCGAGGCACGTGAGACCGCATCGACCGAGGCCGCCCGTGTGAGCGCCCAGGCGCGCGCCCAGATCGAGGCCGAGCGCCAGACCGCCCTGGTCACGCTGCGTGCCGAGGTCGGCACGCTCGCTCTCGATCTCGCAGGCGGCGTGATCGGCGAGAAGCTGAGCGACGACAAGACCGCTCAGGGTGTCGTCGACCGCTTCCTCGCTGAGCTCGAGGTCTCTGAGAAGGCGGCCCAGTAATGGGAAGCGCCACCACGCACGCCCTCGCGGTGACCACCACCGCCCTGGGGCAGGCGTCCGGTGTGGATCTCGAGGTCGCGGGCGAGCTGTTCCAGGCCGCCCGCGTCCTCGGCTCCTCGTCCGCGCTCGCGGGCGCGGTGTCCGATTCCGCTGCGGCCGGCGACGCACGCCGCAAGGTCATCGCGGACGTGTTCGGTCCGAGGTTCTCCTCGGTCGCCGTGCAGCTGCTGGAGGCCGTGGTGGTGCAGCGCTGGTCTTCCGCCGACGAGCTCGTCGACGGTGTCGAGGAGCTCGCGGTGCGGGCCGCATCCGTTGCGGCGTCCGACGCGGACCTCGAAGGCGAGCTCTTCGGCTTCTCCCGCACGGTCGCCGAGAACCCCGAGCTCGAGCTCGCCCTGGGCTCGCGCATGGGTGACAACGCCGCCAAGGGTGTGCTCGTCGAGAAGCTCCTGGACGGTCGTGCGAGTGCGGCGACGGTCCTGGTGGTGTCCGGCCTCGTGCAGCAGCCGCGCGAGCGTCGTGTACGCCAGGCGCTCACGCGTGCCCTGTCATTGGTTGCGGCGCAGCGTGGCCGAGTCGTCGCCACCGTCACGGTGGCGACGCCGCTCAGCGATGCGCAGAGTGAGCGGCTCCGCTCGACCCTGTCGGCACGGTACGGCGCCGACGTGGCGCTGAACACGGTCATTGACCCGTCGATCGTCGGCGGACTGCGTGTGCAGATCGCCGACGACGTCATCGACGCGAGCGTCTCCGCGCGTCTCGCCGATCTCCGTCAGCGGCTCGCCGGCTGACAAGACTTCCCGCCGCAACGGCGGAGACTTCGGGGCCGAGGCCCCATGAACCGAAGGAAGACAATGGCAGACATCTCCATCAGCCCCGACGTCATCCGTGACGCCCTGAAGGACTTCGTCGCAGCATACGAGCCGACCGGCGCCGCGACGGCAGAGGTCGGGTCCGTCATCGACGCCGGTGACGGCATCGCACACGTCGAGGGCCTCCCCGGCCTGATGGCCAACGAGCTCGTCGTGTTCGAAGACGGCACCCAGGGCCTCGCGCTGAACCTCGACGAGAAGGAAGCCGGTGTCGTCGTCCTCGGCGACTTCGCCGGCGTCGAGGCCGGTCAGCCGGTCACGCGCACCGGCGAGGTGCTCTCCGCGCCCGTCGGCGACGGCTTCCTCGGCCGGGTCGTCGACCCGCTCGGAAACCCGATCGACGGCCTCGGCGCGATCGAGGCCGAGGGTCGTCGCGCCCTCGAGCTGCAGGCGCCCGGCGTCATGCAGCGCAAGAGCGTGCACGAGCCCCTGCAGACCGGCATCAAGGCGATCGACGCCATGATCCCCGTCGGCCGCGGCCAGCGCCAGCTGATCATCGGCGACCGCCAGACCGGTAAGACGGCCATCGCGATCGACACGATCATCAACCAGAAGGCCAACTGGGAATCGGGCGACGTCAACAAGCAGGTGCGCTGCATCTACGTCGCCATCGGTCAGAAGGGCTCCACGATCGCCTCGGTGAAGGGCGCGCTCGAGGACGCCGGAGCGATGGAGTACACGACGATCGTCGCCGCCCCCGCGTCCGACCCCGCCGGCTTCAAGTACCTCGCCCCCTACACCGGCTCCGCCATCGGCCAGCACTGGATGTACGGCGGCAAGCACGTCCTGATCATCTTCGACGACCTGTCGAAGCAGGCCGAGGCTTACCGCGCCGTCTCGCTGCTGCTGCGCCGGCCGCCGGGTCGCGAGGCCTACCCGGGTGACGTCTTCTACCTGCACTCGCGTCTGCTGGAGCGTTGCGCCAAGCTGAGCGACGAGCTGGGTGCCGGGTCGATGACGGGCCTTCCCATCATCGAGACGAAGGCAAACGACGTGTCGGCCTACATCCCGACCAACGTGATCTCGATCACCGACGGCCAGATCTTCCTGCAGTCCGATCTGTTCAACGCCAACCAGCGTCCCGCGGTCGACGTGGGTATCTCGGTCTCGCGTGTCGGTGGTGACGCCCAGGTCAAGTCGATCAAGAAGGTCTCGGGCACGTTGAAGCTGGAGCTTGCGCAGTACCGCTCGCTCGAGGCGTTCGCGATGTTCGCGTCCGACCTGGATGCGGCCTCGCGTCGTCAGCTGGAGCGCGGCGCACGCCTCACCGAGCTGCTGAAGCAGCCGCAGTACTCGCCGTACCCGGTGGAGGAGCAGGTCGTCTCGATCTGGGCCGGCACCAACGGCAAGCTCGATCAGATCGCGGTCGAAGACGTGCTGAAGTTCGAGCGCGAGCTGCTGGACCACCTGCGTCGCAACACGCAGGTCCTCGACACCCTCCGCGACACCAACGTGCTCGACGACGCGACCGTCGCCGAGCTCGAGAAGGTCACTGACGAGTTCATCCTGGAGTTCACCTCCGGTGGCGCCAAGGCCATCGGTGCCCCCGGCAACGAGCAGTTCGCTGCCGCCGAGGTCGAGGACATCAACCAGGAGAAGATCGTCAAGGGCCGTCGCGGCTGACGTACGGAGCCGTAAATCATGGGCGCTCAACTCAGGGTCTACAAGCAGAAGATCGCTTCTGCTCAGACGACCAAGAAGATCACGAAGGCGATGGAGCTCATCGCGGCTTCGCGTATTCAGAAGGCGATGACGCGCGTGCGCGCGTCGTCGCCCTTCGCGCAGGCCGTGACGCGGGCCGTCTCGGCCGTCGCGACGTACTCGAACGTCGACCACCCGCTCACGCGTGAGCCCGAGGTGATCCGTCGCTCAGCCGTCGTGATCTTCTCGTCCGACCGCGGATTGGCGGGGGCGTTCAACTCGCAGATCATCCGCGCAGGCCTGGAGCAGGGCGAGCTTCTGCGTAGCGAGGGCCGCGAGCCGGTGTTCTACCTCGTCGGACGCAAGGCGGTCGGGTTCTTCCAGTTCCGCAAGCTCGAAGCGGCCGCGGAGTGGACGGGCGACACGGACACGCCTCACTTCTCGACCGCCGAGGAGATCGCGGACACGCTGCTCGAGGCCTTCCGCCGCGGCGGCGAGGCGGGCGGAGTGGACGAGATCCACCTCGTGTACAACCGCTTCGTCAGCATGATGACCCAGAGCCCGGAGACCGTGCGTCTCCTCCCGCTCGAGGTCGTCGAGGCGGCCGAGGAGACGTCGTCGTCCGCGGCGGCGGTCTACCCGCTGTACGAGTTCGAGCCGGATGCCGAGGCCGTTCTGGACTCCCTGCTCCCGGTGTACATCCAGAGCCGCGTCTTCAACGCCCTCCTGCAGTCGTCGGCGGCCAAGCACGCCGCCACGCAGAAGGCGATGAAGTCGGCCAGCGACAACGCCGACAAGCTCATCACCGACTACACCCGCCTGCGCAACAACGCGCGTCAGGCCGAGATCACGCAGCAGATCGCCGAGATCGTCGGCGGCGCCGACGCCCTGGCGTCCGGCAAGTAGAAAACGAGGAAGACACCATGACCACCACCGCAACGGCCGATCAGGCGTCCGTCGCCGTCGTCGGGCGCGTCGCGCGCGTGACCGGCCCCGTCGTCGACATCGAGTTCCCTCACGACTCGATCCCCGACATCTACAACGCGCTCAAGACCACGATCACCATCGGCGAGGAGTCGACGGAGATCACGCTCGAGGTCGCCCAGCACCTGGGTGACGACCTCGTTCGCGCCATCGCTCTGAAGCCCACGGACGGCATCGTCCGCGGCCAGGAGGTGCGCGACACCGGCGGCCCGATCACGGTCCCCGTCGGCGACGTCACCAAGGGCAAGGTCTTCAACGTGACCGGCGACATCCTCAACGCCGTTCCCGGCGAGCAGGTCGAGATCACCGAGCGATGGGGCATCCACCGTCAGGCGCCGAGCTTCGACCAGCTCGAGTCGAAGACCGAGATGTTCGAGACCGGTATCAAGAGCATCGACCTGCTCACCCCGTACGTCCAGGGTGGAAAGATCGGCCTGTTCGGCGGTGCCGGTGTCGGTAAGACCGTCCTCATCCAGGAGATGATCCAGCGCGTCGCGCAGGACCACGGCGGCGTGTCGGTGTTCGCCGGTGTCGGTGAGCGCACCCGCGAGGGAAACGACCTCATCGGCGAGATGGAGGAGGCGGGTGTCTTCGACAAGACGGCCCTGGTCTTCGGCCAGATGGATGAGCCGCCGGGGACGCGTCTGCGTGTCGCGCTGTCGGCTCTGACGATGGCGGAGTACTTCCGCGACGTGCAGAAGCAGGACGTGCTGCTGTTCATCGACAACATCTTCCGCTTCACGCAGGCCGGTTCCGAGGTCTCCACGCTGTTGGGCCGCATGCCCTCCGCCGTGGGTTACCAGCCGAACCTGGCCGACGAGATGGGTGTGCTCCAGGAGCGCATCACGTCGACGCGCGGTCACTCGATCACCTCGCTGCAGGCGATCTACGTCCCCGCCGACGACTACACCGACCCGGCTCCGGCGACCACATTCGCTCACCTCGACGCCACCACGGAGCTCTCGCGCGAGATCGCATCGAAGGGTCTGTACCCCGCGATCGACCCGCTGACCTCGACCAGCCGCATCCTGGACCCGCGCTACATCGGTGAGGACCACTACCGCGTGGCCACCTCCGTGAAGCAGATCCTGCAGAAGAACAAGGAGCTGCAGGAGATCATCGCGATCCTCGGTGTCGACGAGCTCTCCGAAGAGGACAAGATCGTCGTGTCGCGTGCACGCCGCATCCAGCAGTTCCTCTCGCAGAACACCTACATGGCGAAGAAGTTCACCGGCGTCGAGGGCTCCACGGTCCCGATCAAGGAGACCATCGAGTCCTTCGACGCGATTGTCAAGGGCGAGTTCGACCACGTGGCCGAGCAGGCCTTCTTCAACGTCGGCGGTATCTCCGACGTCGAGGCCAAGTGGGCGCAGATCCAGAAGGAGAACGGCTGATCATGCCGCTCAAGGTGAGTCTCGTCTCCGCAGATGCCGAGGTCTGGTCCGGTGAGGCCGACCTGGTCATCGCGAAGACCATCGAGGGCGAGATCGGTTTCATGACCGGTCACGAGCCGGTGCTGGCGATCCTCGCCGAGGGCCAGGTGCGCATCACCGAGCCCGGCGGGAACAAGATCGTCGCGAACGCGCACGACGGTTTCATCTCGGTCGAGCACGACCAGGTGACGATCGTCGCCGGCAACGCGGCACTCGTCTCCTGACCCGCATCCCGCACACACGCCGTCCGCTCCCGCGGGCGGCGTGTGTCGTTCTCCTGGAGTGACCATGCTCGTGCTGCTGCCACCGTCCGAGACCAAGCGAGCCGGTGGTGCGGGGGCGCCGTGGAACGCGGCGGATCTGCGGCTGCCGCAGCTGGCGCCGCAACGCGAGGCCGTCGTTTCGGCGCTCGTGGAGCTCTCCGGCGACGAAGACGCGGCGGCGAAGACCCTCAAGCTGAGCGGGCGCCAGCGGGGAGAGATCGCGGTCAACGCCGCGCTGCGCTCGTCGCCCACGATGCCGGCGGTCGACCGCTACACGGGGGTGCTGTTCGATGCGCTCGACGCCTCGTCCCTAGAGGCGCGGGCGCGACGGTGGCTCGGAGAGCATGTGCTGATCCACTCCGCCCCCTTCGGGCCGGTCGGCGCTCTCGATCCGCTTCCGGCCTACCGGCTGGGAGCGGGCACGTCGCTGCCGGGCATCGCTCCGCTGCGCCGCCACTGGGCCGAGGCGGTGACGTCGGCGCTGGGCGAGGCCGGCGCGCGCTTCATCCTGGACCTGCGCTCGGAGGCGTATGTGGCGCTCGGCCCCGTTCCGGAGAGGTCCGCATCCGCCTATGTCCGTGTCGTCACCGCGGGCGAGGACGGCGAGGTGCGGGCCCTGAACCACTTCAACAAGCACGCCAAAGGAGCGCTCGTGCGTCGGCTGGCTCAGGAGCGTCCCCGCATCGCCTCCCGTGGCGCGTTCCTGCGCTGGGCGGTGGGCGTCGGAATCGCGGTCGATGAGGCGGGCAACGGCGAACTCCGCCTCACCGTGTGAGGGTTCATCCCCAACTTCACGCAAGCCCCTGTCAGGCAACACTCAGGCTCGCTACGATGTGAGCCGCGGGACGGGTGGTTCCGCGAGGCCACCATGCCTCTGACCCGAGAGGATTCCCCGTGAACCCTTATGCGTACAACTATGACTACGGATACTCCGGCGCTACCGCGCTGGGTATCTTCTTCGCCTTCCTCGGCGTCTTTCTTCTGATCGGCGCCGCCGCCTACGTCGTCTCTTCGATCTTCTACAACAAGCTCTTCGAGAAGGCCGGCGTCGAGGGCAAGTGGCGCGGTTGGGTGCCCGTGTACCGCGAGATGGTGTTCGTGAAGCTCGGCGATCTCAACCCCTGGTGGCTGCTCGTGCTGTTCGGCATCACCTTCGTGTTGAACCTGATTCCGTACATCGGCTCGTTCTTCGCTCTTCTTCCCTCCCTCGCTGCGACCGTGTACGTGGTGATGGCGGCCTACCGCGTCGGACAGAAGCTGCAGAAGGAGGGCGCGTGGGTCGTGCTCTACATCTTCCTCAGCATCGTCTGGCTGGGCATCATGGCGTACGACAAGTCGCGCTGGAACCCGCAGATCCCGCCCGCGCCGTGGAGCCGCAGCTTCCTCGCGGACAACGTCGTATGGTCGGGCGTCCCGGTTCAGCCGGGTGCTCCCGCTCCGCAGGGTGCATACGGCGCGGCCGGCGCCTACCCGCCGCCCGCGGGCTACGCGCAGCCGGGCGGATACCCGCAGCAGCCGGGTGCCTACCCGCAGCAGCCCGGCGCGTACCCGCCGCCCGCACAGCAGGGCGGATCTGCCGCACCCGGCGCCTACGCTCCGCCGCCGGCGCCGCAGCCGGGCGCCTACCCGCCGCCGGCGCCGCAGCCGGGCGCCTACCCGCCGCCGGCGTACACCCCGCCTCCCGCAGGGACCGCGCCGGCACCGAGCGACCCCTCGACCCCGCCGGCACCGCCCACCACGCCGCCGGCTCCGCCGACGGCACCCGGATCCGACGAGGCCGAGCCCCCGCGCGGCTGACCATGTCCTCGAGCGAGCCTCCGTTCCCCGCGAACGGAGGCTCGCCGCATCCGGCCCGCCGGCGCTGATCCGCCGGGCGCAGTCGTTAGGATGTGAGGACCGCGTCGACATCGGCGTGCCCATACCCCCGATGGAAGGACACCGCGTGCCCGAGGCTGCGACCCGGCGGCGCACTGTGCCGCTGCCGCAGGGATCGATCGAGCTCGCCTGGGCGGCTCTGACGGATGTCGGACGGCGCCGCGAGATCAATCAGGACGCTGTGTTCGCCGAGTACCCGCTGTTCGTCGTCGCCGACGGTATGGGCGGACACATCGGCGGGGAGATTGCGAGTTCCAGCACCGTGAACCGCCTCGAGGCGGTCGTGGGGTCGGGCTCGGTCACCCCGAAGACCATCGAGAAGGCGCTCGCGAAGGCCGTCAAGGACATCGCATCGCACCCCGAGGCCACAGACGACGGCACAGGCACGACCGTGACGGGTGTGTTCCTCGAGCTGACCGGTAGCGAGCCGCACTGGGTGAGCCTGAATATCGGCGACTCGCGCGTGTATCTGCTGCGCGACGACACCCTCGTGCAGATCACGACCGATCACTCTGTCGTCCAGGAGCTGGTCGCAGCCGGCCGGCTCAGCCCCGAGGAAGCCGAGCATCACCCCTACGGAAACGTGATCACGCGCGCCGTGGGACCCAGTGACAGCGTGCGGCCGGACTACATCCGGCTCGATGTGCTCGACGGCGACCGTTTCGTCGTGTGCTCGGACGGGCTCACCAAGGAGCTCACGGACTACGGCATCCAGCACTTCCTGCGCGAGCACGAGGACCCGGCAGAAGCGGCAGCGGCCATGATGGACGCCGCACTCGAGAACGGCGGGCGCGACAACGTGACCGTGATCGTTCTGAACGTCACGCGCACAGACTGACTCTCCACAGACGCGACCTCGCCGCGTTGCGTGCACCGCGCAGGACCTGCCGAGTTCGACAGGGCCACCGCGCCCGACACTGAGGTGGTGTTCACTCCTCAGCCCGCCGTCAGCCCCGCCGCTGCGTCGTCGGCGCACCTGACGCTGCCGCCACCGGATCCGCCTCGACGCCGCCCGCCGATCCCGTGGCTCGCCTCGCTGGCCCCGGTGCTGGGAGCGCTCGTCCTCTGGCAGGTCACGGGTTACGCAGGTGTGCTGTGGTTCGCGTTGCTCGGGCCCGTCATCGCCGTGGCGGGCGTGTTGGACGCCTCGCGCGGCGCCCGCCGCGACGCGCGAGAGCAGCAACGGATGCGTGCGGATCTCGCCAGCCGCCTCCGCGAGGAGATCGATCGGCGTCACGCCCTGGAGCGCTCGGAGGCGTTGCGCGCGACGCCCACGCTCGACGGCTACCTCGATGACCCCGGCGAACTGTGGCGGCCGCATCCGTCTCGCAGCGGGGTGCTCGTCGTCGGTCGCGGCGACGTCGTCAGCGACGTGAGGGTCAGTGCGGCGGACGACGAGCTCTCGCGAGACCTGATCGCGCGCGCCGGGACACTCTCGGACGCGCCCGTGGCCATTCCGCTCGGCGCGGGAATCGCCGTGCGGGGACCGCGGGTCGCCGCGTCGGCTGTGGCACGGGCACTCGTGCTGCAGCTGTGCTGCGCTCATCCGCCCGGTGCGCTCCGTGTCGTGGCCGAGGTTGCGGAGGCGTGGACCAGTGCACTGCCACATCACCTCGCGTCCGGCGTTCCGTGTCATCTGGACGTCGACGCAGCTCAGGCGCGGGACCCCGAGGAAGCAGCGGTGGTCGTCGTCGAGCCGCACGAGCCGCTCCCGACGCGGTGCGCGGCGGTGCTCACCCTGGACGACATCGCTCGCGCCCGCCTCGAGTACGCCGGGCGCGCGGTCGATGTCTGCGTCGACGTGCTCTCGGCCGCTCAGGCCACGCAGCTCGCGTCGGCACTGGGGGAGCGGTACCGGGACCTGCCCGGCCGGCGGGAGTTGCCGTCAGCGGTCGCTGCCAGCGAGCTCACGCCCCCGACGGTGCGCGGCGGTCTTGCGGTGGCGATCGGTGCCGACGGGAACGGGCCGGTCGTCGTCGACCTCGTTGCCGACGGTCCGCATGCCCTCGTCGCGGGGATTACCGGCTCCGGTAAGAGCGAACTGCTGGTCACGTGGGTCGCGCAGTTGGCGGCGACGCGCAGCACGCGGGAGGTCACGTTCCTGTTGGCGGACTTCAAAGGCGGGACCGCGTTCGATGCGCTCGCGGATCTGCCGCACGTCGCGGGTGTGCTGACCGACCTCGACCCGCATGCGACACAGCGCGCGCTGGAGAGCCTCCGGGCGGAGATCCGTCACCGCGAACGAGCTCTCGCTGCCGCCGGGGCTCGCGACGTCGCCGACGTCGGCGACGAGCTGTCGCGCCTCGTCGTGGTGGTCGACGAGTTTGCCGCGCTCCTGGACGCACATCGCGAACTCGGGACGTTGTTCTCCGATCTGGCCGCGCGAGGTCGGGCGCTCGGCATCCATCTGATCCTCGGAACGCAACGTGCCGCGGGGGTCGTGCGGGATTCGTTGCTGGCGAACTGTCCGCTCCGCGTCAGCATGCGAGTCGTCGACGACGCCGACAGCCGCTTCGTGATCGGCACCCACGCTGCCGCCGAGATTCCGGGGGGCGCCGCGTCGCGCGGTACCGCGTTCGTGCGGCGCGCCGGCGACGCCGAGCCGCACGCCCTGCGGGTGGCGCGCACCGCTCCGGCGGATGTGGCGAAGATCTGCGCCCATCGCCGCGCCGAGCCCGCGCCGCGGCGCCCCTGGCAGCCCCCGCTTCCGGGGCGCTGGCCGCTGTCCGAGGTGCCGGTGAGCACCGAGCGTCCCGTGATCGGGCTGGTGGACGAGCCGGACAATCAACGCCAGCGGGCGGCGCGGCTGGAACACAGCGACGCCGGCGTCCTGATCCTCGGTGGGCCAGGGAGCGGGCGGACGACGGCGCTCGCCGCGCTCGCCGCGCAGACTCCCGCTCGGTGGATTCCCGCCGATCCCGAGGGATTCTGGGACGCGCTGTGTGAGCTCGAAGCAGCGGCGGACCCCCTCGTGCTGGTGGACGATCTCGATGCGGCCCTGGCCGGGCTCCCGCCCGACTACGCGGCCGCCGCGCTGGCCATGATCGAGCGATCGTGTCGATCCGCGCGTGCCCACGGGCGGCGCTTCGCGATCTCGAGCGGTCGGGTCATGGGTCAGCTCGCACGTATCGCCGATCTTCTCCCGCGGCGGGTGCTGCTGCGGATGCCGAGCAAGATCGACCACCTCGGTGCAGGGGGCGTTCCCCAACTGTTCGATCCGCACGCTCCGGCCGGGCGCGGCGCTCTCGACGGCCGTGTCATCCAGATCCCGTGGGTGGACGCCCCTCCGCGGACGACCGTTGCCGAGCCACCCGCCTACCCCGGTGACACGGGGCCGCTCGGCGTGGTCATCCGCGACGGCATGCAGGCGCGACGTGTCGCGGCGGCCCTCGCCGGCCGTGGGCTCGACGTCGTCGGCATCTCGGACGCCGACCGTGACGACACCGGTCCCGCGCGCGCGATCGTCGCGGATCCCGAACTGTGGCAGCGGTCCTGGCCCGTGCTGCAGAAGGTGCGCTCGCGCGGCGATCTTCTCGTGGATGCGGAGTGCGCTACGGAGTACCGGATGCTCACCGGGGACCGTACGTTGCCGCCCTTCTGCGCTCCCGGGCGGGGGCGAGCATGGCTGGTGCGCGAGGGGTCCGCGCCGATCCGTGTGCAGCTGCCGGGCATCGATCCGGTCCGTGCGCGGCGGATTGCTTGACCGCCGATGGATCCGACCCCTAACGTCTGGACATGACAACCACCCCCATCCACCTGCAGCGCCCGGACGGGAAGGGGCTCGCCGCGGGAACGCTGGGGCTCTGGGGCTCGACCGTCATCGGGCTCGCGTCCACGGCGCCGGTGTATTCGCTCGTGGCTACGCTCGGCTTCGTCGTCCTCGCCGTGGGTGCCCAGGCGCCCATCGCCTTCGTCATCGCCTTCGTCCCCATGCTGTTCATCGCCTTCGCCTACCGCGAGCTGAACCGGGCGGTCCCCGATTGCGGGACCACCTTCACGTGGGGGACCAAGGCGTTCGGCCCCTGGGTGGGCTGGATGGGCGGGTGGGGTGTGGCCGTCGCCGGGATGGTGGTGCTGGCCAACCTCGCCCAGATCGCCTCGATCTACTTCTGGGCGCTGTTCGGTCTCGAGTTCGAGAACAACGACTGGCGCATCCTGCTGGTCGCCGTCGCGTTCATCGCCGCGATGACCTGGGTGAGCTGGCGCGGCGTCGAGATCGGCGAACGCATCCAGAACATCCTGCTCGCCATCCAGTACCTCGCACTCGCGATCTTCGTGGTGGCAGCGCTCTGGCAGTTCTTCGCGGGCACGGCGCCGAACCCGACTCCGTTCGAGATCTCGTGGCTGAATCCCTTCGGATTCGCGGATTGGAGCGGCTTCACCGAGGCGGTGCTGCTGGCACTTTTCATCTACTGGGGATGGGACACCTGTCTCGCCCTGAACGAGGAGACCAAAGATCCCCAGCGCACGCCCGGTCGCGCGGCCCTGCTGACCACCGTCATCCTGCTCGTGACCTACGTGTCGGTGACGATCGCGGCCATGATGTACGCGGGCCTCGGAGAGGACGGCGTGGGGCTGGGAAACGAGAGCAACGCCGACGACTTCTTCCTCGCCATCAAGGACGGACTGCTCGGGCCCTTCGGATGGGTGCTCGTCGTCGCCGTCCTCATCTCCGCCGTGTCGTCGACCCAGACCACCATCCTGCCGACCGCGCGCGGCACCCTCGCGATGGGGGTCTACCGTGCGCTTCCCGCACGGTTCAAGGACGTGCACCCGGTCTATCGCACGCCGTCGTTCTCGACGCTCGTCATGGGGGTGGTCGCGGTCGTGTACTACGTGGGGATGTCGCTCATCAGCGACAACATCCTGCAGGACTCGATCCTCTCGCTCGGGCTCGCGATCGCGTTCTACTACGCCATCACCGGATACGCCTGCGTCTGGTACTTCCGGCGGGAGCTCTTCCGTTCGACCGGCGCGTTCGTGGTGAAGGGGCTCCTCCCGCTGCTGGGCGCCCTGATGCTCACGTATGCGTTCATCCAGTCGGCGATCGACATGTGGGACGTCGACTACGGCTACACAGTCCTGTTCGGCATCGGTGGAACCTTCGTCATCGGGATCGGCGCGCTTGCCGTGGGCGTCGTCCTGATGTTCGTGTGGTTCCTCTTCCCCCGGTCGAAGAGGTTCTTCCGGGGCGAGAGCCTCAACCGCGACACCGAGGTCCTCGTCCCGGATGAAGGCGACTACGGACGCTCGGTTGACGGCGGCCTGATCTGAGACAGCAGAACAGCATGCGTATCCTCGTCATCGGCGCCGGAGGTGTCGGCTCCGCCGCGGCCCGCATCGCCGTCCGTCGCGACGTGGATGCATCCGATGCGGCATCGGTCACGGGTGGAACCCGGGCTGTCGGACGTGTTCGCTGCGCTACGCGCAGGACGAACTGTTCGATGAGATCGACGAGCTCGGCGTGCGCGACGGCGCGAACCTCGTCGTCGAGGGGTACGACTTCGCGCCCTCGTTCTCCCTCTGGACGACGATCGAGGAGTGCCTGAACCCGCCGGTGATCTACGAGAAGGACCGAGGGCGGTACACGACGGCTCCGTTCTCGGAGCCGGAGGTCCTCGACTTCCCCGAGGGGATCGGGCCGGTGGAATGCGTGAACGTGGAGCACGAGGAAGTCCTCCTCCTGCCGCGCTGGACGAACGCGAAGCGCGTCACGTTCAAGTACGGCCTGGGCGACGAGTTCATCCAGGTGCTGCAGGTGCTGCACAAGACGGGGCTCGACCGCACAGACCCCGTGACTGTGAAGGGTGTCGAGGAGGGAGATCAGACCGTCGGACGGATGACGCCGACGATCGCGTCGCCGCCGTGAATGGCGAGGGAGAGGTCGCGACGCGCCGCATCCGCCTCGGACGTCGCGAGCGCGCCCGCGCGCTCGAGCAGACGCAGCCCCACCGTCGCCGTGGCGCGCGAGGACCCGTCGAGCATCTTCACGGCGGCCGTGGTCCCGTCCGGGGCCACCATGACGACGAGTCCTTCGGCGCCCGTCTTCGTGAACACGCCGGTGCGTTCGATGATCACGGTGTCCGGGCGGCCCGGGCCGTCGATCGTCCACGGGTTCTCCCGGACGGCGCTCATGAGTGTCGCGGCGCTGCGGTGCAGGGCGAACGGGGAACGCTCCGAGGACGTCCCCATGCGATGCAGGGCACGGGCGAGGCCCGTGAGCGTCAACGCCGGCACGGGAGCGCCGCACCCGTCGACCGCTGTCGCGAGCGGACGCTCGCCGGTCAGGCGCTCCACGACCTCGCGGATGTGCTGCTGCAGCGGGTGTGCGGGATCCAGATAGCCGTCGGTGTCCCAGCCGGTCGCGCGGCAGGCGAGCAGCATCGCGGCGTGCTTGCCGGAGCAGTTCATCCGGATGCGGGAGCGCGTCGCGTGATCGCGCACCATCTCGTCGCGGGTGGCCGTGTCGGCGGGCCAGGCCGGTGGGCATCCGAGGTCGTCCTCGGTGCACCCTGCATCCTCCAGGATGGAGCGCACCACGGCGACGTGCCTCTCGGTTCCCGCGTGGCTGGCGGTGGCGAGGCCGAGCCGCTCGCCCTCCAGCGCAGCCCCGGCGGTCACGCATGCCAGGGCCTGCAGAGGCTTGAGGGTGGAGCGCGGCAGCACGGCGGATGCGGGATCGCCATGGGTGGCGAGCACGGTACCGTCGGACGCGAGGACCACGGCGGAGCCGATGTGACGGGACTCGACGAACCCGCTGCGTTCCACGACGGCGAGCTCGACGGCGGCGGTGGCGGAGAACGTTTCGGGCATCCTCTCAGCGTAGTCGGCGCCCGCATCCGCCATGGCAGACTGTGCCCATGTCTGGCACCCACCACTACCGCCTGAACGCGCTCTGGACCGGCAACCGCGGCACCGGAACGAGCGGCTACCGCGACTATGACCGCGACGTCACTCTGACGATCGACGGCAAGCCGGAGGTGCGGGGTTCCGCGGACAAGCCGTTCCGGGGCGACCCGGGGCGCTGGAACCCCGAGGACATGCTCCTGGCCGCCCTCAGCCAGTGCCATCTGCTGTCGTACCTGCACGCGTGCGTCGTGGCGGGCGTGGTCGTGGTGTCGTACGAGGACGCCGCCGAAGGCACGATGATCGACGACGGCTCGGGGGCGGGTCGCTTCACCGACGTGCTGCTGAAGCCCCGCGTGGTCGTGGCCGACGCGTCGATGATCCCGGCCGCCGAGGCCGCACACGCCACAGCCCACGAGTGGTGTTTCATCGCGAACTCGGTCAACTTCCCGGTGCGGCACCAAGCGCAGGTCGCGGCGGCCCGCTGAGAGTCGGCGTGGAGACGCCCCGCGGGTCGGAACCCGCGGGGCGTCTCGACGTTCGGAGAATCAGCGCACGTCGTCGTCGACCCAGTCCATGGACTTGGTGACGGCCTTCTTCCACAGGCGCAGCTGACGGTCGCGCTCCTCGGGATCCATGTTCGGCTCCCAGCGCTTGTCCTCCTGCCAGTTGGCGCGCAGGTCGTCCAGGTTGTCCCAGAATCCGACGGCAAGGCCCGCGGCATACGCAGCGCCCAGAGCCGTGGTCTCGGCGACGACCGGTCGCACGACCGGGACGCCCAGGATGTCGGCCTGGAACTGCATCAGGGCGTCGTTGG
Organism: Microbacterium neimengense; assembly: GCF_054782995.1. Taxonomy (NCBI): domain Bacteria; kingdom Bacillati; phylum Actinomycetota; class Actinomycetes; order Micrococcales; family Microbacteriaceae; genus Microbacterium; species Microbacterium neimengense. The sequence continues at coordinate 153,783 of NZ_BAAGRK010000001.1, forward strand.
CGGTCATGCCGCCGTCGACCTTCAGCTCGGTCAGGTCGACGCCGGAATCGGCGTTGACCGCGTCGAGCACCTCGCGCGACTGGAAGGCGGTCGCCTCGAGGGCGGCGCGGGCGATGTGCCCCTTGTTGACGTAGCGGGTCATACCGACGATCGCGCCACGGGCGTCCGGGCGCCAGTACGGGGCGAACAGGCCCGAGAATGCCGGCACGAAGTACACGCCGCCGTTGTCGTCGACGCTCTCGGCGAGCTTCTCGACCTCGGGCGCGGACGAGATGATGCCGAGCTGGTCGCGCAGCCACTGGATGAGGGATCCGGTGACGGCGATCGAGCCTTCGAGGGCGTAGTGCGCCGGGCCGTCGCCGAGCTTGTAGCCGAGAGTCGTCAGCAGACCATTCTTGGAGCGGACGATCTCCTCACCCGTCTGGAAGATCAGGAAGTTCCCGGTGCCGTAGGTGTTCTTGCTCTCGCCCGGGTCGTACGCCGCCTGACCGAAGGTCGCGGCCTGCTGGTCGCCGAGGATGCCGGCGACGGGGGTCTCGCGCAGCAGCGACGACGACTCGGCGTTGCCGTAGACCTCGGAGGAGGAGCGGATCTCCGGCATCATCGAGCGCGGCACGCCGAAGTCGGCGAGGATGTCGTCGCGCCACTGCAGCGTCTCGAGGTCCATGAACAGCGTCCGGCTCGCGTTGGTGACGTCCGTCGCGTGGACGCCGCCGTCGGTGCCGCCGGTGAGGTTCCAGAGCACCCATGAGTCGGTCGTGCCGAAGATCAGGTCGCCGGCCTCCGCCTTCTCGCGCGCTCCCTCCACGTTCTCGAGGATCCACACGATCTTGGTTCCGGAGAAGTACGTCGCCAGCGGCAGGCCCACGATGTCCTTGTAGCGGTCGGTGTCGCCGTCTGCCAGACGATCGACGATCGACTGCGTGCGGGTGTCCTGCCAGACGATCGCGTTGTAGACGGACTTTCCGGTGTTCTTGTCCCAGACCACCGCGGTCTCACGCTGGTTGGTGATGCCGATCGCGGCGATGTCGTGGCGGGTGATGTCGGCGCGGCTCAGCGCGAGGCCGATGACCTCCTGGGTGTTGCGCCAGATCTCGGCGGGGTCGTGCTCGACCCAGCCCGCCTTCGGGAAGATCTGCTCGTGCTCCTTCTGCCCGACGGAGATCACGCTTCCCTTGCGGTCGAAGATCATCGCGCGCGTCGAGGTGGTGCCCTGGTCGATGGCGAGGACGTAGTCAGCCATTGGATGGACTTCCTTGTCTGTTGGTTCGGATGGTGGGGAGGGTGGGGGGCGCACGGATGCGCCGCCCACCCGGGAGTGGGTCGGATCAGGCGGCGACGAAGCCCAGAAGGAACGGCGCGGCGATACCGGCGAGCGTTCCACCGATGAGCGGGCCTACGACCGGCACCCACGAGTAGGACCAGTCGCTGGAGCCCTTGCCCTTGATGGGCAGGATGGCGTGGGCGATGCGCGGGCCCAGGTCGCGGGCAGGGTTGATCGCATACCCGGTCGGGCCACCGAGGGAGGCTCCGATGCCGACCACCAGCAGGGCCACCGGCACGGCGGCGAGACCCCCGAGGCCACCGGGGACGCCGATGTCGGCGACGCCGTAGTCACGGAATCCGAAGATCACGAACACCAGCACGAAGGTCGCGATGATCTCCGTCATGAGGTTCCAGCCGTACGAGCGGATCGCCGGCCCCGTGGAGAAGACCCCGAGCTTGTTCGCCGGGTCGGGCTCGTCGTCGAAGTGCTGCTTGTAGGCGACCCAGCACAGGACGGCTCCGATGATGGCACCCAGCATCTGGGCGAGCACCGCGATCGCGAACTGGGTGACGCTGATGTCGCCGTGTACGAGAAGTCCGATGGACACGGCCGGGTTCAGCTGTGCACCGGAGTACGCCGAGACGATCACACCGGCGAAGACCGCGAGGCCCCAGCCCCAGTTGACGAGGAGGAATCCGCCGCCGTTACCCTTCGTCTTCGCCAGAGCGACGTTCGCAACCACACCGCAACCGAGCAACAGCAGCATTGCCGTTCCCACGGTTTCGGAGAGGAAGTACAAACCGAGATTGACTTCGTTCATGTCTTCATTGACCTTTCAGTGATGCCCGCCTGTCGCCCTTCGTGCGGCGGGATATCGGGTTGCTCTGAACCTAGAGCGGGTGTGCGGGCGCGCACCAGAGGACGCGCCCGCACGTTCTCTCAGGAAGCCAGCCGTCCGCCCTCCGCGAGGTCGATACGGTGGTCCTCCCGAAGGACCTGGGTGGCGTGAGCGACCTCTTCGCTCACGCGGGCCTCGTCCCACCCGAGCGGCTCGGCGATCGCCTCGGCGGCCTCCTGGAGGGTGGCCGAGCTGAGCCCGCCGACGAAGGCGATGTCCGTGCGGCGCAGCAGCAGGTCGATGAGGTGCACGACCTGCTCGGTGCGCGCGAGGTAGGCGAGTTCCTCGCGGAAGTAGCCGTGCGCGTGCTCGAGCTCGGTCGGCTGCGCCGGGAGGTCGGCGAGGACGGCCTCGGCGCGCGTGCCGTAGCGGTCCAGCAGACTGAGCACGAGGGATGCCGAGTGACGTCCGCTGCGCTCGGCGACCCACGCGCGGCGGGCTTCCGGTGTCATCGGGTAGCCCTTGCCGCCGCCGATCGCCAGGCCCTGCGTGCTCACGCGGTGCGTGCGGCCCAGCTTCTCGAGCGCACGGGTGCTGAGGTGCTCCGCCAGCGCGCGGAAGGTCGTCCACTTGCCGCCGACGAGGCTGAGGGTCGGCGTCTTGCCCAGTGTGCCGTCGACGATCCGGTAGTCGCGGGAGACGAAGCCGGGGGCCGTGTCGTCGTGACGCGGCAACGGGCGGATGCCGGAGAACGTGTAGACGATCTGAGACCGATCGACCTCGATCGTCGGGAACACATGGCGCACGAGGTCGAAGAAGTACTGGATCTCGTCGTCGGTGCAGGTGACCTTGTTGGAGGGGTCGGCATCGATATCGGTGGTGCCCACGAGGACGCGGCCCTTGAGCGGGTAGATCAGCACGATGCGCCCGTCCGAGTGCTCGAAGAAGATCTCCCGACCGCGGGTGGCCGCCAGCAGCTCCGGATTGTCGAGCACGATGTGCGAGCCCTTGGTGCCACCCATGTAGCGGGTCGGGGTGCCGAGGGCGGCGTTGGTGAGGTCCGTCCACGGGCCCGACGTGTTCAGCACCACCTTGGCCGCCACAGTGAACTCGGTGCCGGTGACCTCATCGCGAAGCAGCACGCCGGTCTCGTCCGCGCCGATCGCCGTGACGTAGTTCGCGGCCATCGCGGAGCCGTCCTCGAGGCCGTCCGAGAGCACATCCAGGGCGAGGCGTTCCGGGTCGTGCATGGAAGCGTCGTAGTAGGTCGCCGTGTAAGCGAGCCCCTCGTTCAACTTGGGGAAGTCGGCGAGCGACTTCTTCTTGCCCACGAAACGGTGCCGCGGGACGGAGCCGCCGTCGCGCGAGAACGTGTCGTAGATCACGAGGCCGATCTTGATCAGCAGCGCACCGCGCTCGTTGGGCTTGCCGCGCCCATGCGTGACCAGCAGTCGGAAGGGAGCGGACAGGATTCCCGAGAATGTCTTGAAGATCGGGATCGTCGTCGGCAGCGGCCGCACGTAGTGCGGGGCGGTCTTCAGGAGCGCGTTGCGCTCGGTGACCGCCTCCTTGACGAGGCGGAACTCGCCGTTCTCGAGGTAGCGCACGCCGCCGTGCACCATGTGGCTGGACGCGCTCGACGCACCGGAGACGAAGTCTCCGCGTTCGACCAGGGCCGCTTTGACGCCCTGGAGGGAGAGGTCGCGGAGCGTGGCGATGCCGTTGATCCCGCCGCCCACGATGAGAACGTCGAGATCCTGAGCGTCGCGGATCTGTGCGACCTGGGGCCGCAGCGAGGGGGAGAGCGACATGTCGTCGTCGACCTTTCGTATCGATGGAACCTTCGCAGGTTGCATGGAAGTGGGACATCGTCGCAAGTTCTCTGCACAAACGTGCAGAATGGTGTAACGGGCGAAGGGATGATCATGGCGGAGGCCGGGTCGATGAAGGTGCGCGACGCATTGCGCGCGGCACAGCTGTACTACTTGCAGGACCTCACGATGGAGGCGATCGCGCGCGAGATGCACACCTCCCGCTCCTCGGTCTCGCGCCTGATCTCCCATGCCCGCGACACGGGCCTGGTGTCGATCTCGGTCCACTCTCCGCTCGCGGCGCGCAGCCAGATCGAGGAGAGGCTGGCGGAGCGGTTCGGCATCACGGTGCACATCGTGCCCACCACGAGTCACATCGGCGAGGCCGAGCGTCTGGACCGCACCGCGTTGTCGGCGGCGCGCATCCTCAGCGAGCACGTCGACTCCTCGATGACGGTCGGCATCGCGTGGGGGTCGACGCTCTCGGCGATCGCCCGTCACCTGCCGACCAAGCGCACCCACGACACGCACGTGGTGCAGATGAACGGGGCGGCCAACGGGCACACCTTCGGCGTTCCCTACGCGGGCGAGATCCTGTCGAGATTCGGCGCGGCGTGGTCGGCCTCCGTGCACCATTTCCCGGTGCCTGCGCTGTTCGACGAGGCGGCGACGAAGGAGGCGATGTGGCGCGAGCGATCGGTGCGCGCCGTCCTGCAGATGCAGCGTCGCGTCGGCCTGTTCGTCTTCGGGCTCGGATCGCCCCGCGCCGCTGTTCCCTCGCACGTCTACTCGGGCGACTACTTCGACCAGCGCGATCTGGCGCTCATCGAGCAGGAAGGCGTCGTCGGCGACTGTGCGACGATGTTCTACCGCATTGACGGATCCTCAGACATCCCGTCGCTGAATCTGCGATCCAGCGGCCCCGATCTCGACGACGTCCGCCGCATCCCGCGGCGCTTCTGCGTCATGTCGGGTCTGTCGAAGATCGACGCGCTGCAGGGCGCCCTGGCCGCAGGCCTCATCACCGACCTCGTGCTCGAGGAGACCGTCGCCCGGCGGCTCATGAGCCTGTCGCGCATGAGCCCCCGGGCGTCTCAGAGCTCCCCGAAGCCGTCTTCGACGAGGGCGCGCAGCGCGTCGATCGCCGGCTGAGCCTCGCGCCCCCGCGCGCGCACTCGGACGCGCGCTCCGCGCCCGATGCCCAGGGCGATGAGCGCGAGCAGGCTCGCCGCGGAGACCGGACCCGAACCCGCGTCGACGTTCTCGATCTCCACTAGGGCGTCGAAGCGCGCCGCCGTCTTCACGAATGTGGCCGCAGGCCGCGCGTGCAGTCCCGAGGGATTGACGACGACCGCCTCGAACGACGCCTCGTCACCGCCGGGCGCCGGCTCGCTCACAGGAACAGGCGGTTCCGGCGCTGACTCGTCGGGCCCTGGCTCCGCCCCCAGGTGGCGTGCCTTCTGCGCATAGGCGGCGCCGAGCTCGGCGTTGATGCTCGTCCAGTCGGCTCCCGTCGCCGCGAGCACGACCGCCGCCACGAGCCCTTCTACGAAGGGTGCAGAACTGAGATGCACCCGGTCGGGTTGCTCGACGAACTCGAGCGCCATCTCGGCGCTCAACACGGCGGAGCCGAGATCCATCAGCACGACGACGTCCTCAGCCGCATCGAGCCGGTCGACGGATGCGGCGATGGCCGCCGCATCCGTGCCGAATCCGCCGTCCGCAGAGCCCGCGGCTATCTCGATCGGGGGCATCGCCCCGGCGACCATCTGGGTGGCGAGGGCGACGGCGGCCTCGGCGAGCGGACGGCTGTGGGAGACGACGACGAAGCCGATCATGCGGCCGTCACCGCATCCCGGAGCGTCGTGAACAGCAGCGCCGTGGACGTCGCGCCCGGATCCTGATGACCGGCGCTGCGTTCGCCGAGATAGCTCGCGCGGCCCTTGCGCGCCACGAGCGGGATGGTGGCGTCCCGGCCGGAGTCGGCCGCGTCGGCCGCGGCGGATGCGGCCGACGCGAGGTCGGATCCCGCCGCCACCGCCCCCTCCCAGGCGTCGACGGCCGGAAGCATCGCATCGAGCATCGTCTTGTCGCCCGGTTCGGCCTTGCCCCGTGTGCGCACGCCCTCCGCGCCGGCGCGCAGCGCGGTGCCGAAGGCCGCGGCGTCGAGCTCCGCGATGGCGCCCGCCGCCACCCCGAGACGCAGGAAGAACGTGCCGTACAGCGGCCCGCTCGCCCCACCGACCGTCGACACGAGCGTCATCCCGGCGGTCTTGAACAGCGCGGCCGCATCCGCCGGCGGCGTCGCCTGCACCGCCGCCACGACGGCCTCCATCCCGCGTGCCATGTTGGAGCCGTGGTCGGCGTCGCCGATGACGGAGTCGAGCTCGGTGAGTTCTGCCTGGTGCTGCGCGATCTGGTCGCGGAAGCCGGAGATCCAGGCGCCCAGCGTCTCGAGGGTGGCTGCGGTCATCGCGCTCTCACGCTCCCCAGCGCAGGCCCGGCGTGACGACGGGGGCATCCCAGAGGCGTACGAACTCGTCGTCGGCCCGCACGACGGTCAGTGACGCGCCGGCCATGTCGAGACTCGTGATGTAGTCGCCGACGAGCACGCGGCGAACGTCGAAGCCCGCCTCCGTCAGCAGCGGCGCGATCTCGCCGTACAGGAGGTACTGCTCGATCAGGGGAGTGGCCCCGAGCCCCGACAGCAGCACGATGGCGTCGCCGCGCGCGTCGCCGAAGTCGTGCACGATCGGGTCGACGAGCATGCGCGCGATCTCGTGCGCACTGGCGAGGGCGACACGCGAACGTCCGGGTTCGCCGTGGATGCCGACGCCCACCTCCATCTCGTCCTCCGGGAGGTCGAAGGTCGGCTTGCCCGCCGCCGGCACGGTGCAGCTGGTCAAGGCGACGCCCATGGAACGCCCGTTCTCGCTGACGCGGGTGGCGAGGGCGGCGAGGGCGTCGAGGTCCAGGCCTTCCTCGGCGGCCGCGCCCACGATCTTCTCGAGCACCACCGTCGTTCCCACACCCCGCCGTCCCGCCGTCCAGGTGGAGTCCTGCACGGCGACGTCGTCGGCGACCACGACGGATTCGACGCGCACGCCCTCGGCGGTGGCGAGCTCTGCCGCCATCTCGAAGTTGAGGACGTCGCCGGTGTAGTTCTTCACGATGTGCAGCACACCGGTGCCCGAGTCCGCGCCGACGGTGGCCGCCAGGATCTGGTCGGGCGTCGGCGAGGTGAACACCTCGCCCGCGCAGGCGGCGTCGAGCATCCCGGTGCCCACGAACCCGCCGTGCATGGGCTCGTGTCCGGAGCCGCCGCCGGAGACCAGCGCGACCTTGCCGGGGCGCGTCGCCTCGGCGCGGAAGATGACGCGGTTCGTGGAATCGACGCGCAGTTCGGGATGTGCGAGTCGGATGCCGGTCAGAGCATCGGAGAGTACCTGGGCCGGGTCGTTGATGAACTTCTTCACGGATGCCTCCTCATTGTGGCTTCGCAGACGCTCTGAATCTCCACCCGGTGGGGTCGAGCGTCAAGTGCCGAAGGCCGTGAATGAGAAAGTGTGCCGTCAGAGGCGCTCGTGAGGCAGGACCCGCTTGATGCGTTCGATCGCGCCGTGCGCGGGCACCTCGTTGTACGTGCCCGCCAGTTCCTGCTCCGAAAGGGCGTGGATCGCCGCCATGAGTTCGTCGGTCGCCGCGCGGCGTGCTCGTCCGGAGCTGGCGGGACCATGGGCCGAGAGATCGAGCGGTTCGCCGAAACGGATCGTGACGCGCGGCTTCGTGCGGGGGAACTTCGCCCCCACGGGCATCGCTTCGTTCGTGCCGATGAGACCGACCGGCACCACCGGTGCCCCGGTCTGGAGAGCGAGAAAGGCGACGCCGGTGCGCCCCTTGTAGAGCCTGCCGTCGAGTGAGCGAGTGCCCTCGGGGTACAGCGCGATGGCCTTGCCGGCCTCCAGCATCCGCTTCTGCTGGTCGAGTGCATCCAGCGCGGCCTGGCCCGCGCCGCGCTCGACGGGGTTCGCCCCGAGCCCGAGGAAGATCTGCCGGGAGAGCCAGCCCTTGAGCCCGGGGCCGTCGAAGTAGCTCGACTTCGCGAGGAACTGCACCGGGCGGGGCGCTGCCATGGGAATGGCGAAGGAGTCGATGAAGGAGAGGTGGTTCGCGGCGAAGATGACCGGTCCCGTGCGCGGCACGTTCTGGCGCCCCTCGATGCGCGGCCGGTAGGCGACGCGCGCCAGCGGGGCCAGGACGCGGCGCCCGAGGAAGTAGGCGAAGCCGACATCCGTAACCGGCTTGGATTCGGATGCGCGCGGATCGGGGACGTTCTCCGCGTCGCGGCTCTGCGCATCTGTCACCGTACGAGGCTACTGCGGATTCCATTCCCTCCGGCGCATGAGGCCTCGTCGGACCCTCTCAGCGGGGGCATGGGCGGATGCGGGATGATGGGTGGGCCCCGCACCGATTCATGGAGGTTCCCGTGCGCCGTCCGCTCTACATCCTGTCCGCACTCGCGGTCAGCGCCCTCGCGCTCGCCGGATGCTCCGCCGCATCCTCGCCCGACGCGACCTCCACGCCCGCCGCGAGCGCTGCTGCCGATCTCTGCGCGGACGTCGCCTCCTCGGGGGCCGCTTCCGACGCGGTCACCGTGTCGGGCGAGTTCGGTCAGCAGCCGACCGCGACCTTCACCGCTCCGTTGGACATCTCGGACGTCGAGCGCACCGTGATCACCGAGGGCACCGGCACTCCCATCGCCGCGGGCGACTACGTGTCGTACGCGCTGTCGGCCTTCGACGCCGCCACGGGGCAGCTGCAGGGATCCGTTGGTTACGACGGCACACCCGTGCAGCCGCAGCCCGTCGCCGCGGAGAGCGTGCTCGGCAAGGTCCTCGGCTGCGCCACCCCCGGGACCCGCGTCGTCGCGACCCTGCCCGCGAGCAGCAACAGCGCCGCACAGGTGTTCGTCGTGGATCTCCTCTCCTCGACGCCCGAGGCGCAGTGGTGCCAGGCCGAGCCGTTCTCGGGCGAGGCGCCCACCGTGACCTTCACCGATGACAAGCCCACGATCACCATTCCGGCATCCGCCCCGGAGGACGGCGTTCGCGTCGACGTGCTCAAGCAGGGCGACGGCGACACCGTCGGTGCCGGCGACACGGTCGAGGTCAACTACGCGGGTGTGAAGTGGTCGGATGGCTCGACGTTCGACTCGAGCTACGACCGCGGCCAGACCGCGAGCTTCTCCACCGATGGCGTGGTCGTCGGCTTCAAGCGTGCGCTGGAAGGTCAGAAGGTCGGCTCGCAGGTGCTGGTGTCGATGTCGCCGGCGTGCGGCTATGGCGAGGCGGGGTCGTCGCAGCAGCAGCTTGCAGGCGAGACGCTCGTCTTCGTCATCGACATCGTCTCCACCAAGCCGACCGAGGGCTGATCCCGTGCGGCGCGTCGTCGTCCTCGGCTCCACCGGGTCGATCGGCACCCAGGCGCTGGAGGTGATCCGGAACAATCCGGATCGCTTCCGCATCGCGGGCCTGGCCGCGGGCACGGACCGCGCGGGCCTCGAGGCGCAGGCGGCCGAGTTCGGCGTCGCCGACACGGCGCTCGGAGCCGTCGAGGCCGAGGCGCTCGTCCGCGGCGTCGAGGCGGATGTCGTGCTCAACGGCATCACGGGCTCCGTCGGGCTCGGTCCGACCCTGGCCGCGCTCGAGGAGGGACGCACGCTCGCGCTCGCGAACAAGGAGTCGCTCATCGTCGGCGGTGAGCTGGTGACCGCCCTCGCCGCGCCGGGCCAGATCGTCCCGGTGGACTCCGAACACTCGGCGATCGCACAGGCGCTGCGGTCGGGAGAGTCCTCCGAAGTGCGCCGACTCGTGCTCACCGCATCCGGAGGACCGTTCCGAGGACGCACGCGCGAGCAGCTCGCCACGGCCACGCCTGCCGAGGCTCTCGCCCACCCGACGTGGGACATGGGACGCGTGGTGACCACCAACTCGGCGAGCCTGGTGAACAAGGGACTCGAGGTCATCGAGGCGCATCTGCTCTTCGACGTTCCCTATGCCGACATCGACGTCGTGGTGCATCCGCAGTCGATCGTCCACTCCATGGTCGAGTTCGTGGACGGGTCCACCATCGCCCAGGCATCGCCGCCGGATATGCGTCTGCCGATCTCGCTAGGCCTGGACTGGCCGCACCGGGTGACCGGTGTCGGCACACCGCTCGATTTCACCCGTGCGTCGACGTGGACGTTCGAGCCGCTCGACGAGGCGGCGTTCCCTGCGGTCGCGCTCGCCAAGAGCGTGGGGGAGGCGGGGCGCACGTATCCTGCGGTGTTCAACGCGGCCAACGAGCAGGCCGTCGATGCGTTCCACGACGGACGGATCGGATTCCTCGACATCCTCGACATCGTCCGTCGCGTGGTCGATCTGCACGAGGCCCCCGCGACGCTGAGTCGCGAGGGCCTGGCGGATGCCGAGAGCTGGGCGCGTCGTGCGGCGGATGCGGCTGTGGCAGCGTCCGGTCAGTAGACCGTCAGCCCCTCCGCCGCGAACTGCGCGCGCACCCGATCGATGAGTTCCTTCTCGGGTGCGGGAGTGTCTTCCAGGGGGTAGGTGCGTCCCAGCTCGTGCCACTTGTCGCGACCCATCTGGTGGAACGGCAGGACCTCGACACGCGTGACGGTACCGGGGCGGATCTCATTCAGGGATGCGGCGTAGCGGGCGACGGCGGCGACGTTGTCGACCTCGTCGGTGAGGCCCGGGACGAGGACGAACCGGACCCAGACCTCAACTTCGCCCTGGCGTGCGAGCCGCTCACCGAACTCGAGGGTCGGCTCGAGTTCGCGGCCCGTGACGCGGCGGTAGGTGTCGGGGTCTCCCGACTTCACGTCCAGCAGGACTAGGTCGGTGTCGGCGAGCATCTCATCGGATGCGTGCGCTCCCAGGTAGCCGGAGGTGTCGAGCGCCGTGTGGATCCCCATCGCCTTGGCGCCGCGGATCAGCCGGGCGGCGAACGCGGGCTGCATGAGCACCTCGCCTCCGGAGATCGTGAGACCGCCGCCGGTGGCGCGGAAGACGCCGAGGTACCTGCGCAGGCGCTCGAGCACCGCATCCGCGGTCACGGGGACGCCGTCCTTCATGGCGAAGGTGTCCGGGTTCTGGCAGTACAGGCACCGCAGCGGGCAGCCGTTCAGGAACAGGGTCAGGCGCGTTCCGGGGCCGTCGACAGCCGTCACCAGCTCCCAGGAGTGTACGGACCCGAGCTCGCCGGAGCGCATCGCGGCGAGACGCCCCGCGCGGTCGATGTCGGCGACCTCGAGGCCGTGGAGGCCGGCACCACCGCGACGGGTGGTGCCGGCCTCCACGGCTGGAGCATCGAGCTGCACCGCGTCCCGGGGGAGCGGAGTGCCCAGCAGCACGGTCATGAGTGCCTCACATCCCCCCGTGGAAGGTGCGGGAGAGCACGTCCAGCTGCTGCTCGCGCGTCAGCCGCACGAAGTTCACGGCGTAGCCGGACACCCGGATCGTCAGCTGCGGGTACGCCTCGGGGTTCTCCATGGCGTCCAGCAGCGTCTCGCGGTTCAACACGTTGACGTTCATGTGGTAGCCGTTCGAGCTGAAGTACGCGTCCAACAGTCCCGCCAGGTTGTGGGAACGCTCGTCGGCGGTGCGGCCGAGGCCGGCAGGCACGATCGTGTTCGTCAGCGAGATCCCGTCCTGGGCCTCCGTGTACGGCACCTTCGCGACCGAGAGCGCCGAGGCCAGCATCCCGTGGGTGTCACGTCCGTTCATCGGGTTCGCGCCCGGTGCGAACGGTTCGCCGGCCCGGCGCCCATCGGGGGTGTTCCCCGTGGCCTTGCCGTAGACCACATTCGAGGTGATCGTCAGCACGGACTGCGTCGGCAGCGCGTTGCGATACATCGGGTAACGGCGAAGCTTCGCCATGAACCGCTCGACGAGCTCCACGGCGATCGCGTCCGCTCGGTCGTCGTCGTTGCCGTAGGCGGGGAAGACGCCCTCCGTGCGGTAGTCGACGACGATGCCGCGCTCGTCTCGGATCGGGGTGACGGTGGCGTACTTGATCGCGGAGAGCGAGTCCGCCGCGACCGAGAGGCCGGCGATGCCGAAGGCCATCGTGCGCAGCACGTCCTTGTCGTGAAGCGCCATCTCGAGGCGCTCGTACGCGTACTTGTCGTGCGACCAGTGGATGCAGTTCAGTGCCTCGACGTAGGTCGCGGCGAGCCAGTCCATCATCCGGTCGAAGCGTGCGTCGACGTCGGCGTAGTCGAGGGGGCCGTCGCCGACGGGCGTCTCCTCGGGGGCGATCTGCTCGCCGGTGACCTCGTCGCGTCCGCCGTTGATGGCGTACAGGAGGGTCTTGGCGAGGTTCACGCGCGCGCCGAAGAACTGCATCTGCTTGCCGACGCGCATCGGGGACACGCAGCAGGCGATGGCCGCGTCGTCGCCCCACTGGGCGCGGATGAGGTCATCCGACTCGTACTGGACGGCCGACGTGTCGATCGAGACCTGCGCGCAGAAGTTCTTGAAGCCCTCGGGCAGCTGCTCGCTCCAGAACACGGTCATGTTCGGCTCGGGTGCGGGACCCAGGTTGTAGAGCGTCTGAAGGTAGCGGAAGGAGGTGCGCGTCACCAGCGGCCGGCCGTCCTCGCCGACGCCGCCGATCGTCTCGGTGACCCAGGTCGGGTCGCCGGAGAACAGCTGGTCGTATTCGGGGGTGCGGAGGAACCGCACGATCCGCAGCTTGATCACGAAGTCGTCGACGATCTCCTGGGCTTCGCTCTCGGTGAGCAGCCCTCGTTCGAGGTCGCGCTGGACGAACACGTCGAGGAAGGTCGAGGTACGACCGAGCGACATCGCCGCGCCGTTCTGCTCCTTCACCGAACCGAGGTAGGCGAAGTAGAGCCACTGGACGGCCTCGCGAGCGGTCGTGGCGGGTCCGGAGATGTCGTAGCCGTAGGAGGCGGCCATCTGCTTCAGCTCGCCCAGGGCGCGGATCTGCTCGGCGTGCTCTTCGCGGGCGCGCACGATGTCCTCCGAGAACGGCGTCGTGTCGAGGCCGAGCTTGTCGATCTTCTTCGCGGCGATGAGCGCGTCGACGCCGTAGAGCGCCACGCGGCGGTAGTCGCCGATGATGCGGCCGCGGCCGTAGGCGTCGGGCAGGCCCGTGATGATGTGCGACCGACGGGCGGCGCGCACCGAGGGGGAGTACACGTCGAAGACGCCCTCGTTGTGGGTCTTGCGGTACTGCGTGTAGATCGCCTTGAGGGTCTCGTCGACCTCGTAGCCGTAGGTCTTGAGGGCGCCCTCGACCATCCGCCATCCGCCGTTGGGCATGATCGCGCGCTTGAGAGGCGCATCGGTCTGGAGGCCGACGATGAGCTCGTCGTCCTTCGCGATGTAGCCGGGCTGGTGAGCGGTGATGGCGGCGGGCGTGTAGGGGTCGATGTCGTAGACGCCGCGCTCGCGCTCCTCGGGGAACATGGCAGCCAGCGTGTTCCACACGCGCGTCGTGCGCTCGGTGGATCCCGCGAGGAACGAGCCGTCGCCGGTGTACGGGGTGTAGTTGCGCTGGATGAAGTCGCGCACGTCGACGCCGTCCTGCCACGGGCCGGCCGTGAAGCCGTCCCAGGCCTGGGGCTGGGCGTCCTGCGCGTCGCGGGATACTCCTGCGGGGGTGACGATGCTCATGATGTCGCTTCCTTGTCCTCGTGGGGCCGGTCGCGTCGGGGTGGTGCTCGTCGTCGGGCGCCCGCCCGGCGGGCCTGTTGTCACGCTAGACCCGGGCTGCGGCGGTGTTCGGAGTGTGCACGCCGTGAATAATCAGAGAGGTCAGACCACTGACTTCCTTGTGTGGGAACAACAAGGTTCTCGGCACGCCAGGGACCAAGGTCCTGCGCGCGACAGGAGTCGCCGCGGAGCGGACGGATGCGGGTTCAGTGCTCGTAGGGAACGGGCCAGCGCGGCTCGGGAACGGGCCACCCGGCATCCCGCAGCGCGCGGCGAGCGAGCTCGCGGGCGGAGTACGGCGTGCGCTGCCCGCGGATGTCGCGGTAGTCCTGGTGACCGGGTCCGGCCCAGAGGATCGCGTCGCCCTCGCCGACCAGCGCGACGGCCTCGATGATCGCGCGCTCGGGCGGCGAGAACTCGTGGATCTCGGCATCCGGACGTGCGCGGCGAGCCCCCTCGATGAGGGTCGCCCGGATCGAGGTCGGTTCCTCGAAACGCGGATGGTGGTCGGTGATGACGAGGATGTCGCTACCCTCGGCGCCGGTGCGCCCCATGTCGTGGCGCTTCGTCGTGTCACGGTCGCCGTCCGCGCCGAACAGCATCAGCACGCGGCCGGGGGTGACACGGCGGACGGCGGCGAGGGTCTTCTCGAAGGCGTCGGGCGAATGCCCGAAGTCCACGTACACGGCAGGTCCCGCATCTCCCGACACCCGTTCGGTGCGACCCGGCAGGTAGGCATCGATGCGTGAGCCGTCCAGCGCGTCCACAAGACGCCGCCACGGATAGCCGCCTTCGTGCATCATGACGATCGCGAGCGCCGCATTGGCCGCCATGTGGCGGCCGATGACCGGCACCACTGTTTCGAGGCGCTCGCCGGCAGGGCCGTGCAGGGCGAACCGGGTGCCTTCCTGCCGCTCGTCGATGATCTCAACCCGCCACTCCGCGGTCGCGGCGAGCTCGGCGTCGGCGGCGATGTCGGGCGTCGCGATGGTCGTGAACGGGATCTCGCAGCGCGCCACGACGTCGGCCGCTGCGGCCGAGTCGAGCGAGATGACGGCACGGCGGGCGCGGTCGGGGCGGAACAGCGGGAGCTTCGCCTCGAGGTACTCCTGCATGTCTGCGTAGTCGTCGAGGTGGTCGTGGGTGAGGTTCGTGAAGGCGGCGACGTCGAAGACGATCCCGTCTACGCGGTGGCGGCTGAGCGCCTGTGCGCTCACCTCGACGGCGACGGCCTCGACGCCTCGCTCGCGCATGAGCGCGAGGAGAGCGTGGAATTCCGACGCCTCCGGGGTGGTCAGTCGCGAGACGATCACCTGGCCGGCGATGTGACGCTCGGCGGTGGAGGAGAGCCCCGTGACGACACCGAGTTGCGACAGCATGCCCTCGAGGAGGTGGGAGACGCTCGTCTTGCCGTTGGTCCCCGTGGTGGCGAACAGGAGCGGGAGATCGTCGTCGACGCCCGTGCCGTAGACCCACGCGGAGAGCTCGCCCATCCGCGCGCGCGGGTTCTCGAGGACGAGCACCGGCACGGCGGATGCGCCGATGAGCTCGGCGCCCGCCGCATCCGTGATGATCGCGACCGCGCCGCGTTCGATCGCCTGAGCCGCGAACTCCGCGCCGTGGCGGTTCACGCCACGGAGGGCGACGAACGCCTCACCCGGGCGGAGATCGGCGGTCGCGAGCGTGATCCCGTGCAGCGAGACGCCCCGCGCGTCGCCGCGGACCTCTGCTCCGAAGCGGTTCGCGAGGTCGCCCAGCGCCCGCGTCGGAGGGTTCTCTGGGCGCAGGACCGGGGGCAGATTCGCGGGCGATGACATGGCGCTCCATTCAATCAGACGCGGTCCGTGCTCGTGGCTCGCCGTGGCCGTGCACGGCTCGCTCAAAGCCGTCGCCGCTACGGTGGTGCGGTGACGATCCTCGCCTTCGTGATCGGTGTCGTGGTGCTCGTCGTCGGCCTCGCCGTCTCGATCGCCCTCCACGAAATCGGCCATCTCCTGCCCGCCAAGGCGTTCGGCGTGCGCGTCGGGCAGTACATGATCGGCTTCGGCCCGACGCTGTTCTCGCGTCGCCGGGGCGAGACGGAGTACGGCGTCAAACTGCTGCCGCTGGGCGGCTACATCTCGATGGCGGGCATGTACCCGCCCGCGCCGGCGCTCGAAGAGGACTCCGCACCGCCCCGTCGCGCGGCTCGGCGGCGCGTGTCGTCCCGCTTCTTCGGCACGCTCGTGCAGGATGCCCGCGAGGCCAACGCCGAGACGCTGATCGGCGCCGAGGACCGCACCTTCTACCGGCTCCCCGTCTACAAGCGGGTCATCATCATGCTGGGCGGCCCCTTCATGAACCTCCTGCAGGCGATCGTGCTCTTCACGATCCTCTTCAGCGGAATCGGGGTGCAGACGGCGACGACGACCGTGTCCTCGCTCAGCGAGTGCGTTCCGGCGTCCTCCACGTCCCAGGAGTGCGCCTCCTCCGCAGCGCCCGCCGAGCAGGCCGGCCTCGAGCCGGGTGACACCATCGTCTCGATCGACGGCCAGCCGGTCGCCGACTTCGCGGAGGCGACCGCGCTCATCCAGGCGTCGCCGGGGCGGGCGATGAACTTCGTCATCGAGCGCGATGGCACGCAGCGCACGGTGACCATCACCCCTGCGGCCATTCCCAAGGGCGACGACCCGAGCACGGAGATCGGCTTCATCGGGGTGCGCCCCACCGGCGCACTGGTCGCTCAGCCGCTGTGGGCGGGTCCCCAGGCGGCGATCGAGAACGTGGGTGCCGTCGCCGGCATCATCGTGAAGCTGCCGGTGATGGTGGCAGAGACCGCTTCGACGCTCGTCACCGGCGCCGAACGCGACCCGAACGGTCCGCTCAGCGTCGTGGGTGCGGGCGTGATCGCGGGCGAGATGGCGTCCTCGTCCTCGCCGATCGTCAACCGCGTGGCCGGCATCATCGGCCTGTTGGGCTCGCTGAACATCGCGCTGTTCGTCTTCAACCTCGTGCCGCTGCTGCCGCTCGACGGCGGTCACGTCGTCGTCGCCCTGTGGGACGGCATCAAGAAGTGGTGGGCCCGCATCGCCCGCCGACCCGCTCCCCGCCCGGTGGACGCGACCAAGCTCGTCCCGGTGACATTCGTCGTCGTGGCGGCGCTCGCGGTCATGGGCGGCGTGCTGATCCTGGCAGATCTGATCAACCCGCTGTCGCTGATCTGAGCGGCGTCAGGCCGCTGGCGCTCCCAGGGCGGCGGAGATGAGGCGCTCGAGGGTCCGCATCCCGTCGCGGGACAGGATGGACTCCAGGTGCCCCTGCACCGAGGCGAACCCGTCTCCGCGCAGCGCATAGACGTCGCCGGACACCGGATCGGCCGACACCTCGGCGCCGTCGATGACCGACGTGCCCGGTGCGACGCGCGCGGTGAAGGTGTTGTAGAAGCCGATGGATGCGGGCTCGCCGAACACGTCCACCTCGAGCTGCAGGCCCTGGTGCGGACGCGCCAGCGGCGCGAGGGCGAGGCCGAGCCGGTCCGCAAGGATCTGGTGGCTGAGACACACGGCGAGCAGCGGCCGGCGGGCATCCAGCCGGGCACCGACGATCTCGCGCATCCGACGGATGCGGGCGCTGTCATCGTCGCGGGGGTCGCCGGGACCCGGGCCCGCGATGACGAGATCCGCCGCGTCGAGCGTGGCCGCGTCCGCGACGCTCCAATCGACGATCGTCGTCTCGAGACCGAGGTGTCGTAGCTGGTGCGCGAGCATCGTCGTGAAGCGGTCCTCCGCATCCACGACGACCGCCGTGCGGCCGGCGAACGGGCCGTCGGAGGAGCCGCCCTGCGGGTTCAACCAGAACGCTGCGAGGCGGGAGTTGCGGGAGGCGAGGAGGGCGGCGATGTCCGGATCCTCCGCGAGGGGTCGGGCAGCGGCGGGTGCGTCGGGGTCCGCGACGCGCGTGCGGGGGACGGCGCCGATGGCACCCAGCACGCCCGCGGCCTTGCCGTGGGTTTCGCCGACCTCGCCATCGGGGTCCGAGTGGCGGACGAGCGTGGCGCCGACCGGTACCCGCAGGCGGCCGTCGACGAGGTAGGCGGTGCGGATGAGGATGGGTGCGTCGAGGTCGTGGCCGGTGCCTGCCGCATCCGCGGTCGGCGTGAACAGCGCAGCGACCCCGGAGTAGTAGCCGCGCGGCTCGGTCTCGTGTCGGGCGATCACGGTGCACGCGTTCTGCATGGGCGAACCGGTCACCGTGGGCGCGAACATCGTCTCGCGCAGAATGGTGCGAGGATCCAGTCGCGACGAGCCGCGCAGCATGTACTCCGTGTGCGTGAGCCGCGACATCTCTTTGAGATGCGGGCCGGTGATGCGTCCGCCGTCGGAGCAGACGGCGCTCATCATCTTGAGCTCCTCGTCCACGACCATGAAGAGCTCTTCGGTCTCCTTGGTCGACTCCAGGAACTCGGCCAGCGTCTCGACCGTCGCGCCGGTGTCGGGATGACGGAAGGTGCCGGAGATCGGATTCATCGTGACGATGCCGCCCCGGGCACTCACGTGGGCCTCGGGGCTCGCACCGACGGCGACGTGCCCGTCGGTGACCACCGCGAAGGTCCAGTACGCGCCGCGCTCGTGCTCGAGCAGAGCGCGGAACCAGGTAAGCGCGGTGACGCGCGGGTCGGCCGTCACCGACGCGGTGAAGTCACGCCGGATGACGAAGTTCGCGCCCTCCCCCCGGCCGATCTCGTCGGCGATGACGGTGCGGACGATACCGGCGTACGTCTCGTCCGACATGTCGAAGCCCGCATCCTCGAGAGGGACGGGCGTCGTGGGGAGGGCGGCGAGCACCTCCGTGCGCGGAAGCGAGCGATGCTCGGTGACGACCAGGCAGCGCAGTGGCGCTCCGTCGTCGTGGCAGACGAAGCCGCGCTCGCGCACCTGCCGGTACGGCACGAGCGCCAGTACCTCGCGGGGGGTGCCGTCGGCGTCGTGCAGCGGGATGTCCGCGAGCAGCTCGACGTCCACGACCTCGCCGGTGAGCACCTCGACGGTCTGCGGGTCGCGCGCGATGAGCGCGAACGGCGCGGCGGATGCGGTCAGCTCGCTGATCAGGGAGGCGGCGTTGTCCATCTTGGTCGTTCCTTCGTCCAGAAAGCGGCCGCCTCATGAAGAAGGACCGCCCGGGGGCGGTCCGTGTCGCACACGCACACCGCCTACGCGGTGTGCCACCAGGTGCGGTTCGTGTGCATGGCGAGAAAGTACCACATCCATCCATGACCGCTCGGTGACGTCGGGCCGACCGTGCGCAAGCCTCGGTCCCCACACAGGAGCGGGCGCGTAGGCTGATCGCGTGCCAGCCGTGAACCTCGGGATGCCGCGCGTCCCGGAAATCCTCGCCCCGCGTCGCAAGAGCCGTCAGATCCGGGTCGGCAAGGTGCTCGTCGGCGGAGACGCGCCCGTCAGCGTGCAGTCGATGACGACGACCAAGACGACCGACATCAACGCGACGCTGCAGCAGATCGCGGAGCTGACCGCATCCGGTTGCGAGATCGTGCGCGTCGCGGTTCCCAGCCAGGACGACGCGGATGTGCTGCACATCATCGCGAAGAAGAGCCAGATCCCGGTCATCGCCGACATCCACTTCCAGCCGAAGTACGTGTTCCAGGCGATCGATGCCGGATGCGCCGCAGTCCGGGTGAACCCCGGCAACATCCGCCAGTTCGACGACAAGGTGGGCGAGATCGC
This sequence comes from Microbacterium neimengense, assembly GCF_054782995.1. Classification (NCBI taxonomy): domain Bacteria; kingdom Bacillati; phylum Actinomycetota; class Actinomycetes; order Micrococcales; family Microbacteriaceae; genus Microbacterium; species Microbacterium neimengense. The sequence goes on from NZ_BAAGRK010000001.1 coordinate 173,162, forward strand.
CAAGGCCGCATCGGCGGCGGGGGTCTCGCTTCGCATCGGCGTCAACGCCGGCTCGCTCGACAAGCGTCTGCTCGAGAAGTACGGCAAGGCCACCCCCGAAGCGCTCATGGAGAGCGCCGTCTGGGAGGCGTCGCTGTTCGAGGAGCACGACTTCCACGACTTCAAGATCTCCGTCAAGCACAATGATCCGGTCGTGATGGTGAAGGCGTACCGCCTGCTCGCCGAGCGCGGCGACTGGCCGCTGCACTTGGGCGTCACCGAGGCGGGCCCGGCATTCCAGGGCACGATCAAGTCGGCCACCGCCTTCGGCATCCTGCTCTCCGAGGGCATCGGCGACACCATCCGTGTCTCGCTGTCCGCGCCTCCTGCCGAGGAGGTCAAGGTCGGCCACCAGATCCTGCAGTCGCTGAACCTCCGCGAACGCAAGCTCGAGATCGTCTCGTGTCCCTCGTGCGGCCGCGCGCAGGTCGATGTCTACACGCTGGCCGACGATGTGACCGAGGGGCTCAAGGACATGACCGTGCCGCTGCGCGTCGCCGTCATGGGCTGCGTCGTCAACGGACCCGGTGAGGCGCGCGACGCCGACCTCGGCGTCGCCAGCGGCAACGGCAAGGGGCAGATCTTCGTCAAGGGCGAGGTCGTGAAGACCGTGCCCGAGAGCGAGATCGTCGCGACCCTGATCGCGGAGGCCAACCGCATCGCGGCCGAGATGGGCCCCGACGCTCCGCTGGGCACGACCCAGGTCGTCACCGCCTGACCTGCCCGCATCCGGTCGCCGAGTCGCACCTCCGGCATCCAGTGCGCTGGCCGCTCCACACGCACGAGCGCCTCGCATCCGCGCGACGGATGCGAGGCGCTCCGCTGAGAGGGTCAGCTCCAGAGGGAGTGGTAGGCGTTGATCGCCGGCTGACCGCCGAGGTGCGCGTAGAGCACCGTGGAATCCTTCGGGATGTCGCCGGAGCCGACGAGGTCGATGAGCCCCGCCAGCGACTTGCCCTCGTACACGGGGTCGGTGATCATCGCCTCGAGCTGGGCGCCCAGTGCGATCGCCTCCATGGTCGAGTCGACGGGAATCCCGTAGAGATCGCCCGCCCAGCCCTCGAGCACCTGGATCTCGTCGTCGCGTAGGTCGCGGCCCAGCTCGATGAGCTCGGCCGTGGCGCGGGCGATGCGGCCGACCTGGTCGCGGGTCTTGGCGAGCGTCGCGGATGCGTCGATGCCGAGCACTCGGCGCTTCACGCCGGTGAGGTCCTCCAGTGCGGCGAAGCCGGCGATCATGCCGGCGTGAGTGGAGCCGGTCACCGTGCACACGACGATCGTGTCGAAGAAGACGCCGAGCTGTCGCTCCTGCTCCGCGACTTCGAAGGCCCAGTTGGCGAAGCCGAGACCGCCTAGCGGGTGCTCGGACGCTCCGGCAGGGATCGGGTACGGCGTGCCGCCGGCGTCCTCCACCTCCGCGAGAGCCTGCCGCCACGAATCCCGTATGCCGATGTCGAAGCCGGCGTCGTCCAGCCGCGAGTCCGCTCCCATCATGCGTGAGAGCAGGATGTTGCCGACCTTGTCGTTGGTGGGGTCATCCCAAGGCACCCACTTCTCCTGCACGAGGCGCGCCTTCAGACCCAGGTGGGCGGCGACGGCGGCGACCGCGCGCGTGTGGTTCGACTGGTAGCCGCCGATAGACACGAGGGTGTCCGCCCCCGAGGCGAGCACGTCCGGGACGATGTACTCGAGCTTGCGCACCTTGTTGCCTCCGAAGGCGAGTCCGCTGGAGACGTCTTCGCGCTTGGCCCACACCTCGGCGCCGCCGAGGTGCTGGGTGAGACGCTTCAGGTGCTGCAGCGGGCTGGGCCCGAATGTGAGCGAGTGGCGGGGGAACTGGTCGAGCTTCATGCGGAGTGCTCCTCGAGTGTCGGGCTGTCGGGGGTCTGCGGCTGCTCGACGGCGAGGCTCTGCCAGGTCTGTTCGGCGAGGACCGCGGCGCCGGCGACATCGCCGGCCGCGCACAGCTCGATGAGTCGCGCGTGGCGTAGGGCCGAGGCGTGCCCCTCGGTCGAGCCGAAGCGCAGCCGCTCTGCGCGCTGGAGCACGGGTTCGTACTGTCCCAGAACGGTGCGTACCGCGGCGTTTCCGGATGCGGCGAGGGCCACATCGTGGAACGCACGGTCGGCGGCGAGGGCGGCCTCGACGTCGCCGGCGGCGTGCGCGGCGGTGAAGGCGGCGTTCGCCTGCCGCATCCGTTGGATGTCGTCCGAGGTCAGGCGGGGGATCGCCGTCTCGACCGCCAGCCGGTGCATGGCCGCGACGACCGCCTGCGCGTCGCGGACGCTCGGCGGGTCGATCGGTGCGACGACCGTGGAGCGGCCCGGAAGCGCGCGCACGAGCCCCGACCGACCGAGCTCCAGCAGGGCCTCTCGGACCGGCGTGCGGCTCACTCCGAGCCACGCGGCGATCTCCGTGTCGCGCAGTCGTTCGTCGGGTGCGAGGGTGCCGTCGACGATCGCGTCGCGCAGGCGCACGTAGACCTCGTCGCGCAGTAATGACCGAGGCGGAAGGGTCTGCGAGGGAATCGGCATGCAATATATTGCGCACGACGGCACCCTCCGGGTCAAATCGCCGCGCCGTCCTGCGACGTCTGCACGATGCGTGGTGCAGATGCGAACGGGAGGGGCGCGTGGGGCATGCATGAGCGACCTGGCCGTGCACACGTCACGAGGTTCGGATGAATCTGCTCGGTTCGGGAACCGAACGCACCATGCCGGACACTTCAGAGTGTGAGAGATGCTGAAGCCGCGGTGTGGCAACGCGTGCGTGCCGGCGATGAGTCGGCGTTGGGGGATGTGTTCGATCTGCATCAGGAACGGGTGTTCCGGCATGCGTTCCGGTTGTTGGGGGACCACGAGGATGCGAAGGATGCGGTGGCGGTGGCGTTCTTCGAGCTGTGGCGCAAGCGCGGCGCGGTGCATGTGGTGGACGGCTCCGTGCTGCCGTGGCTGCTGGTGACGGTCGCTCATGCGGCACGGAATCTGGAGCGGTCGGCCAGGCGGTATCGGGCGCTGTTGGCGAAGACGCCGGCCGAGCGTCATGTCGATGGGCCGGCGACGTCGGACGACAGCGGGGTGCTTGCCGCACTGAAGAAGCTGCCGGAGCGGGAGCGGGCCGTTGTCGTGCTGTCGGTGCTGGAGGGCTTCTCCGAGCGGGAGGTCGCGGATGCTCTGGGTATTGCGCCCGGGACTGTCAAGTCGAGGTTGTCGCGGGCCAAAGCCAGGCTCCGCGACGAGATGGCCGAGGTGGAGGCGTCATGGGCGTGAACGACGACCGGCTCTCCGCCGGTGAACAGAACGAGCTGCGCGCGTTGGTGACCGCGGGCGCGGGCCGGATGCGAGCAGCCAGGCGCCGTCGGATGCAGGCGATCACGGGAGGCGCCGCGGTCGTGCTGGTCGCGGCGGTCGTCGGTGCGGTCGCGCTGACCGCGCTCGGCAGCCCGGACCGGATCGCCACCCCGATCGAGACCACCACGACGCCCACGCCCACACCCACTCTCGAACCGCAGCCGGAGCCGACGCTCGACCGCGGCGCTGTCCGACCGTTCGGCGGCTCCTGCGACAACATGCTGACCCTCCCACAGGTGAGCGAGTGGATGGGGGTCGAGATGCGCCAGGTCCCCGCGCGATGGGCTGACCCTGCGATGACGATCAGCGGCGGGATCACCTGCATTTGGGCCGTACCGGATGCCTATCTGTGGGGCTACACCGAGATCACGGTGCTTCCTGCCGTGATCTTCCTACCTTCAGAACCACCTCTCGAGCAGGGGGTCTGTGACGGGCGCGTGTGTCGCGCCGCGGCGGTCGTAGACGGTAACTGGATCGTCATCGAGTGGACGGGCTCTCCCGAGGGTGCAGAGGTCGATGTGCCGTCTGTCGGCCCCGGGGAGTTCGCCGAGCTCTTCGACATCCTGGGCGAGAATGCCGCGGAATTCCCCGCCTCGCGACCCGCTGAACCGCAGCCGAGTTGGTGGGCAGCGAACGGCTGCGATGCCATCGCTCCGAGGTTCGACCACCTCACCGCGAGCAAACCAAACTTGTCGGGCATGGCATTGCTCGAGATGCCTACCCGTGCGAGTCAGATCGCACATCCACAACTCGACGCGTGCAGTTGGGTCGCACCGGACAACCAGTCCATGTCGATCATCGTCATCCCCGGCGGCGGCGAGACGTACGACGCGATCGCCGGGTCGGAGTTCGCGCTCCTCGTGGACGTGTCGGGGAGCGATGGCGCCGTCGCCGTGCCGAACTATTTCGTCTGGGAAGGGAACGGAGTCGATGTGGTCGTGAAGAGCGGGGACAACCTGCTCATCGTCGGAAACAGCGGGATGGAGCAGACCGACGAGATGCGGGACTGGCTTGTGGCGCATGCCGCCGAAGCGCTCGCTGCCCTCAACGCCACGCTCGGCTGACGCCCGGGACACCCGGGCCGCCGTGAACCGTCGCGCTCACGGCGGCCCGCCGCATCCGTAGACTGGGAATCGTGGTCACACGTCTGTCAACGTTCTTTCTCCGCACGCTCCGCGAGGACCCCTCCGACGCCGAGGTCGCCAGCCACAAGCTGCTGATCCGCGCCGGCTACATCCGACCGCAGGCGGCCGGCATCTTCGCGTGGCTCCCGCTGGGGCTGCGGGTGAAGGCGAAGATCGAGACGGTCGTGCGCGAGGAGATGGCGGCGGCCGGTGCGCAGGAGGTGCACTTCCCGGCACTCATGCCCCGCGGCGCGTACGAGGCCACGGGCCGCTGGGACGAGTACGGCGACCTGCTCTTCCGTCTCCAGGATCGCAAGGGCGGCGACTACCTGCTCGCCCCGACGCACGAGGAGGCCTTCACGCTGCTCGTGAAGGATCTCTACTCGTCCTACAAGGACCTCCCGCTGACGATCTACCAGATCCAGGACAAGTACCGCGACGAGGCGCGCCCCCGCGCGGGTCTCCTGCGCGGCCGCGAGTTCACGATGAAGGACGCCTACTCGTTCGATGCGACGGATGCGGGGCTCGATGCCTCCTATCAGGCGCAGCGCGACGCCTACGAGCGCATCTTCCAGCGGCTCGGTCTCGAGTACGTCATCGTGCAGGCGGATGCGGGCGCGATGGGCGGATCCCGATCCGAGGAGTTCCTGCACCCCACCCCCGTCGGTGAGGACACCTTCGTGCGCTCCGCGGGAGGGTATGCGGCCAACGTCGAGGCGTACACGACGGCGGCACCGGAGGCCGGTCCGATCGAGGGCCTGCCGGAGCCGGTCGTCTTCGACTCGCCGAACACCCCGACGATCGCCACCCTCGTTGACCACATGAACGCCGTGCTCGAGGGCGAGTACACCGCTGCCGACACGCTCAAGAACGTGGTGCTCGCGCTCACGCACCTCGACGGTTCGCGCGAGCTCGTCGTCATCGGTCTCCCGGGCGACCGCGAGGTCGACGACAAGCGCGTCGAGGTCGCCTTCGCGCCGGCCGAGGTCGCGCCCGCCACCGAGGCGGACTTCGCGGCCCACCCGCTGCTGGTCAAGGGCTACATCGGGCCCTGGTCGCCCGAGGGCGCCGTGCTGGGCGAAGAGTCGGCCACCGGCATCCGGTACCTGCTCGATCCGCGCGTCGTCGACGGGACGAGGTGGGTCACCGGCGCCAACATCGACCAGAAGCACGTGCACTCGCTCGTGGCGGGCCGCGACTTCTTCGCCGACGGCACGGTCGACGTCGCGAACGTGCGCGAGGGCGACCCCGCCCCCGACGGCTCCGGCCCTGTCACGCTCGCGCGCGGCATGGAGATCGGGCACGTCTTCCAGCTCGGGCGCAAGTACGCCGAGGCGCTGGGGCTCAAGGTGCTCGACGAGAACGGCAAGCTCGTGACCGTCACGATGGGCTCCTACGGCATCGGCGTGACCCGCATCCTCGCGATCATCGCTGAGCTGAACAACGACGAGAAGGGCCTCATCTGGCCCGCGTCCGTCGCGCCCTTCGACGTGCACGTCGTCGCGGCGGGCCGGGATGCCGCGGTTTTCGAGCTCGCCGAGCGAATCAGCACCGAGCTCGAGTCCCGGGGCTTCGACGTGCTCTACGACGACCGGCCCAAGGTCTCACCCGGGGTGAAGTTCGGCGACGCCGAGCTGGTCGGCATCCCGCGCGTCGTCGTCGTCGGCCGTGATGCGGCCGAGGGGCTCGTCGAGGTGTGGGACCGTCGCACGGGCTCACGCGAGAAGGTCGCGCTCGAAACGGCGTACCGGCTGCTGCAGGAGGGCTGAGCCTCAGCTCTCGGACGCTGGCGCGTCCCGCAGCCAGGGGCGGCCGAGGGGCAGCAGGCGGCGGTGCATCGTTCGCCACAGGAACTTCTCGACGAGCATGTAGAGCGCCAAGGCGGATGCGGCCAGCAGCAGCACAGATCCGAGCGAGCCCAGAGTCGGCTCGCCGGTGAAGGCTCCGGCCGACTGCAGACCGAGTCCGCCGGCGACACAGATCAGGGTGGTGGGCAGGACCCGGTTGTGCAGCGCCCCCGGCACGGCGAACAGGAGCGCCAACACGGCGAAGATCAGCGAGAAGAGTCCGCGCGCCTGCGCGGTCACCTCGAAGAAGCCGAGCTCCTCGCCCAGCAGGAATCCGGGCACGACGATCCAGTACCAGCCGAACGCGTTGTAGACGATGAAGTGGAAGTCGTCGCCGATGAAGTAGGAGAGCATTCCGGCCGTCACTTGCACGACACCGCCGAAGGCCGCCCCGATCCAGAACACCGGATTCTCGTCCTGCAGTCCGAGGTGCGCGAGCTGCGCTGTCAGGGTCGCGATCACGAAACCGAGCAGCCCGATGAGGCCGGGATCCGCCGGCTGGAACGGGTAGCCGCGGAGGGTGGGGGACGACGTCATCTCGCTCCTTGTTCGACGGGTATCGTGCCAGCTTGCCGTCTCCGCGCGGACCTCGGCAACACGGTGGTCGGGCGCTGCGCGTCTCAGAGGCGGGCGTATCGCGCGCGGAACAGGCAGAACAGTCCGTAGGCGATCAGTCCGCCACCCACCGCGATCGCGATGAGCGGGCCCGCGGGCAGCTCGAGGAGGGACCGCACCGCGCCGTCCAGACCACCCGCCTCCTGCGGATCGACGCGGACCGCGGCGACACCCAGGAGCACGCCGACCGTCGCGAGCGAGACGCCCTTGGCCACGTAGCCGACGACGCCCAGCGTCTCGACCACGGCCCGCATCGCTCCGGCAGGCACCGAGAGTTTCTTGCGGAAGCCTCGTCGCACCCCGATCGCGCCGAACCCGATGCCCGCCACGAGAACGCCGACTCCCACCGCGCCGAGGATGAAGGGCCCGCCGGGGATCGACAGGACTCCGCTGCTCGTCTCCTTGATGCTCTCGTCTCCATCCGATCGGCCGCCGACGGACACGACGATCGCGATGATGCCGAGGGCCGCGAACGCAGCGGCCTGGCCTGCCTCTGACAATCTCTGGGTCCATGTGCCCTTCTCGCCCGCACCCGCGAGCGCGGCCACCGCGTGCCACAGCGCCAGCGCCAGGAGCGCGAGCGCCACCGCCCAGAGCGCGACGAGTCCGCCAGGTGAGGCCGCCAGTGCGCGGAACGCCCCGGACTGGTCGGCGTCCCCGTCTCCGCCGAACGCGACGGCGAGCACGATGCCTCCCAGCATGACGTGGACGAGGCCGGTCGCCGCGTAGCCCGCCTTCGCGAGCGTGCGCAGACGCGGGTCGCTCTCGAGACGCCGGGCGGTCTTCTTCGGGGTGCTCATCGACGCAGGATACGATCTCGCGCGCCCGGAGCCGAGGGGTTGCGGAGCATGCCGGTCCGCGGGTGTCGCGCGCCTACAATGTCCCGATGCCCGAACACGTTCCGCTGCGCCGCCGACTGCGGGTCAGTGCGCTGCCGGGCCTACTGGATGCGGCGCCCGCGCGGGTCGTGCTGCTCATCGGCGTCGTCGTCGTGGTGCTCGGCCTTCTCATCGTCATCCGTCCGCTCGCCTCCCTCGTGCTGCTCGGACTGTACGTCGGGCTGAGCGTCGTGGTCTCCGGCGTGCTCGAGCTGGTGTCGCGGCGCGCCGGACCCACCTGGTGGACGCGGCTGATCGCGCTGCTGTGGATCGCGGGCGGGATCGTCATCCTCGTCTGGCTCGGACGCAGCATCGAGCTGTTGCCTCCGACTCTCGCGGTGCTGCTCGTCGTCGGCGGACTGGCGTCCGTCGGCGACGCGCTCGCCCGCGGCGTTGTCAGCGTCCGCGTGCTCTCGGCCGTCTGGGGCGGCGCGCAGGTCGCGTTCGGCGTCCTGTCGCTGACCTGGCCCGATGTCACGCTGCTCGTCGTCGCGGTCGTCTTCGGTGTGCGCACCATCGTCTTCGGCATCGGACTCATCGCCCGCGGCCTCCGCGCCTTGAAGGGGCGTGTGCAGTCCGAGGACCGGGTACCGACGGCTCCCTCGCGCCGTCGCAGGGTCCTCCGCGCGGCGGGCCGCTACGCGTTGTCGTTCGTGCTCGTGGTCAGCACCGTGGGCGGCTTCGGCCTGAACGACTGGCTCCGCGAGGGCGCGCCCGTCGTCGACGCCTTCTACGATCCACCCGCCCACGTTCCCGAGGGGCACGGGCAGCTGATCCGCGTGGGCGAATACGGCGGGCGTGAGCCCGACCGCGGCGAGGTGCAGCGCATCCTGTACACGACGCGCTCATCGACCGGCGCACCCGCCGTCGGCAGCGGCATGGTGATCATCCCCGACGACCCGCCGCCCGGTCCCCGACCTGTGCTCCTGTGGAACCACGGCACGACGGGTGTGGCACGCGGTTGCGCGCCGAGCCTCGCCGACGGCACGGCGACGAAGTGGGCGATCCCCGCCCTCGAGCGCATGCTGGCCCGCGGCTGGGTCGTCGTCGCCCCCGACTACAGCGGTCAGGGCGCGCCCGGAGACTTCCCCTACCTGATCGGCGCGGGCGAAGCACATTCGGCACTGGATGCCGTGCTGGCCGCCGGCGAGATCGAAGATCTCGTGCTGTCGCCCGAGACCGTCGTGTGGGGGCATTCGCAAGGAGGTCACGCGGCACTGTGGACGACCATGCTCGCGCCGGAGTACACGCCGGGCATCGATGTGCTCGGAACAGCCGCGTTCGCTCCCGCCGCCGACCCCGTCGCTCTGGCGAGCGAGCTGACCGGGGGCGACGCGGGCGCGATGCTGACGGTGCTCGTCTCCTGGGTCATCGTGCCGTACGCGGACACGTACCCGGAGGTCCGGCTCGAGGACTACGTGACGACGGGGGCGCGCTCCTTCGTCCGAGAGATGACGCAGCGGTGCCTGAGCGAGCCGGGTGTGATGGTCTCGGCGCTGACGGCGCTGGGGCTGAGCGAGGACACCCCGTTCGACACCGCCGAGCTCACGCGCGGCGCCCTCGGACGCCGCCTGGAGCAGAACGTCCCGACAGGGCCCTGGGACACGCCGATGTTCATCGCATGGGGTACGAATGACGAGGTCTTGCCGACGAAGACGCAGCGCGACCTCGTGGACAGGCTGTGCGAGGCGGGGGAGCGCGTGCGCGCCGTGCCGGTGGCGGGACGCGGACATCAGGACATCCTTCAGCCGCGCTCCGGAATGCTGACCTCGCTGGTGCGCTGGACGAACTCGCTGCGCGCCGAAGTAGTGCCCGAGAGCGTCTTCGACGACTGCGGCGGATGAGGCCGGATCGGGTAACGTAGGGGGGATGCGGCGGCGTCGCCCCCCGCGAAGAGCTGAATATAGGAGGTCACCGTGGATATCGATCTCGGACTGCTGCGTACCGTCGAGCGCGAGAGGGAGATCCCCTTCGACGAACTCGTCGCCATCATCGAGCAGGCGATCCTGACCGCCTACGCGAAGCACACCTCGCCGAGCGGCGAGCTGCCCGAGGGCGCACGCTCGCACCTCGACCGCAAGACCGGCCACGTCGGAGTGTTCGTCCCCGTGCGCGACGAAGAGGGTGTCATCGTCGGAGAAGAGGAGAGCACGCCGGAGGACTTCGGCCGCATCGCCGCTTTCGCCGCCAAGCAGGTCATCAACCAGCGCCTGCGCGACATCGCGGACGACGCCGTGCTGGGAGAGTTCCGCGGCAAGGAGGGCGACATCGTCGCCGGCGTCATCCAGCAGGGCCCGAACCCTCGCATGGTCCACGTCGACCTCGGCACCGTCGAAGCGATCCTGCCCCCCGAGGAGCAGGTGCCCGGCGAGGAGTACCGTCACGGCTCCCGCATCCGCGTCTACGTGACCAGCGTCTCGAAGGGAACGAAGGGTCCGGCGATCACCGTGTCGCGCACGCACCCCGGGTTGGTCCGCAAGCTCTTCGCGCTCGAGGTGCCCGAGATCGCCGCCGGCGTCGTCGAGATCGTCGCGCTCGCGCGCGAGGCCGGCCATCGCACCAAGATGGCTGTTCGCACCGACGACCCGTCGATCAACGCGAAGGGCGCCTGCATCGGCGAACTGGGGCGTCGTGTGCGCGCCGTCACCGAGGAGCTGAACGGCGAGAAGATCGACATCGTCGACTACCACGCCGACCTCGCGACGTTCGTCGCCAACGCCCTCTCGCCCGCCAAGGTGACATCCGCGTTCGTGCTGGATCAGACCACGAAGGCGGTCCGCGCGCTCGTTCCCGACTACCAGCTGTCGCTGGCTATCGGCAAAGAAGGGCAGAACGCCCGGCTCGCCGCCAAGCTCACCGGAGCGAAGATCGACATCCAGCCCGACAGCATCCTGGAGAGCTGACGCGTCCCTGACCCCCTCGGTCGACAGGTGTAAGATGGAACCCGTACGAACGTGCGTCGGATGTCGCACGCGTGCTCCCCGGAAAGACCTCCTGCGTGTGGTCTGCGTGGATTCCACGCTCGTCATCGACGAGCGTGGGGCACTGCCGGGCAGAGGCGCGTGGGTCCACGAGACGCCCGAATGCATGGATGCCGCCCTGAGGCGCCGTGCGTTCGTGCGGGCATTGCGTGTGTCAGGCCCGCTTGACACGCAGACCATCGAGAAACGGCTGAATGGCTATGGACACAAAGTGAACGGCTCGAAATGAGACCCGTCCGCGACTAACGGTCTGCCCTGTCCTGGGTAGGCCCCCAAGACAGGAGAATTGTGGCAAAACCACGCGTGCACGAGATCGCTTCCGAGCTCGGCGTCGACAGCAAGGTCGCGCTTGCGAAGCTGAAGGAGCTCGGCGAGTTCGTCAAGAGCCCCTCATCCACCATCGAGCCCCCGGTGGCTCGTAAGCTCCGCGCTGCCCTCGAGGCGGACGGAGTCGCGGCGCCCGCCGCCGCACCCAAGCCCACGAGCGGCGCCCGTCCGGGCCCGGCTCGCCCTGCGGCACCGCGCCCGCAGGCTCCGACCCCCGCGGCTCCGGCTGCGGCGGTGGCCGAGACGCCGGCTCCGGCGCCGACAGCGCCTGCGGATCCCGCCACATCCGCACCGGCTGCTCCCGCCGCACCCGCGTCGGGCGCGACGCCCGCCGCGGCGACCCCCGGTGCGCCCAAGCCCGGTGCGGCTCCCAAGCCCGGCGGAGCAACCCCGCCGCGTCCCGGCGGCGCCCCGCGTCCCGGCAACAACCCGTTCGCGAGTGCGCAGGGCATGGGCCAGCGCCCGGCCGGCCCCCGCCCGGGCAACAACCCGTTCGCGAGTGCGCAGGGTATGGGCCAGCGCCCCTCGCCCGGCAACATCCCGCGTCCGCAGGCTCCGCGTCCCGGTGCCCCGCGTCCCGGCGCTCCGCGTCCGGGCGGTGCGGGCCGTCCCGGTGGCGGCGGTCGTCCCGGTGCTCCGTTCCAGCAGCGTCCCGGCGGTCCCGGTCGTCCCGGCGGCGCCGGCGGCTTCCAGCGCCCCGGCGCTCCCGCGGGCGGCGGCTTCGCCGGTCGTCCCGGCGGCGGCGGTGGCCGTGGCCGTGGTCCCGGCGGCGGCACCGCAGGTGCCTTCGGTAAGGGCGGCGGCAAGTCGCGTCAGCGCAAGTCGCGTCGGGCGAAGCGGCAAGAATTCGAGATGCGGTCGGCGCCGGTCGTCGGCGGCGTCAACGTCCAGAAGGGCAACGGCGAGATCATTCGCCTGCGTCGCGGTGCCTCCATCGCCGACTTCGCGGACAAGCTCGAGGCGCTGCGCGGATACACCGTGCAGCCCGGAACGCTCGTGACCATCCTGTTCAACCTGGGTGAGATGGCGACGGCGACCGAGTCTCTCGACGAGGCCACCTTCGAGGTGCTCGGCGAGGAACTCGGCTACAAGATCCAGATGGTCTCACCCGAGGACGAGGACAAGGAGCTCCTCGAGGGCTTCGGTCTCGACCTCGAGGCCGAGTTGGAGGCGGAGAGCGAGGACGACCTCGAGATCCGTCCTCCGGTGGTGACCGTCATGGGTCACGTCGATCACGGTAAGACCCGACTGCTCGACGCCATCCGCCAGACGAACGTCGTGGCGGGTGAGGCTGGTGGCATCACCCAGCACATCGGTGCGTACCAGGTGTGGACCGAGCACGAGGGCATCGAGCGCGCGATCACCTTCATCGACACCCCGGGCCACGAGGCGTTCACCGCCATGCGTGCCCGTGGTGCGCAGGTGACCGACATCGCCATCCTCGTGGTCGCCGCCGACGACGGCATCATGCCGCAGACGGTGGAGGCCCTCAACCACGCGCAGGCCGCTCAGGTGCCGATCGTCGTGGCCGTCAACAAGGTCGACAAGCCCGATGCCAACCCGGCCAAGGTGCGTCAGCAGCTCACCGAGTACGGCCTCGTCGCCGAGGAGTACGGCGGCGACGTCATGTTCGTCGACGTCTCGGCTCGCCAGGGGACCAACATCCAGGAGTTGCTGGACGCCGTCCTGCTGACCGCGGATGCCGGCCTCGACCTCACGGCCAACCCGAACAAGGCTGCGCGCGGTGTCGCGATCGAAGCGAAGCTCGACAAGGGCCGCGGTTCGGTGGCGACCGTGCTCATCCAGTCCGGAACGCTGCGCGTCGGTGACGCGATCGTCGCGGGAACGGCCTACGGCCGCGTGCGCGCCATGATCGACGAGAACGGCGACCCGGTGGAGGAGGCCTGGCCTTCTCGCCCGGTGCAGGTGCAGGGTCTGAACTCCGTCCCGCGCGCGGGCGACGTCTTCATCGTCACCGACGAAGACCGCCTGGCCCGCCAGATCGCGGAGAAGCGCGAGGCCGCCGAGCGCAACGCCCAGCTGGCCAAGGCCCGCAAGCGCATCTCGCTCGAGGACTTCACCCGCGCGCTCGAAGAGGGCAAGGTCGAGTCGCTCAACCTCATCATCAAGGGTGACGTGTCCGGTGCCGTCGAGGCGCTGGAGGAGTCGCTGCTCAAGATCGAGGTCGACGACTCCGTGCAGCTGCGCATCATCCACCGCGGTGTGGGTGCGATCACCGAGTCGGACATCAACCTGGCGACGATCGACAACGCGATCGTCATCGGGTTCAATGTCCGTCCCGACACGAAGGCCCGCGAGCGCGCCGCGCGCGAGGGAGTCGATGTCCGCTTCTACTCCGTCATCTACAACGCGATCGATGACGTCGAACAGTCCCTCAAGGGCCTGCTCAAGCCGGAGTACGAAGAGGTCCAGTCGGGTGTCGCCGAGATCCGCGAGGTGTTCCGCTCCTCGAAGTTCGGCAATATCGCCGGTGTCATCGTGCGCTCGGGAACCATCACCCGCAACGCGAAGGCCCGCGTCATCCGCGACGGCGTCGTCATCGCGGACGGTCTGGCGATCGAGTCGCTGCGCCGCTTCAAGGACGACGTCACCGAGGTGCGTACGGATTACGAAGCCGGTATCGGCCTCGGCAAGTACAACGACATCCAGATCGGCGACGAGATCGAGACGACCGAGATGGTGGAGAAGCCGCGCGGCTGATCCGGCGTTTGCTACGGACTCGGATGTCCGTCCTCGGCAAGAACGGGGCCCTGCCCCGATTGCCTCGGACGGACATCCGAGTCCTCCGCAGTTTCCGAGTCCACGCTGGTGGGTTTGAGAGAGGGAGAAGAAGGACATGGCCAGTGAACGGCAGGCGAGACTCGCCGACCGCATCCGCGTGCTCATCGCCGAGCGGCTCGAGAAGGGGCTGCGCGATCCGCGCCTCGGCTTCGTGACGATCACGGACGTGCGTGTGACGGGCGACCTGCAGCACGCGTCGGTGTTCTACACGGTGCTCGGCTCCGAGCAGGAGCGTCTCGACTCCGCAGCGGCTCTGACCGCTGCGACGGGCATGCTGCGCAGCGAGGTGGGCCGCAAGCTCGGCGTGCGGTTGACGCCCACGCTCGAATTCATCCCCGACGGCGTCCCCGAGAACGCCGGTCACATCGAAGACCTGCTGCGCGAGGCGCGCGAGCGGGACAGCGCTGTGGCAGGGCTGGCGGCATCGGCGCAGTACGCCGGTGACGCCGACCCCTACGTCTCCAGTGAGGACGACGAGGACTGATTTCTCAACGGGACGCCGTCAACGCGCGTCCCCACGCGAAGGCCCGTTCGAGCTCTCCCTGCTCGAGCGGGCCTTCGCGTGACGTCACCACGAAATCGGCGGTGTCGGACACGACGAGCGCACGGCGCCTGGCCGCGCGCGCTATCGACCTCGCGGCCGAGCCCACGATGAACGATCGACCCTGACGGGTGTCGAAGGCGGCGACCCGGGCCGGCGGGCTCTCCACGACGACCGTGGCGAGCCACTCGCGGACTCCCGGCGCGTGAGGGACAGCGGCACCGTGGGAGCGCGCTTCGGCACGGCTCGACGGTGTCGGCAGCGTGAACGCATGGGTCGGGGCGCCGATGAGGAGCAGGCCGAGCGACGGGGCGAGGGAGGAAGGTGCGTCCGCGACCGCGCACAGTGTGAGCCCGTCGGAACGCTCTCCGGCGCCGCGGGCGATCTCCTCGGCCACCTGACGAGTGTTGCCCCAGAGCGATTCGTAGACGATCAGCGTCTCCACGCCCCGCACGGTACCCCTACGGGACGGTGACCGCCTGCCCCCCGACCGGGATTAACAGAGCCGCGCCGAGTCTCAGCGCGGCAGGCGGAGCTCACCGTCGACGGCCTCCGCGAGCCCGTCCGCGACGAGCGAGTCGATGGCGCGATCGCGTTGGAGGGCGTCGGGCCAGTCCGCGGCCACGTTTTCGATGGCGACTGCATGATCGGATGCCTCGCGCAGCTGCTTGAGGACCGCGCCGCGCGCCTGTCGGTCGCTGCCCTCATACCGGGCCTGTCGCCGGCGGGTGTCGCCCGTGTCGGGATAGCCCGTCGCACGCCATGCGCACATCGCGCGGAGCGGACACTCGGTGCACCGTGGACTGCGTGCCGTGCACACGAGCGCGCCGAGTTCCATGGCGGCGGCGTTCACGACCGCAGACGTGGCCGCATCCGCGGGGAGCAAAGCGTCCATCGCCGCCAGGTCACGCCGCGAGGGCGGACCCGGTTGGGCCCGGCCGTCGATCGCACGCGCGAGGACGCGCCGGGTGTTGGTGTCGACGACGGGGTGGTGATCGCCGTACGCGAAGACGGCGACCGCGCGCGCCGTGTAGTCGCCGATCCCGGTGAGGGCGAGGAGCTGATCGACCTCGCGCGGCACGACGCCGTCGTGTCGATCCCGGATCTCGACCGCCGCGCGGTGCAGCCACAGCGCGCGACGGGGGTAGCCCAGATTCGCCCACTGCCGGACGGCGTCGGCCGGCGCCGCCTTCGCGAGTGCCGCGGGCGTCGGCCACAGGGCGAGCCAGGCATCCAGGTGGGGGATCACTCGGTTCACGGGGGTCTGCTGGAGCATGAACTCGCTGACGAGCACGCCCCACGCGCCGAATCCGGGCGCGCGCCAGGGAAGATCGCGCGCGTTGTCGCGGTACCAGGCGACGAGCGCTGGGGCGAGGTCCGGCATCCCTCCAGCCTAGGCTGGAGACATGCGCCCACCGATCTCGCAAGAACAGGAAACGTTGCTCGGGGAGCTGCGTGCGGAGCTGCGCCAGCACCATCGTCGAGGCCGGCTGCTGGTCGCGGTGGACGGTCGGGACGGTGCGGGCAAGACTCTGTTCGCCGATGCGCTCGCGGATGTCCTGCGCGACGACGGCTCGAGCGTGTTCCGCGCATCCGCGGACGACTTCCACCGCCCACGCGCCGAGCGCTACGCGCGGGGTCGCACCTCCGCTGAGGGACACTACCGCGACTCCTACGACAACGACGCGCTGCTCGATCGGCTGCTGCGGCCGTTCCGCGCGGGCACGCGCTTCGTGACGGCCACGCATGACCTCGACGAAGATCGTCAGGTCGAGGTCGAGGTCGAACCAGCGCCCGCCGACGCGATTCTCGTGGTCGATGGACTCTTCCTCCTGCGACCGGAACTCCGCGACGTCTGGAACTGGTCGGTGTGGCTCGATGTGCCCCTTGACGTGGCTTTCCCGCGTGTGGCGGAGCGCGACGGCACCGACCCCGACGCTCTTGCAGCGTCCAACGCGCGCTACCGGGAAGGCTTCGAGCTCTATCTGCAGGACGGCGACCCGCGTGGCCGCGCGAGTGCGATCGTCGACAACACCGATCCTTCGCATCCGATTCGCGTCTTCCGGGATTTCTGCTGATGGCCGGCGAGGCAGCGCCGACCGGCGTGCTCCTGGTCGACAAGCCCGGCGGACTCACGAGTCACGACGTCGTCTCGCGCACCCGTCGCGCGCTGAACACGCGCAAGGTCGGACACGCGGGCACGCTCGATCCGATGGCGACCGGGCTGCTCGTTCTCGGCGTCGGCGGGGCGACACGGCTGTTGACCTACATCGTCGGGCTGGATAAGACCTACGAGACCACCATCGTGCTCGGCGCGAGCACGGACACCGACGACGCCGACGGCACGGTTGTGGAGCGTTCCGATGCGGCGAGGCTTGCCGCCGTGACGGACGAGGAGATCCGTGCCGGCATCGCCGACCTGACGGGAGACATCGAGCAGGTGCCGAGTACGGTGTCGGCGATCAAGGTCGCGGGCCGACGTGCGTACGATCTGGCGCGCGCGGGCGAGGACGTGGTGCTCGCAGCGCGCGCCGTGACCGTCTCGCGTTTCGAGGTGCTCGCCGTCCGTCGCCGCGACGGCGCTATCGAGCTGGATGCGGTGATCGACTGCTCCAGCGGCACGTACATCCGCGCCCTGGCGCGGGATCTCGGAGCAGCCCTCACCGTCGGCGGACATCTCACAACACTGCGCCGGACCCGCATCGGCGCGTTCGATATCGCAAGCGCCGTCGACCTCGAGCACATCGACCACCAGGCCCTGTTGGAGCCCGCAGCCGCCGCAGCCCTTGCGCTACCCACGCTCACCGTCGGCGACGACGAGGCGCGCGATCTGCGCCACGGCAAGCGCCTCAGCGGAGCCGCTTCGAGGGTGTCCGCCACCCCGGCTGCCGCGATCGGCTCGGACGGCACCCTGATCGGCGTGCTGGAGCGTCGAGGCGCCGACCTCAAGAGTGCGATGAACATGCCGGAGGAACAGTCGTGATCCTCTGGTTCGCGCTCGTGCAGGTCGCCATCGCCGCGGTCGCGGCGCTCGTGTGCACCATCCTGGGACTGGCGGGGAGGCGCCCCAGTGATCTCAGCGTCGGCGCGCTCGCTCTCGTGGAGCTCCTCCTGATCGCTCAGATCATCGTGGCGATCGTCTCGCCGCTCGCGGGCAACCCCATCTCCGGAAGCGCGCTCGAGTTCTGGGTGTACCTGGTCTCCGCGGCGCTGATTCCTCCGGCCGGCGTCTTCTGGGCGCTGCTCGAACGCAGCCGCTGGAGCACCGTCGTGATGGGCGTGGCCGCGGGGTCCGTGGCGGTGATGGTCTGGCGGATGCAGGTGATCTGGAGCGGGATCGGCGCCTGAGCCGGTCGCGCGGCGCCTCGATCTAGGATTGTGAGGTCATGGCACCCGCGAACCGCCCCCGCATCACCGGCCTCGGCCGCGTGCTGGTCGCGGTGTACGCGGTGCTGGCCCTCGCTGCCACGGGCCGATCGCTCGTGCAGATCGTGGAGCGATTCGATGCGGCGCCGCTCGCGTTCACACTGTCGGCGATCTCGGCGGGTGTCTACATCCTCGCGACGGCGGCGCTCATCTTCTCGCACTCGCGCTTCTGGTACGCCGTCGCATGGATCGCCATCGTCTTCGAGATGGCCGGGGTGCTGGTGGTCGGCTCCGTCAGCCTGTTCCGGCACGACCTGTTCCCGGAGGAGACGGTCTGGAGCTGGTTCGGCTCCGGCTACGTCTTCGTGCCGCTGATCCTCCCGTTCGTCGGCGTCTGGTGGCTGTTTACCCATCGGCCCGGGCGCGTGGCGGCCACGCCTGCTCCCGCCCGTGTCGAAAGGTCCGTCTGGTGATCGTCTTCCACGGGCCCCAGGAGGTTCCCGCAGGCTTCGGGCCGTCCGTCGTCGCGATCGGCAAATTCGATGGCGTGCACGCGGGACACCGCGTCCTTCTCGAGCGCGCCAAGGTCGAGGCAGCGGCGCGCGGGGCCAAAGTCGTCGCCGTCACCTTCGACCGCAATCCGCTCGCCCTGCTGCGACCGGATCGTTGCCCGGAGAACCTCGTGGGCGTCACGCAGAAGCTCCGCCTGCTCGCCGAGACCGGCATCGACGCAGCGATGGTGCTCACGTTCGACGCTGCGCTGGCGGACCTGGAGCCGCGGGAGTTCGTCCGGGGCGTCCTTGTGGAACCCCTCGGCACCTGCGCCGTCCTCGTCGGCAACGACTTCCGGTTCGGTCGTGGGGGAGCGGGAGACCCGGAAACGCTCGAACGACTCGGCGAGGAGTTCGGCTTCAGCGTCGGCGTCGTCGACGACGTGAGCGCGATCGACGGCGGGCGACGGGTGTCATCGACGTGGGTGCGCGAACTGCTGGCCGAGGGTGACGTAGAGGGCGCGGCGAAGCTGCTCGGCCGCCCGGCATCCGTGCGCGGCGAGGTCGTCCACGGCCTCAAACGCGGACGCGAGCTCGGATTCCCGACCGCGAACCTGAGCCCGTCGTTGGAGGGGTTCGTCCCCGCCGACGGTGTCTACGCCGGATGGCTCGTGGACGAGGCGACGGGGTTGCGTTCGGGGACGCGCTATCCCGCCGCGATCTCGGTGGGCACGAACCCGACCTTCGACGACGTGCCGACACGCCAGGTCGAGGCGCACGTGCTCGACGAGCAGGGGATCGATCTCTACGGCCACGAGGTGGACGTGCAGTTCGTGCAGCGTGTGCGCGGAATGGTGGCGTTCGAGGGCATCGACGCGCTGATCGCCCAGATGGCGGATGACGTCACGCAGGTGCGTCGGATGCTCGGCGCATAGCCGAGTCCGTGCCGCCTCGGATGCCGAGTGCGGACGCGAGGGCGCCGACCGTCATGAGCACGGCGACGAAGACCATCGCGGTGTGAAGACCCGCAAGATCCAGCACATCGCCGACGATCACGCCGATGGCGGCGACGGCGAGGAGTCCCGCCACTCGTGCAACGGCGTTGTTGACCGCGGAAGCGATCCCCGAGCGCTCGGAGGTCACGGAGCCCAGCACAGCGGCGGTCAGCGGTGCGACGGTCAGGGTCAGGCCGATCCCGAACAGCACCATGCCGGGCAGCACCTGCGTGAAGTAGTCGAATGGTTCGCCCACGCTCAGGAGGAGGAGGGACCCCGCCGCCATGGCTGCCGGCCCGACCGTCATGAACCATCGGGGGCCGAGCTTCCCGGCCCAGGCTCCCGCACGCGAGCTGAAGGCGATCATCAGAAGCGTCGGCGGCAGGGATGCGAGCCCCGCCACGGTCGCCGAGAGATCCGCCGTCTGCTGCAGGTAGATGGTCAGTACGAGCCCGTTGAGCGAGAGGCCCGCATAGACGAAGAACGTCGTGAGGTTGCCTGCCCAGAAGTTGCGGGCGCGGAACAAGGACAGCGGCATGACCGGTGACGGCGCGACGCGTTGCCGCCAGATGAATCCGGCCAGCAGGAGCAGGCCGCCGATCGCGCCGGCCCAGACCCACGGAGAGTCCGCGCCCAGTCGAGGTTGCTCGATGAGCGCGAACACCAAGGCCCCCAGGCCTGCCGTGCTGAGCGCCGCGCCTAGCGCATCGATCCGCGCGCCGGGCGTACGCAACTCCGGGATGCGGGTCAGGAGCAGGAGGGTGGGTACGACGGGAAGAACGGTCACCACGAACACCCAGCGCCAGGAGAGGAGATCGACGAGCAGGCCGCCGACGAGGGGGCCGACGAGGGTGGCGACGGTGGTCGCCCCGGTCCAGATCCCGATCGCGCGGGAGCGCTGGGCGCCCTCGAAGCGTGCGGTCAGCAGAGCGAGCGAGCTGGGGACGAGGAGCGCACCGCCGACACCCTGGACCGCCCTGAGTGCGATGAGCCACCCTGCACTGGGGGCGAAGGCGAGAGCGAGTGAAGACGCACCGAAGATCAGGAGCCCGATGCGCAGAATCCGCACCCGTCCGAAGGCGTCGCTCAGAGAGCCGGCGACGAGGATGAACGCCCCCAGCGTCACGAGGTAGGCATCCACCACCCACTGCTGCGTCGCGAGGCCGCCGCCGAGCTCCCGGGAGATGGCGGGCAGTGCCACGTTGACGATGGTGCCGTCGAGGAACGACACGAAGGAGGCGAGAACGGCGACGCCGATGACGACACCGGCGCTCGCGGGCATGTTCTGACGGGTCGCCATGCTGCACACGCTACGCCCTGCCGTCGACGGCGCGCACGCGTCGCGGAATACCCTAGGGGGGTATATGGTTGCGGAGGGCGAGGAGGATGGCAACATGCACGATGACGGCAGCACCACCCGTGAGGCGGTCCTGGACATCGAAGGAATGACCTGTGCCAGCTGCGTGGCGCGGGTCGAGAAGCGACTCGCTGCGGTCGAAGGCGTGGCGGCGGCGGTCAACCTCGCCACCGAGTCCGCTCACGTGAGCTATCCCGCCGACCTCCCGGAGGAGCGGCTCGTGGAGGCGGTCGCTCAGGCCGGCTATACGGCCCGCGTCCGGCCCATGCACACGCGCACCCATGCCGAAGGCGGGCACGTGCATGAGGTGGAGGATGTGCCCGGGGGCACCACCCTGCGTACGCGCCTGATGGTCAGCACCGCCCTCGCGATTCCCGTCGTCGCGCTCGGGATGGTTCCGGCGTGGCAGTTCCCCGGATGGCAGTGGCTTTCGCTCGTGCTCACGGCTCCCGTGGTGCTGTGGGGCGGATGGCCGTTCCACCGTGCGACGTTCGCGAACCTCCGCCACGGTGCGCTGACCATGGACACGCTCATCACCATCGGCACCTTCGCCGCATTCGGATGGAGCCTGTGGGCCCTGCTGTTCGGATCCGCCGGGCGTTGGGGCATCCGTCACGAGGTCGTCCTGATCGGCCCGGTGCACGACGCCACCTCGCTCGTCTACTTCGAGGTGGCCGCCGCCGTCACGGTCTTCCTGCTGCTCGGACGCTACATCGAGCAGCGGTCGCGCCGCGCGGCCGGTGCGGCGCTGCGCGCGCTCGGCGAGCTGACCGTGCCCGAGGTGGAGCTCGTCGACGGGCGCACGGTGCCGCTGGAGGCGCTGCGTCCGGGAGACGTGTTCGTCACGCGTCCGGGCGCGACGCTGGCAACCGACGGCACGGTCGTCGACGGACGGGCGGATGTGGACGAGAGCATGCTCACCGGCGAGGCTGTTCCCGTTGCCGTCGTGCCGGGATCCGCGGTCACCGGCGGCACCATCGTGCACGGCGGCGCGCTGAGCGTACGGGCGGATGCGGTCGGCGCCGACACGCGGCTCGCACGCATCGCCCAACTCGTCGAGAACGCGCAGATGGGCAAGAGTCGCGTGCAGCGCCTGGCGGATCGGATCTCCGCCGCCTTCGTGCCGATCGTCATCGCGCTGGCGGTGCTCACCCTCATCGGATGGATCCTCGCGGGCGGATCGGTCGCCGAGGGGTTCGTCGCGGCCGTCGCCGTTCTCATCATCGCCTGCCCGTGCGCTCTCGGGCTCGCCACCCCCGTGGCCATCCTCGTCGGCACCGGTCGCGGTGCGCAGCTCGGCATCCTCGTGACCGGACCCGACGCTCTCGAGAACGCGCAGCGTATCGACACGGTCGTGCTCGACAAGACCGGTACCGTCACGACCGGGCGGATGCGCGTGCGCCGCGCGGTGGTCGCGCCCGGCGTCGACGAGGCACGGGCGCGACGCATCGTCGGCGCCCTCGAGGCCGGTTCGGAGCACCCGGTCGCCCGCGCGCTCGCCCTCCCGGATGCGCCGGTCGTCGCCGACGTCGCGGCCGTCCCCGGGCGTGGTGTGGTCGGCGAGGTCGAGGGGGTCCGCGCGTTCGCCGGGAACGCCGCGCTCGCCGCGGCTGAGGGGGCCGAGCTGCCTGCCGAGCTCGCCGGCGCCCTCGGGGACAGCGTCGGGACCAACGTCATCGTGGGGTGGGCCCTCGACGACGGACGCATGTACGCCGCTGCCGTCTTCGAGCTGGAGGACGCGGTGCGCGAGGATGCGGCCGAGGCGGTCGCCGAGCTCTCCGACGCGGGCATGCGCGTGCTCCTGCTCACCGGCGACGCAGAACCCGTGGCCCGTCGGGTGGCGGCAGAGGTCGGGATCGGTGAGGTGAGGGCGCAGGTCGGCCCCGAGGGCAAGCTCGCCGCGATCACGCAACTGAAGGCGGAAGGACGCCGCGTGGCGATGGTGGGCGACGGGGTCAACGACGCCGCCGCTCTCGCCGCATCGGATCTGGGGATCGCGATGGGGGCGGGAACGGACGCCGCGCGCCATGCCGGGGACATCACGCTGACCGGATCGCGGCTCAGTCAGGTCGGCACCGCGCTGGGGCTCAGTCGCCGGGTGATGGCTGTCATCCGCGGCAACCTGTTCTGGGCCTTCGCATACAACGTCGCCGCGCTCCCGCTGGCGGCATCCGGCCTGTTGAACCCGATGATCGCCGGCGCCGCGATGGCCTTCTCCAGCCTGTTCGTCGTGCTCAACAGCCTGCGGCTGCGCAGGGCCGGCTGACGACGGCGCGGCTGCGAGGGAGTCCGGGACGCTCCGTCTAGTGTCGAAGCTGTCCCATTCTCGGAGGTTGTCGTGATCCGCATGTCCCGTTCTCTCGGCGCCGCAATCGGCCTGTGCGC
Source organism: Microbacterium neimengense (assembly GCF_054782995.1). Taxonomy (NCBI): domain Bacteria; kingdom Bacillati; phylum Actinomycetota; class Actinomycetes; order Micrococcales; family Microbacteriaceae; genus Microbacterium; species Microbacterium neimengense. Next base: position 196,260 of record NZ_BAAGRK010000001.1, read on the forward strand.
GGTCGTCCTGGCGCTGACCGCGTGCGTACCCGAGCCTTCGACGACGCCATCGCCGTCCGGCTCGACATCGCCATCCGAGTCATCCACCTCTGGTGCGACCCCGTCGCCGTCCTCGTCGTCGACGCCCCGCCCGCAGGCGCAGGAGATCGAGCTGCCGGCCTCGTGCGACGCGCTCTACTCCGCGTCGATGCGCAGCCGTCTCGACGCCGAGCTGCTGCCGCTAAACGATGCAGGCGTCGACCTCGCGTCGACCCAGGTCGAATCTCTGCGGGGCCTGATCGACTCGGGTGTGCCCACCCTGCGCTGCACGTGGGGCACCGCGGCCGGCGCGGCGCTCGCGACGAGCGTGACGATCGTGGATCCCGCCGATGCCCCGCGCATCCAGGACATGCTGGCCGCCGCGGGCTTCGTCTGCTCCGACAACTCGGGCGGGATCCTGTGCGCGAACGGCAACGAAACGGACTTCCTGCGCGGCAACGGCTGGGTCGCGACGTCGTGGAGCGCGAGCGCACCGGACGGGTACACAGAGGACATCGCCGCCACGCTCTGGGGCTGAGACTGCGCCGCACCCCGGGATGCTCTAAACTGTCAGCGTCGGCCCGGATCCCTGCATCCACGTCAGGCCCGGTCGACTCTCTCGCGTACGAGCCGGCACCGAGCCGCCCGCGAGACTCGAAACACCGGTCGACGGTCCGTTGCGGACCCGACGCTCAGGAGGAGCATGCCGACCACGGCACCGGCGGCGCAACGCCGTAGAAAGTCCTCGTCCGCCAAGCGCGACGACGAGGCCCCCGTCATCCCGATCCTCGCGCGCAAGGTGCGCGAGGTCGAGGCGAAGGCCCAGCGCGGCAAGCTGGGCCCCACCAACCGCGTCAAGTTCCAGGTCATCGCCTTCCTGGTGCGCGAGGAACGCGCCCGCGTGAAGTCCGACACGACGCTGAGCGACGCGTCGCGCGCCGAGCTGCTCAAGCGACTCGACGGCGTGGCGACCATCCTCGCCAAGACCGCCGCGCGAGACACCTCCCTCATCCAGCTGCTCGAAGTGGACCAGGCGACCTCGCCGGTCGCGAAGCGGATGCGGCGCGACTGGCTGCTGGAGTCCGGTGCGGAGCTCGCCCCCGACGAGCTGATCATCACGGACGCTGCTCCGGCCACGCCCGTGGCCATGATCCCCGCCGCGGCCGCCTCCCGGCAGGTCGTGCCGCCGCAGGTTGAGGCACGCCAGATGGCGAACCCCTTCCTCGCCCCTGATCTGACCCCGCGCTCCACCGGCAGCAGCCCGCGTCGTCGTCTGGACGACTGGGAGCTCATGGGGCCGCTGTACAAGGCGTTCGAGACGGGCGCCGGCGGGGGAGCGGCCTCGATGGACCTGCCTCCCGTCCCGGAGTTCGACCGTCTCTCGCCCAAGGGGCTCGAGGTCATGGCGCACCAGTCGCGCTTCCTCGAGGCCGTGCGCGAGGGGCACCGCAGCTTCCTGCTGGCCGACGAGCCCGGCCTCGGAAAGACGGCGCAGTCGGTGCTCGCCGCATCCGTCGCGAACGCCTATCCGCTGCTGGTCGTCGTGCCCAACGTCGTCAAGATGAACTGGGCGCGCGAGGTGCACCGGTGGACGCCGCAGCGGCGTGCCACGGTCATCCAGGGCGACGGCGAGAACATCGATGCGTTCGCCGATGTCTTCATCGTCAACTACGAGGTCCTCGACCGCCATCTGTCGTGGCTCAGCACGATCGGCCTGGGCGGCATGGTGGTCGACGAGGCGCACTTCATCAAGAACCTCACGTCGCAGCGCTCCCGGAACGTGCTGGCCTTGGCCGGCCGCATCCGCGAGGCGCGGCGGAATCCCCTCATGCTGGCGCTGACGGGAACGCCCCTGATCAACGACGTCGAGGATTTCGACGCGATCTGGCGCTTCCTCGGCTGGACCAACGGCGAGAAGCCCGGTCCGGAGCTCATGGCCAAGCTGGATGAGACGGGGCTCACGCCCGCGGACAAGGCGTTCTACCCGCAGGCGCGCAGCGCCGTCATCTCCATGGGCATCGTCCGTCGGCGTAAGACCGATGTGGCGGCTGATCTTCCCGACAAGCTCGTCGCGGATCTGCCCGTCGAGCTGGACGACGAGTACGGCCGCTCGATCCGCCACGCCGAGCACGAGCTGGGCGAGCGTCTGGCGGCGCGGTACCGCCGCATCATCGAGGCCCGTGGCGAGCGCGGGCTGTCGATCGGCGAGATCGACGAGGACATCGTGCGCCTGGTCGCTCAGCACGAGCTCGACGAGTCGAAGGCCGCCACATCCGGCAGCGAGAACGTCTTCACCATGGTGCGCCGCATCGGCCAGGCCAAGGCCCTGCTCGCGGCGGATTACACGGTGCAGCTGCAGCGCTCGGTCGGCAAGGTGGTCTTCTTCGCGAAGCACATCGACGTCATGGATGCGGCCGAGGCGCACTTCGCCGCGGCCGGCCTGAAGACCGTGTCGCTGCGGGGCGACCAGACGGCCATCGCTCGGCAGGCGGCCATCGACGCGTTCAACTCCGACCCGGAGGTCGCTGTCGCGGTCTGCTCCCTGACCGCCGCCGGCGTCGGCGTCAACCTGCAGGCAGCATCCAACGTGGTGCTGGCGGAGCTGAGCTGGACCGCTGCGGAGCAGACGCAGGCGATCGACCGGGTGCACCGCATCGGGCAGGACGAGCCGGTCACGGCGTGGCGCATCATTGCCGCGCACACGATCGACACGAAGATCGCCGAGCTCATCGACGCCAAGCAGGGGCTGTCCCTCCGCGCGCTCGACGGCCACGCGGTCGAGCCCGGTTCGAGCGACTCCGTGCAGCTGTCCGCGCTCATGCACCTGACGCGGTCCGCGCTCGGCGGCTGACCCGCATCCATATGCACGGCCCCGGGTGTGCGCCCGGGGGCTCCGGGGCGATAGTGTCGGTGAGGCAGCGTCGCCCCATTCCCCGGAGCACCATCACCCGGAAAGCAGGGACTCCAGCATGAAGATCGGTATTCTCACCAGCGGCGGCGATTGCCCCGGACTGAACGCGGTCATCCGCGGTGTCGTGCTCAAGGGCACGACGACCTACGACCTCGAGTTCGTCGGCATCCGCGACGGATGGCGCGGCGTGGTCGACGGCGACTTCTTCCCGCTGACGCGGCACGAGGTCAAGGGCCTGTCGAAGGTGGGCGGCACGATCCTCGGCACCAGCCGCACCAACCCCTACGAGGGTCCCCGCGGCGGCGCCGAGAACATCGCGAAGACACTGTACGGGCACCGCATCGACGGCATCATCGCGATCGGCGGCGAGGGCACGCTGGCCGCGGCCAACCGCCTCGCCAACGACGGCATCAACGTGCTCGGTGTTCCGAAGACGATCGACAACGACCTGCGCGCGACCGACTACTCGTTCGGCTTCGACACGGCCGTCAACATCGCCACCGATGCGATGGATCGCCTGCGTACCACGGGCGACTCGCACCAGCGCTGTATGGTCGCCGAGGTCATGGGCCGCCACGTGGGCTGGATCGCGCTGCACGCGGGTATCGCCGCGGGCGCGCACGTGATCTGCATCCCCGAGGTCCCGATGTCTATCGATGAGATCGTCGACCAGGTCAGCCGCGCGCACGACCGCGGACGTGCGCCGCTCGTCGTCGTCTCGGAGGGCTTCAAGCTCACCGGCATGGACGAGGCCTTCAGCGACAAGGGCCTCGACGCTTTCAACCGCCCCCGTCTCGGCGGCATCAGCGAGGTTCTCGCTCCGGAGATCGAGCGCATCACCGGTATCGAGACCCGTGCGACGGTGCTCGGCCACATCCAGCGCGGCGGATCCCCCTCCGCCTTCGACCGCGTGCTCGCGACCCGTCTGGGCCTGCACGCGGCCGATGCGATCGTCGACGGTGCGTGGGGCCAGATGGTCGCCATGCGCGGCACCGACATCGTGCGCGTCCCGTTCGCGGAGGCCCTCGGCGAGCTGAACACGGTTCCCCAGTACCGCTACGAAGAGGCCGCCGCGCTCTTCGGCTGATGCAGAGCATGTCCCACTTCCCGCAGTTTCGGCAGCCGAATCCTGCGGAAAGTGGGACATGGATGGTGGATCATTGCCGCCAGCCAGCGCGCTCCAGGGCCTGCCGGACCTTGGCCACCGCCACGTGACCGTCGCCCCGCATGTGGTGATTCAGGATGCGGACGAGTTCCCAGCCCTCGGCGCGGATCGCGTCCCAGCGGTCGGCGTCCTTCGCGAACTGGCGCGCATCTTCCGCGTGCACACGCCCGTCGTACTCGACGCCGATACGCCAACGCCGGTATGCGAGGTCGAGTTCGGCGACATGCCGACCGTGCGGGTCGTGGAGCGTCCAGTTGATGTCGGGCTCCGGGAGGCCGCCTCGCTGGAGCAGCAGACGCAGCCGCGTCTCTCGTGGCGAGCGGGCGCCGGAGCGCACGTCTCGCAGGGCGGCTGAGAGGCGGCCTCGCACGTCGCCCATCGCGTCGATCTCGCCCCTCAACTCAGCCGCGCTCGAGGGCGGATGAGGCCCTGACACGAGGAACTCCGCCGCGCAGATGAGGTCGTCGACCCGCCACGTGGTGGCGGCCTGGCGCCATGCGCGTGCGGGATGCTCGACCGGGAGTCCGGCATGCTCGCGCGTCGCCGGTTCGCGGTGCTGAAGACGGTGACCTATGACGCTGCCGATGCGCGGCTCTCTCGCGGGTCGGTGGGCGTAGACATGGATCCCTGTGGTGTGAGGCCATTCGGGAACAGGAACTCCGTAGAGTGCGAGCGCCGTTTCACCTCCGAAGAACTGCCACGGCCGTAGCCGAGGCGCATACTCCTCACACCGTCCACGGATGTCGTCTCTCTCGGCCGCATCCGCAACAGAACGCACGCCGCGATACGGGATGCGCAGAGCTGATCGACGAAGCCGGTGAGGCGAGTGTCCGAGTGCCACCGCGTCCGCGACCGCGAAATGTGGCGGGAGGTCGGGGGGAAGAGGATCAGCCGGCGCCATACCCCCGAGCATCCGGTGCCCGGACCGTCGGGCAGGCGCTGTGCACAGCGTTGGCGGCTCTCACCCAGCCTGTGGAGGAGCCTCCCGGCCAGCATGTCCCACTTGCCGCAACTTTCGGTGCTGAAAACTGCGGGAAGTGGGACATGCGCTGCGGGAAGTGGGACATGCCGGGGCCGGGCCGCAGGACATGCCGGGTCGTCGCCGGAGGTTGGGGCGGCGGGTCAGGCGAGGCCGAGGACGTCCAGCATCCAGGCCTGCTCGTACGCGCGCTCGCGCCAGGCGTTGTAGCGCCCGCTCACGCCGCCGTGGCCGGCGACCATCTCGCACTTGAGAAGCGCGTCGGCACCGACCTCGCGCAGCCGCGCCACCCACTTCGCGGGCTCGACGTACAGCACGCGGGTGTCGTTGAACGAGGTGACGGCCAGGATGCGGGGATACGCGACGCCCTCGCGCACGTTCTCGTACGGCGAGTACGTCTTCATGTAGGCGTACACCTCGGGATCGTGCAGCGGGTCGCCCCACTCATCCCACTCGATGACGGTCAGCGGCAGCGAGGGGTCGAGGATCGTGGTCAGAGCGTCCACGAACGGCACGTCGGCGAGGATCCCGGCGAACAACTCCGGGGCGAGGTTCGCGACGGCGCCCATCAGCAAGCCGCCCGCCGAGCCGCCCTCGGCGACGAGGAGCTCCGGCGACGTGTAGCCGCGATCGATCAGGTGCAGGGCGCAGTCGACGAAGTCGGTGAAGGTGTTCCGCTTGGCCAGGAGCTTCCCGTTCTCGTACCACTCCCGGCCCATCTCGCCACCGCCGCGCACGTGGGCGACCGCGAAGATCACCCCGCGGTCGAGCTCCGACAGGCGCGCGACCGAGAACGCCGGCTCGATGGAGTGCTCGTAGGAGCCGTAGCCGTAGAGGTGCACCGGGCGAGGCGCCGCTCCCGCATCCCCGAACGACCGCTTCCACACCAGCGAGACCGGGACCTCGGTGCCGTCCTGGGCGGTGGCCCAGACGCGCGCCTGCGCGTAGTCGGCGCCGTCGTAGCCGCCCAGAACCGGCTGCTGCTTGCGCACGAGGCGCTCGCCGGTGGCGGGGTCGAAGTCGAAGACCGTCGACGGTGTCACGAACGAGCCGTAGCCCAGACGGATGAGGGGAGGGGCCCACTCGGGGTTGCCGGCTGTGCCGACGGAGTAGAGCGGCTCGTCGAACTCGAGCTCCGCCACCGCGCCGTCGGCGTAGTCCAGCATGCCGAGTCGCGCGAGTCCCTCGCGCCGGTAGGCCAGCACCCCCCAGTCGCGGAAGGTGGACAGCCCCAGCAGGCGGCGTCCTGCTTGGTGGGGCACGACGACCTCGCGCCCGCCCTGCGGATCGGATGCCGGCACTCGCACGAGCTCGAAGTCCACCGCCTGATCGTTGTGCAGGATGTAGAGCACGTCCTCGCCGTCGACCACGGCGTGGTCGCTGTCGTACTCCACGCCCTCCCGGCGCGGCCAGATCACGCGTGGCGCCCCGCGCAGGTCGTCGGCGGGAAGCAGCCATTCCTCGGAGGTGATGGAGGAGCCGACGCCGATGACCAGGAAGCGGTCGCTGCGCGTGAAGCCGGCGCCGACCCAGAAGCGGTCGTCGTCCTCGTGGAACAGCAGCGCATCATCGGCGACGGGAGTGCCCAGCTCGTGGAGCCAGACCTTGTCGGGCCGCCATGCGTCGTCGACGGTCGAGTAGACGACGAAGCGCCCGTCGGGAGACAGCGAAGCGCCCGCGAACGTGCCCTCGATGACATCGGGCAGCGTCGCGCCCGTCTCGAGGTCGCGCACGCGCAGCGTGTATCGCTCGTCTCCGGACGTGTCGACGCCGTACAACAGCAGCCGGCCGTCGGTGGAGACCTCGAAGGTGCCGAGGGAGAAGAACTCCTCCCCGTCGGCCTCCGCATTGCCGTCGAGCAGCACCTGCTCGCCCGGCAGCGCGCCCTCCGGGACCGGCGGCGTCCAGTCGTCGGGGGAGGCGAGCGGTGCGCGGCAGTGGATGCCGTACTGCTTGCCCTCCTCGGTGCGCGAGAAGTACCACCACTGGCCGCGACGGGTGGGCACGGAGAGATCGGTCTCGAGCGTGCGTCCCTTGATCTCCTGGAAGATCTGCTCGCGAAGACCCGCGAGGTGCGCGGTGCGTGCGTCGGTGTAGGCGTTCTCGGCCTCGATGTGCGCCACGACGCCGGCGTCGTCCTTGTCGCGGAGCCACTCGTACGGGTCGTCGAACACGTCGCCGTGGTGGGAGCGGGCGCGGACCTCTCGAGCGGCGTACGGGGGTGCGGGGATGGCGGAATCGGTCACCGTTCCACGCTAGTCGGATGCGGCAGGTTCCGGCCGCGACGAGCGACTCAGGCGTCGAGCCCGCGCACGATCGCGCGCGCCGCGCGGACGGCCGTGACCGTTCCGGCCGCCGTGATGTTGGCGGCGACCGCCCCCGGCAGAACGCCGTTTCCGGCGACGAAGAGGCCCTCGATGCCCCACACTGCGCCGTCGGGATTCACGACACCGGTGCCGTCATCCGCTTCGCTCATACGCACCGTCCCCGAGTAGTGCAGGGACGAGCCGGGCGGCAGCAGGAGCGTGTTGGCGACGGCATCCGGCCCCGCGACGGCCTCGAAGGCCACCCGTTGCTCACGGGTCGCGCGCTCGATGAGGGCCAGGTCGCTCTCGCTGTAGTCGTAATGGATGCGGGCGCGCGGCATGCCGAGCGCGTCCGTCTCCGCTTCCGAGAACTCGATGCGCGATGTCTCCCTGACCTCGGTGGGGACGTAGACGCTGATGCCGACGGCCATGGCCACGGCTTCCTGGAGGTCTTCGGAGAACAGCGGTCCGACACTGATCTGCCAGTGGAAGGGCTGTGCGTCGTCGCTGTGCGGCAGCCAGAGCGAGTCCGTCATCCATTCTCCGTCGCCGAGCGGCGGCACCTCGTCGATGCCGAGGTGGTGCGGCTCCGCGAAGACCCTTCCGGTGACGAACGCGTGCTCGTTGAGATAGCGGCCGAGAGCGCGGGGCCGCACCCCGGAGGCGAACAGGAGCTGCGGGCTGCGCAGAGCATCCGCGGCGACGACGACCTGGCCCGCGCGGAGTTGGCGGCGCTCGCCGGTGCTGAGATCCTCGACCTCGAGTCCCAGGGCGCGCTGTCCATCGAGAAGGATGCGCCGCGCGAGCGTGCCGGACAGTAGTGTGACGGCCTGCGACGACCCGTCGAGTTCCGGGAGGATGACCCCCGGGTCGGTGCGTCGACGTTCGACTCCGTCGGTGCGGAAGACGCCCATGGGCATGATCTGCGGTCCGCGTCCGGGTGCGCTGACGTCGCCGAATGCCCGCGTGAGCGCCTCCAGGACGGCGGTGCCGGCGGGCGTCGGGCCGAAGCGGTCGGATCCGATCCGCAGAATGCTGCGCACGCGCGCGTAGTCGGCATCCCACTCGGATGCGAACGCCGCCGGGATCTCCCGGCCCCAGGGGGTGGGGCACGCGGCGGTCCAGTGGGATCCCATCCCGCCGACGTTCCACGCGCTTGCGGCTGCGGGCATCTCGGTCGCGTCGTGTCCGAGTGCAGCGAAGTCGTAAAGCCCGAACGCGGATGCGCTGCGAGCGTCGAAGGCCCCCGCGGTGGCGGCTCCGACATACATGGACTGCACACCGGCCGCGACGTGCGCGTGATATGCGTCCCGGGTGCCCGCGTCGGCGGAGTCGTGGAGGTGACGTGCGGGGGCGCCCTCTCCCGCGGGGCCCGCCTCGACGATCGTGATCCGCGTCCCCGGGTGCAGCCGGCCCACTTCGGCGGCGACGGCGGCACCCATGATGCCGCTGCCCACGATGAGTACGTCCGCGTCCACGGATCCTCCAGATATGTCGATGATCGGTATAAGACGACTATTGCGATGCAAAAGACGTCTGATGAGTGGAGAAAGTTTCGTGCTCGTAACGAATTCTTGCCCGCTGTGACGCCGATGTTAATTCTGTCAACATCGGCCGGATCGGCTTGCGGCGTGACCATAGCCTGGCCGCGGCTCGGCATCTGCCGCCGGCGCCCCACCCGCTCCACGGGCGCACCCACCCGCATCCCGAAAGGCCGTACCACCATGTCTGCACTGCCTTCACGTCCACTCCGGCGCGCGCTCCTCGTCTCAGGAGTCGCCCTCACTGCCGCCATCGTCCTCGCCGGATGCGGTCGGGCGTCCGGCGATTCCGAGGCGGCCTCCGACACCGTCGTCGGCGACGACGCCGCGACCGGCACCATCGAGTTCTGGGCGGCCGGCGCGGAGGGGGAGGCGCTTCCCGCCTTCTTCGAAGAGTTCGAGAAGGAGAATCCCGACGTCACCGTCACCGTGACCTCGATCCCCGAGTCGGAGTTCGCCACGAAGGTCGCAGCCGCCGTCGCCGCGGGCAATGTGCCTGACGCGACATTCCTGCTGTCGCAGTCGCAGGCGAGCATGCTCGCCACCGACGCCTTCGCCACCGTCCCCGGCGGCCTCGTCGACGGCGGCGACTTCTTCGCCAACATGTGGGATGCCGCCCAGTACGACGGCGCCGCGCACGCCGTGCCCTGGTACACCTACGCCCAGGCGTTCTACTACCGCAAGGACCTGGCCGAGGCCGCCGGCATCGAGGCGCCCGCGACGTGGGACGACTACCCGGCGTTCGCGAAGGCCATGCAGGCGCAGGGAGTGAAGTTCCCGATCGGCCTCTCGGTGGAGTGGAATGAGTACACCGCGCAGCAGTTCAACGACTTCAGCATCCAGGCCGGTGGATCGCTGATCTCCGACGACCACACCGAGTGGACCATCGACACCCCGGAGAACCTCGCAGCGCTGGAGACCTTCACGAACCTGATCCTCGATGGGTACGCCTCGCCGGACGGCCCGACCTTCCTCGACACCGTGCCGTGGTTCACGTCGGGGCAGATCGGCGCCTATGTCAACGGGCCGTGGTTCCCGTCCTGGCTCGACGAGGCCAACGGGGAGGGCTGGTCGAGCAAGAACCTGGGCGTCGCGCTCAACGCCGCCGGCCCCGGCGGCAGCACCTCGGCGATCGGCGGCGGAAGCCTCGCCGTCTTCGAGGACGCCAAGAACGCGGATGCGGCGTGGAAGCTCGTGCGCTGGATGTCACAGCCCGAGAACCAGGTCGCCTGGTACGAGCGCTTCGGCAACCTGCCCGCCGTCGAGGCGGCATGGGACGAGCCGGTGATCGCCGACGACCCGTTCCTGGCCGTCATCAAGGAGGCCATCCCGATGGCGAGCGCGGTCCCCGCTGTTCCCGGCTGGTTGGAGGTCTCGGCGATGCTCGGGTCCGAGATGGAGCGCGCTGCCCGCGGGCAGGCGACGCCCGCCGAGGTGCTCGCCGCCGCACAGGCCAAGGCCGACGCGATCGGCACCGGCGTCGAGTGAGCGCCGGACGACCATGACGAGTTCCACACTCAGCCGAGGGGAGACGCGCGCGAGCCGTCTCCCCTCGGGGAGCGCCGCGCCGAGCGGGCAGACCCGCCGAGCGCGCCCGCGTCAGAGCCTGGTGGCCTGGGTCTTCCTGCTGCCGACGCTCATCGTCGTCGGCCTGTTCACGGTCGTTCCGGGCCTGTTCGCGCTGGCGTTCAGCTTCACGGACATCGGGCTGCGCGACATCCGCGACCCCCTCCAGGTCGATGTCGTCGGCGCCGACAACTTCACGGCGCTGTTCGCCAACCCGGATTTCCTGCGCTCCATAGGCAACACGGTCCTGTTCGTCGTGGTCGGTGTCCCGCTCACGATCGGCATCGGGCTCGCCCTCGCGATCCTGCTAGGCAGCGGCATCCGGCGTCTGCGCCCCGTCTTCCGTGCGGCCATCTATCTGCCGGTCATCGCGAACATCGTCGCCGCATCCGTGATCTGGAAGTACGCGCTCACCTACGAGGGCCCGGTCAACGAGGCGCTCGCGGCGATCGGCATCGCGGGGCCCAACTGGCTCGGGGACCCGGCATGGGGCGTGACCTCGGTGATCATGCTCACGGTCTGGCGGAACGTCGGGACCGCGATGGTGCTGTTCCTCGCGGGACTCCAGGCTGTGCCGGAGGAGGTGTACGAAGCCGCCGCCATCGACGGCGCAGGCCCCTGGCGACGGATCGTGCACATGACGCTGCCGTTGCTGCGGCCGACGACTCTGCTGGTGACGGTGCTCATCACCGTCATGTACATGAACATCTTCGAGGAGCCCTACCTGCTCACCGGCGGCGGCCCCTTGGACTCGACGAGATCGATCTCCCTCTGGGTCTATCAACAGTTCGGTTACGGGAACATCGCCGCCTCCATGGCGGGCTCCTTCGTGCTGATCGTGTTGGTGGCCGTGGTGAGTGTCGTGCAGTTCCGGATGCTGAGGCCCAAACACTGATGCGTACCTCCCGACTGGGCAGCGCGCTGCTCTACCTGCTCATCACCGTCGTGTGCGTCGCGATGCTCATCCCGTTCGTCCTGGTGTTCTTCGGCGCGTTCAAGACGCAGGGGGAGTTCACCGCGAACCCCGGTGCGTGGCTGCCGGAGTCCTTCGGCAACCTCGCCAACTTCGCGACGCTCTTCGACCGCGGCTTCGGGCAGTACTTCCTGAACGGCGTCGTCGTGTCCGCGCTCGTCGTCGCCGGAAACCTCGTGTTCAGCTCGCTCGCCGGATACACCCTCGCGAAGCTGCACTTCCGCGGCCGCGGGTTCGTCTTCGCGCTGGTCCTGGCCACCATGATGGTTCCGATCGTCGCCATCTTTGTGCCGCAGTTCATGGTGGCCGTCCAGCTCCGGCTCGTCGACACGCTATTCGGAATAGCGCTTCCCATGCTGGTCCTGCCGATCGCCGTGTTCGTGGTCCGTCAGTTCGCCCACTCGATTCCGGAGGACCTCATGGAGGCGGCGAGGCTCGACGGGGCGGGGGAGTTGCGCATCTTCGGCCAGATCTTCCTCCCGCTGCTCGCGCCCGCACTCGCCACGGTCAGTGTGCTGACCTTCCTCGCTTCGTGGAACGCCTTCATCTGGCCTTTGGTCATGGCGCAGTCGCAGAGCACCTACACCCTGCCCGTCGGACTCGCCGTCGCCGCACAGTCCAACCAGACGACCGAGTTCGGCGTGCTGCTTGCGGGTGCGGTCGTGGTGCTGCTTCCCGTTCTGATCCTGTTCCTGTTCCTGCAGAAGTACTTCGTGCAGGGCATCGCCGCCACCGGTCTCAAGTGAGTCCGTGCCCTCCGCTTCGAAAGGTTCCGTCATGACGATCCGACGCTCACAGGTCGCCCTCAACCCCATCCAGTGGACCAACCTGCCGCCCGATCCCGCCGTCCCCGGAAGCACGGGGCGGTGGCGCTACGGAGAGCCGTCGTTCGTCGCCGATTACCCCGAGGTTCTCGCCAAGGTGGCCGCATCCGGATTCGACGCCACGATGATGGAGGTTCTGGATACGCAGACCCTCCAGAGCTACGCAACGATGATCGAACGCGCAGGCCTGCGCGTCGCACCCGGCTACGCCTCCATCGGGCTGCCGGAGGACGAGGGGTTGGACATCGCGCCCGGCAGCGCCGAGTGGGCACGCTGGTTCAACCCCGTGCGCCGCAAGGCGGAGGAGTCGCTCTTCTTCGGCCTTGACACGGTCTTTCTCGCGCCGATGGTCGACTACCGGCTGCCGCGCTGGTCTGAGCGCGCGGCGGTCGGATACCTCGCCGACCGCGACAGGCTCCTGCGGCAGGCCGACATGCTCGCCGAGGCGGGCCGCATCCTGCGTGCCGAGGGCGTGCGTGCCGGGCTGCACAACCACGTCGGCACCTGGGTCGAGACCGAGGAGGAGATCGAGACCGTGCTCGCCGAGGTCGATCCGGACGTCCTGGGGGCGTCGTTCGATCTCGGCCACCTCGCGTGGGCGGGCATAGACCCGGTCGCGATGGTCGCGCGTCATCGCGATCGCGTCATCGACCTTCACATCAAGGACCACTCCGCAGCCCTCGTCGCCGAGAACCGGGCGCACCCCGGCCCGTACGAGCGCGTCGCCTCGCAGCCCTTCTTCCTCGAGCCCGGCAGCGGCGACATCGACATTCCGGGTGTCCTGGCGCAGCTCGGTGACGACTTCGGCGGTTGGCTGGTCATCGAGGTGGATCAGTTGCACGGCGACCCGGATGCGAGCGCCCGTCGCAGTCGTGCGTGGGTCGAGCAGACGTTCGCCGCGTGAGCGCACTGCGCGTCGCGATCATCGGGACCGGGATGATCGCCGAGGTCCATGCGCGCGCGGTCCGCACGGTCGGGGGTCGGTTGACGGGTCTTCTCGGCTCCCGTCCGGAGCGGGGGGCGCAGGCCGCCGAGCGCTGGGGCGGCCGGGGTTATCTCGATCTCGACGATCTCTTGGCCGACGCCCCGGACGTCGTCCACGTGTGCACTCCGAACGCGACGCATGCGCCCTACGTGCGGTCACTGCTCGAAGCCGGCGTCGCGGTGGTGTGCGAGAAGCCGTTGGGGCTCGACGGGGCCGAGGCGCATGATCTGGCCGCGCTCGCCCGACGGGCGGGGGTCGTCGCAACCGTCCCCTTCGTCTACCGTTACCACCCGCTCGTGCGCGAAATCCGCTCGCGGGTCGCGCAGGGCGGGTTGGGACGAGTCCTGCTCATGCACGGCACCTATCTGCAGGACTGGATGCTGGACGCGCGCACGGCGAACTGGCGCGTCGACCCCGCGCTCGGCGGCGCCTCGCGCGCCTTCGCGGACATCGGCTCGCACTGGTGCGATCTGGTCGAGTTCGTCAGCGGGGAACGCTTCGACGCCGCCTCCGCGCAGTTCGCTCTTGCGCACCCCGAACGTCCCGTCGGCAGCGACCACGCCTTCGGCGGCGTCGCGACGGCCGAGCGACCGAGCGCGCGCGTCGAAACAGAGGATGCGGCGATCGTCGCGTTGCGCACGCGCTCGGGTGTTCCCGCCAGCGTCGTGGTGTCGCAGGTCTCCGCGGGACGTAAGAACCGGCTGTGGTTCGAGATCGACGGCACCTCGGCCAGCGCCGTCTTCGACCAGGAGACGCCCGAGACCGTGTGGTTCGGCACGACGAACGGGGCGAGCATCCTGCGGCGCGCCGAGGCAGAGCCCTCGCCGGCACAGGCCCGCTTGAACGCGTTCCCGGCCGGGCACGCGCAGGGGTGGGGCGATGCGTTCGCCGCGTTCGTCTCGGACACCTACGCCGCGGTGCGCGGTGAGGCGCCGGACGGTCTTCCGACATTTGACGACGGCGCGCGTGCCGCCGACATCGTCGACGCGGTGCGCGCCTCGGCGCGCTCCGCCTCCTGGGAGGACGTCGCGACGCACTGAGCGTGTGCGCCGGATCATCGAACGGGCGAGTCGGAGGTTACGCCCGGCGCACTGAGTTGACCGGGAGGGCGGGCGATGTAAGGATTCCGTGTGGTCGGGTTAACGAATGCCGACTTCACGGTGAACTGTTCGTTCGCGCCGCCGTTCGCTCGGCTCTCCCTCCTTCTCCCTCTCCCCGAAAGCGAACGGTGGAAACCGCAGCACTGATCGTCGTCCTGATCATCGGACTCGCGCTCTTCTTCGACTTCACCAACGGCTTCCACGACACCGCCAACGCGATGGCCACGCCCATCGCGACGGGTGCCCTGAAGCCGAAGGTCGCCGTACTGCTGGCGGCGGGGCTCAACCTCGTCGGGGCGTTCCTGTCCACCGAGGTGTCCAAGACGATCTCGCACGGCATCGTGCGCGAGGACCAGATCTCGCCCGGAGCCTTCCTCCCGCTGATCTTCGCCGGGCTCATCGGCGCCATCACTTGGAACATGCTCACGTGGCTGCTGGGCCTTCCCTCGAGTTCGTCGCACGCACTGTTCGGCGGCCTCATCGGCGCGACGCTCGTGGGCATCGGCGCCTACGCGATCGACTTCGGTGTCGTGCTCAGCAAGGTCATCCTCCCGGCCCTGATCGCCCCGGTGACGGCGGGCGTCATCGCCTTCGCCGCGACCAAGCTCGCCTACGCTGTGACCCGGCGCTACGACGGCAAGCCGGACGGCCGCGACGGCTTCCGCTGGGGGCAGATCTTCTCCTCCTCCCTCGTCGCCCTCGCGCACGGGACGAACGACGCACAGAAGACGATGGGTGTCATCACCCTCGCGCTGATCATGGCCGGCTGGCAGGACTCGGCCCACGCCGATCCCCAGCTCTGGGTCATCTTCGCCTGCGCCTTCACGATCGCCCTCGGCACGTACATGGGCGGCTGGCGCATCATCCGCACGCTCGGCAAGGGCCTCACCGACGTGAAGCCGGCTCAGGGGTTCTCCGCGGAGAGCTCCACCGCCGCCACGATCCTCGCCTCCAGCGCCCTCGGCTTCGCCCTGTCGACCACGCAGGTGGCATCCGGCTCGGTCATCGGGTCCGGGCTCGGTCGCCGCGGCGCGAAGGTGCGCTGGCGGACGGTCGGTCGGATCACGATCGGATGGCTGCTCACGCTCCCCGCCGCGGGGATCGTCGGTGCGGCGGCGGCCCTCATCGTGGCCTGGCTCGGCCCGTGGGGCATCGCGATCGACGCGGTCCTGGCCGTGATCATCGTGCTTCTGCTCTTCCTGCGTTCGCGCCGTGACGAGGTCACCGCCGCCAACGCCATGAGCGAGGTCGCCGACTCCGGTCGCGCGGTCAAGGTCAAGCGCAACCCGCCGCCCACGCGTCGCCAGCGTCGCCTGGAGCGCGAGCGGGCCCGTCAGGAGAAGGGACAGCGCTGATGGACATCCAGATCGATTGGCTCGCGTTCGTCCAGGTCTTCTTCGCCGCCCTCATCGCCGCCGTCGCCGTGGTGGGAAGCTACGCGCTCGGACTCCGGATGCTGGTGCGCGCCGGACGGGCGCCGGTGGTGGCGCCGGCGGAGTTCACCGACGCGATCACCGTCATGACCGACAAGCAGCGCGCCAAGGCGGAGAAGGCCGCGGCGAAGGCTGCCAAGCGCTCGCCGCTGACCGACGCGCAGAAGCGGGTGGCTTTCATCGTCGCATGCGCAGCCTTCGGTTTCTGCGCGCTCGCGGTGCTGTCGGGACTCCTGCTCATCGTCATCGGCCACTGATCACCGCGTCGGCGGCGGGCCGTAGGGTGGCGGTATGAGTGCCGCATCCGCCGCCGTGCAGTTCGGGCAGCATCCGCCTGCGCTGCGCACGATCGTCCACCTGAGCGACACGCACTTCCTCGCCGGCAATGCGGCGCTGGGCGGGCGCTACGACACACTGGCGAACCTGCGGCGCACCGTCGCCGCGATCGATCGCACCCGCATCCGCCCCGACGCAGTGGTGTGCACGGGCGATCTCACCGATCTGGGCGAGCCAGAGGCCTACCGCGCGCTGCGCGAGGTGCTGGAACCCGCGGCCGAGCGGTGGGGCGCGCCGCTGGTCTGGGTTGCGGGCAACCACGACGAACGCGCGCCGCTGCGCGCTGAACTCCTGGGTGCTGCGGCGAGCGACGAGCCCGTCACCGCCGTCCACGACCTCGACGGCCTGCGTCTGGTCGTGCTCGATTCCACCGTGCCGGGCTGGCACCACGGCGAGATCGACGATGCGCAGCTGGCATGGCTCGCCGATGTGCTGGCAACGCCCGCCCCGCTGGGGACGCTTCTCGCGCTGCACCATCCGCCGCTGCCCAGCCACATCCCGTTCTTCGACATCCTCGAGCTCCGCGAGCAGCACCGGCTGGCGAGCGTCGTCCGCGACAGCGACGTGCGCGGCATCCTGGCCGGCCATCTCCACCACTCAACCTCCGGCATGTTCGCCGGAGTACCCGTGAGTGTGGCGGCCGCCACGTGCTACACGATGGATCTCGCGCGCCCCGCGGACGAGGTCAACGGGATGGATGCGGGGCAGTCGTTCCACCTCGTGCACGTCTACGACGACACCGTCACGCACGCGGTCGTGCCGGTGGTCGACGCCGAGACGGCCGATTTCTTCACACCAGAGTGGAACGCGAAGATGGCGGCGCTGACCCCACAGGAGCGGCTCGACGCGTTCTCACGCAAGCGCCCCCGCTGACGCTCGCCGCCACGGAGGGTGCCGTGCGCACGGTGTACGCCGTGTCCGGTGGTGTGCACGGATGCGGCGATTAGGCTCGGTCACGCAACCGGCCGACGACCCACAAGGACAACGCATGCCAGAGCACGCAACGACGCGTACCCGTACCGAGACCGACTCCCTCGGGAGCCTCGAGATCCCCGCCGACGCCTACTGGGGGATTCACACGGCTCGGGCTCTCGAGAACTTCCCGATCTCCAAGCGCCCGATCTCGGTCTACCCCGATCTCGTCGTGGCGCTCGCGATGGTGAAGCAGGCCTCGGCTCGTGCGAATCGGGAGATCGGCGTGCTCGATGCGGAGCGGGCCTCGCTCATCGACCGCGCCGCGCAGGAGGTCATCTCGGGACGCCACCACGACCAGTTCGTCGTCGGCGTCATCCAGGGCGGTGCCGGCACCTCGACCAACATGAACGCCAACGAAGTCATCACGAACGTGGCGCTCGGGCTCGCCGGTCGCGAGAAGGGCGACTACGCCTACCTCTCGCCGATCGATCACACCAACCGCAGCCAGTCGACGAACGACGTGTATCCGACCGCGATCAAGGTCGGCCTCTCGCTCACACTTCAGAGTCTGTTGGGCGAGCTCGACCTGTTGCGCCAGGCCTTCCTCGACAAGGCGCGCGAGTTCCATGACGTGCTCAAGGTCGGTCGTACGCAGCTGCAGGATGCGGTGCCGATGACCCTGGGGCAGGAGTTCCACGGCTTTGCGACCACACTGGGCGAGGACCTGCACCGGCTGCGCGAGAACGCCTGGCTGCTGCACGAGGTCAACATGGGGGCGACCGCGATCGGCACGGGCATCACGACGCATCCGGATTATGCTCCCGCCGTGCTGCGGCACCTGCGCGAGATCTCGGGGCTGGACCTCGCGACGGCCGACGACCTGGTCGAGTCTACGAGCGACACGGGCTCGTTCATGTCGTTCTCGTCGTCGCTCAAGCGCAACGCGATCAAGCTCTCCAAGATCTGCAACGACCTGCGCCTGCTCTCCAGCGGCCCGCAGGCCGGTCTCGGCGAGATCAACCTGCCCGCGCGTCAGGCGGGCTCCAGCATCATGCCCGGCAAGGTCAACCCGGTCATCCCCGAGGTCGTCAACCAGGTCGCCTTCGCCGTGGTCGGTGCGGACATGACGGTCACGATGGCGGTCGAGGGCGGCCAGCTGCAGCTCAACGCCTTCGAACCGGTGATCGCCCATTCGATCTTCCAGTCGATCACGTGGATGCGCCAGGCCATGTGGACGCTGCGGGTGAATTGCGTCGAGGGGATCACGGCGAACCACGATCGCCTGGGAGCGATGGTCGGCTCATCGGTGGGGGCGATCACCGCTCTGACGCCCTTCATCGGGTACGCGGCCGCCGCGGCGCTCGCCAAGACGGCGTTGCTCACCGGTCGAAACGTGGCCGATCTCGTCGTCGAGGCGGGACTCATGCCCCGCGACGAGGTGGTCAAGCAGCTCTCACCCGCGCGGCTTTCGGGACTCGAGGCCATCACGGCCGCCATCCCGATCATCGATACGAGCCTGACTCCGACCCAGGACTGAGTGTCGACCGTGCGTGCGCAGGGCGCAGCCGATAGCGTCGGAGCGCGCACCGTGCCCGCGCCGAACCAGGAGGAATCATGACCGACCCGACCGGATCGACCGAGAACACCCCGCCGGTCCCGCCGTCCTACCCCGCCGCGCCTCCGGCGTACCCGACGGCTCCGCCCGCCTCGTCAGAGGCGCCGCCGGCCTATCCGACGGCGCCGCCCGCTGCCGGCCCGGTTCCTGACCAGCCGAACCCCGGCGCTCCGGTGCCGGGCAAGACGCTCGGCATCGTGGCTCTGATCGTCGCCTTCTTCGCGCAGCTGATCGGTCTGATCCTCGGCATCGTCGCGCTCGTGCAGAGCCGTAAGGCCGGCGTGCGCAACCTTCCCGCGGTGTGGGCCATCATCGTCAGCTCCGTCCTGATGGTGATCGGGATCATCGTGGGGATCATCCTCATCGTGAGCTTCGTGAGCCTGATCGACCAGGCGACGCAGTACTGCCTGGAGAACCCCGGCGGCTCCTACCAGATCAACGGCGTGACGCAGTCCTGCCCCGCAGGCTGAGTCGATCTGAAACGACGACGATGGCCCCCACCCGCCGGTGGGGGCCATCGTCGTTCAGTCCAGGATGCGGCAGTGCGTCGTCAGGGCGCCGATGCCGTCGATGCCGACCGTCACGGTCGATCGGTCGCGCAGGAAGATCTGCGGATCGCGAGAGTAACCGGCGCCGCCGGGGCTGCCCGTGGAGATCAGGGTCCCGGGCAGCAGCGTCACCGATTGTGAGAGGTGCGACACCAGCGTCGACACCGGTCGGATCATCTGCCCGGTCGACGCGTCCTGCACGGTGTGGCCGTCGACGACCGTCCAGATGTGGAGATCCTGCGGGTCGGGCACTTCGTCGGCGGTCACCACGAACGGGCCGGTCGGGGTGAAGCCGTCGAACGACTTGCAGCGCGACCACTGCGCCTCGGAGAACTGGATGTCGCGCGCCGTGACGTCGTTGACGACCGTGTAGCCCCACACGTAGTCCAGGGCCTTCTCCTGCGGGACGTTCTTCGCGGGGCGGCCGATGATCACACCGAGCTCCGCCTCGTAGTCGACGGATTCGCTGAGGCTGCGCGGCCAGCTCGTGGTCTGCTCGTGTCCCGTGAGGGAGTTCGGCCACAGCACGAAGACTGTCGGGGTCTGGTCGGTCTTGAGCCCCAGCTCGCCCGAGTGCGCGGCGTAGTTGAGTCCGACCGCGAGGATGACGGGCGGTGCGAGAACCGCCGAGGCGAACTCGGCGCCCGCGAACCCGAAGCGCTCTACCTCGGGTGACTCCGCGGCATACCGCACGCGCGCCAGCAGCTCGTCTCCGCCGAGGATGAGCTGCTCGAGTGTTCTCGGGGCGTGGGGGAAGAGGGCGTCGACGAAGGCAGCGGAGTCCTCGTCGACGACGACGAGTCTCGGCTCCGGATTCGCAGCGGTGCGGAGGTGGGCGAAGCGCATGCCCTCCACGCTACCGGCGGCGACCGTAGGCTGAGGGAATGACGACCCCCGATGGCCGCCCGACGCTCACCCCGCCGGCCTTCGATTCCGCACTGGCGCAGCCGGTTCACGCCGCCCCGGCACCGATTGCGGCACCCACGACCTCGCAGCCGCCCGTCGGCGCGCCGGTCCGGCGGGCGTGGGGACTCTACATCTGGGTCGGTGCCCTGCTCCTGGCCCTGCTCGTGGTGCTCGTCGGCTACTTCCTGGAGGCGATCGGACCGGTCGCCTCGCTGCTGGGAGGGATCCTCGCGCTGCTGCCGCTGGCGGGCGTGCTCTGGGCACTGCGCATCGTTGACCGTTGGGAGCCGGAGCCGAAGGGCCTCGTCATCCTCGCGCTCGGTTGGGGAGCCATCGCCGCCGTGGCGCTGGCCCTCGGCGTGGACCTCGTGCTGCTGCTGACGTTCGGTCGTGGCGATTCACCGCTCGCGCTCCTGCTGCAGTCCGTCGTGCAGGCGCCGATCGTCGAGGAGATCGGCAAGGGACTCGGTGTGCTCCTGATCTTCGCCGCCGCCCGGCGCTTCTTCGACGGGCCGGTGGACGGCATCGTGTACGGCGGGCTGATCGGCGCGGGATTCGCCTTCACCGAGAACATCCAGTACTTCGCGAGCGCCTTCATCGAGGGCGGCTTCACGCAGGCGTCCGCCACGTTCTTCGTGCGGGGCATCCTCTCGCCCTTCGCGCACGTGATGTTCACCGCGGTCACCGGTTTCGCGCTGGGCCTCGCCGCTCGCCGCGGCGTCCGACTCGGCGGCGCGCTCGGGCCCTGGCTCCTAGGGCTCGCTGGCGCCATCGCCCTGCACGCGCTGTGGAACGGCTCAGCCCTCCTGGGCGACTTCTTCGCGCTGTACGCCGTGCTCCAGGTTCCCCTCTTCGTGGTCTTCGTCGTCGCGATCGTGCTCCTGCGGCGCGAGGAGGCGCGCCTGACGCGGGCGCGACTGGGGGAGTACGCGGCTGTCGGCTGGTTCACCCCGCAGGAAGTCGACATGCTCGCGACCGCTGCTGGGCGCCGTACCGCTCTCGCCTGGGCGCGCACGCTCACGGGCGACCGGGTACCGATCATGCGCACCTTCATCGCCGATGCGACCGCATTGGCGGCGGCGCGACAGCGCGCGATCAGCGGGAGGGATCCCCGGGCAAGCGCGGAGGAGGCCGCGCTCCTGCAGCGCACGGTCGCCGCTCGCGCCGCCCTGTTCGCGCTCTGACGTCGGACGTCATCTCGGCGAAACACCACGTCGCTATCGTGAACCGACCAGTTCACTCGACGTCAGGAGCGTTCATGGCCGACTCGGCCCTCCGCGATCTCGCCGCCCTCCCCAAGGGGCATCTCCACGTCCATCTCGAGGCGGCCATGAGGCCCGCGACGCTCGCCGAGCTGGCCGCGGAGATGTCGGTCGAGATCCCACCGGTGTCCGGATTCTCCGGTTTCACCGCGTTCGCCGACATGTACCAGGGGCTGCTCGCGGTCCTGGCGCACCCGCAGAACCTCGTGCGGTTGATCGACGAGGCCGTGGCGGATGCGGCATCCGACGGCGCGGTGTACGTCGAGTTCGGCGTGAGCCCCCAGCTCTATCTCGCCGCCTTCGGAACGGTCGAGGCGGCGCTGGACGCGCATCTCGACGCGGTTCGCATCGCCGGCGAACGGCACGGCGTCGAGGTGGGCCTCATGGTCACGGTCGACCGCACCGAACCCCTCGCCGAAGCGATCGCCCTCGCGGAGGCGGCAGCGGCCCGCGCGGGTCGTGGCGTCGTGTCCCTCGGGCTCGCGAACGAGGAGCGCGGGTATCCCGCCGCCGACTTCGCACCCGCGTTCGACATCGCCCGCGCCGCGGGCCTGCAATCCGCGCCGCACGCGGGCGAACTGGTGGGTCCCGAATCGGTGTGGCAGGCCATCGAGGACCTGGGCGCCGCGCGGGTGTTGCACGGCGTGCGGGCGATCGAGGATCCGGCGCTCGTGGCGGAGCTGGCGCGGCGGGGGATCTGCCTCGACACCTGCCCCACCTCCAATCTGCTGCTGGACGTCATCGACGACCTCGCCCGTCACCCGCTCCCGCAGCTGCTGGATGCGGGTGTGCGGTGCTCCATCAACGCGGACGATCCGATCCTGTTCGGCCCCGGCATCCTCGACGAGTACGTCGTCGCGCGTGAGCAGATCGGTCTGACGGACCGCCAGCTCGCCGCGTGCGCGTGGAGCTCCATCGAGACGACCCTCGCCGGGGACGCGCTCAAGGCGCGCGCGAAGGCCGACATCGAGGCGTGGCTGGGGGAGGCGCTGTGACGAATCTCCACTTCGGCGTCTTCGAGGTCTACGCGCCGCAGGTCGGCGGCACGTACAGCTGGGCGCATCCGCTCTGCGACGCTGCGGACTACCTCGACCCGGAGCGCTGGGTGCGCATGGCGAAGATCATGGACCGTACCGGGTACGACTTCCTCTTCTTCGCCGACGGCTTCGGCTATCCGATGCAGAACGGCGACATCAGCGCGGCGTGTCTGTCGGCGGCGATCAACTTCTCCGGCCTCGACCCGTCGACCATCATCCCGATTCTCGCCCGCGAGACTGAGAAGCTGGGATTCGTCGTGACGGCGACGACGGGGATGGATCATCCCCTCCCGCTGTCGCGCCGTTTCAGCACCCTCGATCACCTCACCCGCGGTCGCATCGGCTGGAACGTCGTGACGGGTGCCTCGCAGAACGCCGTCGCGGAGCTCTTCGGACACCCCGAGATGGTCCCGCACGACACGCGGTACGAGATGGCAGAGGAGTACGTGTCCCTCGCCCGCAGCTACTGGGAGCGCTCGTGGGACGACGATGCGCTGGTGGCGGATGCGGACTCCGGTGTCTACATCGACCCGTCCCGCATCCATCGCACCGAGTTCGAGGGGGCGCACTACCGCTCGCGCGGATACTTCGGTGCCCCGCCGTCGCCGCAGCGCACCCCCGTGATCTTCCAGGCCGGGACCTCACCGAAGGGTCGCGCGCTCGCGGCCTCCCATGCCGAGGGAGTGTTCGTGCAGGCCACGACGCCCGAGCACACGGCGGCGGCCGTCGCCGACATCCGCCGCCGCGCCGCCGAGGCGGGGCGCGATCCCGACGACATCCGCATCATGGCCGGGCTCACCGCGATCGTGGACGAGACGCAGGCCGGTGCCGAGCAGCTCTGGCGCGAGTTCCACAGTATGCAGTCGGACGAGGTCGTGGCGGCGCTGTACGCCGGCAACACCGGCATCGATCTGCTCACGCTCGATCCCGACAAGACCCTCGCGGAGGTCGTGGCCGCCGGTGGCATCGTCGGTCAGATGGGCACGAGCAACATCGAGCGCTTCCTCGGTCGCGACGGTTCGCCGGCGCCGACCGTTCGGCAGATCCTCGACGACCTGCGTGGCAAGGGCACACGTGGGTTCCGGATCGTGGGGGATGCGGACCACGTCGCCGACCGGGTCGCGGAACTCGCCGACCAGACCGGTCTCGACGGGTTCCTCTTCGAGCCGGTCTTCGGAACCCGCGACGTCGAGGCGTTCGGGGAGCTGGTGCTTCCGCGCCTTCGCGAGCGAGGACGACTGGCGGAGCCTGCCGGTCCGACGTTGCGCGAACGGATGCGGGAGCGCTCCGGAGCTCGGCTGGAGCGAGCCGGAAAAGACTCAGCGCCCGGTGCCGCGGCGATGCCTGCGTGACTCCCGAGCGCTGAGTTGTTCTGATGTCAGGATCCACCCGTCGCCGGACGCTGTCAAGAGGGTCGGCGGCGCCTCGCGGGCGGCGTCGACGTGCTTGGATGGAGGCATGACTGACAACCGCACGAAGCCCGAGTTCGACGCTCCCGCAGGGCCCGCTCCCACCGAGCTCGTTATCCGCGACATCATCGTCGGAGACGGCGAAGAGGCGAAGCCGGGCGACAACGTCACGGTGCACTACGCCGGCGTCGAGTACGAGTCCGGCGAAGAGTTCGACTCGTCCTGGGGTCGTGGCGAGAGCATCCAGTTCCCGCTGCGCGGCCTCATCCAGGGCTGGCAGGACGGCATCCCGGGCATGAAGGTCGGCGGTCGCCGTGAGCTCGTGATCCCGCCGCACCTGGCCTACGGGCCCGCAGGAGGTCACTTCCTCGGGGGCAAGACGCTCATCTTCATCATCGACCTGTTGAAGGTCGGCTGACACGACCTCTCGAAGGGCCCCGGGCATCCGGGGCCCTTCGTCGTTGCCCGCGCCGTTCGTTCGTTGAGCGAGCGGAGCGAGACGAAACGCGTCCACCGGAAGTTCTTAAGACTCTCGTCAGAATTTTGCATTCAGGGGAATACGTTCCCGTGAGATGCGGTTGACTGGACTCGATGCCGCGAAACGCGCGGCCCTGGTTTTGGAGCGAACATGACCGACACGAACGCAATCGAGATCCCCGGATACAAGGCCGGCACCTGGACACTGGACGCCTCGCACAGCGAGGTCACCTTCGCGGTGCGCCACATGATGATCTCGAAGGTGCGCGGCACCTTCGGTGTGAAGAGCGCCACGATCATCGCCCCGGAGAACCCGCTCGAGGCGAAGGTTGAGGCGACGGTGGACGTCGCCTCCATCGACACCAAGGACGAGGGCCGCGACGGCCACCTGCGTTCGGCCGACTTCTTCGACGTCGAGAACTACCCCACGATGACCTTCGTCTCGACGGGTGTGCGTTTTGAGAAGGGCGACTTCCTCGTGGACGGCGACCTGACCATCAAGGACGTCACCAAGCCCGTCACGTTCGAGCTCGAGTTCGGCGGCTTCGGCACCGACCCGTGGGGCAACTACAAGGCGGGCGCGACGGCCAAGACGGTCATCAACCGTGAGGAGTTCGGCCTCACCTGGAACGCCGCGCTCGAGACCGGCGGCGTGCTCGTCGGCAAGGACGTCACGATCGAGCTCGACCTGCAGGGCACGGTCGCGGCCTGATCGCACACGAGGGGGACGGATGCGGCCGCATCCGTCCCCCTCGTCATGTCCGGGCTCGGCGCCGGAGTCTGTCCTGCGCGAGGAGGATGCCCAGGAAGACGACGAGAGCGCCGACGGGTTCGTTCCACGACACCGTCTCGCCGAGCACGACGGCACCCAGAACGACGCCCACGACCGGCGTGATGTACGTGACGGTGGAGGCGCGTGTGGGACCCCAGGCGCGGAGCACGTTCTGGTTCCAGATGTAGGCGACGCCGGTGCCGAGGCAGCCGAGGAGCACGAGGCAGATGACGATCGCCGCATCCAGCCGCACGGGAGTGAGAGCGATCAACGGCGTCAGCGCGAGCATGATCACCGCAGCGATTCCGATGTTCAGGAACGAGAAGACCAACGGGCTCATGCCGCTGTCGGACGTGAAGCGTCTCATGTAGGCGAGGCTGAAGCCGTAGCAGGCGGTGGCGCCGAGGATGGCGAACTGGGCGATGAGGCTCTGATCGGGGGTGAGCCCCTGCCAGGGGGCGATGATCACCATCACCCCGAGGATGCCGATGAGGATTCCCGCGATCTGCACGATGCGCAGCTTCTCGACGCGGAACACGGCCCAGGCCATGACGGCCGTCATGATCGGGGTCGTCGCGTTGTAGATGCTCGCAAGACCCGAGGTGACGTGCTGCTGGGCCCACGAGAACAGCAGGAACGGCACGACGCAGAACGAGAGTGCGAGCACGAACATGTGCATCCACACCACGAGTCGCCGGGGCAGTGTCTCCCGCCGGACGGCCACGAAGATCCCCAGCGTCACCGCCCCGAGCACGAGCCGCGACCATGCGACCTGGGCGGGGGAGAGCCCGCCGAGCGCGACCTTCATGAACAGGAAGCTCGAGCCCCAGATGATGCCGGTGAGCACGAACTGCACGGCGATGACCGTCTGGTGGGGCGGGGCGGAGGGGCGCACGACGGGAAGCACTCCCCGACTCTAGTGACGGCCGCAGACGCTCCGGCCTTGTCGCGGATGTGATGGCCGAAAGCCGCCGCATGACGGCAGCGAGCGGTTGCTAGGGCACCGGATGGAGCGCGTCGTACGCGCGGAAGCCGGGGCTGAGACGTACCAGCACGCCGACGAGAGCGATGATGACGATGCCGCCCAGAAGCGGTGGGAACCACAGCGTCGTCACGGTCGCGAGGCTGCCGGCGTAAAGCGCGCCGATGCGGGGGCCGCCCGCCACGACCACGATGAAGACCCCTTGCAGGCGCCCGCGCATCGTGTCGGGCACCGCCGACTGCATCATGGTCGACCGGAAGATCGCGCTCACGTTGTCGGCCGCGCCCGAGACGGCGAGCACCACGCAGGCGGCGGCGATCAGGACGACGTTGACCTCGCCGCCCGCGAACCACCCGAAGGCCGCGGCGACCAGCACGAGCCCGAACACGGCGATCGCAGCGCCGTAGACCTGTATCGCGCGCTCGATGCCGAGCCCATGGCGTCGCACCCGGCCGATCGGCCCGGAGAACAGACTCGACAGGAATGCGCCCGCCGCGACGGCCGCGGTGAGGATGCCGGTCGTCACCGGCCCGCCGCCGAGCAGCACGGCACCGATGCCGGGGAAGAGAGCGAGGGGCTGCCCGAACGTCATCGCGATGATGTCCAGCAGGTATTGCATCCGGATGTTGCGCGCGCGGCGCAGGAACGCCCAGCCGTCACGAAGGGAGTCGAGGCCGGGCCCGACGATCTCGCCCTCCGGGCGGAGCCTCGGCAGGGTCCACAGGCCGAGGAACAGCGAGGTCATGAGCACGACATCGATCGAGTACGTCCAGGCGTAGCCCGCGGTTGCGACCAGGACGCCCGCGAGCGCGGGGCCGGCCATCACCATGATCCCGACGGTGACGCCGTTGAGGGCCGCCGCCGCCGGCAGCAGCTCGCGGGGCAGCAGCCGCGGCGTGATGGCCGACTTCGTAGCCATCACGACGGAGTTCGCGGCGGAGTTGACGATGCTCAGCGCATACAGCCACCACACGGTCTCGTCGCCGGACCAGGCGAGAGCCGCCAGCAGGGCTGTGGAGGCGAAGGTGATGCAGGCGGCGACGAGGGCGACCATGCGCCGATCGAACGCGTCGGCGAGCATCCCGCCGTAGAGCCCGGCGAGCACCATCGGAACCAGGCCCGCCACAGCGACCATGGCCACGGCGAAATCGGAGCCGGTGAGGGCATAGACGTGCAGCATGACGGCGACGATCGTCAGCTGCCCGCCGAGGCCCGCGAGCGTGGAGCCGATCCACATCCGCGCGTACGGCGCGCTGGTGGTGAGCGGGCGCACGTCGATCAGGTGGCGCGCGAGCCGCATCCGCCTCACTCGGCGACCTCGATGCGCTTGATGCGAGCGGCGTGACCCGTGCGGATCGTGACGTCCTGGCGTCGGACGCCGAGGTGCGCAGCGAGGGCCGCGATGACCCCGGAGTTGGCTGCTCCGTCGACCGCGCGCTCACGGACGTGCACGGTGAGAGCGCCGTCCGCATCCGTCTCGACGAGGGGCCCGCGACGGCTGCCGGGCTTGACGCGGACGGTGAACTGCACGGGTGCGAGCGTACCGTCGCCGCGAGCGGTTGGGGTCGGCGCCGAACGCTGGTAGACTTTGGAGGTTGCCGTTCGATCGGCCGCGGATAAAGAGAGCCCCCGGATCAGCCGGAGGGCGCCGCGCAACGAGGAGAGAGGGGATCCCATCTATGGCACTCGAGAACGACGTCAAGAAGGCGATCATCGAAGAGTACGCGACGCACCCCGGTGACACCGGATCCCCCGAGGTGCAGGTCGCGATGCTGACGCAGCGCATCAAGGACCTCACCGAGCACCTCAAGGAGCACAAGCACGACCACCACTCGCGTCGTGGTCTGTTCCTCATGGTCGGTCAGCGCCGTCGCCTGCTGGGTTACCTGCAGGACATCGACATCAACCGCTACCGCTCGCTCATCGAGCGTCTCGGTCTGCGCCGCTGATCGCAGCGCGATCGCGTATATCGCTTTCTTCGAAGGCCGCCCCACGGTGTGGGGCGGCCTTCGCTTTTGTGTCCCCGCCCGCCGCACCAAGAACCGCGAGACTGCATCTTCTACACGAGATCACTGTGTTTACCCGTGATCTCGTAAGGGAAATGCAGTCTCGCGGTCAAGTGGGGGGATGCGGCGGGTCAGGCGCGGGCGGCCAGGAGATCCGCGTGGTGGATCGCCGCCACATCCGGGTGCGCGCGCAGCCGCGACTTCAGCGCGTTCTCGCCGTAGCGGGCGTAGATCGGATTGGTGGGGTCCTCGGTCACACCCCGCGAACGTGCCGCGAGCTCCGGCGGGAGCTGGATGAGGGGCAGCTGGGCATCGAGCGCCGGGTTGAAGAAGAAGGGCACCGAGATGCGGTCTTCGGGGTAGCGGGGCGAGACGACCCTGTGGTTGGTGGCGATGAGATACCCCTGGGTCGCGTATTCGAGCAGCTCGCCGATGTTGACGACGAACGCACCGTCGACCGGGGGAGCGTCCACCCAGCCGCCGTCGCGCTCGACCTGGAGCCCGCCCTTGCCCGGCTCCACCCACAGCAGAGTGAGCACTCCGGAGTCCTTGTGCGCGCCGACACCCTGCTGCGGCTCGGGCTCACGGCTGCCCGGATAGCGCACGATCTTGATGAGCGTTCCCGGATCTGCGAAGTAGGGGTCGAAGAAGTCCTCGGCCGCTCCCAGCGCGAGCGCCCACTGGCGCAGCAGCGTGATCGCGACCTCGCTCAGCCGGTCGTGCCACTCCTGCACGACCTCGCGCAGCTCCGGAAGAGCCTCAGGCCACAGGTTGGGGCCGGTGAGGCGTTCGAAGTCGGGAGCAGTGGGATCGGTTACGGCCTCGCGCTCGGGTCCGATGTCGATCTGCTCGCGCCAGTCGACCTGGCCCTGCGTGCGCTCGCCGCCGATGCGCGTGTACCCGCGGAAGTGCGGGCTGTTGACATTCTCGATCGCCAGCTTGTCGGCATCGGGCAGCGCGAAGAAGTCGCGCGCGACCTTCTCGAGGCGCAGCGCCAGCTCATCGACGCCTGTGCCGGTGAGGTAGAAGAAGCCCACCTCATGGGTCGCGCGACGCAGGTCGTCGCGGAACGCGGCGACCGCATCCGGGCCGCCGGACAAGCGGGAGAAATCGAGGACGGGAAGGGATGGCGTGCTCATGCACCGAAGGTACGTCCCGGCGTCGCGCTGCGGAGAAATGTTGCTGAGCGTTACCGCGCGGCGTGGAATTTGCCCCCGGACGTAACAGGAGTAATCTCGCTCCGGGCTTAGGTAAGCCTTACCAGAAAGTGAGATCCCCGGTGCTGTCGAGTCTGCTGATCGGTCTGCGCGAAGGCCTCGAGGCCGCCATCGTCGTCGGCATCCTCGCCGCCTACCTCTCGCGGCTCGGCCGGCGCGACGTCCTGCCGCGGATGTGGATCGGCGTCGGGCTGGCCGTTCTGCTTTCGCTCGTGATCGGAGCGGTCCTCACGTTCGGCGCCTACGAGCTCACCTTCCAGGCCCAGGAGATCCTCGGCGGTGGTCTCTCGCTCGTCGCCGTCGCCATGGTCACGTGGATGATCTTCTGGATGCAGCGGGCCGGCCGCGGGCTCAAGCGGGCGCTCGAGGGCGACATTGACCGTGCCCTCGCGACCGGGGCGCTGTGGGGAATCGTCGTCATCGGCTTCATCTCCGTCGCTCGCGAAGGACTCGAGACGACCCTGCTGCTGTGGTCGATGGTGCAATCCTTCGGCAATGCGCCCGCCGCCCTCGGCGGTGCCGTGCTGGGGCTCGCCCTGGCCGTCGTGCTCGGCGCGCTCATCTCGCGCGGGATGATCCGCCTCGACCTGAGGGTGTTCTTCACCTGGACCGGCGCTCTGCTCATCATCGTCGCCGCCGGCGTTCTCGCCTACGGCGTGCACGATCTGCAGGAGGCGGGCGTGCTTCCGGGGCCGTTCTCCGACACCGCCACGATCGACGCGGCGACCGGCGTCGTGGGCATAGGTCTCGCCGGCTTCCCGTTCGGCTGGGCCTTCGACGTGTCGGCGATCATCGCTCCCGGCGGTCCCGTCGCCGTGCTGCTGCAGGCCACCGTCGGGTTCATGCCGCAGATGACGTGGCTGCAGGTCATCGCGTGGGTCGTCTACATCGCCGTCGTCGGCGCCCTCTTCTTCCGCGGTGCGCGTTCGCACCCGCGGTCCCACCGAGCGCAAGAAGCCGTCGCTCCCGCACATCAAGGAACCCCATGACAGCTCCTCGTCTGATCGGCGGCGCCGCAGCGCTCGTCCTCGCCTCGCTCGTGCTCGCCGGATGCGTCGCCAAGGCCGACGTGGCCGCGTCCGACGCCCTCGCCGTGACGGCGAGCGACTCCGCGTGCGATCTGCCCACGGCGACCGCGACCAGCGGCACCTTGGCCTTCGACGTCACCAACACGGGCTCCGAGGTCAGCGAGTTCTATCTGCTCGCCGAAGACGGCCTGCGTATCGTCGGCGAGGTCGAGAACATCGCCCCCGGCGCCTCACGGACCCTCACGGTCGTCGCACAGCCCGGCAACTACTTCACGCTGTGCAAGCCCGGCATGGTCGGCGACGGCGTCGGACGAGCGGGCTTCACCGTCACCGGCGACACGGTCGCGGCCTCCGGTGACGACGCCGAGCAGAAGCAGCAGGCGGTCTCGCTGTACGCGGCGTTCGTGAAGGATCAGGTCGAGCAACTGGTCCCGGCCGTTGCCGCCTTCACCGCCGCTTATGCCTCCGGCGACGACGAGACCGCCCGGACGTCCTTCCCGCAGGTGCGCTCCTTCTACGAGCGGATCGAACCGGTCGCCGAGTCGCTGGGCGATCTCGACCCCAAGATCGACTACCGCGAGGTGGATGCGGTCGCCGAGGGTCTGGACTGGACCGGCTTCCACCGCATCGAGAAGGACCTCTGGGTCCCCGCGCAGGATGCGCTCAACGCCGACGGTGCCACCCCCGCTTGGCAGGACTGGACGCCCTCTACGCCCGAGCAGCGCGCGGAGCACGCCGCCCAGCTCGTTGCGGATGTGGCGCAGCTCAACGACTACGTCCACTCCGACGAGTTCGTGAGCGCGCTGGACGCGCAGGGCATCGCCGGCATCTCGAACGGCGCCATCGCGCTGCTCGACGAGGTCGCGAACGGCAAGATCTCCGGCGAGGAGGACTGGTGGAGCGGCACCGATCTCTACGACTTCGCCGCCAACGTCGAGGGGTCCAAGATGGCCTACTCGCTCGTGCGCGACTTCGCCGAGAGCAAGGGCGCGGACGGTCAGAAGCTCGTGACGGCCATCGACAAGGGATACGCCGATCTCGAGGCGCAGCTTGCCACGTACGGCAGCGCCGACACGTCGTTCGTCGCGTACTCGACGCTGACCGAGGCCGACAAGCGCACCCTGACCGATCTGATCAACGCGCTCGCTGAGCCGCTGTCGCGTCTGACGGTGACCGTCCTCTCGTGAACGAACAGCAGCCCGCCGCGCCGCAGGAGCCCGCCGCCGCGCCGTCCGGGCTCAGCCGGCGGGGTCTGCTCGGTCTGCTGGGCGCCGGTGCCGCCGGCCTCGCCATCGGCGGGGCCGGCGGTGCCGCGGTCGCCACGGCCGTCGCGGGCGCCGCATCCGGCGCTGATGCAGACGGTGTCCACGCGTTCTTCGGCGATCACCAGGCGGGTATCACCACGGAAGTGCAGGATCACCTGCACTTCGCCGCCTTCGACCTCGACGACGATCTGACGCGCGACGACCTCGTCTCGCTCCTCCAGGACTGGTCGTATGCCGCATCGCGCATGACGCAGGGCCTCGATGTCAGCGCGTCGGGCGCGGTGGGCGGCTCGCCCCAGGCCCCGCCCGACGACACCGGGGAGGCGCTGGGGCTTCCCGCGAGCTCACTGACGATCACGTTCGGATTCGGGCCCGGACTGTTCGAGCGCGACGGCGTCGACCGCTTCGGGATCGCCGATCGTCGCCCCGACCTCCTGAGGCCGCTGCCCCGTTTCGTCGGCGACGACCTGGACCCGCTGAACTCGGACGGCGACCTCTGCATCCAGGCCTGCGCCGACGACCCGCAGGTGGCCGTCCACGCGATCCGCAACCTCAGCCGCATCGCGTTCGGCCGCGCCCGCATCCGCTGGGCGCAGCTCGGCTTCGGCCGTACGTCCAAGACGAGCGCCGCGCAGACGACGCCTCGCAACCTGTTCGGCTTCAAGGACGGTACGGCCAACATCCTCGCCACCGACGCGGCGGCGCTCGCCGAGCACGTGTGGGTCGGTGATGAGGGCCCGGCCTGGCTTGCCGGTGGCAGCTATCTCGTCGCCCGCCGCATCCGCCAGACGATCGAGACCTGGGACAGGCTGCGGCTCATGGAACAGGAGCGCACGATCGGGCGCGACAAGCGCGAGGGCGCTCCACTGTCGGGCGGAGAGGAGTTCACCGAGCCGGACTTCTCGGCGAAGGATGCGTCGGGCGCGCCCCGCATCGACCGTGCCTCCCATGTCAGCCTCGCCCACCCCGACAACAACGGCGGAATCCGCATCCTGCGTCGCGGCTACAACTTCGTCGACGGCAACGACGGGCGGGGCGCGCTGGAGGCGGGGCTGTTCTTCCTCTCCTACCAGCGCTCGCCCGAGCAGTTCATCACTGTGCAGAAGGCGCTCGCGCGCGACCTGCTCACGGAGTACCTGCGCCACGTCGGATCGGGGATCTGGGCGGTGCCGGGCGGCGTTCGAGAGGGCTCGTTCGTAGGAGCCGACCTCTTCGCCTGAGCGCGTTTCAGCGGCGCTCGGGAGCGCGGCGTGATCCGGTCGGGTCGCTGCGGTGTCCTTCGCGACGTGCGAGGGTACGGTCGGCGAACAGCCACGACCAGCGCGGCTCGACAAGGGGACGGAACACGCGGCGCACGGGCGCCGTCGCGAGTCCCAGCGCGATGAGCACGGACGCGGCGCACACGACCGGCAGCCAGAACCAGGTCGGATCCAGCCCCCGCAGGACACCCGATTCCCGGAACGGGTAGAGCACGAAGGAATGCAGCAGGTACACGTACATCGTGTACTGCCCGAACGAGGTCCACCACGCGGCCCGCCTGGGAACGAGCGCGAGGAAGGCGGCGGTCAGCAGCAGGGCGAGCGCCATCAGCGCGAGTCGGATGCCGCCGGCCCACCACTGCTCGCCGCCGAGATCCGAGTAGGCGTCCTCGTAGAACAGCCACGTACGCAGATCGATCGCCCGCCAGACGTCGATGAAGATCCATGCGACCGCGCCGGCAGCGACCAGCACCGCTGCGGCGGCGACGCGGCTCCACCATGGGCGGGCCAGCAGCGAGAAGCGCTCGACGATGTCGTGCTCGCGCAGCCACCAGCCGAGGGTGAAGAAGAACAGGAGCCCCATCGTGCGCGACAGCGAAAGCGTCGAGTCGATGTTCGGCAGGTAGCCCACACCGATCGAGACCACCAGCGCCCACAGCAGTGGCCAGCGCAGGAGCGCGAGGTAGGGGAGCGCGACGCGAAAGATGCCGAGCGCGAGCAGGAACCACAGCGTCCACGATGGCTTCGTGGGATTCGGGTTGGCGGCGCCCTCGACGAAGAACTTGGTGATCGTCCAGAGCGTTTCGAAGATGAGATACGGCAGCAGGATGTCGGTGACGACTCGGGCCATCTGGCGCTTACCGGGAACGCCCGCCTTCGAGAAGTATCCCGAGATCACGGCGAAGGCCGGCATGTGGAAGGCGTAGACCACGAGATAGAGGGCGAGTGCCGCATCCGAGTCGTAGATGAGGCGTTGCGTGGCGTGTCCGAGCACGACCAGAACGATCGACGCGAAGCGCGCGTTGTCCCAGAATGGCACCCGGCGCTTCGGGCGCGCGGGCGCGGGGGTCGGCGGAAGGCTCATCGCGTGCGACCCTACCGGTGCGCGTGCCCCGCGTGTCGCGGGGTCTGGGAGGCAGTAGGGTGTGGCCACCGGTGAGGGGGTGGCGATGGCCGTGCGCGAGGACGCTGCCTGGCAGGACCGATCCCTCGGCGACGTGGACTGGCATCTGTTCCCGCCGGACGCCGTACGCGATGCGGTGGCGGCGCCGTCCGGAGCGTTGGCGCGCGTGTCGCTCGGGCCGGTGGACGGACCCAGGGTTCTGCTCGTTCCCGGGGTGACCGGTTCGAAGGAGGACTTCGTGCTGGTCATGCCGTTGCTCGCCGCCGCCGGGTACCGCGTGGAATCCTACGATCTTGCAGGCCAGTACGAGTCGGCGGACGCCGGTCCGGAGAATCTCGAACCGCCTCGCCGGAACTACGACTACCCGCTGTTCGTGGACGACATGATCGCGGTGCTCGAGACCGGATCCGCACCGGTGCATGTGCTCGGCTACAGCTTCGCCGGACTCGTCGCGCAATTGGCGCTCGTGGCCAGACCGGACCTCTTCGCAAGCCTCGCGCTCGTCACCTGTCCGCCGGCGACGGGGCAGGTGTTCCGCGGCGTGAAGCGCATCGGGCGCCTCTCGGATGCTGCGGGTCCGCGCGCGGGCGCCGGGCTCATGCTCTGGGGCATCCGCAACAACCTCAACCGCGTACCGCCGGGTCGCCTGCGCTTCGTTCGCGAGCGATTCGCGCTGACCCGCCGCTCGAGCGTGACGGACATCGTGGGCCTGATGATGTCGATGCCGGATGTGACGGCCGCCGTCGCAGGTCTCGATCTGCCCAAGCTCGTCGCCACGGGCACGCACGATCTCTGGCCCGAGTCGGAGTACCGCGCCTACGCGTCGCGGATCGGGGCGCACGCCGTCGTGTACGACACCGGCCATTCGCCGAGCGAGACGGTGCCCCACCAACTGAGCAGGGATCTGCGTCATCTGTACGAATCGGCATCCGATCGCCGGGAATAACCTCGACCCCGACGCGTTATAGGGGATATATTCAATCGCATAGAAACGGATGCGGGCACGCACCCGGGAAGCGGAAGAGGAATCGTGAGCGAGAACACCACCTGGCCGGGAATGCAGTTCGGCATCTTCACGGTCTCGGACATCACCCAGGACCCGGTGTCGGGTCACACCCCGAGCGAAGCGGAGCGCATCCGCAACACCATCACGATCGCCAAGCACGCCGAGGAGGTGGGGCTGGACGTCTTCGCCCTCGGCGAGCACCACAACCCGCCCTTCTGGTCGTCGTCGCCCACCACGACGCTCGCCGCGATCGCCGCGCAGACCGAGCGACTGCTCGTGTCTACCGCCACGACGCTCATCACCACGAACGACCCGGTGAAGATCGCCGAGGACTTCGCGATGCTGCAGCACGTGTCCAATGGCCGCACCGACATCATGCTCGGCCGTGGCAACACAGGCCCCGTGTACCCCTGGTTCGGCAAGGACATCCGTCAGGGTCTGCCCATCGCGCTGGAGAACTACGCTCTGCTGCACAAGCTGTGGCGCGAGGACGTCGTGGACTGGGAGGGCAAGTTCCGCACCCCGCTGCAGGGCTTCACCGCCACGCCGCGCCCCCTCGACGGCGTGCCCCCCTTCGTCTGGCACGGCTCGATCCGCACGCCGGAGGTCGCCGAGCAGGCCGCCTACTACGGTGACGGCTTCTTCGCGAACAACATCTTCTGGCCGGCCGAGCACTACCAGCGCCTGATCGCGCTGTACCGCCAGCGTTACGCGCACTACGGACACGGCACGCCCGAGCAGGCGATCGTCGGCCTCGGCGGACAGGTGTTCATGCGCGCGAACTCGCAGGACGCCGTCAACGAGTTCCGTCCCTACTTCGACAACGCCCCGGTCTACGGACACGGCCCGTCGATGGAGGACTTCACGCAGATGACGCCTCTCACCGTCGGCTCGCCGCAGCAGGTCATCGACCGCTACGCCGGTATGCGCGACTTGTTCGGCGACTACCAGCGCCAGCTGTTCCTCATGGACCACGCGGGGCTCCCCCTGAAGATCGTGCTCGAGCAGCTCGACATCCTGGGCGGGGAGGTCGTGCCCGTCCTGCGCAAGGAGCTCGCGAAGAACCGTCCCGCCGAGGTGCCGGACGCGCCCACCCACGAGAACCTCGTGCGCAAGATGTACGGCGACGCCGAGCCCCGTCAGGCCACGCCGCGCGCCAACCGCGGTGACAACCTGACCTCGGGTTCGCCCTACCAGGACACCCCGCAGCCGGTCGGTGCCGCCTTCGGCGCCGCTGCCACCCGGAGCGCCTGATGAGCACCCGTCGTATCGCCGTCATCTCGGCAGGTCTCTCCAACCCGTCGTCGACTCGGATGCTGGCCGACCGCCTGCTCGCCGCCACCGCGCGCGAGCTGGCGGAGCGCGACATCGAGATCACCGCGGACGTGTTCGAGCTGCGCGACTTCGCGCACGACATCACGAACAACCTGCTCACCGGATTCGCGCCCACAGCGCTGGAGACGATGATCAACACCGTGGTGTCGGCCGACGCGCTCATCGTCGTCACGCCGATCTTCTCCACCAGCTACTCGGGACTGTTCAAGTCGTTCATCGACGTGCTCGATCCCGATGCGCTGCGCGGCAAGCCGGTGCTCATCGGCGCGAACGCGGGAACGGCCCGCCACTCCCTGGCGATCGACTACGCGATCCGTCCGCTGTTCGCCTACCTGCACGCGGATGCGGTGTCCACCGGTGTCTTCGCCGCCTCCGCCGACTGGGGCGGCAGCGGAGACCAGGTCGCGACGCTCTCGAGCCGTGTGGACAAGGGCGCGCGCGAGCTGGCCGAAGCCGTCGCCCGTCGCAGCCCGGTCGTCGACGCCGATCCGTTCGATCCGGCGAACTACCTCGGGGAGGGTCGTTCGTTCGGCCACCTGCTGGGCGGCCTCGCGGGGGAGTGACCTCTCCGTATCGCGTGAGGGCGCCGCGTCACCGCGGCGCCCTCACGCGATTCGCGGCGACCGCGTCCAGGGTGAAGCCCAGGCCCAGCGCGAGCACGATCGAGACGATCACCGCCACTACGGGGCCGCCGGGCACGATGGCGCCGACCGCGGCTCCGATCAGGCTCTGGTAGATGGCCCAGCCGATCGCTGCGAGCGCGCAGGCACCCAGGAACCGCGTGGGCCTCACCCGTGTGGCTCCCGCCGTGACGGTGACAGCGACCCGCGCGAAGGGGATGAAGCGTGCGGTGAACACCACCGTCGCGGCGCTGCGGTGCAGGCGTGCCCGCGCCCAGGAGAAGGCCGCCGCGACGCGAGGATGGCGCATCCAGCGCCAGCGTTCGATCCCGACCGTGCGTCCGATCAGGTACCCGGCGGCGTCGCCCGCGAACGCTGCGGCAGCGGCGACGGCCACGACCGCGACGATCGGCGGCTGCCCCGTCGACACCGCCAGTGCGCCCATAGCGGTCACCGCGACCTCGCCCGGGATCACCACGAGGAGGGCGTCGGCGAAAACCAGCAGGGCCATGAGCGGCAGCGCCCACGGACTCGATGCGAGATCGGTCAGGAACGGCTCCGCCACCCGTGAAGCATCGCAGCGGCGGGTGAACGGCGACCCAACGGGGCACGTCCGGTGACGAGCCGTGGTGCATCGGGTGAACTCTCGACGATCCGCCCGGGTTCGCGCCGTGCGGGCCCCGCGCCGGGAGCACCCTGGTCTCGTGAGAGTCGCGCTGATCGCCGAGTCCTACCTTCCGCACATGAACGGGGTGACCGGCTCCGTCCTGCAGGTGCTCCGGCACCTCGCCGCCGACGGTCACGAGACGCTCGTGATCGCCCCCCGCTCGACGGAGTCCGTCGACGCGGTCGCTGCTTCCCGCACCGAGCTGCTCGCCTCGCTCCCGCTGCCGTCGTATCCGCAGGTGCGGGTCGTCTTCGCGCGCGTCGCGCGCATCGCGGCGATCCTCCGCGAGTTCCGCCCCGACGTCGTCCACCTCGCTTCGCCCTTCGTGCTGGGGTGGCAGGGCGTGAACGCCGCGGAGTCGCTGCACGCCGCATCCGTCGCGATCTACCAGACCGACGTCGTCGCCTACGCGGAGCGCTACCGGATGCCGCAGGCCGCCGTCCTCGCCGCCGGCCACGTCGCACGTCTCCACCGTCGGGCGACTCTCACCCTCGCGCCCTCCACCTCGTCGGTGGCGCAGTTGGAGCGGCTGGGCGTGGACCGTCTGCGGATGTGGGCGCGCGGCGTGGATGGCGAACGGTTCCGACCGGATCGTCGCAGCGAGCAGTTCCGTCGGAGCGTGGCACCGGGCGAGCGCATCATCGGCTACGTCGGGCGCCTCGCCCCGGAGAAGCAGGTGGAGGATCTCGCCGCGCTGGCGGGCGTCGAAGGTGCGCGGCTGGTGATCGTCGGAGACGGTCCGTCCCGGCCGCAGCTCGAGCGACAGCTCCCTGGCGCGGTGTTCCTCGGGCACCTCGCGGGCGACGAGCTCGCCGAGGCGATGGCATCGTTCGACGTCTTCGTGCACCCCGGCGAGAGCGAGACCTTCGGTCAGACGATTCAGGAAGCGCACGCGAGCGGCGTCCCGGTCGTCGCCACGGGCACGGGCGGACCCGTGGACCTTGTGCGCTCGAGCATCGACGGCTGGCTCTACCGTCCCGGCGACCTCGGCGACCTGCGCGCTCGCGTGGGTGACCTCCTCGGCGACGACGCGAAGCGACAGGCGTTCTCGCTGGCCGCGCGCGACGCCGTCGCCGAGCGCACGTGGGCGTCGCTGTACGGCCAGCTGCTCGGGCACTACGACGAAGCGCGGGAGCTGCGCCGCATCGACGACCGTCTCCTGGCTCGCGGCGACACGCGTCCCGCCATGCCGGCGCTGCTTCCCGCGCCGCGGCGATGGGCGCGGTTCGTCGCCCTCGGCGACTCGCTCACCGAGGGCCTGTGCGACACCTCCCGCGCGCCCCACGGG
Source organism: Microbacterium neimengense (assembly GCF_054782995.1). Lineage (NCBI taxonomy): Bacteria > Bacillati > Actinomycetota > Actinomycetes > Micrococcales > Microbacteriaceae > Microbacterium > Microbacterium neimengense. Next base: position 235,134 of record NZ_BAAGRK010000001.1, read on the forward strand.
CAGTACCGTGGCTGGGCCGACCGTCTCGCGCCGCTGCTGGCGCAGCAGCACCGCGGTCGCGAACCCTTCCGCTACGCCAATCTTGCGGTCCGCTCGCGTCGCGTGCGCGATCTCACGACGACGCAGATCCCGCGGGCGCTCGACCTTCGCCCGGATCTCGTTTCGATCCTCATGGGGGCGAACGATCTCGTCGGCCACGGCGCGGCCCCGCGAGCTCTCGCCGCCGAACTGGAAGAGGGCGTCGTCGCGCTCCGGGAGGCGGGCTGCGACGTGCTCCTGGTGACGCCGTTCCTGCCGCACCGTCGAGCCGCGGGACTCTTCGCCCGCCGCTTCGCCCAGTACGCCTCCGAGCTGCGCCGCATCGCACGTGTGCACGGATGCATGCTCCTCGATCTGGAGGCACTGCCCGAGATCGGCGCGCTGGAGATGTGGGCCGACGACAAGGTGCACCTGCGCTCGCGCGGCCACCGTTTCCTGGCGTATCGCGCCGCCGAGGTGCTGGGAATCCCGGATGCCGAGGCGCTGGGCGATCTGGATGCCGCCCTGCATGACGACGAGCCCTCGGCGGGCGGCTGGCTGCGCCGCGACGCGCTGCCGTGGCTGTGGCGTCGGATGCGGGGGCGCACCGCCGGTGACGGTCTGGACGCGAAGCACGACGACTACGTCGAGATGCCCGGGGTCGGGCGCTCGCGCCGCGCCTCCTCGTCGGCCTGAGGGCGTTTCGTCTCGCCTGCGGCTCGCTCAATGACCGCTGCCCCCTGCCCGTTGGGCGAGCGGAGCGAGTCGAGACGCGGTTCAGTACCAGCCGGTGGCCTGTGAGTGGCCCCATGCTCCGCAGGGGGAGCCGTAGCGGCCCGAGATGTACGACAGACCCCAGTTGATCTGCGTCGCGGCATTCGTGCGCCAGTCGGCGCCGGCGCTCGACATCTTGTCGCCCGGCAGGGACTGCGGAATCCCGTAGGCGCCGCTGGAGGGGTTGAGCGCGTCGGCGCGCCAGCCGGACTCCCGGTTCCAGAGCAATACGAGACATTCGAACTGGTCCTGCCCCCAGCCGTAGGCGCCGATCGCCCCGCGCGCGTACTCCCGCGCTCCGCCCGGGTCGACGACGACGCCGCCTCCGGACCCAGGAGAGGGAACGGAGGGGGCAGGGGGAGCGGGTGAGCCGGAGGAAGGGGAACTGGGTGCAGGATTGGCCGGTTGCGCCGCGACCTGGTTCGCCAACCGGTACCGGCGCTCCACGTCGGCCGTGGTGCCCTTGAGCGTCGCCAGCTGCGCGTAGAGCGTGCTTGCCTGCGTGGTGAGCTCGACGACGGCGGCGGATTCCGCATCCGCGGCCGACTGCGCGTCCGCCGCCGCGCGCTCGGCCTCGGTGGCGGCGTCTTCGCGAGCGGTGCGTGCGAGCGTGGCCTGATCGTTGAGCGCTGCGAGGACGTTCGCCGCCCCCTGCGCTCGCGCCGCGCGGCCGGCCCAGGCCGTGCCCACGGTGTCGAGCAGGCCGAGACGGTCGAGCAGGTCGTCGGGATCTGCCGCGGTCAGCAGCCGGGCGACGAGAGGGCCGTCGGACTGGAGGCGATACATGGAGGACGCGAGCGCTCCGGTGTGCGCACGCTGCGCCTCGGCCTCCGCCTGCGCGGCGACCACCTGTGCATCGAGTGCTGCGGAGCGCCCGGCGGCCTCGTCCGCGCGTCGGCGGGCGTCCTCGGCGACGCGCGCCGCATCCAGCGCCGCTGTGGCGGCGGTGGCACTGCGCTCTTGGGCTGCGTCGAGTTCGGCGTCGATGCGCGCGACGAGCTCGGCGGTTGCCGCCTGGTTGTTGCGCGCCTTCTGCACGTCGTCCCAGGAAGGCGCGTCGGCCGCGCGAGCGGGCGCGGCCGCGCCCGCGAGCAGGACGACGATCGCAGCGGCGACGGCGAGAGCCCTCGGGCGAGGCGCCCGAGGGCGTGGCGCGCGCTCGACGGTCATGCGGACACGCTATTGCGTCACACGCGTCACACCAACCCCACCGGTCACATCGACCAGCGGTACTCGCTCTCGGGTCGACCGGGGCGGCCGTGGCGCGCACGTCGCTCGGCGGCACCGATCTCCACCAGATGTTCGAGATAGCGACGGGCCGAGACGCGCGACAGACCCAGCAGGCGCGCCGCCTCGATGGCCGAGAGCGCGTCGCCCTCGCGGAGTGCCCGGCCCACCGCATCCAGCGTGTCCGGCGAGATGCCCTTCGGTGTGACCGGGATGGGAGCCGTGCGACCCGCCCCCAGCAGCGCATCGATCTCGGCCTGCGTCGCGGGCCCGCGGGGAGTGCGCCGTTCGCGGGCCTGTGCGTACTGCTCGAGCCGCTCCCGGAACACGCCGAAGGTGAAAGGCTTCACGAGGTACTGCACGACCCCGAGGCTCGCGGTCGCCCGCACGGTGTCGGCGTCGCGCACGCTGGTCACGGCGATCACGTCCACCGTGCTGCCGGCGGCGCGGATGCGGCGCAGTACATCCAGGCCGCTCGCGTCCGGCATGGTCATATCCAGCAGCACGAGGTCGACGGCGGGGCGGGGCTCTGCGCCGATGAGCGCGCGCAGAGCCGCACCGGCTCCCGCGCACAGTCCGCTCACCTCGAAGCCGTCCAGGCGGCCGACGTACTGCCCGTGCAGCTCGAGGGTCAGCGCATCGTCGTCGACGACGAGGACCCGGATCATCGTCGTCCTCTCAACACGAGCACGAAGCGGCTGGGATCCGCGTCGTCGATGCGGATGCTGCCGCCCGCCGCCGTCACGATGTCGCGGACGAGGGCGAGGCCCACGCCACGACCCTCCGCCCCCGCGGGTTTCGTGCTGAATCCCATCTCGAACACCCTCTCGCGCAACTCGGCGGGCACTCCTGCACCTGAGTCGGTCACCGTGAGGATCAGGTCCCGCCCGGACCGCGTCATCGTGAAATCGACCGTGCGCGGGGTGGGCCCGGCCGCTGCCGCATCCACGGCGTTGTCGAGCAGGTTACCCACGACCGTGACGGCGTCGACGGCGGTGAGCACGGAGCGGGGCGCGTCGGGGTCGATCCTCGTGCGCAACTGCACGCCGCGCTCGGCCGCCTGCGACACCTTGCCGAGCACGAGGGCGCCCACGGTCGCGTCGCCGTCGGTGCGGGCGGTCACCTGGTCGACGAGCTGCTGGGATGCGTGGGCGGAGTCCGTCAGCAGAGCGATGGCCTCGTCGCGCCGGTCCATCTCGAGAAGCGCGACGGCCGTGTGGATGCGATTGCCGTGCTCGTGCGTCTGCGCGCGCAGCGCCTCACCGAGCGTGCGCATGGACTCGGCGCTCGAGAGCGTGTCCCGGATCTCGGATGCGGCCAGGTCGCCCGTGACCCGTCGCGCCTGCCCGCGCGCGAGAACGGCACCGACCAGGCCCGCGGCGAGCACGATGAGGACGACCGCGAGGGCGAACGGCAGCCGGGCGGCGATCCCGTCGCCGATGCTGCCCAGCGTCACCCCCGCCGACACCCAGCCCACGACCTCGTCGCCGTCCGTGACGGGAGCGATCGTGCGGACGGACGGACCCAGCGTTCCCGCGCGCTCCTCGGTCAGCGACTCGGGGGATGCGGGAATCGTTCCGATGTAGCGCTCGCCGATCCGCGCAGGGTCGCGGTGGGTGAAGCGCACCCCGTCCGGCGACATGATCGTCACGAAGTCGAGGTCGCTGGCGGCCATGACCGACTCGGCGAACGGCTGGAGGACGGCGGAGGGGTCGGCGGACATGACGCCGTCCAGCACGAAGGGGTCCTCGGCGAGGGTGCGCGCGACGATCTGCGTCACGCGCTCGGCCTCCGCGCGTTCCGCGCGCTGCGCGTCCAACACGAGCACCGCGCTGAGCACGGCGGCCACGGCGACCGCGGCGGCGGCGATCAGCAGGAAGAGGCGCGTCGCAGCGCTCGTCGGGAACTTCGTCGGTCTCACCGCATCCTCCGTGATCAATACGACCACAACTCGACCGCTCCCGTCACCGGGCGCGAGGGTACGAGCGCGGCCACGATGAGGCGGCCCGATCGAGAAGGAGACGATGATGGCTCTGCGACTTCCCCGCACGACGACGGTGACCCTGCCGCGGCTGACAGGCCGCACCGGTCGCAAGAAATGGGACAAGCACACCTGGCTGTACGTCTCGGTGATCATCGCCGTGGTCGCCGGCGCCGTGGTGGGTCTCGCCTTCCCCGAGTTCGCGGTGGGCCTGAAGCCGCTCGGAACGGCGTTCGTCTCGCTCATCACGATGATGATCGCTCCCATCATCTTCTGCACGATCGTGGTGGGAGTCGGATCCATCGCCAAGGCGACGACCGTCGGCAAGATCGGCGGTCTTGCACTGGTCTACTTCCTCGGCATGTCGACCTTCGCGCTGGCGATCGGACTCGTGGTCGGCAACATCATCCACCCGGGCGAGGGCTTGGACATGTCCGGCTCCAGCTACCAGGCGACGGGTGAGGCGACCTCGACCGTCGACTTCCTGCTGCACATCGTCCCCGAATCCTTCTTCGCGGCGTTCACCGGCGGCAGCGTGCTGCAGGTGCTGTTCATCGCGCTGCTGGTCGGCTTCGCGCTGCAGGGCCTGGGGGAGAAGGGCAAGCCGATCATGACGGCCGTCACCCACCTGCAGACGCTCGTGTTCCGCATCCTGGGCATGATCCTGTGGCTTGCGCCGGTCGGCGCGTTCGGCGCCATCGCCGCCGTCGTCGGTTCGACCGGTGTCGCCGCGATCCTCGGACTCGGCCTCCTGATGGTCGCGTTCTACATCACGTGTTTCGTCTTCATCGCGGGTGTCCTGGGATCCCTGCTCTACGCCGTGGCCCGTGTGAACATCTTCTCCCTGATGAAGTACCTCGGTCGTGAGTACCTGCTGATCGTCGGCACGTCGTCGTCGGAGTCGGCTCTGCCTCGCCTGATCGCGAAGATGGAGCACCTGGGCGTCTCGAAGCCCGTCGTGGGCATCACGGTGCCCACCGGGTACTCGTTCAACCTCGACGGCACGGCGATCTATCTCACGATGGCGTCGTTGTTCATCGCGACGGGCATGGGTGCGCCGATGTCGATCCCCGAGCAGATCGGCCTGCTCGTGTTCATGATCATCGCCTCGAAGGGGGCTGCGGGAGTCACGGGTGCGGGACTGGCGACCCTGGCCGCAGGGCTCCAGACCTACCGTCCCGACCTCGTGGGCGGCGTGGGCGTCATCGTCGGCATCGACCGCTTCATGTCGGAAGGCCGCGCCGTCACCAACTTCACCGGTAATGCGGTGGCGACCGTGCTGATCGGCACCTGGACCCGGCAGATCGACAAGGCGCGGGTGCGCGAGGTGCTCTCCGGAGCCCGGCCCTTCGACGAGTCCACGCTGACCGGCGGACACGGTGCGGATGCGGCGGGGAAGGCGCCCGCCGCGGAGCGGGAGGAAGCGGCCGCGAAGGCGATGGCGACCACCGTCCGCTGAGTCACGAGAGAGCTGAGTCACGAGAGAGGGGCCCCGGTGCGCGATGCGTGCCGGGGCCCCTCTTCGTCCAGCGTCAGCCCTCGATGCCCTGCTCGAAGCCGTCGAAGCGCATCTCGCGCTCGAGCTGCGCCTGCAGCTGCGCCTCTTCGCGCGGGTCCGGGGATTCGGGTGCACCGTCGAGGAGGCCGTCCTCGACCAGCTGCTCCTCGCCGGTGGCGGCGGGCTCGGTGCCCGACTCGGCGTCGCGGTGGGAGCCGGGGGTGGCGTCGTGGGTCATGACCTGTCCTCTCGTCGGTTCCGCTGTCGCGGGTGTGCGTCCCACGATAGGCGGCGCCGACCGGCGTGAGAACGGGTTGCACTGGTAGGCTGAGGCGGATCGCTTTCTGCGATCGCCCAACTCCATACGAGTTCACGGAGCAGGCCGGCGGGAAGCTGGTCCCCTGTGGTGGGTTCCTCGTCGTGTGTCGCACGCCGGGTGGTCTTCTACTGGTGGCCAGCGCAGGCTCTCTGCAGTCATGCCGCGCGCCCATAACCGCAGCCCTGCTCCTTCGCATGTCCGCTCGTCGCCCACACGGGGTGGCGAGCCTAAACAAAGAAGGAGGGACCTCTTGGAAGGTCCGGAAATCACCGCCGCCGAAGCCGTTCTCGACAACGGCCGATTCGGCACCCGCACTGTCCGGTTCGAGACCGGGCGACTGGCGCAGCAGGCACAGGGTGCCGTTGCCGCCTACCTCGACGAGGAGACGATGCTCCTCTCGGCGACGAGCGCCGGGAAGCACCCTCGTGAGGGCTTCGACTTCTTCCCGCTGACCGTCGACGTCGAGGAGCGCTCGTACGCCGCCGGCAAGATCCCCGGTTCGTTCTTCCGTCGTGAGGGCCGCCCCTCGACCGAGGCGATCCTGGTGTGCCGTCTGATCGACCGTCCGCTGCGCCCGTCGTTCGTCGATGGCCTCCGCAACGAGGTGCAGATCGTCGTCACCGTCCTGAGCATCGCTCCGGGCGAGTTCTACGACGCGCTGGCCATCAACGCCGCATCCCTGTCGACGCAGATCTCGGGTCTGCCGTTCTCGGGTCCCATCGCCGGTGTGCGCCTCGCGCTGATCCCGGGTCACGGCGAGCACGCCGACCAGTGGATCGCGTTCCCGAAGGCCGAGCAGCTGCAGGAGGCTGTCTTCGACCTCATCGTGGCCGGACGCGTCCTCGAGGACGGCGAAGTCGCGATCATGATGGTCGAGGCGGAGGCCACCGAGCACAGCTGGAACCTCATCAAGGCCGGCGCCACCAAGCCCAGCGAGGAGATCGTCGCGCAGGGTCTGGAGGCCGCCAAGCCCTTCATCAAGGAGCTCGTCGCGGCGCAGAACGTCGTGGCGAACACCGCCGCGAAGGAGATCCAGCCCTACCCGGTCTTCCCGCCCTACAGCCAGGAGACGTACGACTTCGTCGCTGAGCGGGCCTACGACAAGCTCGTCCCGATCTACCAGATCGCCGACAAGCAGGAGCGTCAGAACGCGGACGACGCGGTGAAGGATGCCGTCAAGGCCGAGCTCGTCGCCGCCGTCGAGGCGGAGCAGCTGCCCGCTGTCGCGACCCTCGAGTTCTCCGCCGCGTACAAGTCGGTCACGAAGAAGATCGTGCGCGGCCGCATCCTCGCAGAGGGTGTGCGTATCGACGGGCGCGGTCTGGCCGACATCCGTGCGCTCGACGCCGAGGTGCAGGTCATCCCGCGCGTGCACGGTTCGGCGATCTTCCAGCGCGGTGAGACCCAGATCCTGGGCGTCACCACGCTGAACATGCTCAAGATGGAGCAGCAGATCGACTCGCTGAGCCCCACGACGAGCAAGCGCTACATGCACCACTACAACTTCCCGCCCTACTCGACCGGTGAGACCGGCCGTGTGGGCAGCCCGAAGCGTCGCGAGATCGGTCACGGCTTCCTGGCCGAGCGCGCCCTCGTTCCGGTGCTGCCCAGCCGCGAGGAGTTCCCCTACGCGATCCGTCAGGTCTCCGAGGCCCTCGGATCCAACGGCTCGACGTCCATGGGCTCGGTGTGCGCCTCGACGCTGTCGCTGCTCAACGCCGGTGTGCCGCTGCGCGCCCCTGTCGCGGGAATCGCGATGGGTCTCGTGTCCGACGAGGTCGACGGCCAGACGCGCTACGCCGCGCTGACCGACATCCTCGGCGCCGAGGACGCGCTGGGCGACATGGACTTCAAGGTCGCCGGTACCAGCGAGTTCGTCACGGCGATCCAGCTCGACACGAAGCTCGACGGCATCCCGTCGTCGGTGCTCGCCGCAGCTCTCACCCAGGCGAAGGACGCGCGTCTGACGATCCTCAACGTGCTGAACGCGGCGATCGATGCTCCCGACGAGATGGCGCCCACCGCGCCGCGCGTCATCAGCGTGCAGATCCCCGTCGACAAGATCGGTGAGCTGATCGGCCCGAAGGGCAAGACGATCAACGCGATCCAGGACGAGACCGGTGCGCAGATCTCCATCGAGGAGGACGGCACCGTCTACATCGGCGCGACCGACGGCCCCTCGGCCGAGGCCGCCCGCGCCCAGGTGAACGCGATCGCCAACCCGACCAACCCCGAGGTCGGCGAGCAGTTCCTCGGCACCGTCGTGAAGATCGCCACCTTCGGCGCCTTCATCTCGCTCCTGCCCGGCAAGGACGGCCTGCTGCACGTCAGCGAGGTCCGCAAGCTCGCCGGCGGCAAGCGCGTCGAGAACGTCGAGGATGTGCTGGGCGTGGGTCAGAAGCTGCTGGTCAAGATCACGAAGATCGACGACCGCGGCAAGCTGTCGCTCGAGCCCGTGCTCGAAGAGGCTGCCGATCAGGAGGGTCGCGACGCGGCCAACCCCGGTCCGGAGGCTCCCGCAGAGGGCTGATCCCCCAACGCCGCAGAGGCCCCCGTCGCGTTATCGCGGCGGGGGCCTCTGCCGTTCGCGGAGAAGCCGTGACAAAAGAGTTATGCAATGTTTATCGATCTGTCGCCGTGGCGGAATCCGGTGACCGCGCGCTCACTTACTGTCTAAGTACGCGTCGAGCTGCGCGGGAGATCCACGGTTTCCGCGTTCCGCGACACGAGTGTGCGGAAGGGGTGCGCGTGAGAATCTTCGGAATCGGCACGGCGACGCACCCGATTGCGCCCACGGATGTGGCCGAGATGCATCCCTCCGCCCCCATTCCCGTGCAGGGCCCCGGCGTCGGCGCAGGCATCCGCATCGATCTCGGTGAGAGCGGACAACGCATCTTCCCGCTCATCCTGGGCGGGGCGGAGTTCGGCTGGAACGTCGACATCGACACCAGTCACACGATCCTCGACGCGTACGTCGAACGCGGCGGCAACGCCGTGCACACCGCCGACAGCTTCGCGGGCGGGCGCAGCGAGCACATCATCGGGGAGTGGCTGCGCAAGCGCCCCGTGCGCGACGACCTCGTGCTCATGACCCGTGTCGGGGCCCATCCCGATCACCCGGGCCTCGGCCCCGTCAACCTCATCCGCTCGGTCGAGGCCTCGCTCGTCCGTCTCGGCACCGACCGCATCGACGTGCTCTACATCGACGGCACCGCCGGAGTGGGATCGCTCGAGAACACGCTCGCCACGCTGGAGTGGCTGATCGAGGCCGGCAAAGTGCGGGCCATCGGCGCCTACGGCCTCCGCGCCGAGCAACTCGTGGAGGCCCGCATCCTCTCCTCGGCGGGACTCCCGCGGTTCACGGTGCTCGACGTGCCCTACAACGTGCTGCGCCGCAAGGACTTCGACGGCGACCTTCGACTCGTCGCCGGCGCGCAGGGGGTCGCGGTGACGCCCTCGCATCCGCTGGAGCACGGGTTCCTCGCCGGCGCCCGGCGTACGCGCGACAAGGCCGTCACCTCGGTCCGAGCAGCCCAGTTGGCCGGCAGCCTCACCAAGCGCGGCAGTCGCACGCTGAAGGCCCTGGACATGGTGGCGGCGGAGTTCGGTGTGCCGGTGTCGGCGGTCGCGGTGGCGTGGCTGCTCGCCCAGCGGATCGTCGCCGCACCGATCGCGAACGCGTACGCGCCCGCTCACGTCGAGGAGGTGCTGCAGGGAGTGGGACTCCGTCTCACCCGCAGCCAGCTGTCGGAGATCGCGCGCGCGTCGGAGTAGCGGGTTAGGGTGGAAGAGACGCCGACGAGGCGTTCGACCTACTCGACGGAGCGACAGGCGTGACTCACTACATCTACCTTGTCCGCCACGGCGAGCATCAGGATGCGGAGCACGGCATCGACGACGGACCGTTGTCGCCGCGTGGCCGCCGCCAGGCAGAGCTGTTGGCCGACCGGCTCTCGGGCGTGCCGTTCGATGCCGTCTGGCACTCGCCGCTCGTGCGCGCCGCCGAGACGGCCCGCGCGGTGGCCGAGCGCATGCCGTCGATCACGCCCGAGGCCTCCTCGTTGCTGTTCGACTGCGTTCCGACAGGGATGACGGAGGAGACTCCCGCGGTCTTCGAGCCCTTCTTCGGCGGCATCACCGAGGCTGCGGTGGACGCGGGGCGCGCGCAGATGGCCGACGCCCTCGCCGCCTTCCTCGTGCGCAAGCAGGGCGACGTGCACGAGCTGATCATCACGCACAACGCGGTGATCGGCTGGTTCGTACGCGAGGTGCTGGGCGCGCCCGACTGGCGCTGGATGACGCTCAATCAGGCCAACGCGGGACTCACGGTCATCGCGCAGCGCCACGGGCGTCCCTGGACGCTCGTCTCCCACAACGACCTGGCCCACCTGCCGTTCGAACTGCGCACGGGCCTTCCCGAGGTCCCGCCCGTTTGACGCTCTGAGTTCAGGTGAGCACCTTGCCGTACCAGCGCGTGGCGTTCTGGTTGTCGTTGTACGGCTCGATGGCGGTGAAGCCGCTGCGCGCATAGAGCGAGCCCGCAGCCTCGAGAGAGTGGTGCGTGTCGAGCACGAGTTCCGCTGCCCCGAAGGCCCGGGCGCGCTCCTCGAGCTCGGTGACGAGCAGCCGACCGCCGCCGCTGCCGCGCGCCTCGGGCCGGACGAAGAGATGCTTGAGTTCGTATCGCACGCCCATGGGTCCGTCGGCGATGCGACGGATGCCGCCGCATCCGATCGCTTCGCCGGCGTCGTCGAAGAGAACGAGGAACACGCCGCTCGGCTCGACGAAGGCCGCAGGGTCGGGGAAGACCGTGCGGTATCCGCCGCCGGGGAAGCCCTCGGCGCGACGGGCGAAGTACAGGGTGAGCAGCTCGTGACTGACGGGGTCGTCTGCGGGAAGGGCGCGCAGGGTGGGCATACCGCGAGCGTAGCCGGGGTGCGCCTAGGGTGGAGACATGACGACGCGTGTGGCCATCGTGGGAGCAACCGGCAAGCTGGGAAGCATCATCCGCGGCGTGGTCGAGGGCGAAGAGGGCTTCGAGCTCGTTGCTGCCCTCTCATCGCGCGATGACATCCAGGCCATCGACGATGCAGACCTGGTCATCGACGCGTCGGTCCCGGCCATCTCCATCGACGTCGTGCGCGCGGCGGTCGAGCGCGGCAAGAACGTCCTCGTGGGCACGAGCGGGTGGTCGGCGGAGCGCATCGCGCTCGTGCGTCCCCTGGCAGATGCGGCGGACGTCGGCGTCGTGTTCATCCCGAACTTCTCGCTGGGCTCCGTGATGGGCTCGGCCCTGTCCGCCGCCGCGGCCCCGTTCTTCGATTCCATCGAGATCGTCGAAGCCCACCGCGAGACGAAGATCGACTCGCCCAGCGGCACCGCGGTGCGCACGGCCGAGATGATCGCCGCCGCCCGCCAGAGCACAGGCCCGGTGCAGGCACCGCACGTCGACCAGCGGGCGCGCGGACAGCAGGTTGCCAGCGTCCCGATCCACTCGCTGCGTCGCCCCGGCGTCGTCGCGCGTCAGGAAGTCATCCTCTCAGGGGCAGGTGAGTCTCTCTCGATCGTCCACGACACGATCGAGCCGGCGCTGGCGTACGTCCCCGGCATCCGCATCGCCCTCGCCGCCGCCCGCGACGCCCGCGGCGTGCACGTGGGACTCGACAGCTTCCTCGACATCGGAATCCGCCTGCCCGGCACGCGCAGTACGGGCGCAGGGGTGACCGACGGCGCCGCATCCGGCCAGATCGCCGCGACGACTCCATGAGTGCGCGTATCGGCGTCGCCGTCATGGTGGCGGCGTTCGCGCTCTATGCCGTGTTCGTCGGCCAGCGCGCCTGGCTGCTCCTGACCAGTGGGATGCCGCTGGGTGTCGCCGCGGGCATCGCCCTGCTGGTCCTGCCGGTCATCGCCGTGTGGGCCGTGGGAAGGGAACTGTGGTTCGGCGTACGGGCGCAGGCGCTCGGGCGCCGGCTGGAGGCCGAAGACGCACTGCCCACGGAGGCATTGGAGACCCGGCCGAGCGGGCGCGTGTTGCGCGACGAAGCGGATGCGGTGTTCCCCGCCTACCGCCAGGACGTGGAGGAGGCGCCGGACGACTGGCGCGCCTGGTACCGGCTCGGACTCGCCTACGACGGATCGGGCGACCGGCGGCGCGCTCGCGCCGCGGTGCGCACCGCCATCCGGCTGGAGCGGCGCGACCGCGGTTGAGCGTCAGCGGGTGGGAACCGCCGCGGCGACCGCATCCTCCACCGTGGGATGAGTGAAGCGGTAGCCGGTCGAGGTGAGCACTGTCGGCGAGAGGAGCACGTCGTTGGTGAGCAGCGCCTCGGTGGCGTCGGCTCCGAGCGCCGCACGCACGGCCCAGACGGGCGCACGGAGGACGTAGGGGCGGTTCATGCGGCGGGCCAGGGCGAAGCCGAGGTCGTTCGCGGTGGCGTGCGTCGGGCCCGTCAGATTCACCGGACCCGTGATCTGCTCGGCCAGGACGTGGCGGATCGCTCCCACCTCATCGGCCAGAGAGATCCACGGCCAGAACTGCGTGCCGCGCCCGATCGGTCCCGCGAGACCCAACTTGGTGAGCAGCAGCAACGGCTTGAGCACGCCCTGCTGGTGCACGACGGGCGCCGTGCGCAACAGCGTCACGCGAGCGTCGCCGCCGGCCTCTCGGGCGGCGTGCTCCCATTCGACCGTGAGTCGCGAGAGGAAGCCGTCGCCGGGGCCCGAACTCTCGTCCTGCGGCACCCCGGGGGCCGACCCGTAGAAGCCGACCGCGGAGGCCGAGACGAAGGCGGGTGCGTCCGAGCCCAGCGCCCGCAGCGCCCGAGCAAGCGTGCGGGTCGGAGTGAGGCGCGACCACAGCAACGTGCTCTTGTAGGAGCGGGTCCACGGGAACCGGCCCACGCTCGCGCCGCTGAGCGACACCACCGCATCCGCACCCTCGAGCGCGGCCGGATCCAGGGGTTCTGAATCCTGTAGCCAGGAAACCTCGTCCGGGCTCTGCGTCGGGCGGCGAACAAGTGTCGTCACCCGCACGCCGTCGGAGCGCAGCGACGCCACCAGGGCCCTGCCGATGAGGCCGGACGCGCCGCCGACGACGACGTGGCGAGGCTCAGGCAAGCGTCGCCTCGAGCGTGATCTCGATGCCAGCGAGGGCCTGCGACACCGGGCAGCCCGTCTTCGCCTCGCCGGCGATGCGGGCGAAATCCTCTGCCGACAGGCCAGGCACGCTCGCGTTGACGTTGAGGTGGCTGCCGCTGATCCCGGTGCCCGGGACGAACGTGACGGATGCAGTCGTCTCGATGCTCTCGGGAGGCGTACCGTTCTCGGTCAGCGCGTGGGAGAGCGCCATGCTGAAGCACGACGAGTGCGCCGCGGCCAGCAGTTCCTCCGGCGTCGTCACGGAGGTCGAGCCCTCGCTGCGCGCCTTCCAGTTGACGGCCAGAGGGCCCTGGTTCGAGGACTCGAGGGCGACCTCGCCCGATCCCTCCGCGAGGCTTCCCTTCCAGCTGGTGCTGGCTTCGCTGGTGACACTCATGGTCATCTCCCTCCGGCCGCGTTTCGGCCCTCGGGCCTCAGCGTATCCACCTGGTCTTTGTGTGCGCTTCGGCCTTGACAGCCGTGCGGGCTCAGACCGGACGAGTGGTGCGGATGATGCCCGCGCGGGCGAGCAGCAGGTACAGCTGGCACCCGAGGCACAAACCGAACACGGCGTTCAGGAAGGCGGCGACGAACGCGGCCGCCGCAGCGATCGGCAGCGCCCACGGCACGCCGGCGAGGTACAGCAGCAGGCCGACGACAGTGACGAACAGGCCCACGCCTTGAGCGAAGCGCGGCGGCCTCGGATCCTCGAACTCGGTCGCCGGCTGCAGACGCGGCTGCACGAGTCTGCGGTACAGCACGCCCCACGGTGCGGTACGCGGCGACAGCACGCCCCACAGGAAGAGCGCCGCGATTACGGCCAGCAGGATGAAGCCCGGATCGGCCGCCCGATACGCAAGGACCGCCCACGGCCCCGGCACGAAAGCCTCCTGGGCGGCCAGTGGCTGGTAGGCGAACCATCCGATCGCCTGCGCGGTCGGATCGACGCCACGCCCGGTGAGGCCCAGGAGCACCGCGATCAGCAGGAGCACGGCGGTGATGGAGGCGGCGAAGCGGGGTCCCCGGACATCGATGCGGGCGGGTGAGCGATCAGACACGGGTCGACTCCTCGGTCACGCGGGCGAGTTCCAGTTCCACCACGTCGCGGCGGGGTGTTCCGCCGAACCGGGTGCGCACGGTGCCGCGGTGGTCGAGGATCAGCGTCGTGGGCGTCTGCAGGACGCGGAAGTGCTGGGCGATGTCGGTGCGGTTGGTGAGATCGACGTCGAGGTGCACGACGCCCTCGCGATCGGCGGCGATCTCGGAGAGCGTGCGGTGCACGCCGGGGCAGCGCGCGCAGAACTCGGTGCTGAACTGCAGCAGGGTCGCCACCTCGCCGAGGGCGGGAGCACCGAGACGCGCCGGATCCACCACCTCGTCGGGATCCACCCGCCGCGGCCGGTTCTGACGCCAGCGCAGGGCGAGACCGAGGCCGACCGTCGCTGCGAGGAGCGCGGCCAGCACGGCGACGGCGATGAGGGGGTCCACGACATCCCAGGCTAGACCTGCGTGCATGCGAGGGCATCGAATCCGCCGAAGATGACGCACGTACGTAACACAGCGCCGGGATACGCTGAGGGGGTGAGTGACGCGTCCAGTGCCGAGATCCAGTTCCGCAGCGACGTGACGGTCGAGCTCGTCCGCTCCAGTGCCTCCGACTCCGACGTGCTCTTCGCCGCACGCGTGTCGACGCAGGGGGAGCAGACGCTCGAATCCGCCGCGTCCGGTGACCAGGCGACCGCGCGCGATCGCGGACTCATCAACTACCTCATGCGCGACCGTCACGGCTCGCCCTTCGAGCACAATTCCATGACGTTCTACGTGCAGGCGCCCATCTTCGTCTTCCGCGAGTTCATGCGCCACCGGATGGCCTCCTACAACGAGGAGTCTGGCCGTTACCGCGAGCTGCGTCCGGTGTTCTATGTGCCGGCCCGCGAGCGCAACCTCATCCAGGTGGGCAAGCCCGGCGCGTACGAGTTCCTCGCCGGCACCGAGGAGCAGTTCGAGCTGGTCGACGAGGCCACCCGTGCCGCCAGCATCCAGGCCTTTGAGGCGTACCAGCGGATGCTGGATGCCGGGGTGGCCCGCGAAGTTGCCCGGATCGTGCTGCCGCTGAACATCTACTCCTCGATGTACGTCACCATGAACGCCCGCGCGCTCATGAACTTCCTGTCGTTGCGCACCAAGGTGGAGGGCACTCACTTCCCGTCCTTCCCGCAACGCGAGATCGAGATGTGCGCGGAGAAGATGGAAGCGTTCTGGACCGAGCTCATGCCGCTCACCCACGCCGCCTTCAACGCGAACGGGCGTGTCGCGCCGTGATCAGTCCTCGTCGATCGTGACGAGGTAGCCGACGAGGTGGCGGCGGATGTCGCCGTCGGCGGGATCCTCCCCACGGGGCGCAGGCTCGGCGTCGTCGTCCTCGACGGCGCGGCTGACGCCTTCGACAGGCTCCGACTGCGCGGTTCCGATGAGCTGCTCCGAGGTCAGCACATACGGAGTCGGCCGCACCTCGATCGCCCATTCCGCGCCCGGCGACGAGAAGCGCGTGATCTCCGGCGCCGGTGGCTGCCGTGGAACGCGCATCATCCGATGAGCCACGGTGAGTCCCGACACCGACCGAACGATGCCCGAGATGTGGAGCTCGGGTTCCCTTTCGTGGTGAGTCTCGACCAACTCGGGGTCCGCCGCAGGTGCGCACAGCGCGCGTATCGCGTCGTCGGCGGCGACAACGCCGAACTCGACGCGGTCGCCCACCGCGAACGGCTCGCCGCAGCACGCCCATTCCCATTCCCAGAGCAGCACGTCCACCATGGATTCACGATAGGCGCCGGCGCGTAGGCTCGGCCCATGGCGAAGACGGCTCTCATCACCGGTGCCAGCTCAGGACTCGGCGCGGAGTACGCGCGGCAGCTCGCCGCGCGCGGCGCCGACCTCGTGCTGGTGGGGCGCGACGCCCAGGCGCTGGAGTCGGTCGCCCGCGAGGTGCGCGCCGCATCCGGTGTCGCGGCGGAAGTGCTCGTCGCGGACCTGCTGGATGCGGGGGAGCGGCAGTCGGTCGTCGATAGGCTGACGGATCCGGATCGGCCGATCGAGATCCTCGTCAACAACGCGGGGTTCGGTCTTCCCCTCGACTTCGAACGCAACGACATCGAGGACGAGGTGCGTCATCTCGCCGTGCACGTCGAGGTGCCGATGCGGCTCATGCACGCGGCTCTCGGGCCGATGCTCGCGCGCGGCAGCGGCCGCATCCTGAACGTCGCCTCCATCGCCGCGTTCATCCCGCGCTCCACGTACGGAGCATCGAAGCTGTGGCTCGTGTCGTTCAGCCGCTGGGCCGACGCGACGTACGCGCAGCGCGGTGTGACGGTGACGGCGGTGTGCCCCGGCTACACGCACACGAACTTCCACGAGCGGCTCGGTCTCGCGCCCGGTCAGGAGGGCATCGCCGGCTGGATGTGGCTGAACCCCGCAGATGTCGTCACCCCGTCGCTGCGCGATGCGGCGCGCGGCAGGGCCGTGTCGGTGCCCACTCTTCGCTACCGCGCGCTCGCCGCACTGGCGAGCATCGCCCCCGACCGGCTCGCGTCGAAACTCGGTCGGCGCGGCCGCTGACTCAGGCGAAACGCCCGAGCCTGATACCGGCGTACGCGAGCGCAGCGACGGTCTCGCCATCGCTGATGCGGCCGTCCGCGATCATCGCGAGTGCCTCGGCGAACGGCACCCGGACGACCTCGTCGATGCCTTCTTCCGTCTGGGCGAGCGCGCTGTCGGGGGCGGGTGAGAGGCCGCGCGCGAGGAACACGTGCTCGGGTGCGACGGCGATCCCGTTCAGCGCGTTCATGGTGCCGAGGTGCTCCCACTCCGCCGCCACCAGGCCCGTCTCCTCGGCGAGTTCGCGCTGGGCGGCCAGGAGCGGATCCTCGCCGTCGCTGCCTCCCGAGGGCAGCTCCCACGAGCGTCCGGTGGTGTAGCGCTGGATGGACACGAGACAGATGGCGTCCTTCTCGTCGAGCGCCACCACGAACACCGAAGGATGCTGCATCTCGACGACGCCGTAGATCCCCTCGCCGTCGGGACCCGTGACGTCGTCCTCCCTCACCCGGATCCAGCGGTTCTCGTAGACGACGCGGCTTGCGGACGTGTACCAGACCATGCCGCCACCTTACGGCCGCATCCGCCCTCACCCGTGTCGCCGCGGGAGCCGCGACGTCTGCACGGCGGATCGGCCGGCGGCCGCCCCGTGCGCCCCATGGCCTGACACCAGCACCACGGATCGTGCAGATGTCGCAGCATCGGGGAGGGGTGCGTGACAAGCCGGCTGCGCGGTGTCATCCCCGGGCGCTCCGCGGTCCACGGCGTGCCGGCTGCTGTGCGGCGACGTGTGCACGGCGGATCGCCCGGTGAGTGCCCCAGAAGCCCCACCGGTTGCCTTCAGCACTACCGGCCGTGCAGATGTCGCAGGCGCCCGCCGAGGCGAGTTCGGGCGCGACCGCACCTCCCCACGCGCGCGCGGCCCGTGAGTCATCCCGCTTCGGGGGAAGGGACCCGACCCGCGCCACGTACCGCGGTGAGGGTGGGCGGATGGATGCCGCGACGATCGCCGACAGGCTGCGCACTCTCGGGGGAATCGCCCGGGCCTCTCAGCTCGGCGCATCTCGCAGCGCCCTCGCCCGCGCCGCCGATCGCGGAGCCATCGAGCGCGTGCGGAAAGGCGTGTACGCGCTCGGTGCGCATCCCGATGTCCGGGACGCCGCGGCCCACGGCGGTGAGCTCGCCTGCGCTGCGGCGCTTCGCGTCCATGGCGTCTGGGTGCTGGAGGAGATCCCGACCCTGCACGTCTGGCTTGGACCCGACGGTCGGTCGCACCCTCACCTGTCGTGCGCATGCATCGTGCATCGGGATGCGGGTGCCTCCGCGTTCGGCGTCGTCTCAATCGTGCAGGCGCTCGTCCAGTTGGCAGCCTGCCTCGGCGCAGAGAGCTTCTTCACGGCGTTCGAATCGGCGTGGCGCCTGGGGCTGATCGACCGGGCCGATCGGGAACAGGTGCGAAGGAGTCTCCCCGCAAGGTTCCGCTGGCTCGTCGACCTCGCGCGCCCCGACGCCGACAGTGGTCTCGAGTCCCTGCTCAGGTTGCGTCTGCGGCTGCTCGGCATCACCTTGGACTGCCAGGTTCTCATCCGCGGCATCGGCGTGGTCGATTTCCTGGTCGACGGGCGACTCATCATCGAAGTCGACGGCCGACTCAATCACGACGGGGTCAGCATGCGCCACAAGGACCTGGTGCGCGATGCCGAGGCAGCGGCGCAGGGGTACGAAACGCTGCGCTTCGACTATGCGCTGGTCGTGCACGACTGGCCGCGGGTGCAGCGCGCGATCAGTGCGACCCTGGCACGGATGCGGAGCGCCGCGACACGGTGACGCGACGTCTGCACGACCGGCAGGTTTCCCGGCGCCCCACAGGCGCCACCAGGTCACACCAGCACCACCGGTCGTGCAGACGTCGCAGCATCCGCGCGCCGCGCGCAGAAGGCGGGTCGGCGACGAACGCGGTGGGGGCGCGGCGGCGGGAACCGATAACCTGGGAACATGACGCACACGGGCAACCCCTTCGGACAGGTGCTCGTCGCGCTGGTCACTCCCATGACCGCCGACGGCGAGGTCGACTGGCCCGCCGTCGAGAAGCACATCGACGACGTCATCACCGCCGGTGCCGACGGCATCGTGGTCACCGGTACGACGGGGGAGACCTCGACGCTCACGGACCCCGAGAAGCTCCGCCTCGTCGAGGTCGGCAAGGCCGTCGCGTCGGGTCGGGCGAAGATCATCACCGGCGGCGGCTCGAACGAGACCGCTCACGCGATCGAGTTGTACCGGGCGAGCGAGAAGGCCGGCGCCGACGGCATCATGATCGTGACGCCGTACTACAACAAGCCCACCCAGGCCGGCATCCTCACGCACTTCCGCCTCGTCGCAGATGCGACGGATCTGCCCGTCATCCTCTACGACATCCCCGGCCGCACCGGGGTGCCGATCAAGTACGAGACGATCCTGCGTCTCGCCAAGCACCCCAACATCCTGGCGATCAAGGATGCGAAGGGCGACTTCAGCGAGGTGAGCCGGGTGCTCAACCAGACCGACCTGATGTACTTCTCGGGCGACGACGCGAACGTGCTGCCGCACCTCGCGATCGGAGCCTCGGGGCTCATCGGTGTCACGGCGAACATCGCCGCCGCGCCGTATCGCACGATCGTGGACGCCGTGAACCGCGGCGACCTCGCCACAGCGACCGCCGAGCACAAGCGTCTCGAGCCGCTCGTTCGGGCCGTCATGACGCATGTGCCGGGCACCGTGAGCGCCAAGTACATCCTCCACGGCCTCGGCCGCATCTCCAGCCCCCGCGTCCGCCTGCCCCTCGTGGGGCCGGAGGAGTGGGAGGCCGCCATCATCGAGGACGAGCTCGCCCTGGTGCGCGACGTTCCCGGTGCCGATTTCTCCAACTTCCGTCCCGACCGCAACGCCGCCGCCGGCGGCGCCCTGCCCAAGGTGCACGGAACCACACGCTGACAACCGCTCGCCACGAGGCGAGCCCCATCGCCCGCTCCGTCACATCAGCGGGCAGGAAACACGGATGCGGCGCAGGCCGCATCCGGAGAGGTACCTATGGCCAACACTGTCTACGATCCGCCCGCACTCGATCAGGGGACGCTGCGTGTCACGCCCCTGGGCGGGCTCGGCGAGGTCGGTCGCAACATGACGATCTTCGAGTACGACGGGAAGATCCTCGTCGTCGACTGCGGCGTGCTCTTCCCCGAGGAGCACCAGCCGGGCGTGGACCTGATCCTCCCCGACTTCGCGCCGCTGCGCGACCGGCTCGACGACATCGTCGGCATCGTGCTCACGCACGGCCACGAGGACCACATCGGCGCCGTGCCGTACCTGCTGAAGCTCAAGAACGACATCCCCCTCATCGGATCGGGACTGACTCTCGCCCTCGTAGAGGCCAAGCTCAAGGAGCACCGGGTCAAGTCCTATACGCTCACGGTCGCGGAGGGCCAGCGCGAGCAGGTCGGGCCCTTCGATCTCGAGTTCGTCGCGGTGAACCACTCCATCCCCGACGCCCTGGCCGTCGCCATCCGCACGCCCGCCGGAATGGCGCTGGCCACGGGTGACTTCAAGATGGACCAGCTGCCGCTCGACGGCCGCCTCACCGACCTCCGCGCCTTCGCTCGGCTGGGCGAGGAGGGGATCGACCTCTTTCTCGTCGACTCCACCAACGCCGACGTTCCCGGGTTCACCCCGCTGGAGCGCTCCATCGGCCCCGTGCTCGACCAGGTCATCGGCCGGGCGCCCCGCCGCGTGATCGTGGCGAGCTTCTCGAGCCACGTGCACCGCGTGCAGCAGGTCATCGACGCCGCGGCCGCCCACGGGCGCCGGGTCGCCTTCCTCGGCCGCAGCATGGTGCGCAACATGACGATCGCCCAGGACCTCGGCTACCTCAAGGTGCCGGACGGCGTCCTCATCGACTACAAGAAGGCACGGGATCTGCCCGACGATCGGATCGTCTACATGTCGACCGGTTCGCAGGGCGAGCCCATGGCGGTGCTCTCACGGATGGCCAACCTCGATCACGAGATCGAGCCCGGCCCCGGCGACACGGTGATCCTCGCCTCCAGCCAGATCCCCGGCAACGAGAACGCGATCTACCGCGTGATCGACGGGCTGACCAAGCTCGGCGCCAACGTCGTGCACAAGGGCAACGCGAAGGTGCACGTCTCCGGTCACGCCGCCGCGGGCGAGCTGCTGTACTGCTACAACATCCTTCAGCCGCGCAATGTGCTGCCCGTGCACGGCGAGTACCGGCACCTGATGGCCAACGCGAAGCTCGCACAGGACACCGGTATCCCCGCCGAACGCACGATTCTCGCCGAGAACGGCACCGTCATCGACCTCAAGGACGGCGAGGCCCGTGTCGTGGGCCAGCGCGACATCGGTTTCGTCTACGTCGACGGCTCGACCGTGGGCGAGATCACGGATGCGGACCTCAAGGACCGCCGCATCCTCGGCGAAGAGGGCTTCATCTCCGTCATCGTCGTGGTCGACGCCTCGACGGGCCGCATCATCACCGGGCCGGAGATCCACGCGCGCGGCTTCGCCGAGGACGACTCGGTGTTCGAGGACGTCAAACCGAAGATCGCTGCGGCGCTCGCGGAGGCGGCGGGATCGGGCGTGCGGGACACGCACGCGCTGTCGCAGGTCGTCCGCCGCACGATCGGTCGCTGGGTCAACCAGCGTCTGCGTCGGCGCCCGATGATCGTGCCGCTGGTGATCGAAGCCTGAGCGCTTCATCGCTATGATCCGGGCATGCCCGCGAGCTTCCGGATCCGCGCCGCCGAACAGGCGGACGGCGTCTTCCTCGCGGACATGGTGGTCGAGGCCGCGAACTGGCGGCCCGGCGCCGCGCGCCCACGGCACGAGGTCCTCGCAGCACCGGAGCACGCCCGGTACATCTCGGGGTGGAAGCGCCCGGGCGACACGGGCTTCATCGCCGTGAGCCCGGAGGGCGACGCGATCGGCGCCGCCTGGTACCGGATGCTGCCGCGCACCGAGCCGGGGTTCGGGTACGTCGGCACCGGCGTGCCCGAACTCGTGATCGGCGTACGCCCTCTCTGGCGCGCCCACGGCGTCGGGCGCGCCCTGTTGCAGCAGTTGGTGGCGGCGGCGCGCGCCGAGGGCTACGCGCGCCTCAGCCTCAGCGTCGAGCGCGACAACTTCGCCGCGACCCTCTACCGCTCCGAGGGCTTCGCCGTCACCTCGCCCGCCCAGGGACGCGACACCATGGTGCGTCGTCTGCGCTGAGGAGCTTCGCCGCGTGGCTACCGGCCGCTGTCGCGGGTCGGATCTACCGTGGGAGCATGGCCCGCAGTACCGCCTCGACGCGTCGCGCCCCCGCGAAGGGCGGTTCGTCGCGCGCGCGCAAACCCGACCCCGCTCCCAAGCGCTACGTGGGTGAGGATGAGCGGCCCTCGGTCGCCGTCCGCGCCTGGATGGGGCTCGCGCACCTCACGGGTGGGCTGTTCCGCACGTTCGGACCCGAGACGCTCGAAAAGGATCAGCGTCGCGATGGGTTCCCGTTCCTGCTCGTCCTGCTCGCCGTCGCCGGCGCCGTGATCGAGTGGTTCTTCATCGGCACCGAGGTGTCGGCGGCCATCAGCGCGTACTCCATCGGAGGGCTCGTCGGGCGGGTCTCCTTCATCCTTCCGGTCTTCCTCGTTCTGCTGGCGGGCTGGCTGTTCCGCCATCCCGCATCCGTGCACGACAACGGCCGCATCGGTATCGGGTTCGCGTTGTTCATCCTGACCATCGCGGGGTTCTGTCATGTGCTGGGCGGTCGCCCGCAGCCGTCGTCCGGCCTGCCCGCGCTCAGCACTGCGGGCGGGCTCTTCGGCTGGATGGCGGGGGAGCCCCTCGCGCTCCTGCTGACGCCGGTCGGAGCAGGCATCGTGCTGACCCTCCTGGCCGTGCTCAGCGTGCTCATCCTCACTCGCACGCCCCCGAACCGCATCGGTCGCCGCCTCGGCGATCTCTATGCCTGGATGTTCGGCGCCGAGCGGCACGAGCAGGTCGAGAAGCCCGATCGCGCGAAGGATGCGGCGGGCTCCGGCGACGACGACGCGACGGAAGCCATGCCCTGGTGGCGTCGCAACAAGACCGGACGCGAGCAGGACCCGGACGGCGACACGGGCTCGCAGGATCTCACCCAGCTGCTGTTCACCGACACGCCTCCGCCCGGCGGGTTCGACAACGCACTCGAGCCCGCGCGCCCCGCGCCGCCTCTGCCTGGCGCGCCGGACGCTCTGACCGAGGTCATCGATCCCACGGTGATCGCCGCGGCGGAACGTGCGGTCGCGGACAGTCGCGCCGCTGCAGGTCTCCAGGACGACGGGGATTCCGGTCCGCAGCCCACCCTCGACGGCATCGAGGGCTTCGGCGGCAGCGGCGACCGCGTTCCTCCTGCGGCCTCCTACTCTCTGCCCTCGGTCGCGTCCCTCGCGGCCGGATCGGCACCGAAGACGCGCTCCGAGGCCAATGACGCGGTCGTGCGCGCCATCATGGGCGTGTTCGAGCAGTTCAAGGTCGATGCGAAGGTCACGGGCTTCTCGCGCGGGCCGACGGTCACGCAGTACGAGGTGGAGGTCGGCCCGGGAGTCAAGGTCGAGCGCATCACCGCGCTCACCAACAACATCGCGTACGCCGTCGCCTCCAACGAGGTGCGCATCCTCGCGCCGATCCCGGGCAAGAGCGCCATCGGTGTCGAGATCCCCAACACGGACCGTGAGATCGTGACGCTGGGCGACGTGCTGCGCTCGCAGAACGCACTGCAGTCCACGCATCCGATGACGATCGGTGTCGGCAAGGACGTCGGCGGCGGATTCGTCGTCGCCAACCTCGCGAAGATGCCCCACCTCCTGGTCGCCGGCTCCACCGGCTCCGGAAAGTCGAGTTTCGTCAACTCGATGATCACGAGCCTGCTCATGCGCTCGAAGCCGTCCGAGGTGCGGATGGTGCTCATCGACCCGAAGCGCGTGGAGCTCACCTCCTATGCCGGAGTCCCGCACCTCATCACGCCGATCATCACGAACCCCAAGAAGGCGGCCGAGGCGCTGCAGTGGGTCGTGAAGGAAATGGACATGCGCTACGACGACCTCGCGTCGTTCGGGTTCCGCCACATCGACGACTTCAACAAGGCGGTCGTCACCGGGCAGATTCAGTTGCCCCCCGGCAGCGAGCGCGTGCTGAAGCCGTACCCGTATCTCCTCGTCGTCGTCGACGAGCTCGCCGACCTCATGATGGTCGCCCCGCGCGATGTCGAGGACTCCATCGTGCGCATCACGCAGCTGGCGCGTGCGAGCGGCATCCACCTGGTGCTGGCGACCCAGCGCCCGAGCGTCGATGTCGTGACGGGCCTCATCAAGGCCAATGTGCCCTCGCGTCTCGCTTTCGCCGTCACGAGCGTCACCGACTCTCGCGTCATCCTCGACCAGCCCGGCGCCGACCGGCTCATCGGTCAGGGAGACGGCCTCTTCCTGCCCATGGGTGCGTCCAAGGCCATCCGCGTGCAGGGGGCCTGGGTCAGCGAGCCCGAGATCGAGAAGGTGGTGCAGCACGTCACCGGCCAGGCCCGCCCCGAGTACCGGGCGGATGTGGCGGCCGTCACCGAGAAGAAAGAGATCGACGCCGATATCGGTGACGACCTCGAGCTGTTGCTCGCGGCGGCGGAACTCGTCGTCGGCACGCAGTTCGGGTCGACCTCGATGCTGCAGCGCAAGCTGCGCGTCGGCTTCGCCAAGGCGGGACGCCTCATGGATCTCATGGAGTCGCGCGAGATCGTGGGTCCGTCCGAGGGTTCCAAGGCGCGAGACGTGCTGGTGACGCCCGAGCAGCTGCCCGGGGTCCTCGCTCGTCTCCGCGGCGACGACCCGCCCGCCGGAGGGGCCGTCGACGATCGGTATGGACCGGATGCCGTCGACTCGCAGTTCGACGGACTCGAAGTGGTCGACGGTGATGAGGGCTCTGAAGACGCCTGGAGCCTCACCGGGCGCGACTGAACGCTCCCCGCTCGCTAGGCTCGCATCGTGGCGGTACCCCGACAGCTTCCCAACGCGATCACGATCGTGCGCATCCTGTGCGCGCCGGTCTTCCTCTGGCTTCTGCTGGCCGACGCGGGCGAGGGCGGTGCGCTGCGATGGGCGGCGACCGTGCTGTTCGTCGTGGCGATCGCCACGGACGGCATCGACGGCTACCTCGCCCGGCGCTACGAGATCGTCACCGACCTCGGCAAGCTTCTGGATCCGATCGCGGACAAGGCACTCACGGGGTGCGCCTTCGTGGGCCTGTCGATTCTCGGTGAGCTGCCCTGGTGGGTCACCATCGTTGTGCTGGTGCGCGAGGTCGGCATCACCGTGTACCGGTTCGCGGTCGTCAGCGACCACGTCCTCGCCGCGGCCTGGATGGGAAAGCTCAAGACGGTGGCTCAGGCCGTGGCGCTCTCGCTGGCGCTCGCTCCGCTCGCTCCCCTCGTGGGGGAGTGGATCCATGTCGTGAATACCATCACCATGTGGATCGCCGTCATCCTCACGCTCGCGAGCGGAATCGACTACGTCGTCAGCGAGGTGAGAGGGCGCCGCGCGCGCCGTTCGGGAGGCGCCCATGTCGGATGAGCGATTCATGGACGACAGCGTGCTGGACGAGCAGACCTCGATCGTCGGCGGCCGACGTACGGACGCCGAGCACATCGTCCAGCGTCTCGGTGAGCTGGGCTGGACCATAGGCATCGCCGAGTCGCTGACCGGCGGCGAGGTGTGCAGCCAGCTGGTCGCGGTCGCCGGCGCATCGAAGGTCGTGCGCGGCGGGATCGTCGCATACGCCACCGAGCTGAAGCAGAGCCTGCTCGGCGTCGATGCGCTCGTGCTCGAGCTGGGCGGTCCGGTCCAGGCCAAGGTTGCGCGACAGATGGCGGAGGGGGTGCGCGAGGCGGTCGCGGTCGGCGGTGCCGCGGCGGACGTCGGTGTCGCGACCACGGGGATCGCGGGACCCACCTCGTCGGACGGGCAGCCGGTCGGAACCGTGTTCGTCGCCGTCTCCACCCCGCTGGGCACCCGGGTGGAACTGCTGCAGCTCGACGGTGACCGGGAACAGATCCGCCAGCGCACCGCCCGTCGCGCTCTCCGGATGGTGCTCGAGGCGCTCTGAGGGAACAGATCGGGTTACCACTGGGTTACGTTGTGCGATTCTCATCCGTCACCCAGCGGCGCGGGATTAGATTGGCCGCACGCACTGTTGTAGCGTTATGCACCCGGTGCACGACGGATTCGGTAAAAGGAGGGCTCGAAATGATCCTGGTACGTCATGAGATCGGCGAAGTCCTTCGTGAGCTCCGTCAGCAGAAGGGTCGTACCCTTCGTCAGGTCGCCAGCCGCGCGAGTGTGGCCCTCGGATACCTGAGCGAGGTCGAGCGCGGACAGAAGGAAGCCTCGAGCGAGATCCTCGGCGCTGTCGCCGAGGCGCTGGATGTTCCCATCTCCACGATCATGCGCGAGGTCTCCGATCGGCTGTCCGTTCTGGAGGGCATCAACTCCTTCCCGGACGTCGTGCCGGACGAGCTGGTCGCGATGGCCTCTCCCGAACTCTCGCTGCGCTGAATGCGCCGCAGCGAGTTCGATCGCGCCGTCCGAGACGAGTTCGGCTCGCGAGGGGCGTATCTGGTCGATGATCTGGTGCTCGCCGGGGCCGGCGACCGCACGGCCGCTCAGGCGTTGGCAGCGGGGGAGCCGACGCGAGACGTCTGGCTCGCGCTGTGCGCAGAGATGGATGTCCCGCCGACGCGGCGATACGGAGTCGGGCGGCTCGAACCGCGTCGGTGACGTCGGCGTGTCGTCGAAGATCTGTTCGATTCGCGCGTAGTGTTCTGCACAGACGGCGTCCGAGGGATGTCTGTCCACGGATGCGGAGCATTCCGACGCGATGTCGGAGGCCCTGCCTACCGTGGGAGATGTCGCAACGACACGTACGCCTTGCCGCCGAAGCCGGACCCTGTGCCGGGTGGAGCGGCAGCCTACAGGCGACCGACATCGAGCAGAAGGAACCCTCATGCCCTCACCCGCAGACCGCGAGAAAGCCCTCGAATCGGCTCTCGCCCTGATCGACCGGCAGTTCGGAAAGGGCTCGGTCATGCGACTGGGCAGCGAAGACCGCGCCCCGGTCGAGATCATCCCGACCGGTTCCATCGCTCTGGATGTCGCCCTCGGCGTCGGCGGTCTTCCGCGCGGACGCATCATCGAGATCTACGGTCCGGAGTCCTCCGGTAAGACCACGCTGACCCTGCATGCGATCGCCAACGCGCAGCGTGCGGGCGGAATCGCCGCCTTCATCGACGCCGAACACGCGCTCGACCCCGACTACGCCAAGAAGCTCGGTGTCGACATCGACCAGCTCCTGGTGTCGCAGCCCGACACCGGTGAGCAGGCCCTCGAGATCGCCGACATGCTGGTGCGCTCCGGCGCCATCGACCTCGTCGTCATCGACTCGGTCGCGGCCCTCGTGCCCAAGGCGGAGATCGAGGGCGAGATGGGCGACAGCCACGTCGGCCTCCAGGCGCGCCTCATGTCGCAGGCGCTGCGCAAGCTGACGGGTGGTCTGAACCAGACGAAGACCACCGCCATCTTCATCAACCAGCTCCGCGAGAAGATCGGTGTCTTCTTCGGCTCGCCGGAGACGACCGCGGGTGGAAAAGCGCTCAAGTTCTACGCCTCGGTCCGCCTCGACATCCGTCGCATCGAGACGCTGAAGGACGGCACGGAGGCGGTCGGTAACCGCACTCGCGTCAAGGTCGTCAAGAACAAGATGGCGCCGCCCTTCAAGCAGGCAGAGTTCGACATCCTCTTCGGCACCGGCATTTCCCGCGAGGGAAGCCTCATCGACTTCGGTGTCGAACAGGGCATCGTCAAGAAGTCGGGTTCCTGGTTCACCTACGACGGCGAGCAGCTGGGGCAGGGTAAGGAGAACGCCCGCAACTTCCTGCGCAACAACGCCGACGTCGCCGCGGAGATCGAGCAGAAGATCAAGACCAAGCTCGGCATCGGCCCCGTCATCGAGGCGCCGGTGGAAGACGAGCTGGCTCAGCGACGCCCGGCATGACCCACGAGGACGACCGGGGCGAGACGGACGCCCTCGCCCCGGTGATCCCGCTCTTCGGGCAGCGTTCGGCTGGCTCCGCGAGTTCTCGCGAGGAGTCGACGCCCCGGGTGCGGCGGCCGTTCTTCACTCCCGAACCGGATGCCGACGAGAGCATGTCCGCCTTCGACGCACGGGACGACGACGAGGAGTCGCCCTCGGATCCCGACGCCGATGGCGGCGAGGCGGTGCAGGCGGCATCCGACGCGTTGCTGAGGAAGCTCCGGTCGCGCTCGCTCTCCGAACGTGAAGCGCGCACCTTCTTGGCTCAGCGCGATCTGTCGCGCGACGCCGTCGAGGAGATCGTGGCTGACTTCCTCCGCCTGTCCTACCTCGACGATGCCGCGTTGGCGGAACAGCTGGTGCACGTCGGCGTGTCCCGGAAGGGCGAAGGGCGCGTGGCGATCGCGCAGGCGATGGCGCGCCGCGGCGTGCCGCGCGATGTGGCCGATGCCGCGCTGGACGCGGTCGGCGACGATGATGCCGAGCGTGCCCTCGAGTTCGCGCGTCGCAAGGCCACGTCGATCGGCGGTCGCGACGACGACGCCGCGCTGCGCCGACTCGTCGGTCAGCTCGCTCGCCGCGGCTATCCGTCGTCGGTCGCGATGACCGCGGCCCGGCAGGCTCTCGCTGAGGCTCGGCGTCCTGCCGTCGGCGGTCCCCGCTTCGACTGAGCGGAGGCCGCTTACGGCTGCGATGCCGGTCGATCGCGCGAACGTAGAATGGCTCCCATCATGACGATCCCCTCGAGCGCTCCGACCCTCATCGCCGCCTCGCCCGCCGCGCACGACGCGGACGGCCGCGCGCGGACCTACGAGGTGCGCACTTTCGGCTGCCAGATGAACGTGCACGACTCCGAGCGCCTTTCGGGGTCGCTGGAGTCGGCGGGATACGTCCCCGTCGAGCCCGGTGCGGAAGCCGACGTCGTCGTGATCAACACGTGCGCGGTGCGCGATAACGCCGCCGGAAAGCTCTACGGCACCCTCGGGCATCTGAAGTCACGCAAGAACGCCCATGCCGGCATGCAGATCGCCGTGGGCGGTTGCCTGGCGCAGATGGACAAGCAGACGGTCGTCGACAAGGCGCCGTGGGTCGACGTCGTCTTCGGCACCCACAACATGGGCTCGCTGCCGAAGCTCCTCGAGCGCGCGCGACACAACGAAGAGGCCGAGCTCGAGATCCTCGAGTCCCTCGATGTCTTCCCGTCGACGTTGCCGACCAAGCGCGACAGCGTGTACAGCGGGTGGGTCTCCATCTCGGTGGGCTGCAACAACACCTGCACGTTCTGCATCGTTCCGAGCCTGCGCGGCAAGGAGAAGGACCGCCGCCCAGGCGACATCCTCAGCGAGATCCGTCTGCTCGTCGAGGACGGCGCGATCGAGGTCACGTTGCTCGGCCAGAACGTGAACTCCTACGGGGTGGAGTTCGGTGATCGTCAGGCATTCGGCAAGCTCCTGCGTGCCGCCGGCGAGATCGAGGGTCTGGAGCGGATCCGCTTCACGAGCCCTCATCCCGCCGCCTTCACCGACGACGTCATCGATGCGATGGCCGAGACGCCCGCTGTGATGCCGCAGCTGCACATGCCGCTGCAGTCCGGCAGCGACCGCATCCTCAAGGCCATGCGCCGCTCGTACCGTTCGGAGCGCTTCCTCGGCATCCTCGATCGAGTGCGCGCTCGCATCCCGCACGCTGCGATCTCGACCGACATCATCGTCGGCTTCCCGGGCGAGACCGAGGAGGACTTCCAGGAGACGCTGCGGGTCGTCGAACAGGCGCGGTTCGCGAGCGCCTTCACCTTCCAGTACTCGATCCGCGAGGGCACCCCGGCCGCGACGATGGAGGAGCAGGTTCCCAAGGAGATCGTGCAGGAGCGCTACGAGCGCCTCGTCGCCCTCCAGGAGCGCATCAGCCTCGAAGAGAACCAGAAGCAGGTTGGTCGCCGGCTCGAGGTGCTCGTATCCGCCGGCGAGGGCAAGAAGGATGCGGCCACGCGACGGCTCACCGGGCGTGCCGAAGACAACCGGCTCGTGCATTTCGAGGTCCCCGAAGGCTCGCCGGTGCCGCGCCCCGGTGACGTCGTCTCGGTCGTGGTGACGCACGCGGCGCCCTTCCATCTCCTGGCCGATGCGCCGGACGGCGCCCCGCTCGCGATTCGGCGCACGCGTTCGGGCGACGCGTGGGATCGGGCCGAGGCCGATTCCTGCGGCGTGCCCGCGCCCGCGGGCTCCGGCCCGAAGGCGGTCTCCCTGGGTCTTCCCTCGCTTCGTCGGGAGCAGTGATGCCCGCGCCCCGGTTGTGGATCGTGGCCGGGGCCACCGGCACGGGAAAGACCGGGATCTCGCTCACACTGGCCGAGGAGCTCCGCGCCAGGGGTCGGGCGGCCGAGATCGTCAACGCGGACGCCATGCAGCTGTATCGCGGCATGGACATCGGAACGGCGAAGCTGCCTATCGCAGAGCGGCGCGGCATCCCGCACCACCTCTTCGATGTGCTCGAGGTGACGGCGGAAGCCGCCGTGGCGGACTATCAGTCGCGCGCCCGGCAGGTGATCGAGGCGATCAACGCCCGCGGGGCTGACGCGATCCTCGTCGGAGGTTCGGGGCTGTACGTCTCGGCGGTCGCGTACGACTTCCGCTTTCCTCCGCGCGACCAGACGCTGCGTGCGGCGCTGGAAGCGGAGTTGGAAGAGCTCGGCCCCGGAGTGCTGTACGAGCGCCTTCGCGGCATGGACCCGGTCACCGCGGAACGCGTCGATCCGCACAACGGTCGACGCATCGTACGGGCGCTCGAGATCCTGGCGCAGGGCGCCACGACGCACGGCGCCGCGCTGCCCGAAGACCCGCGTCTCTGGCACCCGCGGACGCATCTGTTGGTCGCCCACGAAGAGCGCGACGTCCTCGTGCCGCGTCTGGACGCGCGCGTCGAGCGGATGTGGCGCGACGGCCTGCTCGACGAGGTCGTCGGCCTGCGCGAACGGGGGCTCGACGCGGGCGTCACGGCGCGCCGGGCCATCGGATACGCACAGGCCATCGGCGAGCTCGACGGCCGCCTGAGTCGCGACGAGGCGATCGCGCAGACCCAGGCGCTCACCCGTCGGTACGCCCGTCGCCAGGTCTCCTGGTTCCGCCGCTACACGGCGGCTCGTCGGGTCACCGCCGCCACGGCGGCGGCGGATATCGTCGAGGGGTGACCACGCTCCGCATCCGGCCCTTCGCCGCCTCCGATACCGAGCCGGTCGTCGCGCTGTGGCGCGAGGCGGGGCTGACCCGGCCGTGGAACGACCCGTACCGCGACATCGAGCGCAAGCTCGCCGTGCAACCCGAGCTGTTCCTCGTCGCGACGATCGAGGAACGCGTCTGCGGCTCGGTCATGGCCGGCTACGACGGCCACCGTGGCTGGCTGTACTACCTGGCGGTCGATGCCGCCCACCGAGACAGCGGAGTCGGTCGCCGGCTCGTGCGCGAGGCCGAGGAGCGCCTCTCGGCGATGGGGTGCCCGAAGGTCCAGCTCATGGTACGGCCGGAGAACTCCCGTGCGCGCGGGTTCTACGAGGCCCTGGGATACGAGGACTTCGACACCTGGGCCACCGGGAAGCGCCTCATCGCCGACGAACCGGCCCTGCCCCGCCCGTAGACTGGCGGAATGTCGCGCACGCTCCCGTTCACCAAGGGCCACGGAACCGGGAACGACTTCGTGATCCTCACCGATCCCGACGGAGAGCTCGATCTCAGCGACGACCAGATCGCGGTGCTCTGCGATCGCCGATTCGGCATCGGCGGGGACGGACTCCTCCGTGTCGTGCGGTCGGCTCGGATCCCCGAGGGCGCGGATGCTGCTGCAGCCGGCGCCGAGTGGTTCATGGACTACCGCAACGCCGACGGGTCGAAGGCGGAGATGTGCGGCAACGGCACGCGCGTGTTCGCGCGTTTCCTCGAGGACCAGAACCTCGCGTCGCTCGACGCGCCGCTGCGCATCGGAACCCGCGCCGGGGTCAAGACGCTCACGCGCAGCGAACGCGGCTTCGAGGTGGATCTGGGAGAGTGGGTCGTCGACGAGAACGACGTGCTCGTGCGTGCCCGCGGTCTGGATGTCGCGCGTCCGGGTCAGCCGGTGGACGTCGGCAATCCCCATGTCGTGGTGGCCCTGTCCTCCGAGGCCGAGTTGGAGGCGCTCGATCTGACGGTGCAGCCCGTGCTCGATCCGCCGCCGCCGGCCGGTGCGAACATCGAGTTCGTCGTCCCCAGCGACCCCCTCGTCGTGGGCGGCGTGGGCGGGATCCGGATGCGGGTCTTCGAGCGGGGCGTCGGAGAGACGCTCAGTTGCGGCACCGGTGTGGCCGCCGCAGCTCTCGCGGTGCGCCATTGGGCGGGGCCCGCGGCGCCCGAGGCATGGGTCGTGGACGTGCCCGGCGGGACGCTGGGCGTGCGCATGCACGACGGGCACGTGCTGCTGTCGGGGCCCGCCTCGCTGGTCTTCCACGGCGAGGTGACGCTGGCCTAGCGGGAGCCGGTGCCCGCTCGACCCTTGGCGGCCGCAGCACCGACCACGCCCATCATGAGCAGGACGAGCGTGGCGCTGAGCACAGGGGCGAAGCCCGCGGCGGCACCCAGGTTCTGCGCGAGCAGCCCGGAAAGCGCGGAGCCCGCCGCGATGCCGAGGACGATGCCGCTCGTGGTGAGCGTCAACAGGATGCCGGCCCGCCCTTCGTCCGCGGCGTCGCCCACGACCCGGAAGATGGTCAGCAGCAGTGGGCCTTGGAAGGCGCCTGCGATGAGTCCGGCACCGACGATCCACACGACGTCGTCGGCCACGAGCATGAGCGAGGCGCCCACGGTCATCCCGCAGGCGGCCACGCTCCAGCGGGTCCAGGTGCCGACGCGCTCGGGGACGAGCACCATCGACAGCGTGGTGATGGCCGAGCCGACCGCCATGACCGCGTAGAGCAGCGCGCCCGCATCCGGGATGCCGATGCGCTCCGCGAAGGCGGTGAGGCCGGTCTGGCTCGCACCGAAGAACGTGCCCATCGCCAGCATGCCGACGAGTGCGGTCACGAGCAGAGTGCGGCGCCGGGCGGAGGTCGCGGCGCGGGGCGGTGCCTGTCGCCTCCGCGGGACGCTTCGGTGCGTGCGGTGCACGGCGAACTGCGTCGCGAAAGCGACCACGAGTGCGCCCGCCAGCAGGGTGGCCGCCTGCGGCGACACGAACGCGGCGGTCAGACCCACGATGGCGGGGCCGAAGATGTAGGAGATCTCGTCGATGACGCCCTCGAAGGCGAAGGCGGTCGGCAGATCGTCCGGTGCGAGGGAGAGCCACCGGGTGCGGGAGAACGCGCCGACCTGCGGCAGGCTCAGCCCGATTCCGGCGGCGAGAGCGACCGCTCCACCGTCGGGCACACGCCCGGCGCCCCACGTCAGGAGAACCAGAAGCGCGACGTGCACCACGACACCGGCGAGCAGGACCGGGCGCTGCCCGATGCGGTCCGCGATCGCACCCGAGGCGGGAGCACCGACGGCCTCGCCGATCGCGGCGGCCGCCGCTGCGAAGCCGCCGACGGCGATGGACCCCGTGGCGGAGGTCACGAGCGTCAGCACGGCGAGCGGAACCATCGACAGGGGAAGACGCCCGAGGCTCGTGGCCACCAGGTAGTCCCAGCCGGCGATGCGCGGCAGGGCACGGTACGAGCGGATGCCGACGGAAGTGGGGGAGGGCATGCGGAAACTCCGATCGGCGCATCCCCCGCCCGAACTGCGCCCTCAGCCCATCAGTCGTTGTGAGCCGAGCGTATCACCGTCAGGGCAACGGGATGGGAGCGGTGACCTCGCTCCCGTGGCGACGGATCTTGAGCACCCGGAAGCCGCGCGCCGTCGCCGTGCGGTGCACACTGAAGCCCGCGGGGAAGGAAGCGGCGAGCCAGCGCTGAAGCGAATCGGCACCGAGGTTGCGTGCGACCACGAGCCACGCGTCCGAGCGTTCGTCCAGTCGCGGGATCCAGCGCTCGAGCATGCCGTGCAGCTCGTTCTTGCCGACACGGATCGGAGGATTCGAGCGGATCGTGCGGAAGGCGATGTCGTCGGGAACATCGTCGGGGGTCACAGCGTTCACATTGGTGAGGCCGAGCTTCTCCGCGTTGCGGCGGACGAGATCGAGCGCCCGCTGGTTGACATCGACCGCCCACACCGTGGCGTGCGGGGACGGAAGCGCCAGCGAGAGCGAGATCGGGCCCCAGCCGCATCCGAGGTCGAGGAAGTGGCCGCCGGCGGGAGGCGGCGGTGTGTTGCTCAGCAGCACGGCGGTGCCCGCATCCAGTCGATCCGGGCTGAACACTCCGCCGGCCGTCGTCACATCGATGTCGCGACCGGCCACGGTCACACGGATGGTGCGGAGGTTCTCGGGACTGGCGGGTGACGCGGTGAAGTAGTGGTCACTCCCCATACACGAAGCGTAGCGGTAAGTCTCCGAAGGCGGGAGGCTAGAGTGATCGGGCGCGAGACGCCCCGAAAGGAAACGATGACAGAAACACCCCCGTCCACCGACGAGCAGCGGCTCGACGACGTCGACCGGGTGCTCTCGCGAGCGGACTCTCGCGCACGGATGCGCGGCCCCCTGGCGGGAGCGCAGGCCCTGCAGGATGCGGCGACCGTCGCCGACGGCTTCGGCGACGGCGATCAGTTCGACCGCGAGGAGCGCCAGGCGCTGCGACGGGTCGGCGGCCTGTCGACCGAGCTCGAGGATGTCACCGAGGTCGAGTACCGACAGTTGCGGCTCGAGAACGTCGTGCTCGTGGGCGTCCACCCGCAGGGCGCGACCGAGGACGCGGAGAACTCGCTGCGCGAGCTCGCGGCACTCGCCGAGACCGCGGGCGCTGTCGTGCTCGACGGCGTGCTGCAGCGCCGGCCCCACCCGGATCCCGCGACCTACATCGGCCGCGGAAAGGCGGAGGAGCTGCGCGACATCGTCGCCGCTGTCGGCGCCGACACCGTCATCGCCGACACCGAGCTCGCGGCGAGCCAACGGCGTGCGCTCGAAGACGTCGTCAAGGTCAAGGTGATCGATCGCACCACGGTGATCCTCGACATCTTCAGCCAGCATGCGAAGAGCCGGGAGGGCAAGGCGCAGGTCGAGCTCGCGCAGCTCGAGTACCTTCTGCCGCGCCTGCGCGGTTGGGGTGAGTCGATGAGCCGGCAGGCCGGCGGTCAGGTCGGCGCCGGCGGCGCCGGTATGGGCTCGCGCGGACCCGGCGAGACGAAGATCGAGCTCGACCGCCGCCGCATCCGCACCCGGATGGCGCAGCTGCGTCGTCAGATCCGGGACTTCGCCCCGGCCCGTGACGCCAAGCGTGCCGAGCGCAAGCGCAACACGATCCCTGCCGTGGCGATCGCCGGGTACACGAACGCCGGCAAGTCCAGCCTCCTGAACCGCCTCACGCGCGCGGGCGTCCTTGTGGAGAACGCGCTGTTCGCCACGCTGGATGCCACCGTCCGACGCTCGGTGACCGAGGACGGGCGCATCTACACGCTGACCGACACCGTCGGTTTCGTGCGCAACCTCCCGCACCAGCTGGTCGAGGCGTTCCGTTCGACGCTCGAGGAGGTCGGCGACGCCGACGTCATCGTGCACGTCGTCGACGGCTCGCACCCCGATCCCGCCGCTCAGCTCGCAACCGTTCACGACGTGATCGGCGACGTGGGCGCGCGCGACACGCATGAGATCGTCGTGTTCAACAAGGCCGACCTCATCGACGACGACGCGCGGCTCCTGCTGCGGGGCCTCGTGCCCTCAGCGGTGTTCGTCTCGTCGCGCACGGGCGAGGGCATCGACGAGCTCCGTCAGGTCATCGAGGATGCGCTTCCCGTGCCGGAGGTCGAGCTGCGGGTCCTGCTGCCGTACGATCGCGGCGACCTGGTCTCAGCCGTGCACGAGCACGGGATGATCTACGAGGAGACGCACGAGGCGGAGGGCACAGCCCTGCACGCTCGCGTCGGCGCCGCGCTCGCCGGCAGGCTCGAGGACTTCCTCGCCTGAGCCCGACTCATTCTCCGTCGAGCGCGGGCAGGAGGACGAACAGCGCCGGATCGTCCGCCGTCGCGGTGAAGCCGGCCCGTCGGAGGGTCTCGGTCCACTCCGAGGTGCGGGGGCGGGCGAACAGGGGGCGCACGAGCTCGCGCGAGACGACGACGCCCAGGTCGCGATCCGCATGCGCGGTGTGATTCTCGCGGTCGATGAACACCTCCCGCCCGTCCGGGCCGTCGGCGACGCGCAACGCGCCGATCGAGAGCGCAAGCTCGGGCGCGTCCGCGGCGAAGCCGAACACCTCGCCGAGGAACGCGAGCTCGGAGGCGAGCGCGTCGATGGTCGTCTCCCGGCGTCGGAACCCGTGTCCCTCGCCCTCGTACAGGACGTATGCGTGCGGGACGCCGTGGTGGCGCAGCGCGTCGCGGATGGCCTCGGCCTGCGCGGGCGGGACAACCCGGTCCTCGGTGCCCTGCAGGATCAGCAACGGCACCCGGAAGCGCTCGGGATGCGTCAGCGGCGAGCGTTCGACGTAAACCTCCTCCGTCTCCGGCAGAGGACCGATGAGTCCGTCGAGATAGCGCGACTCGAACTCGTGCGTATCCGCCGCGAGCGCGCGTGCGTCACCGACGCCGTAGCGGGAGACTCCCGCGGCGAAGACCTCGCCTCGGGTGAGCGCCGACAGCACCGTCCAACCGCCGGCCGACCCTCCCTCGATCGCGAGGCGGTCCGGGTCTGCGAGACCGGCCGCGGCGAGGTGTCGGGCGGCTGCGATCACGTCGTCCACGTCGGCGACGCCCCACTGGCCGCGCAGCCGCTCACGGTAGGCGCGCCCGTAGCCGGTCGATCCGGAGTAGTTGACGTCGAGCACTCCGATGCCCCGGCTGGTGAAGAAGGCGATCTTGCGGGATGCGGCAGGGCCCACATGGGCGGTCGGTCCGCCGTGCACCCACACGAGGCAGGGAGCGAGCTCGTCGTCGGGTCCGCGTCGTTCTGGATGGGTCGGCGGATAGAAGTAGGCGTGCACGGGTCCGTGGGGTCCGTCAGCGGTCAACGCGCGTGGCGCGGGCAGCCACGGCTCGAGCGCTGAGAGGTCGTCGCCTGCTAGCCGTTCCGGCGCCGCGACGCCGTCCGCGTCCACGAGCCAGAGCCCGAGCGGGGCGGATGCGGAAGCCGTCGTGATCAGGAAGCGCGTGCCACGCGCGTCCTCGAGAAAGCTCTGGGATGCGCCGTCGATACCGACGGCGCGAGTCGCGCCGTCGGCGGGATCGATCACCACGACAGAGTCCTCGCCGTTCGTGCGCACCGCGACGATCCGTCCGTCCTCGAGCGGGGCGAACCACCGCATCCCGAGCGTCCACAGCGCGCCGCCGGTGTCGGCGTCGTCGTGAGTGAGGGTGCTGTGCTCGCCGGTGTCGGGGCGCACGCGCTGCACCTGCCACCGGCCCGACGCGTCGTCGAGGTACAGCAGTTCGTCGGAACCGGTCCACACCGGCTGGAGGGCCGAAGCCGCACCGTCCGTCACGCTCATCGCATCGACGACCACGCCGTCGCGCAGCCGCCCGATGTGCACGCGCGTGCGGTCCCAGGGCAGGTCGGGCTGGTTCCAGCCGATCCAGGCGAGATGACGACCGTCAGGAGACAGTGCGGGCTGGGCGACGAAGTCGTCCCCGTCGGCGACGACGCGCGCGCCGGAGCCGTCCAGGGCGATCTCCACGATGGCTCGTTCCCCTCCGGAGGCTGCCGTACGCTCCCGCACTGCCAGCAGACGCCCCGCGGCCCACACGAGGCCGCCGAACGCCGTGTCGTCCTCCCCGGGCGTGAGCGGCATCGGGGCGCCGTCGGGATCGAGCGCGTACACGCGCTGGTCGCTGCCCTCGACGAACAGCAGCCGGCCGTCATCCGTGGCGCACCACGCGCCGCCGCCGTACTCGTGCACGCGCGACCGGGCACTCCAGGGAGTGGGAAGGACGTCGCCGGTCCGCCCGTCGCCCTGTCGGCGGCGAACCGCCATCCGCCCGCCCTCGTCGGGCACCGACTGGGCCCACCAGATCTCGTCGCCGACGAAACGCGCGCCGTCGAAGCGGGTTGAGGCGCCTGCGACGTCGGCAGCTGAGATGGGGGACGGCCAGGAACCGTAAGAGCTGGAGGCGGTCATGTCACCACGCTACGCGGCGGCCAGCCGACAGCCCAGCCGAACGAGGAGGAGTCGAGGGGTCAGACAGCGCGCATCAGCGCGACGACCTTTCCGAGCACGACGGCATCATCGCCGAGGATCGGCTCGAAGGCCGTGTTGCGCGGCAGCAGCCACACGTGCCCGTCACGGCGCCGAAACGTCTTCACCGTCGCCTCCCCGTCGAGCATCGCGGCGACGATGTCGCCGTTCTCCGCCGTCGGCTGCGAGCGGATCACGACCCAGTCGCCGTCGCAGATCGCGGCGTCGATCATCGAGTCTCCCGACACCTTCAGCATGAACAGATCGCCCTTGCCTACGAGCTGGCGAGGCAGCGGGAAGATCTCTTCGACATGTTGGTCGGCCGTGATCGGCACACCCGCCGCGATCCGACCCACGAGAGGCACCAGGGCGGCGTCGCCCACGGCGGGTGCCGCATCGGCAGGGTTCTCTGCGGCGGTGCCGGGCAGATCGATCAGGACCTCCATGGCGCGCGTCTTGCCGGGGTCGCGCCGCAGGTAGCCGGAGAGCTCCAGCTGGTTGAGCTGGTGAGTGACGCTCGAGAGCGACTTCAGTCCGACCGCGTCTCCGATCTCTCGCATGCTCGGCGGGTAGCCGTGGCGTGCGATCGAGTGCTGGATGACCTCGAGGATCGCGAGCTGCTTGTCGCTGAGGCTCTTGCGCCGGCGGGTCTGCGGCTTCTGGTTGGTGGCCATGCGGCGCTCCCGTCGGGTCTGTTCCGTTCGAATGTCGGAGGTCGGTGATTCGGTGTCCTCAGCCAAACCGTAGCGGGAATCGGCGGCGATCCGGTCCTTGGACAGGGCGTGTCGTCTTCGAAACTCAGCGGGTTGTGCGATCACTTGACAGTACCGTAAATCGAAGATAGCTTCGGAAGAGAAGTTCGTACCCGGTCCTCCCGGCCGGGGGGTCGGGTACGAATCTCTTCCCGTCCTGAAGGAGTCGTCATGAGCACGATCGAGTTCGCCGCCCCCGTCGCCACCCGCCTGCGCCTGACCGCGCGCGGTCGCCGGGTGCTCGCCTGGCTCGTTGCTCTGCCCGTCGTCGCGGCGGTGGCCGTCGGTGTGATCAGCGGTGGATCCGCGCTCGCCTCCCGCGAGCCCGGCGCAGCTGCCGGCTCGTTCGAGATGGTGACGGTGATGGCGGGGGAGTCGCTGTGGTCGATCGCGGAGGAGGTCGCGCCGCAGGACGACCCGCGTGACGTCGTCGACGCGATCATGCGGCTCAACACGCTGCCGGGCGCGCAGGTGAGCGCCGGTCAGCGTCTGGCCATCCCGGCGGAGTACAGCTCGGGCGAGTGAGGTGCTGCGCGGTTCTACGATGGACCGCGTGACCATCAGCCTCGACGATCTGCCGATCCGCGACGACCTGCGCGGGCTCAAGCCCTACGGCGCCCCCCAAGCGCCGCTTCCGGTGGCGTTGAACGTCAACGAGAACACGCATCCTGTCCCGGCTGACGTGGCGGCCGACATCCTCGCGTCGATCGGCGCCGCTCTCGAACAGGTGAACCGCTACCCCGACCGCGAGTTCACGCACTTGCGCGAGGCGTTCGCCGGGTATCTGGGCGGCGGGCTGACGACGGAGCAGATCTGGGCGGCGAACGGATCCAATGAGGTGCTGCAGCACGTTCTGCAGGCGTTCGCGGGTCCTGGGCGCACGGCCTTCGGCTTCGCCCCCACGTACTCGATGTATCCGCTGCTCACCCGGGCGACGGGGGCGAGCTGGATCGCCGGTACGCGTGCCGACGACTACAGCCTGAGCGCCTCATCCGCTGCGGAGCAGGTACGTCAGGCGGACCCGGACGTGATCTTCCTCTGTGCGCCGAACAATCCCACCGGCACGCCGATGACGCTCGACGTCATCGAGGCGGTGTACGCCGCCAGCCGCGGCATCGTCATCGTGGACGAGGCGTATCAGGAATTTGCCCCGCGGGGCACCGTGTCGGCGATCTCCCTCCTGCCCGGGCGTGAGCGGCTGATCGTCTCCCGCACGATGAGCAAGGCGTTCGCCTTCGCGGGTGCGCGTGTGGGCTACCTTGCTGCCGATCCCGCCGTCGTTGACGCTCTTCGTCTGGTGCGGCTGCCGTACCACCTCAGTGCGCTGACCCAGGCGGCGGCGGAGGCGGCGCTGCGTCACGCGGACACGATGCTCGGCATGGTCGACGAGATCGTCGCCCAGCGCGATCGCATCAGTCGTGAGCTGGCGGCGATGGGCTACCGCCCGCACGAATCGTGGACCAACTTCGTGCTCTTCGGCGGCGTCGCCGACCCCGCGGCCGTCTGGCAGGCGCTCTACGAGCGCGGCGTCCTCATCCGCGACGTCGGTATCCCCGGCCACCTGCGTGTCACCGCGGGAACCGAGGCCGAGACGACCGCGTTCCTGGCTGCCATGGCGTCGATAGACTCGCAGGCATGACCGCGCAGCCCGTCCCTCACCGCACTGCCGAGCTCAGCCGGGCCACGAGCGAGTCGCAGATCGAGCTCTCGCTCGACCTCGACGGCACCGGGAAGAGCTCGATCTCGACGAGCGTTCCGTTCTTCGACCACCTGTTGACGGCGTTCGCCAAGCACTCCCTCACCGATCTGACGGTGCGGGCCACGGGCGACACTCACATCGACGCGCACCACACTGTGGAGGATGTCTCGATCGTGCTCGGTCAGGCCATCCGCGCCGCGCTGAGGGACAAGAGTGGCATCGCGCGCTACGGCGACGCGCTCGTGCCCCTCGACGAGGCGCTCGCACAGGCGGTCGTCGACATCAGCGGTCGTCCCTACCTGGTCCACGACGGTGAGCCCGAGGGGTACGCCTTCCACCTGATCGGCGGCCACTTCACCGGGTCCCTCGTGCGGCACTCGTTCGAGGCCATCGCCTACAACGCCGCGCTCACGGTGCACGTCCGCGTGCTCGGTGGTCGCGACCCGCACCACATCGCCGAGGCGGAGTTCAAGGCGTTCGCACGTGCCTTCCGCCAGGCCAAGGCGCTCGACCCGCTCGTCGACGGCATTCCCAGCACCAAGGGCGCCCTGTGACCGACGCTCCGCTCGTCGCGGTCCTCGACTACGGGTCGGGCAATGTCCACTCCGCCGTCAAGGCGCTGGCCGCAGCCGGCGCCGACGCACGGCTGACTGCCGACCGCGGCCTCATCCAGGATGCAGACGGCCTGCTGGTGCCGGGAGTGGGGGCGTTCCGAGCGGTGGCAGAGGCTCTGCGCGCCAGCAAGGGCGACGAGCTCATCGGCCGGCGCTTGGCCGGCGGACGTGCCGTCCTGGGCATCTGCGTCGGCATGCAGGTGCTCTTCGAGCACGGCGTCGAACGCGGGGACGCGACCGACGGGTTGGGGGAGTGGCCAGGAACGGTCACCGAGCTCGACGCGCCGGTTCTGCCCCACATGGGCTGGAACACCGTCGCGCCCGAGCCGGGCTCGCGCCTGTTCGCAGGGCTGGAGGACGAGCGCTTCTACTTCGTCCACTCCTTTGCTGCCCAGCAGTGGACGATGCCGCCGCAGGCGCCGTTCGCCGAACCGGTGCTCACGTGGAGCACGCACGGCTCCCCGTTCCTCGCCGCCGTGGAGAACGGGCCGCTCAGCGCGACGCAGTTCCACCCCGAGAAGTCGGGTGCTGCGGGCATCCGTCTGCTCTCCAATTGGATCAGCACGCTGCGACCCCAGTAGTCTCTTACCTCGTGCCGCACGCCGGGGATCCGCCGGGTGCGCGAGCGCACGAGGAGCCATGAACGATTTCGCGTCCACCCCTGAACTCATCCTCCTGCCGGCGGTCGATGTCGCCGACGGGAAGGCCGTCCGTCTCACCCAGGGCGAGGCCGGTAGCGAGACCAGCTACGGCGACCCTGTCGATGCCGCGGTCGAGTGGGCGCGGCAGGGCGCGCAGTGGATCCATCTCGTCGACCTCGACGCCGCGTTCGGCCGCGGCAACAACACCGCCGTCATGCGCCGGGTCATCAAGCAGGTGAAGGGTGTCCAGGTCGAGCTGTCGGGCGGCATCCGCGACGACGAGAGCCTCGACGCCGCTCTCGAATCAGGGGCTTCGCGCATCAACCTCGGCACGGCGGCGCTGGAGAACCCCGAGTGGGCGGCGGATGTCATCGGCCGCTACGGCGAGGCCGTCGCCGTCGGCCTGGACGTACGGGGCACCACGCTCGCCGCGCGCGGCTGGACCCGCGAGGGCGGTGACCTCTGGGCCGTGCTGGACCGCCTCGAGGATGCGGGCTGCAGCCGCTATGTCGTGACCGACGTCACCAAGGACGGCACGCTGCGCGGACCCAACGTGGAACTGCTGCGCGAGGTCACGGCGCGCACCCCTAAGCCGGTCGTCGCCTCGGGCGGGATCTCGAGCCTCGACGACATCGCCGCGCTCCGCGAGCTGGTGCCGCTGGGCGTCGAGGGCGCCATCGTGGGCAAGGCCCTCTACGCCGGCGCGTT
Source organism: Microbacterium neimengense (assembly GCF_054782995.1). Classification (NCBI taxonomy): domain Bacteria; kingdom Bacillati; phylum Actinomycetota; class Actinomycetes; order Micrococcales; family Microbacteriaceae; genus Microbacterium; species Microbacterium neimengense. Next base: position 277,463 of record NZ_BAAGRK010000001.1, read on the forward strand.
CACGCTGGCCGAGGCGCTGGATGTCGCAGGGCGCTGACGAGAGCTGCGGACACGACTCCGCAGGAGTTCCCTGGGAGGGGCGCCGATTCCAGCCGAACACCCATGCGGGTGACGACGGTTCCGCGGACGCGGCGCTGCTCGACGCGCTGACCGACTTCCGCGCGGGCGGAGGCGACGCCGTCGCCGTCGTCGACGCCTATCGCCGTGCGCGCCTGCTGATCCCCCTCATCGCCGAGAAGGGAGAGGAGGGCACAGCCCCCAGCGGGTTGCGCGTGGACAAGACGCAGGAGCTGTCGATCGTCACGGTGGCCGGACCCGACGGACGCCGCGTGCTTCCGGTGTTCACCTCTGTCGAGACCATGGCCCGGTGGGATCCGTCCGCGAGGCCCGTGCCCGCCGACGGCATCCGCACCGCACTCGCGGCTGCGGGCGACGACACCGATCTCATCGTCATCGATCCTGGGTCGCCGACGGAGTTCGTGCTGCGTCGTCCGGCTGTCTGGGCGATCGGTCAGGGACACCCGTGGGAGCCGAGCCCCGTGTCGCCCGAGGTCTTCGCAGGGCTGCAGGAAAGCATCGGCGGTGAACTCGCCGTGCTCGACCTCTCGGTCGCCGCGGGCGACCCCGACGCGCGTCTGCGGGGGCCGGAGCTGATCGTCGAGCTGCACCTCATCGACGGTCTCGACAAGGAGCAGCTCGACGCGGTACTGGCCCGTCTCGCGCGCCGCTGGTCGGTCGATGACCGCATCGCGGTGCTCGTCGACTCGTTGACGGTCAAGCTCCGCCGGTCGCGCTGAGCCGGCCGCATCCGCTCAGGTGACGGGACCCGTCCACTTTTCGCCGGGACCCTTGCCGATCGGATCCGGAATCACCGACGCCTCGCGGAACGCGAGCTGGACCGAGCGCAATCCGTCGCGCAGCGACCGTGCGTGCATGTCGCTGATCTCCGGCGCTCCGGCCGTGATCAGACCCGCGAGGGCGTTGATGAGCTTGCGCGCCTCGTCGAGGTCGGTCTGCGTCTCGGGGTCGTCGGCGAGGCCCACCTTGACGGCGGCGGCGCTGAGCAGGTGCACGGCGGTGGTGGTGATGACCTCCACCGCGGGCACGTCTGCGATGTCGCGGGATGCGGCCGTCGCCGCGGCCTCCTGACGCTCCCAGCGCTCCTGGTTGGCGCGTGCCTGCGCGTCGATGTCGGCGGCCTGGTCGTACGGAGTCGAGTCCACGTTGCTCTTTCTGCTAAAGTGGGCGAGCACCGGAGCGTCTGCTCCGATCGAAAGAGGATCACATCCCACCCGCGCTTGCCGCTCCAGGCTACCGGGTCATTGCACTCCGCCTCCTCCTGAGGGGGCAGTCAGGGTGCGAGAAAGCCGGCGCTTCGCGTCGTGTCGGGTGGCGTGGTCTTCTTCCGCCCGGGAATGTCGTCGACATCCCGGTGGCCCCATCCGCTACGTCAGAGGAGTTCCGCATCAGCGATCCCCGCACCAACGACCGCATCCGCGTTCCCGAGGTCCGCCTCGTCGGACCCGCGGGTGAGCAGGTCGGCGTCGTCCGCATCGAGGTGGCGCTGCGCCTGGCCCAGGAGGCCGACCTCGATCTCGTCGAGGTGGCCCCGAACTCGAAGCCCCCCGTGGTCAAGATCATGGACTACGGCAAGTTCAAGTACGAGGCTGCGCAGAAGGCCAAGGAAGCGCGTCGCAATCAGGCCAACACCGTCCTCAAAGAGGTGCGTTTCCGCCTGAAGATCGAAGCTCACGACTACATCACCAAGCTCAAGCGCGCCGAGGGCTTCCTGCAGGCCGGCGACAAGGTCAAGGCGATGATCCTGTTCCGCGGTCGCGAGCAGTCGCGTCCCGAGCAGGGTGTGCGTCTGCTGCGCAAGTTCGCAGAGGACGTCGCCGAGTTCGGCACCGTGGAGTCGAACCCCACGATCGACGGACGCAACATGGTCATGGTGGTCGCCCCGCACAAGAACAAGTCCGAGGCGAAGGCGGAGCAGAACGCTCAGCGCGCGGCGAACAAGGAAGCCGCCCGTCAGGCACGCACTGGGGATGCCCCGGAGCCTGCCACCGCAGACGCGGCCGAATAAGGCCACACACCTGATCCCGCGCCACGCGGGAGTCACAACGAAGGAAGAGAAGATGCCGAAGCAGAAGACCCACTCGGGTGCCAAGAAGCGCTTCAAGCTGACCGGAAGCGGCAAGCTCATGAAGCAGCAGGCGGGCATGCGTCACAACCTCGAGGGCAAGTCGAGCCGTCGCACCCGTCGTCTGAACCAGGAGCAGGTCCTGGCTCCCGGTGACGCCAAGCAGGCCAAGAAGCTCCTCGGCCTCTGATCGCCGACGCACGTAAGTAAGGGAAAGAAATGGCTAGAGTCAAGCGGGCAGTAAACGCCCACAAGAAGCGTCGCGTCATCCTCGAGCGCGCCTCCGGTTACCGCGGTCAGCGTTCGCGCCTGTACCGCAAGGCCAAGGAGCAGGTCACCCACTCGCTGGTCTACGCGTACCGTGACCGTCGCAAGCGCAAGGGCGACTTCCGCCGCCTCTGGATCCAGCGCATCAACGCCGCTGCCCGCCAGAACGGCATCACCTACAACCGCTTCATCCAGGGCCTCGGCCTCGCGGGTGTGCAGGTCGACCGCCGCATCCTGGCAGAGCTCGCCGTGAACGAGCCCGCCACGTTCGCGTCGCTCGTGGCGACGGCGAAGGCGGCTCTGCCGACCGACGTCAACGCCGCCAAGGCCTCGGCGTAATCAGAACACCCCGAAGGGGCGTCCTCCTCGCGGAGGGCGCCCCTTCGGTGTACTCGCGTCACCCTAGACTGGGAACGTGCTGGAGAATCCCCGATCCCCACGCGTTCGCGCCGTCGCCAAACTCGCCAAACGGGCTGCCCGCGACGAGACGGGCCTGTTCCTTCTCGAGGGCCCGCAGGCGGTGCGCGAAGCCCTCGCCTTCCGACCCGAGAGCATCGTCGAGCTGTTCGCGACCCCGACCGCCCTCGAGCGGCACCAGGATCTGCGAGACGCCGCGGCCGAGGCGGGTCTCGAGATCGAGTACACGTCCGAGCCGGTGCTCGAGGCGATGGCGGATACCGTCACACCGCAGGGGATCGTCGCCGTCGCCCGTCAGTTCCCCACGTCGCTGCGCGATGTGCTGGCAGCCGGCCCTCGCCTGCTCGCGATCTGCGAGGAGGTGCGCGATCCCGGCAACCTCGGAACCATCGTCCGCGCGGCCGACGCGGCGGGCGCCGACGCGGTGGTGCTGACCGGGCGCACGGTCGATCCCTACAACCCGAAGGTGGTCCGCGCGACCACCGGCTCCCTCTTCCACATCGCGCTCGCCCGGGCCGGCGAGCTGGAGACCGCCGTCAGCGCCATCCGCGCGGCGGGGCTCCGCGTCATCGCGGCGGACGTCAAGGGGGAGGACCTCCTCGACGCGCGCGCGGCGGGCCTGCTCGCCCAGCCGACGGCTTGGCTGTTCGGCAACGAGGCGCGAGGCCTGGAGGATGCGGCGCTCGAGCTCGCGGATGCGGCGCTGCGGCTGCCGATCTACGGCAGCGCGGAGTCTCTGAACCTCGCAACCGCCGCGAGTGTGTGCCTCTACGAGTCCGCCTTCGCACAGCGCAGCTGACGCCTCGCCCGGACCGGGCGAACGTTAGAAGTCGGTGAGAGATCCGTCAAGAGGTCGGGTTGCGCGCTGAGGCGATTCATAGTCTGTCCAGATGACGCCTTCGGATGCCGCGCCCCCGACTTCGAACATCACCGTGCGTCGCGGCGACCCGCTGGTCGTCCTCAGCGACGTTCAGAAGCACTACGGCGACTTCCAGGCCCTCACCGATATCGACCTGACCGTCAACCGCGGTGAGGTCGTGGTGGTGATCGGGCCCTCCGGTTCGGGCAAGTCGACGCTGTGCCGCACCATCAACCGGCTCGAGACGATCACGAGCGGCACCATCACGATCGACGGCGAGAAGCTGCCGAGCGAGGGCAAGCAGCTCGCCGCCCTCCGCGCGGACGTCGGCATGGTGTTCCAGTCGTTCAACCTCTTTTCGCACCTCACGATCCTCGAGAACGTCACACTCGGCCCGATCAAGGTCAAGGGCATGAAGCAGGCGGATGCCGTGCGCGAGGCGAAGACGCTTCTCGAGCGCGTCGGCGTCGCGCATCAGGCGAACAAGCTCCCCGCCCAGCTCTCCGGCGGACAGCAGCAGCGCGTCGCGATCGCCCGGGCCCTGGCCATGACGCCGAAGGTCATGCTCTTCGACGAGCCCACCAGCGCCCTGGACCCCGAGATGATCAACGAGGTCCTCGACGTCATGACGTCGCTCGCCGAGTCGGGCATGACCATGATCGTCGTGACGCACGAGATGGGTTTCGCGCGCAAGGCCGCCGACCGCGTCGTCTTCATGGCCGACGGGCGCATCGTCGAAGAGGCCGCGCCCGACACCTTCTTCACCGCCCCCAAGAGCGAAAGGGCGAAGGACTTCCTCTCGAAGCTCATCACCCACTGACCCCCGCACGTTGCTCCCGCACCAATCCCCCCACAGCAAGGAGAGAGAAATGCGCACCACACGACTGACCGCCCTTCTGGGTCTCGCGGCCGTCGCCACCCTCGGCCTCACCGCCTGCAACAGCGGCTCGCCGGCCCCCGGCGGCGCTGCCGGCGGATCGGAGGGCACCGACGAGAGCTCGGTCTGGTTCGAGACCGCCAGCGACGTCTCGCTCGAGGGCAGCCCCACCTTCGACCGCATCACCGAGCGCGGCGGAGTGATCGTGGGAGTCAAGGAGGACCAGCCGGGGCTCGGCTTCCTGGACGTCACGACCAACGAGCGCACCGGATTCGACATCGACATCGCCCGCTGGATCGCCGCATCCCTCGGGTACGGCGAGGAGGACATCACCTTCCAGCCCATCGCCTCGGCGAACCGCGAGCAGGCGATCGTGAACGGCGACATCGACTACTACGTCGGTACCTACTCGATCACCGACAAGCGTAAGGAGCAGATCGACTTCGCCGGCCCCTACTTCATCACGGGCCAGGGTCTGCTCGTCGCCAGCGACAGCGACATCGCCAGCGAGGCGGATCTGGGGCCTGACACCAACGTGTGCTCGGCCACCGGATCCACGCCCATCCAGAACATCAAGGCGAACTTCCCGGGCGTGCCCACGACCGAGTTCGACGTCTACTCGGCCTGCGTCGAGGCGCTGCTGAACGGCCAGGTGGATGCGGTCACCACCGACCAGGCCATCCTGATCGGCTACGCGGCCCTGTACCCGGACGAGCTCAAGGTCGTCGGTGAGCCGTTCAGCGAGGAGCGCTACGGCGTCGGTCTCGAGAAGGGCGACACCGTTCTGCTCGAGCACATCAACGAGATGTTCACCGACGGCGGCGACATCTGGCAGGCCATCTTCGACAAGAACCTCGGCGCGTCCGGGATCACCGTCGAGGAGCCCGCGGTCGACGCAGCCAGCTGACAGACCCTGAGGTGAGGGCGGTCTCTCCGGCGGGACCGCCCTCACCGGCTCACGGTAAGGACCTCTGAGATGAACGTGATCGTCGACAACCTCGACATCTGGGGCATCGCGCTGCGCAACACGTTGCTGCTCTTCTTCGCGGGCGCTCTCATCGCGCTCGTGCTGGGCACGCTCGTGGGTGCCATGCGCGTCTCCCCGGTGCCGATCGCGCGCGCCGTCGGCACGGTGTACGTGAACATCGTGCGCAACACGCCCCTCACGGTCATCTTCTTCTTCTTCGCCTTCGGATACCCCGCGTTGGATCTGCCGAACCCCGGCTACACGGTGCTCGCGATCTGGGCGCTCGGAATTTACACCGCCACGTACGTCGCCGAGGTCCTGCGCTCGGGCATCAACACGGTGCCGGTCGGCCAGGCGGAGGCTGCGCGCGCTCTCGGATTGACGTTCGGGCAGGTGATGACGCTCGTGATCATGCCGCAGGCGTTCCGCTCGGTGGTGCCGCCCATGATGAGCGTGCTCATCGCGCTGCTCAAGAACACGACCATTGCCGCCGGCTTCTCGGTGGCCGAACTCGGGGTGATCCGCGCGAACCTCAGCGAGCGCGGCGAGAACGCGCTCATCGTCCTGTTGTGGGTCGCGGCGATCTTCGTGGTGATGGTGCTGGCGCTCTCGCTGGTCCAGCGACGACTCGAGAACCGATGGAGGGTGGCGCGATGAGCTCCGTTCTGTACGATCTGCCCGGTCGTCGTGCGATCATCCGCAACCGGATCATCGGCGTCATCACCGTGCTCGTCATCCTCGGCCTCGGCGGCTTCGTCGTCTACCGATTCATCGAGACCGGTCAGTTCTCCGCCGAGAAGTGGTACATCTTCACCTTCACGACGGTGTGGGAGCAGATCCTCGCGGCAACGGGCCGCACCTTGGCCGCGTTCGCCGCCGCCGCCGTGGCCTCCATCGTCCTCGGATTCGTCCTCTCGCTGGGTCGTATGTCCGATCACGCCTGGGTGCGCTGGCCGGCCACGGCGATCATCGAGCTGTTCCGCGCGGTACCCGTGCTGATCCTCATGATGCTGCTGTACTACGGGCTTCCCGTCGTGGGCGTGCGCCTCGAGGCCTACTGGGCCGTCGTGATCGCGCTCGCCGTGTACAACGGCTCCGTGCTCGCCGAGGTCATCCGGGCCGGCGTCGAGTCGCTGCCGCGCGGACAGAGCGAGGCGGGGTACGCGCTGGGGCTGCGCAAAGCCGGCGTGATGCGTCTCATCCTTCTCCCGCAGGCCGTCCGGGCGATGCTCCCGGTGATCGTCGCGCAGCTCGTCGTCACCCTGAAGGACACGGCGCTCGGCTACATCATCACCTACAACGAGTTGCTCTACTACGCCCGGCTGATCGGCACGCAGGCGCAGTACGACCGACCGATCCTGCAGGCGGGAATGGTGGCTGCCGCGATCTACATCACCCTGTGTCTCGTGCTCGCCGGCGTCGCCAAGTGGGTCGAGGTCCGCATGCGCTCCTCGCAGCGCGCGGGCCGGGGGCCGCAGGCGGGAGCGGTGGGGCGAGCGACGACCGACACGGAGGTCATCGCGGCGCAGCGAGGCGCAGGGAAGTACGACTCCAGCGCCCTCTGAGCTCAGCGCACGCCGCGCGCGTTCAACGCGTCGCCGAGTTCGTCGGCGTGTTTGAGGGCGACGACGAGGAACGGCACGACGAAGAAGCGGATGCCGCGACCCGCGCCTCGGGCGCGCTGCGCCTCACGAACCTGACGCGCCAGGCCGATGAGGGTGGGAACGGCGCCGAACGCCACGACGAGAAGCAGGGCGGCCCGGCCCGGGTCCCGGCCGATGACGCGCAGAGGTGCCAGCGCGCGTTCGAAGACGCCCAACAGTGCGGTGACGGGGGTCGTGAGGGCGAGCAGCGCTGCCAGGACGATGGCGGAGACGATGCGCACCGTGCCGATCGTCGCCGCCTCCAGGCCGAGGAAGATGACCTGCCCGACGAAGCTCATCACGACGAGCAGTCGAAGCGCCCAGACCTGGCGCGCCAGTTGCGTCCATCCCGTCCCGGGGACCGCGTAGCAGAGCAGGCCGAGTCCGGCAGAGACCGCGCACGAGAGCCACGTGGCGGGCAGGAGCGAGACCACGAGCACAAGGACGAGCAGCAGGAGCGTCTTGCGACCGGCCGGCATCCGATGCCAGGGCCCGGTGCCCGGTCGGTACAGGCTCAGCATCCGAGGCCGGTCGCGTACGAGCGCACCACGTCCCGCGCCTGTCCGACGGCGACCACGCGGCCCTGGGACACGTGGACGGCCACCTCGCAGCGCTCGGCGAGGGCGAGGTCGTGGGTCACGAGGAGCAGACGATGCCCGCTGTCCGCGAAGAGATGGTCTGCCACGATCCGGGCGTTGCGGCCGTCGAGATAGGCGGTGGGCTCGTCGGCGACGACGAGTTCCGGTTCGCGCACGAACGCGCCGCACAGTGCCAGCAGCTGCTTCTGCCCTCCCGACAGGTCGTGCGCCGAGCGGTCGCCGAGGTCGGCGAGCCCGAAACGGGCGAGCGCGGACGCGACCCGGTCCGCCCGCTCCGCGCGACTCGTCCGCTCCCCGCGCAGCGAGAAGGCGACGTCTTCGGCGACGGTCGGCATGACGATCTGCGCGTCGGGATTGCTGAAGACGATCGCCACGCGGCGACGGAGTTCGGCGGCATCGCGGACCGGGTCGAGCCCCAGTACGGCAGCGGTTCCGGTGGTCGGCGGGACCAGTCCGCCGACCGCGCGTGCGAGCGTCGACTTGCCGGAACCGTTGTCGCCGACGACGGCGACCGTGCGGGCATCGAGGTCGAGATCGAGGTCGCGGAGGACATCGACGTCGCCGAGTCGTACTCCGAGTCGCTCCAGGCGGATGGCGCTCACCTCACCACCTCGACGACCATCGCGATCCCCATGCCGCCGCCCACGGATGCGGCGGCGACACCGATGCTCCCGGCGGGGCGTCCGGCGCGCACGAGCCGCGAGAACAGGCGCACGAGCGCCACGGCGCCGCTCGCCCCCCACGGATGACCGAGCGCCAGCGCCCCGCCGTCGGCGCACACCCTGGCGTCGTCGTCGGCGAGTCCGAGCCTGCCCAGCACCGCCAGCGACTGCGCCGCGAACGCCTCGACGATCTCGAACGCCTCGACCTCCGCGAGCGCGGTACCGGATGCGGCCAGGGCTGCCTCGATGGCCGGTGCCGCGCCGAGTCCGGGGTAGGCCGGGTCGACACCGACGACGGCGTGCGCGCGGACGAGCAGCCCCGGCACGTGTGCATGCCGCGCCGCGCTGACGAGGGCGACCGCGGCGGCCCCGTCGCCGATCCGCGTGGCCGTGCCGGCCGTCACGGTCCCGTTGTCACGCAGGGGAGTGAGCCGGGGGAGCAGCGCCAGCGCAGCCCCGACGGCGTCATCGGTGCTCACGCCGTCGATCGGGACGATCTCCGCTGTGAATCGTCCCGACTCCCGGGCAGCGGTCGCGCGTCGGTGACTGCGGGCGGCCGCCGCATCCTGACGCTCACGGTCGATGCCGTCGAGACGGGCGAGGGCGTCGGCGGCGTCGATCATGTCGGGATCGGGCCAGCCGGCGGGGGCGAATGGCGCGCGCTCGAAGGAGAGGCCGTCGATGCGTCGTTCCGGGGCGGTCGAGGCGCTCTCGACCCCGCCCGCCAGCCGAGGGCGCTCGTCGCCGCCGGCGATCGCCTGCGCGGCCTCGATCACCGCGGCCAGTCCGCTGCCGCACTGCCGGTCCACCGTCGCGCCGGGAGTCTGCGCGCCCAAACCGGCGCCCAACGCGGCGAGGCGGGCGGTGTTGCCGCCCGGGCCGCGACAGTTGCCGAGGATGACATCTGCGGCCTCGAACGGTGCGCCGATCGCGCGTGCGGCGTCGTCGGCAGCGGCGCGCAGCACGGGTGCGGCCAGGCGGTCGGCGCTCACCCCTGCCAACGCACGTCCCCGTGTGGTCAGCGCGGAGCGGCGCGCCGACACGATCAGCACGTCAGACACGGGGCACCTCTCCTGAGGCCAGTCGTCGCTCCACCTCGGCGCGAGCGATCTTGCCGGACGAGGTGCGGGCAATCGTACCGGCGAACCACAGGCGCGGCCGGTGGGCCGGCGCGAACAGGCGGTGTGCCGCCGCGCGAAGCGCCGCCGCGTCCACGGCGCCGGGACGCACGGGTTCGATGAGGGCGGCCACGAGTCGACCGACACCGGGCGCGGGCACGCCGACGACGACAGCGTCCGCGACGCCATCCAGGGTGCGCAGGACCCGTTCGATCTCCGACGGGATGACGGTCGCCCCCGCGGTCTGGATGGCGTCGTCCTCCCGCGCCGACACGCGAAGCCGATCGGAGACCATCGCACCGCGATCGCCGACGCTGGCCCACCCCCCGTCGCGCCGCAGCGGACCGGATTCGCCCAGATAACCGATCGCGGCGTAGGGCGAGCGCGCCCAGATGGTGTCGTCGCGCACCGCGACCTCGACTCCGGGAAAGGGACGCAGGCCTTGCCCGTCGTCGTCGTCGTAGGCCACGAACGACAGCTCGGCCGCCCCGTAGTACTCCACGACGCGGATACTGCGGGACTCTGCTTCGGCGCGGACGTCGGCGGGCAGCGTCATCCCTCCGACGAGCGCAGCGCGCAGCATCGGTGCGCCGCCCGAGGCGAGCACCGCGGCGAAGTGGGTCGGGGTGCCGTGGAAGAGGGTCGCGCGGGAGCTGTCGGCGGAGAGTGCGGGTGCGGGGCCGCCGGCCAGCGCGTGGGCGAGGGAGAAGAGCGTCAGCGACGCGCTCGGCGGCGCGGGAAGCAGCACGACGTCTCCGGGAAGCGTGCCCAGGAGCCGCTCCACCGCCGGGAAGGAGTCCGCCCATGACGTGTGCGTGCGCACCACGACACGGGGAGCGGCCGAGCTGCCGGACGTGAGAGCTGCCCACTCCGTGCCGGCGGGCGCGGGCGTGCGAGCGAGGAGCGAAAGGATGCCGGTGCGCACCTCCGGCGGCCAGCGCTCATCGAGCACCAGGGGAACGCGCCCCGACCGTCTCAGCTGATCGAGCCGCGCGAGCGCATCGCGTGCCTCGACCGGAACGATGAAGGCGCTCACGCGGCGGCGGTCGGGCGTGCGCGCCATTGGCGCCGGAAGGCCCGTGGGTATCCGCGCACGAGGGCGCCCACGATCAGGGTCGTCGCGACGACCTTGATCAGATCGCCCGGCAGGAAAACGAGGCTGGACAGTGCCGCCTCTCCGAGCCCGATGCGCAGGACGAGAGCCTGCACCGGGATGCCGACGGCATAGACGACGAGCACTCCTCCCACCAGGGTGCCGAGGAAGGTGCGCCACCAGACCGGGCGACGTCCGGCGAGGTGCACGAGGAGACCTATGACGACGACGCCGACGAGCCAGCCGAGCAGATAGCCGGCCGTGGGACTGAAGAAGACCCCGATGCCGCCGCGCCCTCCGGCGAGGAGCGGGAGGCCCGCGGCGACGAGAACGATCACGGCCGTGACCGAGAGCGCGCCGACGGCCGGCCCGAGGATCGCGCCGGCGAGCATGACACCGAGCGTCTGGGCGGTGATGGGCACGGCGCCGAAGATCGTGAAAGCTCCGGGCAGCCCGAGAACGGCGATCACGGCGGCGAAGATGCCGGCGCGTGCGATGTCGGTGGCGTCGAGCGGGCGCCGCACCGTGGGGGCGAGAACGGTCATGCTTCCTCCTGAACGCCGTTCATGTGAACACTGTTCAGGTACAGTACCCGCATGACGGCCGACGGCTCAAACTCCTCCCGCGCCCCGCGGCGCTCGAAGGCGGACGTCGTGGATGCGGCGCTCGTGCTGCTCGATCGCGTGGGACTGCCGGATCTGTCGATGCGGCGGCTCGCGGACGAGCTCGGCGTCCAGCCGAGCGCCCTGTACTGGCACGTCGAGAACAAACAGGAGCTGCTCGCGGCCGTCAGTGCCCGCATCCTCGCTCCCGTGGCGGAGGGTGCCGTCCTCGCCGCGACATTGCGCCTGGGCGAGGCTGCCCGGGTACTGGGGGAGCGCCTCCACGACCGGCTGCTCGCGCATCGCGACGGTGCCGAGGTCGTGTCCAGTTCTCTTGCGCTCGGTCTCGTCGACTCGCCCCTGCACCTGGTGCTCGTGCAACGGTATGCGGATGCGGGCCACGCCGCGGCCGTCATGGCGGACGCGGTCACGCACTTCGTCGTCGGCTACACCTTCCACGAGCAGCAGCGCACCGCCGCCGATGCGTTCGGGGTCGTCGCGCGTGCTGCCGCGCTCGCGCCGGACGACGTGACGAGCCGGCGCCCGGATCCCTTCGCCGCGGCGCTCACGCTCATCACCGCCGGGGCGGATCTCCCTGCCGCTTCGGAGCCCTCAGCGCGCCGGTAGACTCGATCACCGTGTCCGACGCACCCCAGAACGAGATCACGCCCGATGCGGTGAGCGCCGCGGTCGACGAGGCCCTGGCCGCCATCGCGGCAGCTGCCGACTCCGCCGCCCTGAAGACCGCGCGCAGCGCCCACGCCGGAGACGGCTCGCCCCTCGCGCGACTCAACGCCCGCCTGCGCGACGTCCCGAACGAGCGCAAGGCCGAGTTCGGCAAGCTCGTCGGTCAGGCCCGAGGCCGCGTGAACCAGGCGCTCGCCGCCCGCGAGGCGGAGATCGAGACGGCCGAAACGGCGGCGCGCCTGGAAGCCGAGCGCGTCGACATCACGGCGATCCCGGTCCGCACGCGCGTCGGTGCGCGGCATCCGCTGACCCTCCTGCAGGAGCAGATCGGCGACATCTTCGTCGGAATGGGCTGGGAGATCGCGGAAGGGCCGGAGCTCGAGCACGAGTGGTTCAACTTCGACGCGCTCAACTTCGACGTCGATCACCCGGCGCGCCAGATGCAGGACACGTTCTTCGTCGACCCCGTCGATCGCCACCTGGTCATGCGTACCCACACGAGCCCCGTGCAGGTGCGGTCGATGCTCGAGCGCGAGCTTCCGATCTACGTCGTCTGCCCCGGCCGGGTCTATCGCACGGACGAGTTCGACGCCACACACCTCCCGGTCTTCAGCCAGTTCGAAGGACTCGTCATCGACAAGGGCATCACCATGGCGCACCTGAAGGGCACACTCGACCACGTCGCGCGCCAGCTGTTCGGGCCGGAGGCGAAGACGCGCTTCCGCGCCAACTACTTCCCCTTCACCGAGCCCAGCGCCGAGCTCGATCTCTGGCACCCCACCTTCAAAGGCGGCGCCCGATGGATCGAGTGGGGCGGTTGCGGCATGGTCAACCCCAACGTCCTGCGCGCCGCGGGCATCGACCCGCAGGAGTACTCAGGGTTCGCGTTCGGCATGGGTATCGAACGCACCCTGATGTTCCGCAGCGACGTTCAGGACATGCGGGACATGGCCGAGGGCGATGTGCGATTCAGCGAGCAGTTCGGGATGGTGGTGTGATGCGCGTTCCGCTGTCGTGGTTGCGTGAGTTCGTCGAGGTTCCCTCCCAGGCCTCTCCCGAGGACGTCCTGGCCGCCTTCGTGCGCGTCGGCTTCGAGGAGGAGGACGTCCACCGCTTCGAGCTGCAGGGACCGATCGTCGTGGGCGAGGTGCTCTCCTTCGAGGAGGAGCCGCAGTCCAACGGCAAGACGATCCGCTGGTGCCAGGTGCGCGTCGCCCCGGCGGGCGAGACGGCGGCCGACGGCGGAGCCGACATCCACGGCATCGTCTGCGGCGCGCACAACTTCTTCCCCGGTGACAAGGTCGTCGTGACACTGCCCGGTGCGGTGCTTCCCGGGCCCTTCCCGATCGCGGCGCGCAAGACCTACGGTCACGTGTCCGACGGCATGATCGCCTCCGCGAAGGAACTGGGGCTCGGCAGCGAGCACTCCGGCATCCTCCGCCTCGTCGAGCTCGGCATCGACGCGCCCGTCGGAACCGATGCGATCTCGTTGCTGGGTCTCGACGACATCGCCGTCGACATCAACGTGACCCCGGATCGCGGCTACGCGCTGTCGATCCGCGGCGCGGCGCGCGAGTACTCGCACGCCACCGGCGCGGCCTTCCGCGATCCCGCCGATCGCCCGATCGACGAGCCGGGAACGGGCTTCCCGCTCGCCGTGAACGACGAGAACCCGATCCGCGGCCGCGCGGGCGTCACGGAGTTCGTCGCCCGCGTCGTGCGCGGCGTCGACGCCTCCCGCCCCACGCCGCCGTGGATGATCACGCGGCTGACGCTCGCCGGCATCCGTTCGCTCGGCATCCTGATCGACATCACGAACTACGTCATGCTCGAGCTCGGCAACCCGATCCACGGCTACGACCTCGACAAGCTGACCGGCGGGATCACCGTGCGCAGGGCGCGGGCGGGGGAGAAGCTGGAGACCCTCGACGGGACGGTCCGCACGCTCGACACCGAGGACCTGCTGATCACCGACGACTCGGGTCCCATCGGCCTCGCTGGCGTCATGGGCGGCGCCGCCACCGAGATGAGCGATGCCACCACGAACGTCCTGATCGAGGCGGCGATCTTCGACCAGGTCTCGATCGCCCGTACCGCGAGGCGCCACAAGCTGCCGTCGGAGGCGTCACGCCGCTTCGAGCGCGGCGTCGACCCTGCGGTGCCCTACGCGGCCGCGCAGCGCGTGGTCGAGCTCATGGTGCAGTACGCCGGCGGCACCGCCGACGCGACCGGTGCCGCGCTCGGGGCGGAGTTGGAGCGAGAGGCGATCGCGCTCGAGTACGACTTCGTGCCGGGTCTGATCGGCGTCGACTACACGCGCGCGCAGATCGTCGCCGCCCTCGAGTTGATCGGTGCCACGGTGCACGACACCGGCGCGGCCTGGTTCGTCGATGCGCCCACGTGGCGCCCCGACCTGACGGACGCGTGGACGCTCGCGGAGGAGGTCGCCCGCATCGAGGGCTACGACCGCATCCCCTCGGTGCTGCCGGTCGCCCCCTCGGGGCGCGGGTGGACCGCGGCGCAGCAGGGCCGGCGGCGCGTCTCCAACGCGCTCGCCGCAGCCGGGTACGTCGAGACGCCCTCGTTCCCGTTCGTCGCGCGCGAGCAGAACGATCTCCACGGCAGCCCCGACGGCTCGTCGCTGCCGAGCATCAAGCTCGCCAACGCGCTCGACTCGCAGGCGGCGTATCTCCGCCGCTCACTGGTGCCGGGCCTGCTTCAGGTCGCGCACCGCAACGTCGCCCGCGGACTCGTGGATCTGAGTCTGTTCGAGGCCGGGTCCGTCTTCCTTCCGGAACCGGGGGTCGCGTACGGCACCTCGTTCGTCCCGCCGCTGGCGGTGCGCCCGGATGCGGCGACGCTCGCTCAGCTGGACGGCTCGATCCCGCCGCAGCGCCGCCACGTGGCCGTTCTCGTGGCGGGCGCCGTCGCACCCAAGCAGCCGGGCCGCGCTGCGGAGGCCGCGGGCCTGACCGAGGCGCTCGACGCGGTGCGCGTGATCGCGGCCGCAGCCGGTGTCGAGGTGACGATCGCGCAGGGCCAGCGCGCTGCCCTGCATCCCGGTCGCACCGGCATCGTCTCGGTCGAAGGCACCGCCGTCGGTTATGTGGGAGAGCTGCTGCCCGCCGTCTCCGAGGCCGCCGATCTGCCGGGTCGCATCACGGTCGCCGAACTGGACCTCGACCTCCTCGTCGAGATCGCGGGTTCCCGCGTCGTCGCCGCATCGCTGTCGGGGTACCCCGCGGCGACGCAGGACGTCTCGCTCGTGGTTCCCGCCGACGTCGCTGCCGCGGATGTGAGCACCGCGCTCGTCGACGGAGCCGGTGCTCTTCTCGAGTCGGCGCGGCTCGTGGACGACTACCGCGGCCAGGGTGTGGATCAGGGATCGAAGAGCCTGACCTTCGCGCTGCGCTTCCGCGCCGAGGACCGCACGCTGACCTCCGCCGAGGCGACCGACGCGAAGCTTGCCGGTGTGGCGATCGCCGCCGAGCGGTTCGGAGCCGTCCTGCGCGACTGAGCACCGTCGCTCCGGGCGTCACATGCCGTGGCGTCCGGGACGGTGCCGCTACCCTGAGCACGTGCACGCGCGGAGATGCGCGTGCCCGGGGGAAGGGCGCCTGGGGATGTCATCGTTTCTCTTCCGCGTGGGCCGCTTCGCCGTGCGCGCGCGCTGGGCGGTCATCGCGACCTGGCTCGTGCTCGCAATCGGGGGCGGCGTGCTCGCGCAGGCGCTCGGCGGCACGCTCGCGTCGACGTTCGAGATCCCCGGCACGCCGTCGCAGCAGGCGCTGGATCAGCTGCAGCAGCGCCTGCCGCAGCTGAGCGGCGCGAGCGCGCGCGTGGTCATCGTCGCGCCCAGCGGCAGCACGATCACCGCCGAGGCGGATGTGATCTCGACGGCGTGCGAAGACCTCGCCGTGGTCGACGGCGTGGCGGGCGTCACATGTCCCGTCGCGATGTCGGCATCGGGGAGCACCCCCGCATCCGCAGGAGAACCTGCGCAGATCTCGCGCACCGGCGGGATGGCGTTCATCACCGTACAGCTGCGCGTCGCCGCCACCGATATCGACGACGCCCTCGTTGCGGCGATCGAGAAGGCCGCGCAGCCGGCCGCATCCGGCGGGGCGACGCTGGCCTACTCGGGGCTGGTGGCGAGCGCGGCGGGCGGTGTGGACTGGACAGAGATCGCAGGCATGGCGATCGCCTTCATCGTGCTGGCGATCACCTTCGGCGCCGTCGTGGCCGCGGGCGTCCCGCTGGTGACAGCGGTCATCGGTGTGACCGTCGCGTCCAGCTCGATCCTCATCGTCGCGGCCTTCGCGCCCGTCTCGTCCACGGCGCCGCTGCTGGCGACCATGCTCGGGCTGGCCGTCGGCATCGACTACGCGTTGCTGATCGTCTCGCGCCACCGGTCGCAGCTGGCCGAGGGGATGGATGCGCGCGAGTCGATCGCCGTCGCGATCGCGACCGCAGGGACCGCCGTCGTGTTCGCGGGGCTCACGGTCATGATCGCGCTGCTCGGTCTTGCCGTGGCGGGGATCCCGTTCCTCACCGTCATGGGGTTGGGGGCGGCGGGCGCGGTGCTGGCCGCGCTGGCGGTCGCCGTCACGCTCCTGCCTGCGGTGCTCGCGGTTCTGGGCCGCGCGGTGCGTCCCCGGGAGCGGCGTCGCCCGAGGACGCGGCTCCCACGCCCGCCTGCCTGGGTGCGGCTCGCAACCCGGGTGCCGGCGGCAACGATCGGAGTCGTCGTGGTCGCCCTGACGGTGGTCGCTACACCGGCGCTGAGCCTGCGGCTGACCCTGCCGGATGCGGGGTACGACCCCCCGTCGTCGCCGGCGCGCATCGCCTACGACCTGCTCGACGAGGGCTTCGGCCCCGGGTTCAACGGCCCGTTGCTCATCACCGCGGACATCTCCGCCACCCTGGACGTACAAGACGCGCTCGACGCGCTCGATGACGCCTTCTCGGACCTCCCCGACGTCGCGGTCGTCTCGAAGGCTTTCACGAACGAGGCCGTGGACCTCGCCGTCCTCAGCATCACCCCGGCGAGCTCGCCCTCCTCCGACGCCACCACGAACCTCGTGCAGAGGCTGCGCGATGGCGAGCCCGCCTTCGCCGCCGCGCACGGCTTCGGATACGCGGTGACGGGACAGACGGCCCTCGCGATCGACATCTCCGACCGCCTGGGCGCGGCGCTGCTGCCCTTCGGCATCGTCGTGGTGGGGCTGTGCCTCGTGCTGCTGACGATCATGTTCCGCTCGATCGCGGTGCCGCTCTCGGCGACGCTGGGGTATCTGCTGTCGGTCGTCGCAGCCCTCGGTGTGACCTCCGCCGTGTTCGAGTGGGGATGGGGCGCAGATCTGCTCGGGGTGGGCAAGGTCGGTCCCGTCATCAGCTTCCTCCCGATCCTCGTCATGGCGGTGCTGTTCGGCCTGGCGATGGACTATCACGTCTTCCTCGTCTCACGGATGCGGGAGCAGTACGCGACGACGGGAGACGCCCACGGCGCCGTCCTCGGCGGGTTCAGCGCCTCGGCCCGGGTCGTGACGGCCGCGGCGCTGATCATGTTCTCGGTGTTCTTCTCGTTCGTGCCGGGAGGCAGCGCGATCATCCAACCGCTGGCGACCGCGCTCGCCGCCGGTGTGCTGATCGACGCCTTCGTCGTGCGGATGACCCTCATCCCGGCGGTCATGGCGCTGCTGGGGCATCGGGCGTGGTGGCTGCCGGCGTGGCTCGGCCGTGTGCTGCCCGACGCCGACATCGAGGGCGAGGCCGTCGAGCGGATGCGGGCGCAGCGCACCTGGCTGGCCGGGCGTGCGGACGGCGGGGCCGCAGGCGACGGTGTGCTCGCCCACGGCGTTCGGATCGACGGCGAGGATGTCTCCGATGTCGCCGCGCCGCGCGGATCGGTCGTGCTGGTGGAGGGTACCGCCGCGGTCGCCGCGCGTTTCGTGGCCGCCGTCGCCGGCCGTACGGCGGATCTCGAGGGCGATCTCGTCGTCCACGGACGCGTGCTGCCCTTCGAACGGGCGGCGGTCGCCTCCCAGGCCGCGTATGTGCCCGCCGCTCCCGAACGAGCAGACGCGAGCTCGCTGGCGGAGCACCTGCGCCGAAGCCTCCGCGCAGACGGCGTCGGTGTTCTTCGGGCGCACGACGCGGTGATCCGCGCCGCAGCGACGTTCGACGCACTGCTGGCGGTGGTGTCGGGGACGTCGGCGCAGGACGTGAGTGAGAGGACGCCGATGGGACAGCTCAGTGACGCCGAACGCTGGGCCGCCGATGTGGCCGTCGCCGCGACCAGCGGGCTCGCGCTCGTGGCGATCGACCTCGGCGACCGCGCCGATGCGCAGGCCCTGGCGCAGATCGTGGTCAGCGCGATCGAGCCGGGCATCACGATCATCCTCGGCTCCAGTGGAGCCGTTCTCGATGCGTCGCCGGAGAGGCCCGTCATCCGCGTCGATGCGCTCGCGCTGGCGGCGAGCGAAGGAGGACGTCGATGACGACCGTGTGGAGCATGATCGCCGCCCCCGCTCGCGGCCAGCGGCGCTGGCAGCTCGCCGCTGTGCTCATCCTGGTCGTGCTTGCGCCGCTGGCGATCGTGCTGACCCTCGTGCCCCAGGCCGACGAGCGCCCTCCCGTGGCGCTGGTCAACCAGGACTCCCCGATCCTGACCGGACCCACGCCGGTGGCGGCGGGCAAGCTCCTGACCGAGAACCTCATCACCTCGGTCCCCTCCGTGAACTGGGTGCTCACCGATGCGCAGACCGCGAGCGAGTCGCTCGCGGACGGCGACGTGCTCGCGACCGTCACGATCCCGTCCGACTTCTCGGCGCACGTGATGACGATCGGCTCCGGCGCGCCGCAGCAGGCGGAGCTGACGGTGCAGACCAGCACGCAGCACGGCTACCTCGGCGGCATCGTCGCCGAGGCGCTGTCGGCGAGTCTGCCCGCCGGCGTCGCGGCCCAGCTCACCCAGCAGTACGTCACCGGAACGCTCACGGCGATGTCGCAGATCGGCTCCGGCATGGACCAGATGGCTCAGGGCGCCTCCGCGATCACCGGCGGGCTCACCCAGGCGCAGAGCGGTGCAAGCGCGCTGCAGACCTACACGCTCCAGTTGGCGGACGGACTGCGAACCATGGACGGTGTGCTCTCGGAGCTGCCCAGGGGCGCGCGAGGGCTCGGAGACCTCACGGCTGCCGGGGCCGCCGCGTCGGGCGATCTCTCACTGCGTCTGGCAGAGCGCGCGCTCGAGGCGGGCGTGGCCGACGCCGCGCAACAGGACGTGCAGACCCGCCTCGCCGCGCTCGCCGCCTTCTCGGCGCAGTTGACGCCGTCTCAGCAACAGGAGTTCGCGGCGCTGTTGGCCCCCACGAAGGATGCGGCAGACGGCGTCTCGGCACTGTTGGCCGGCCAGGCCGATGCGCTCGGCAAGGATGCGGAGACCGCGGCCGCCGTCGCCGTCGGCGCGGGCGCGATCTCGGCGGTCAGCGGCCCCGTGGCGGACGGCCTCGGCCGGCTGTCGGACGCGCTGGGATCCGCCGCATCCGGGGCGGACGGACTCGCGCAGGGAAACGGTCAGCTCGCCGGTGCGCTCGCGACCTTGGGACAGGGGAGCGGTCAGCTCGCCGCAGGACTCGACGCGGCGCAGGCGGCGATTCCCCGGTACGACACCGACCAGCAGAAGCAGATCGCCCAGGTGGTCGCGAGACCGATCGGCGTCGACAGCACGGCGACGACCGGACCCCGCAGTGCCGTCGCCTCGGCGATGGCCGCTTTCGGGCCGGTGGCGCTGTGGATCGGAGCGATCGGCGTGATGCTCGCGCTGCTGCCCTTCGCTCGTTCGGCGCTGACCTCCTCCGCATCCGCGGTGCGACTCGCGCGCTCCGCGGCGGTGGTCATCGTGACCGTCGCTCTCGCGCAAGCGGTCCTCGTCTGGGCCGCGGTCGCGCTGTCGGGTGTGGCGCCCGAGCGTGCGCTGGTGGCGGCGGGACTGACGGCTGTCGCCGCCGTCGCGTTCGCGCTCGTGCACCAGGGGCTGGTCGCCTTCCTTCCACGCGCCGGTCTCATCGTCTCGCTCGTGCTGCTGGGACTTCAGGTGATCGCGGCGGGCACGCTGTCGGCGCCGGGAACCACGCCCGCCGCGACGGGTCCGCTGACGAGCCTCCCCTTGAGCCTCGCCCTGCAGGGGACGCAGGCACTCGTGGGAGGTTCGCTGCACGCGGTGCTGGACGCCGCGATCGGGTTGGCGCTGTGGGGTGCCGTCGGTGCGCTCGCGACGGTGCTCGCGATACGCCGCGCTCGCGCACTGGCGCTCGCCGCATCCGTTCTTGCCCGCGCCTGAGCCCACAAGCTCCGCTCAGCGGCCGCCCCAGTTCCAGGCGGGCACGTCGAGGAAGCCCTGTCCCTCCACGAACGTCCCCTCGATCGTGCGCGCGAGCCGGTGGGCCAGGGCGCCCGCGTCCGCCAGCCGGTGTGCGAGCTCGGCGGCGTGGGTCACCACGATCACCTGGGTGCGCGCGGACGCGGAGACGATGAGCTGCGCCAGCGGGTCCAGGAGGCTCTCGTGCAGACTCGCCTCCGGCTCGTTGAGCACGATGAGCGGTCCCGGGGCTGCCGGCAGGAGCGCAGCGCACAGCAGCAGATATCGCAGGATGCCGTCGCTGACCTCGGCGACGTCGAGCGCGCGCAGCAGCCCGGGCTGGCGAAGCCGCATCCTCAGCCGTCCGTCTTCTGCGTCGATCTGCACGCGCATCCCCGGGAAGGCGCGATCGAGCTCCGCGTCGAGGGCGTCGCCCGCGCCCGATTCGCGCACGCTCGCCCACAGTGCCGCGACGTTCTCCCCGCCGTGGGAGAGCGCGCGTGCGCGCGTGCCCACCTGCGGGATACGCGCCGGCGCGTCCGCATCCACGCGGAAGTGGTCGTAGAAGCGCCAGTTCGCGAGCGTGCGCCGCAGCGACAGCAGCTCGGGCCCGGTATCGCCGTCGGCCAGGTCGACGAGGATGCTCTCGAACGGGGACAACGTCTGATCCAGCGTGATCCAGGCATCCTCGCGCACGCGTGTCGCGCCCCGGCGGCGATCGATGAGCAGAGTCGAGGGCTTCGCGACCGCGCCGGCGAACACCTGCTCGCGCTTGATCTCCGGGTCGCGGGAGAAGAGGCTCCGGCCGTCGGTCTGCGGCAGTCCGAGATCCACGAGATACCCGAGCTCGTCGGAGGCGAAGCCCAACTGCACGGCGACGGGATCCCGCCGCACGGTGCCCTCACCCCCGCCGTCCTCGGGCCCTGCCCACAGCAGGGACGACAGCCCGCCCTCCCGCGCGACGGCTTCGACCATGCCGCCGGTGGCGGCCCCCGCGAGGAGCCGCAGAGCCCGGTAGAGGTTGGATTTTCCGGTGCCGTTCGTGCCGGTGACGACCGTCAGCCCGCCCAGCGGCACGACGACGTCGCGGAGCGAGCGGTACCCGGAGACGGCGATGGTCTGCAGCATCGCTCCAGTCTGGCGGGAGTCTCCGACGCGCGCCGAGTTGCGGATGCGGTGCGCACGCCGCTATCGTCGGCGCATGTCCTCGGCCCGGTTCCACAGCGCACAGCGCGTGGTCGTGCGCCGACGTCTGGGAGACCGCCGAATCTAGGCGATGCGTGCCGCACCGGTCCGGGTGCGCGGGCGTCGCCGATGCCGCCGGTGCGCGCGAGCGCACAGCTCCCAGACTCTAAGGTGGAACCCATGCCCTATTCGGTCGCCGTATCCGGCGCGTCCGGCTATGCAGGAGGCGAGATCCTCCGCATCCTCTCCGCGCACCCCGACGTCGAGATCCGCACGGTCACCGCGCATTCGAATGCCGGAACGCCGCTGATCTCGCAGCAGCCGCACCTGCGCTCGCTCGCGCACCTCGAGCTCCAGCCGACCACTCCTGACGTGCTCGCCGGCCACGACATCGTCGTGCTCGCGCTGCCGCACGGTCAGTCCGGTCAGTACACCGATGCGCTCGCCGATGTGCCGCTGGTCATCGACGCCGGGGCCGATCACCGGCTCACCTCCGCCGACGCATGGGCGGCCTTCTACGGCGGCGATTTCCACGAGCCGTGGACCTACGGTGTGCCGGAGCTGCTCGTCGACGGCGAGAAGCAGCGTGCGCGGCTCGTCGGGGCCTCACGCATCGCCGCTCCCGGATGCAACGCGTCCACCGTCTCGCTGAGCCTGGCTCCGGGTGTCGCAGCCGGCGTCATCGATCCGGGCGACATCGTCAGCGTCCTCGCCGTGGGCCCCTCCGGCGCGGGCAAGACCCTCAAGCCGAACCTGCTCGCGAGCGAGATCCTCGGCACGGCGAATCCGTATGCCGTCGGCGGCACGCACCGCCACATCCCGGAGATCCAGCAGGCGCTCGTCGGCGCCGGCGCCCTGGGCGACGTGCGCATCTCCTTCACGCCCGTCATCGTCCCGATGTCGCGCGGCATCCTGGCCACCTCCACCGCCCCCATCGCCCCCGGCGTCACCGACGCCGAGATCCGGGAGGCCTGGGAGGCGGCCTACGGTAACGAGACATTCGTGCAGCTGCTGCCGGAGGGCGCGTTTCCACGCACGGCCGACGTGCTCGGTGCCAACACGGCGCTCCTCGGGCTCGCCATCGACCGCTCGGCGAACCGCGTCGTCGTCGTCGCCGCCGTCGACAATCTCGTCAAGGGCACGGCGGGCGCCGCCGTGCAGTCCATGAACATCGCGCTCGGTCTTCCCGAACATCGCGCGCTCACTGTGAACGGAGTCGCGCCGTGACCGTCACCGCCCCCGCAGGATTCGAGGCCGCCGGTGTCGCCGTCGGCCTGAAATCGACCGGCAAGTCCGATGTCGCCGTGGTCGTCAACCGCGGACCGCTCAAGGTCGGCGCCGCTGTCTTCACCTCCAACCGGGCCAAAGCCAATCCCATCCTGTGGTCGGAGCAGGTGATCACCGACGGCATCGTCGAGGCCGTGGTGCTCAACTCCGGCGGCGCGAACTGCTTCACGGGCTCCTTCGGGTTCCAGACGACCCACCAGACCGCCGAGAAGGCGGCGGAGCTGCTCGGTGTCGCGCCCGGCGACATCCTCGTGTGCTCGACCGGTCTGATCGGAACGGGCGACGAGACGTTCCGCGCGAAGGTGCTGGAGGGCGTCGAAGCCGGTGTCGCCGCGCTGTCCGCCGACGGCGGTCTGGATGCGGCGCGGGCGATCATGACGACCGACTCCGTCGCGAAGACGAGCGTGTACGCCGGCGACGGCTGGACGATCGGCGGTATCGCGAAAGGCGCGGGCATGCTCGCGCCGGGTCTTGCCACGATGCTCGTGGTCATCACGACGGACGCCGTGCTGACCGCATCCGACGCCGACGCGCACCTGCGCGCCGCGACCCACGTGAGCTTCGACCGCCTCGATTCCGACGGCTGCATGTCGACCAACGATCAGGTGAGTCTGCTCGTCAGCGGCGCGAGCGGCGTCGAGCCGGATGCGGCAGCCTTCCGCGAGGGGCTCGTCGCCCTGTGCGATGACCTGGCGCGTCAGCTGCAGGGCGACGCCGAGGGCGCGAGCCATGACATCACGATCCGCGTCGTGCACGCCGCATCCGAGGACGACGCGGTGGAGGTGGGGCGCTCCATCGCGCGCAACAACCTGTTCAAGGCGGCGATCTTCGGCAACGATCCGAACTGGGGACGGGTGCTGGCGGCGATCGGCACCACGCAGGCCGCCTTCGACCCCTACGACGTCGACGTCTGGATGAACGGCATCCGCGTCTGCTCCGCCGGCGGCCCCGACGCGCCCCGCGAGCAGGTCGATCTGACCCCGCGCGCGACCGAGGTCGTCGTCGACCTGAAGGTCGGCGACGTCGAGGCGACGATCCGCACCAACGACCTCACGCACGACTACGTCCACGAGAACAGCGCCTACTCCTCATGACAGGTATCGATCTGCAAGACACAGACCCCGCGGCCGCCAGCGCCAAGGCGGAGACGCTCATCGAGTCGCTCCCGTGGCTCAAGCGCTACCGCGAGCAGATCGTCGTCGTGAAGTACGGCGGCAACGCGATGGTCTCCGACGAGCTGCAGGACGCCTTCGCCGCCGACATCGCCTACCTCCGCTACGTCGGCGTCAAGCCCGTCGTCGTGCACGGCGGCGGCCCGCAGATCTCCAACATGCTGGACCGGCTCGCGATCCCGAGCGAGTTCAAGGGCGGATACCGCGTGACCTCGACCGAGGCGATCACGGTCGTGCGCATGGTGCTCACCGGGCAGATCAACCCGCAGCTGGTCGCCAAGATCAATGCGCACGGACCCGTCGCGACGGGACTCTCCGGTGAGGATGCGGGCCTGTTCGGCGGGCGCCGTCGTGGTGTCGTCGTCGACGGCGTCGAGCACGATCTGGGACGCGTCGGCGACGTCGTCTCGGTCGACCCGCAACCGATCATCGATCAGCTCGAGGCGGGCCGCATCCCGGTGGTGTCCTCCATCGCGCCCGATCTCGACCACGTCGGGCACTCGCTCAACGTGAACGCGGATGCGGCCGCGGCGGCGCTCGCGGTGGCTCTCGGCGCGGTGAAGCTCGTCGTGCTGACGGACGTTCCGGGCCTGTATGCGGACTGGCCGAACCGCGACTCCCTCGTCTCGCACCTGACGGCGGCGGAGCTTCGCGAGATGCTCCCGCGCCTGGAGTCGGGGATGATCCCGAAGATGCAGGCGTGCCTCGACGCGGTCACGGGCGGCGTTCCGACCGCGGCGATCATCGACGGGCGGGTGCCGCACTCGGTGCTCGTCGAACTCTTCACTCAGAAAGGCATCGGAACCGAGGTGGTGGCGTGATGGCCGAACAGACTGTGACCGCGTGGCAGGACGACGCCGGACGTGACCTCGTCCGCAACGTCGGCGACCGTATGGCGCTCTTCGTCCGCGGTGAGGGTGCGTACCTCTGGGACGAGGACGGCCGACGCTATCTCGACTTCCTCGCCGGAATCGCCGTCGATGCCCTCGGGCACGCCCACCCGGTGTTCGTCGACGCGGTCGCCTCGCAGGCGGCGCGTCTCGCTCACGTCTCGAATTACTTCGCGACGCCGCCGCAGCTCGCCCTCGCATCCCGGCTGAAGCGCCTGTCCGGCGCGGGCGAGACGGGACGGGTGTACTTCGGCAACTCCGGTGCCGAGGCCAACGAGGCGGCGTTCAAGCTCGCTCGCCTCCACGGCGGCACGGATCGTCCCCGCATCCTGGCGCTCAACGGCGCATTCCATGGCCGCACGATGGGCACCCTCGCGCTCACCGGGAAGCCCGCCATGCAGGAGCCGTTCCTGCCGATGGTGCCCGGCGTCGAGTTCCTCGACTCGACGATCGAGGCGCTGGAGGCCGCGATGGACGACCGTGTCGCAGCCCTGTTCGTCGAGCCCATCAAGGGCGAGGCGGGCGTCCTGCCGCTGCCGGAGGGCTACCTCGAGGCCGCGCGGGAGATCACCGAGCGCCACGGCGCGCTGCTCATCGTCGACGAGATCCAGACCGGCGCCGGTCGCACGGGCGCATGGTTCGGATTCCAGCACGCCGGCATCACCCCTGACGCGATCACTGTCGCCAAGGGCATCGGCGGCGGCTTCCCGATCGGCGCCCTGATCACTTTCGGCGCGGCAAGCGACCTCTTCTACCCCGGAACGCACGGCTCGACCTTCGGAGGGAATGCCCTGGGCACCGCCGTGGCCGGCGCCGTGCTCGAGGAGATCGAGCGTGCAGGCCTCGTCGAGGCCGCGGCCGCACGCGGTGCGCAGCTGCGCGAGGCGATCGCGGGGATCGGGTCCGACCTCATCCAGGGCGTGCGCGGGCAGGGGCTGCTTCTCGGCGTGGCGCTCACGCATCCCGTCGCGCCGGCGGTCGTGGCCGCGGCGCAGCAGCACGGGCTCGTCGTCAATGCGCCCAACGATCAAACGATCCGCATCGCACCGCCGCTCACGATCGGCGATGTCGAGATCGACGAGTTCACCCGGCTCTTCTCCGCCGCGCTGGCAACGGTCGCCGACGCGCTGCTGCTGGAGAGCGCATCGCCCGACACGGAGGCCCACGCATGACCCGTCATCTGCTGCGCGACGACGACCTGACCAGCGCCGAGCAGGCGGAGATCCTCGATCTGGCCCTGGAGCTGAAGGCGGACCGCTGGGCGGCGAAGCCGCTCGCCGGTCCCCAGACCGTTGCGGTGATCTTCGACAAGTCCTCCACGCGCACGCGGGTCTCGTTCGCCGTCGGCATCGCCGACCTCGGCGGCTCTCCGCTGATCATCTCGACCGCCAACAGCCAGCTCGGCGGCAAAGAGACGCCCTCCGACACGGCGCGCGTGCTCGAGCGTCAGGTGGCGGCGATCGTGTGGCGCACCTACGCGCAGGCGGGGCTCGAGGAGATGGCGCGCGGCACCCGCGTGCCCGTCGTGAACGCACTGAGCGACGACTTCCACCCCTGCCAGCTTCTCGCCGATCTGCTGACGATCCGCGAGCACAAGGGCGAACTCAAGGGGTTGACCCTCGCGTTCTTCGGCGACGGCCGCTCGAACATGGCGCACTCGTACGCGCTTGCGGGTGTCACCGCCGGGATGCACGTGCGCGTCGCGTCGCCGGAATCCTACGCACCGCGTGAGGACATCGTCGCCGACGCCGACCGTCGCGCCGCCGAGACCGGGGGATCGCTCACCCTGCTCACGGATCCGCTGGAGGCCGCGGCCGGTGCCGACATCATCGTGACCGACACCTGGGTGTCGATGGGCAAGGAGGAGGAGAAGCTCGCCCGCCTTCGCGACCTCGGCGCCTACAAGGTGACCGAGGAGACGATGGCCCTCGCCGATCCCGGCGCGATTTTCATCCACTGCCTTCCCGCCGATCGCGGCTACGAGGTGGACGCGGCCGTGATCGACGGCCCGCAGAGCGTGGTGTGGGACGAGGCCGAGAACCGGTTGCACGCCCAGAAGGCGCTGCTGGTCTGGCTGCTGCGTCAGAGCTGATCGGACCAGCGGGATGAGGCGGGCGCTGGCGCGGCTGAACGGAGCCGACCGGCTCGGCGGGATCGATCTCGCCCGCGGTCTCGCGGTCATCGGCATGCTCGCCGCCCACCTGCTGACGATCGAGGAGCCCTTCGAGCTGACGCGCCCGCAGACGTGGCTCGACATCGTGAACGGGCGATCGTCGATCCTGTTCGCCGTCGTCGCGGGAGTGTCGATCGCCCTGACGACGGGCGGAACCTCCCCCGTCTCGGGGGAGCGGTTGCGCGTAGCGCGCGGCCGTCTGCTCGTGCGGGCGGGACTCATCTGGGTACTCGGCATCCTGCTGATCCTCACGGGCGTGCCCGTCTATGTGATCCTCCCGGCTTACGCCGTGCTGTTCCTGTTCGCGCTGCCGCTCCTGCGGCTCGGCGCGGGGACTCTGTTCGGGATCGCGGCGGCGCTGCTCGTGGTCATGCCGTTCCTCCAGGCGGCGCTCGGGCTGCTGCCGTTCTGGGACACCCCAGAAGGAGAGAGCGTCGCGCTCGTCATCGGCTGGGCATACCCGTTCCCGCTGTGGATCGGATTTCTGGTGCTCGGTCTCGCGCTCGGGCGCACCGATCTGCGCGATGTCCGGGTCGCGACGATCCTCGTCGTGATGGGGGTCGGGACCGCCCTGTTCGCGTACGGCGCCGGCGGCCTCGCCGAGCCCATGACCGTCGCGTCCGACTACTGGAGCGTCGCGCTGAGCACGTACCCCCACTCGGGCGGCCTGCCCGAGGTCATCGGTGGCGCGGCCACCGCGGTCGCGGTCCTGGGGGGATGCCTGCTCATCGCACGCACGTGGGTGACGTGGTTGCTGCTGCCGCTGCGTGCGACGGGGGCCATGCCGTTGACGGCGTACACGACCCAGCTGCTCATCTGGGCCGTGTGGGCTCTGGTCGCACTCGGCGACACCGGAGCGCTGTGGGAGTTCCGTGAGCTCCAGCCGTTCGGGCCGCTGACGATCGCCGTCGTGGCCGGCTGCACCGCATGGGCGCTGACGATGGGGCGGGGGCCGCTGGAGCGGCTGTTCGCCGGGGTCGCGCGCCGCAGCGTGCGCACGGCCGCCGAGCGTGCTCGGTAGGCTGGTCGGGTGAACGACGCCCCCCACGACGCCACTCATCGCGGTTCCCTGTGGGGAGGCCGCTTCGCTTCCGGCCCCTCGCCCGAGCTCGCAGCGCTCAGCCGATCCACGCACTTCGACTGGATCCTCGCGCCCTACGACCTCGCCGGCTCGCACGCGCATGCCGCCGCCTTGGCGGCTGCAGGGTATCTCGACGCCGATGAGGCGCGACGCATGCACGAGGGACTGGACGCTCTGGCCGCGGCCGTCGCCGATGGCCGCCTGGTGCCCGCCGAGGGCGATGAGGACGTCCACGGCGCCCTCGAGCAGGCCCTGATCGCCGAGGTCGGCCCCGAGCTCGGCGGCAAGCTACGCGCCGGTCGCAGCCGCAACGACCAGATCGCCACCCTCGTTCGTCTGTACCTGCTCGATCACGCCGCCGTCATCGCCCGCGATCTCGTCCGGCTCGTCGACGCGATCGTCTCCCAGGCCGAGGCGCACGCGGATGCGGCCATGCCCGGGCGCACACACCTGCAACACGCCCAGCCCGTGCTGCTCGCTCACCATCTCCAGGCGCACGCCTGGCCGCTCGTGCGCGATCTCGAGCGGCTCCGGGACTGGGGCGTCCGCGCGCGTGTGTCCCCGTACGGCGGTGGCGCGCTCGCGGGTTCCACGCTGGGCCTCGACCCGCAGCTGGTTGCGGAGCACCTGGGGCTCGACCGGCCGGCGGAGAACTCGATCGACGGCACGAGCTCGCGCGACGTGGTGGCTGAGTTCGCCTTCATCGCGGCCATGATCGGTGTCGACCTCTCCCGCTTCGCGGAGGAGATCATCGTCTGGAACACTCGTGAGTTCGCCTTTGTGCGACTCGACGACGGCTTCTCGACGGGCTCGAGCATCATGCCGCAGAAGAAGAACCCCGACATCGCGGAGCTCGCGCGCGGCAAGTCGGGCCGTCTCATCGGCAACCTGTCGGGTCTGCTCGCGACCCTCAAGGCGCTGCCCTTGGCGTACAACCGCGATCTGCAGGAGGATAAGGAGCCGGTCTTCGACTCGGTCGCCACCCTCGAACTCGTGCTGCCGGCGTTCGCCGGCATGATCGCCACCGCGCGTTTCGACACCGAACGGATGGCGGAGCTCGCACCTCAGGGATTCTCGCTCGCGACGGATGTCGCCGAATGGCTCGTCAAGCGCGGTGTGCCGTTCCGCGAGGCGCACGAGATCTCGGGTGCGCTCGTGCAGGCGTGCGAGCAGCGCGGCATCGAGCTCCATGACGCGGACGACGCCATGCTGGCCGCGGTCTCGCCGCGCCTGGAGCCGGGCGTGCGCGAGGTGCTGACGGTGCCAGGCTCGCTGGCGAGCCGCGACGGCTTCGGCGGAACGTCGCCGCGCCGAGTGGCCGAGCAGCGCGGCGAGCTCGTCTCTCGCACGCAGACGCTCGCGCGCGAGCTCGGCATCTGAGCGTGATCGCGCTCCGGTAACCCGCGCCTCGCCCGCTCGACCTCTGTCGTTCACCCGCAGGACGGTGGACGTCGACCTGCGCCCGCCACGCTTCGGACGCGCCCCTGCGCTCAGGTGCGCTTCGAAGGAGAGACGATGCCTGCGCACTTCCTGTACGCGCGGTTTCCGGAGCGGTCCCACCGCGCCGCGGTCGACTGGTTGCGTGCCGTCGCGGATGTACTGGCGATGCATGGCGACAGCGTCCGCGTCGCGGACGCTGTCGCCCCCGTGGCCGGAACGGTCGTCGGCTGGCGCCTTCTGACGGAGAACCACCGCGAACTGGGACGCAGCGCCCGGTTGTCCGCGTCCGAGGCGACGGCGCGCGCCGATGTCGCCCGACTCATCGGTGTCGCCCACCGGCTCAGGGTCCGCTCCGATCCGGAGCCGGGTCTGCGTACCACCGGCTGGTTCGTCGTCCTCGACGAGGAGATCATCATGATCGGTGCACGCCGGTACGAGAACCGTTCCGTCGCGCGCAATGCCGGTG
The DNA here is from genome assembly GCF_054782995.1 of Microbacterium neimengense. Classification (NCBI taxonomy): domain Bacteria; kingdom Bacillati; phylum Actinomycetota; class Actinomycetes; order Micrococcales; family Microbacteriaceae; genus Microbacterium; species Microbacterium neimengense. The sequence continues at coordinate 307,453 of NZ_BAAGRK010000001.1, forward strand.
CGCTCGCGGTGCGGCTGCTCCTGGCCATGCAGGAGGAGTCCCGCTCCGGTTCCGCCTCCGAGTTCGTGCGGTGAGCGACATGCTCCTCGCGGGGCGTTTCCGGCTGCGTTCGCTTCTCGGCAGCGGCGGGACCGCGGCGGTCTTCGCCGCCGAGGACACCCGCACCGGCGAGATGATCGCCCTCAAGCTCCTGCATCCGCACCTCGCCGAGGACCCCGCGCGCTGGGACGCCTTCTTCGAGGAGGTGCACGCCGCGCGGGCCGTCGACCACGAGAACATCGCCAGGGTGTTGGATGCGGGCGTCGCCGACGACGGGACCGCGGTGGTCTGGATCGCGATGGAGCTCGCTCAGGGGGTCACGCTCACTGACCATGTCCAGCTGAACGGACCGCTGGATCCCTCCCGAGCTCGGGAGATCGCGGACCGCGTGCTCGCCGCCTTGAGTGCCGCCCACGCACAGTCGGTGGTGCACCGCGACGTCACACCGGCCAACATCCTGATCGACCCGGATGCGTCAGACGCCGACGTCGGCAAGAGTGTCACGCTGCTGGACTTCGGTCTCGCCGATGTTCCCGGGCGGCCCACCGTCGGCACCGACGCATTGCTGTCGGGAGCCGAGGGTGCAGTGGAGGGCGTGGTGGCGAGCGTCGCGTACGCCTCGCCGGAACAGCTCCGTGGCGCTCCGGTGACGGAGGCGAGCGATCTCTATCAAGTCGGCGCAGTCCTGTTCTTCCTGCTCACTGGCCGCGCGCCCTACGCCGGTGATGCGGCAGCGATCGCCCGAGCGCACCTGACAGCTGCCCCTCCGCTACCGTCCGCCCGCCGACGCGGGGTGCCGCGGGCCCTCGATCGCGTCGTGGCCACGGCGATGCTCAAGGATCCGGCCGATCGCTATCCGGATGCCGAACGGATGCGGCAGGCCCTCGCGGCCGTCGCTTCCTCCGCGGTGTCCGAGCTCTCCGAGGCGCCGACAGGGCCGACCCGCCACTACCGCACCCTGGTGCCGGCGTCCCCCGGCAGCACAGTGACGGGCGACGCCCTCCCCGCCGCGCAGCCGGGCTCCGCGGCGGTCCGCGGGCGGTGGCCTCTGTGGATCGCGGCCGCCGCTGCCTCCTTGTGCGTGGTCGCCGTGATCGCCGTCTCCGCGGCAGCGGGCTCCGCGCCGTCTGCGGCTCCGTCGCGCCCCGCCCCCACGGCCGTCGCCCTCGCCACGCCGGAGCCGACGACGACCGAGACGGTGTCGCCTCGGCCCGCGACGGTCGTCGTGCCTCGGCTCGCAGGGCTCGCTCTGATCGATGCCACGCGCGTGCTCGAGACGGCAGGTCTTCGGCTCGGGGACCTCGTCCGCGTCGACGCCCCCGCGGCGGCCGACGTCGTGCTCGGCGCGGACCCGGCGGAGGGTTCGGCGCCCGAGATCGGCTCGCCGGTCTCGTTGCGCGTCGCGACGGGGAACAACTCGGTGCCCTCCGTGGCGGGAATGACCCTCGTCGATGCGCAGGCGGCGGTGGTCGCAGCCGGCTTCCGCCCCATCACGGAGTACAGCGGCCGCGGGACCGCGGGCCTCGCGCTCGCGAGCCGGCCCTCGGCGGGCGAGCTGCTGCCGTTCGGCGACGCGGTCACGCTCGTCGCCGCACGCCCCGAGCCGTCTCCGACACCGGTGCCGACGCCCACGCCCACGCCGTCGACGTCGGCGACGCCCACCCTCGCTCCGCCTGTCTCGTGAACCGACGGCACTCGCGGCACCGGAGCACGACACCCGCAGGACATGTCCGCAGCATCCAGCATTCATCTCGCGACGGGATGCTGGCGGCCAAGCCCTGGGGAGGGCTCCGCCTGCCCGAAAGACGGAGGAAGAGTTGAGCGACGCCACCACCGAGGTCATCGCGCCCAGCGCGAGCACCTCGACCGCTCCGCGACGCTCGCTGCGCTCGCGACCGGTCCTGGGCGACCGCGTGTTCCGCACTGTCGCCTACGCCGCCGGTGGCACCACGGTCGCGATCATGCTCGCCGTGGGCGTGTTCCTCACGGCGCGCGGCGGGCAGGCCCTCGGCACTTCGGGGCTCTCGTTCCTGTGGACGCAGCGCTGGGAGCCGCAGGAGGGCGTCGCTGGCTCGTTCGGCATCGCGGCCGTGCTGTTCGGAACGATCACGATCGCGGTCGTCGCACTGGTCTTCTCGTTCCCGCTGGCGCTGGGTACGGCGCTGCTGATCAGCGAGGCGCTGCCGGGCGGCGTCAAGCGGGCCATGGTGACGATCGTCGACCTCATGGCCGCGGTCCCGAGCGTCGTCTTCGGGCTGTGGGGCGTGCAGTTCCTGCAGGAGAACGCCGTTCCCGTCGCGCAGTGGATCTCCACCTACTTCGGCTGGATCCCGGTGTTCGCCGTCACCGAGGACGGGCAGCGCCTGACGGAGGCGAGCGCCTACACCTCGTCGGCGTTCATCGCGGGCATGGTGGTGGCGCTGATGGTGCTGCCCACGCAGACCTCGATCATGCGCGAGGCCTTCTCGCAGGCGCCGATCGGCGAACGCGAAGGGGCCCTCGCGCTGGGATCGACGCGCTGGGGCATGATCCGCACCGTCGTGCTGCCGTTCGGTCGCGGCGGCATCATCGGCGGCATGATGCTGGGGCTCGGTCGCGCGCTCGGCGAGACGATCGCCGTGTACATGATCATCTCGCCCATCTTCACGATCAACTGGGAGGTGCTGAAGACCGGGTCGAACTCGGTCTCGGCGCTCATCGCGCTGCGGTACGGCGAGTCGAGCGAGTTCGGGCTCTCGGCCCTCATGGCCGCGGGCCTCGCCCTGTTCCTGATCACGCTCGTGATCAACTTCACTGCGTCCTCGATCGTCGCGCGGTCACGCTCCGGAGCGGAGAGCACCTGATGACTCTGATCGATGACACCGCCGCGTCGCGGGATGCGGCGAATGCGACCGCGCGATCCGCGGGACAGCCGCGCACCCGTGTGCCGATCGCGCAGCCGGATCAGGCACGACCGGAGCGGCGTCGGCCGGGCCGGGCCTCGCTCTCGGACGGCTACGACCTGATCGGCGCGATGCTGGCCGGCGTGTCGGTGGCGACGCTGCTGTTCGGCTGGATCGCGCCGCTGACGGGCCCGGTGGGATGGATCGCCGTGGCGTTCGTGGTGTTCATCGTCGCCTACGCCGCTCTCGTCTCGCTCACCGCGGACCGGTTGGCCGTCCTCAACCGCGTGGTCACCGTCCTCCTCTACAGCGCGGGCGTCATCGTGCTCGCCGCGCTCGTGTTCGTCGCGGTCTACACGCTCGCCCGCGGGGTACCCGCCCTGTCGAACGCCAACTTCTTCGTCGAGACCATGCGCTTCGCGGGGCCGCTCGATCCGCTCTCGGTCGGCGGCATCTCCCACGCGGTCGTCGGAACCCTCATCCAGATTGGCATCGCCCTGGCCATCACCGTTCCGCTGGGCATCACGACCGCGGTGTTCCTCAACGAGATCGGCGGTCGCTTCGCCCGCTTCGTGCGCACCGTCTCGGACGCGATGACCGCGCTGCCCTCCATCGTCGCGGGACTCTTCGTCTACGCGGCCATCATCACCCTGATCACCAAGGAGCGCTCCGGATTCGCCGCATCCATCGCGATCACCGTGATGATGCTCCCGATCGTGATCCGCTCGGCCGACGTCGTGCTCCGACTCGTGCCCCACCAGCTTCGCGAAGCGTCGTACGCGCTCGGATCGTCGAAGTGGCGGACGGTGTGGCGGGTGGTCCTGCCGACCTCCCGCTCCGGTCTCGCCACCGCCGTCATCCTCGGCACGGCGCGCGGAATCGGCGAAACGTCACCCGTGCTGCTCACCTCTGGCATCACCGCTCAGATGAACACCGATCCCTTCTCGGGGCCGATGATCTCCCTCCCGCTGCAGGTCTTCACCTTCGTCCAATCGCCCGAGCCCAACATGGTGGCGCGCGGGTTCGGGACGGCGGCGGTGCTCATCCTGCTCGTACTCAGCCTGTTCGTCATCGCCCGCCTCATCGGCGGTCGCGGCGCCGGCGTGCTCTCCGAGGGGCAGCGCTACCGCGCCGCACGCCGCTCGCGCGAAGACCTCATGCGCATCGTCCGTCGCCCCCCCGCACTTCGAGGCCGTCGCCCCGGCGCCCTCCACCCGCCCGCAGGAGAACCCGTGAACCGCCCCCGCCGCCGTGCTCTGCACGCCGCCCTCGCCGCACTCGTCGTCGGCACCTTCGCACTCGGAGGCACCACCGCCGCGCGAGCCGACACCTACGTCGCCATCTCAGGTTCCGGCTCGACGTGGTCGCAGAATGCGCTGGACCAGTGGCGCCGCAACGTGGCGAACAACTACGGCATGACGATCAGCTTCAGCGGCACGGGCTCCTCAGCGGGCCGCAACGACTTCATCCGGGAGACGGTCGACTTCGCGGTCAGCGAGATCCCGTTCCAGGCGCAGCCGGAGGACGGTTCGCCCTCGGAGATCTCGACGCGGCCCTACGCCTACCTCCCGATCGTCGCCGGCGGCACGTCGCTGATGTACAACCTGAAGATCGGCGGCAAGCTCGTCACCGATCTGCAGCTGCCCGGTGACATCGTCGCGAAGATCTTCACGGGCCAGATCACCCGCTGGAACGATCCGGCCATCCAGGCGGAGAACCCGCAGCTCGTGCTTCCCGACCGTGCCATCACGCCTGTCGTCCGCTCGGACGGTTCGGGCTCGACGGCGCAGTTCACGAAGTGGATGTCGACGCAGTACCCGCAGACCTGGGGAACCGGCATGACGTCGCAGTTCCCTCCGTCCTTCAACTTCAAGGCGCAGAGCGGCTCGCTCGGTGTCTCGGGCTATGTCAGCAACCCGACCAACGGCGAAGGCTCCATCACGTACGTCGAGTACTCCTACGCCATGAAGTCGGGTATCCCGGTCGTGAAGCTCAAGAACGTCTCCGGCAACTATGTCGAGCCGACCGCGGCGAACGTCGAGATCGCGCTGCGTGAGGCGCGCATCAACGAGGACCAGTCCTCACCGGACTACCTGACCCAGATCCTCGACGGCGTCTACAACAACGCCGACCCCTCGGCGTACCCGCTCTCCAGCTACTCGTACATGATCGTGCCGACCCAGGTGGGCGGGATCTTCACCGAACGCAAGGGATACACGCTCGGCGCATTCGTCAAGTACATCGTGTGCGAGGGGCAGAAGCAGGCGGGCGCCCTGGGGTACTCACCGTTGCCGAACAATCTCGTGAAGGCCGCATTCGACCAGATCTCCCGCATCCCGGGATCGAATGTCGGGCCCTACAACGCGGACTCCTGCAGCAATGCGGGCGCGGGAGAGGGCACTGCGCCGCCATCGGGCACCAACGGTGCCGGGGCGTCCGGTGCGGCTGCCGCGGCTGCGACGGGAGGAACCGCGGTAGCCGGTGCCGCTTCGGACGCCGTCTACGACGCGAACGGCAACCTGGTCTCGGGCTCCGGAGCAGGGGGCACGGCGGTGTCGACACCGTTCACCCTCGCGTCCGAGAGCTGGGGCCCCTCGCAGACGGGGATGCTCGTCGCGGTCGTCCTCGTGGCGGTGGCCCTCCTCGCGCCGCCGCTCCTGCTGCGGTCACGGGGGCGCGGCCGCTGAGTCGCGGCACCCGCCGTTCACCTGCCGGAAGGCAACCCGACGGCCGGCGGAGCCGGTCATTCCCAGTGCGGACACAGCCGATTCGCACGGGATTCCTAACGTGTGGTGTGGTCGCTGGGGCGGCCAGAACTGGGGTGTTCTCGTGGTCCGAAACGGACTCGTCCGCACGTGGGTGCGATCCGTCGCGGCGGGCGTCGTGACCTGCGCGGCCGTGCTGTCGGTCTCGCTCGCCGTCACGGGCGCAGCGCGCGCGGAGGACACCTCGTCGTCATCGGTCGTGACGGTCTCGGCCCGAGACCAGGACATCTACCTCGGCGACGCGCCGATGCCCGACCTCAAGGTCACCGTCTCGCAGACCGCCGACCTGGTCGCACAGGCCGTGTCGGTGTCGTGGACCGGCGGCAAGGCTTCCACCCTGCCGAGCGGTCAAACCGGCGGTGAGAACTTCCTGCAGATCATGCAGTGCTGGGGCGACGTCATCAACGACGACGCCGAGTACCTCCCGTCTCGGACCACCTGCCAGTTCGGCGGCTTCGCCACTCCGGGCGCGCGCCGCGACGACGGGCGCTCCTCGGCCGACGCCATCGCCCCGGAAGATGCCCGCTACTCCTACTTCGGCAAGGGCGGGCTGGACGGCTCCTATACCGGCATCCCCTTCCGCACCGTTCCCGATGCCAGCACGGGCGTCTCCGACGTGGTGCGCAGCATCGACGAGCACAATCAGCGGATCCCCGGCGTCAACCTGAACGAGAACGCCTACTTCACCCGGTACACGACCAACGAGATCCCCTGGGCGGGTTCGAACAGCTCGGGAACGGGAGCCGTCACCTTCGAGCTGCAGACCGCCCTGCAGTCGCCGGGCCTCGGCTGCGGCGCCGCGGTGACCGGCGCCGACGGCGCGGTCACCGGACAACCGTGCTGGCTGGTCGTCGTTCCGCGCGGTGCGGGCACGAACACCGCATCTCCGCTGTTCTGGGAGCAGTGGAAGCACCGGATCGCCGTGCGGCTCGACTTCCAGCCGGTGGGCACGCACTGCGCGATCGGTGTCGGTGAGCAGCAGCTCGCGGGTTCCGAGCTCGCGAGCGATGCGGTCTCGTCCTGGCAGCCCGAGCTCTGCGGCGCCGAGGACGGCGACGCCTACACGCTCATCACGACCACCGACATGGATGCGGCGGCCAGCGCCAACACCGTCTCCGACTCGCCGCTCGCGCTGACGTCGCAGCCCGTTCGGCCCCGGGACGGCGAGGTGGATGCGCTCACGTATGCGCCCATCGCGCTCACCGGCATCGCGGTGACCTTCGCGGTCGATCGTTATCCCTCAGCTGTGGCGCCGCCGGAGGAACAGGATGCGGCGCGACGTCCGTTCGAGGAGATGAACCTCACGCCGCGTCTGCTGGCGAAGCTGCTCACCTCCAGCTACACGGATGCGCTTCCCACCAACGCCGACACGAGTCATCTCGGTCGCAATCCCCGCAACATCGTTTTCGACCCGGAATTCCTCTCGGTCAATCCGACCTGGCGGGACCAGGCCATCGTGAGCCCGGCGGTCGCCGATCTCATGGTGCCGCTGGGGCGCTCCGGCTACGCGCGAGCGGTGTGGAACTACATCCTTGCGGACGACGAGGCCGCCGCATTCCTGGCGGGGGAAGCGGACCCGTGGGGGATGAAGGTGAACCCCTACGCCTCCACGGACGCGGACGTCAACCCGACCGGCAACGCGCTCGAACTGCCGCGCGACGACTTCCCGAAGGTCGACCCCGAGGAGGCCTACGCCGGCGAGCCGCGCGTTCTCAACTCCGTCGCATGGCGGCCGTACACGAACGATCTCGTCTCGGGGGCCTACTACGCGCTCCGCGGCGACGGGCTGAATGTGGGGGAGTGGGATCCGATCGCGCAGCCGCCCAAGTGGCAGCGCAAGGCGCGCGACCTCGTCGGTGACCGCAAGGTCATTGCGATGACGGACACCTCGTCCGCCCGCCGCTATCAGACCGTCACCGCGAAGCTGCGCACCCCCGCGGGAACGTTCGTCGCCCCCGACACCGCAAGCATCCTGGCGGCCGCGTCGCTGATGACCGCCTCCGCAACGCAGCCGCAGGTTCTCGCTCTCGACCCGTTCTCCGCGGCCGTGCGCGCCGACGAGGATGCATACCCGCTCTCCATCCCGGTCTACGCGGCGACGAACACGTCCCTCAACTCGGATGCGGTGGCGGCCAGTTACGCGCGATTCGTCCGTTTCGCGGTGAAGGACGGACAGACACCGGGCAACCTCCAGGGGCAGCTCCCCGAAGGGTACGCACCGTTGCCCGAGGCGTGGCGCACGCAGGCGCTCGCCGCGGCCGATGCCATCGACGCGAAGGCGCCGGCGCCCACGGCCAGCCCCGCTCCGGCGGCGCCCGCTCCGGCCGCCGCTTCCGCTCCCGCTCCCGCTCCCGCCGCACCGCCCGCATCCGCCCCGAATCCCGTCGCATCCGGAGCAGCGTCGGGGGCGCTGTCCGCCGGGGCGACACCGGACGACCCCGAGACGGGCGCGCTGACGCAGGCCCTTCCGATGAGTCTGCTGGCCGGCGTCGCCGCCGCTGGCGCTGTGCCCTTCGTCGGCCGTCTGCGCCGGCGCCTCTGACCTTCTCTTCCGCATCACCCTTTTCACCCGACAGAAAGAGAACACCATGAAGTTCAAGCGGCTTGCTGCCGTGACCGCGGCGCTGGGCGTCGTCGTCGCGGGCGGGTTCGTGGCGGGCTCGGCGAACGCCGAGGTCGTGTCCAACAGTTACGTGCTCGTCGGCTCCGACACCCTCCAGGATGCGGCCAACGCACTCGCGAACGGCACCTCGGTGACCGGATCGACCGTTCGTGTCAAGACCGCCGGTGGCGACACGATCGGCTCGTTCGACGCGTTCCCCTCCACGGGTGCGGGCAGCCAGATCCAGACGAAGTCCGGCGGGCCCTACTTCCAGCGCCCCTCGGGCTCGGGCAACGGTGTCACGGCGCTGCGTGCCTCGATCACCGGCACCGCCTACAACGGCAAGACCATCACGGGTCAGGTCGACATCGCCCGCTCCTCGAGCGGCCCGGGCACCAACCAGAATGCGGACGGCAAGCTCGCCTACATCCCGTTCGGCCGGGATGCCGTGTCCTACATCTACAAGGGCGGCACGGCAGCCTGGGCGAACCTCACCGCCGCGCAGCTGAAGCAGATCTACGAAGGCACCCTGACCTCGATCGACGGTGTCGCCGTGAACCCCCGCCTGCCGCAGAACGGATCGGGAACGCGCTCGTTCTTCCTCGGCGCCATCGGTAACCCGAGCCTGAAGGCCGGCATCGACACGGGCAACACCACCGCGGAGAACGACGCGACCGTGCTGGCCGCGGGCGAGATCATCCCGTTCTCGGTGGCCAGCTGGACCGCTCAGGTGACGGGCGCCGCCGGTGTGAACACCGTGGCCGCGGCCACCGGTGTCTCGCTGGGCAGTGCCGTGTCGGGCACCACCGCGGTGACCGGCTCTGGCGCGAGCACCGTGCCCAACGCCACGTACTACGCGAACACGACGTTCGGTCGCGACACGTATCTCGTCGTCGAGCGTGCGCGCATCACCCCCGGTGACGCGAAGTACGACGCCTCGCTCGCCGCTCTGGTCGACCCGAGCAAGACCACGAGCCTCACCAACTTCACCGGCGGCCTTGCGGGCACCCCCCGTCGCGTCAAGGAGAAGTTCGGATTCCTCGCCCCGTCGCAGACGGCGCCCCTCTTCGCATTCGTGACCCTCTGAGCCCGAACCCCAAAGGACACATCGACATGAAACTCTCGATCACCAAGGTCGCGGCCGCCGGCCTTGCCCTCTCGCTCGGACTCGGCGTCGCCGGGTTCGGCGCCAGCGCCGCATCCGCGGCCGTCGGCGACTGGACGCCGAACGGCACGCCCGAGCCCTACTTCCTCTACTCGCTGGACACCGGCGTGGTGGTGCCCTCGGGTACCCAGCTCGAGTACACGACCGGACTCGTGGGGGCGCCCAGCGCCACCGACCCCGACCAGCGGTTCGCCGACGCGCCCGCCGACGCGGAGTCGACCTACATCTTCATCTCGCCGCGCGGCAAGGAGTCGTCCATCGCCGACTGGGCGACGCGCGTCGACATCGGTTTCGAGCCGGGCACGAAGCGGGTCCTGCAGGCTCCTGCGGCGCTCAACCAGTTCCCCGGCGCGTCGTTCGCGCCCATCAAGGCCGCCGGCGGCGACTACAGCATGGGTATCGCGTACACGAAGAACAACGGCGTGACGTTCGTGGGGCTCGGCGCCTTCGCGTACATCCACGTCACGGCAGGCACGGCCGACTGGACGTACGAGTATCCGACGCAGGCGACCACGCCCACAGACCCGACTGATCCCACGGGCCAGATCGCGATCGAGGCGCCGGTGGCGGCTCCCGTCGACGGGGCGCTCTCGCTGAGCATCCCCACCGGCGAGAAGGCCACGCTGGGCTCGGCCGCGCTGGACAACACGGGCAAGTCGGTGTCCACCGGTACGCTGCCGACCTTCCAGGTCAGCGACGAGCGCTACGCGACCAAGCCGGGCTGGACGGTGAACACCTCGGTGGCGACCTTCACGAGCGGGTCGAACACCATCGATCCCACCGCGTTGGCGATCGTCCCCGCCGTCAAGAGCACCTCGACCGCTACCGGCGTCTCAGCCGTGTCGGCGCTCACCGGTGCCACGGCCGGGGCGAAGTTCGCCGAGGCGGCCGCGGGTGCGGGAACCGGCAAGACCGACCTGTCGGCCGCGCTGACGCTGACCGCTCCGCTGGGCACCCCGGCGGGCACCTACACCTCGACGATGACGGTCACCGTCGTCTCGAAGTGAGATCCCGGGGGTGGGGCGCCGACGGGCCCCACCCCCACCCGCCGCGCCCGGGCTCGCCCGGGCGCGGCGGATCGCTTGTCCCTGTTCGCCGCGCGTTCACCCCGTGGACGTGCGGCGGTCAGCCAGATATGGAGTAAATGATCCGTGTTCGAGACCCGAACCCGAACGGGTGCCCTTGTGCTGCGTGCGATCATCGCGCTGTCGGCGACGCTTCTGACGGCAGGCCTGCTCGTGGTCGTCGCGCCCTCGAGCGCGCACGCCGACGACACCGACGCCATCGCCGGAGGTCCGTGCGACGACGCGGGAGCCGCCGACGGTCGCTCGCGGTTCACCTACGACGCCGCCCCCGGGCAGGAGGTCGCGGACTGCTATCGCGTGCTGAACACCGGCACGACGGCGCAGCGCGTGACCGTGTACGCCACCGACGCCTTCAACACGGAGAGCGGGGACTTCGCCCTCCTGGATGCGAACGCGGCCGCCAGCGACTCCGGCTCCTGGGTCGTGCTCGAGGACGGCTCCACCCGGATGCAGTTCGATCTCGCGCCCGGGGATGCGCGTGCGATCCGCTTCTCGGTGAAGGTTCCGGCTGACGCGCCCCCCGGCGACCACGCCGGCGGGCTCATCGTGTCATCCCAGTCCCCGTCCGATCAGATCCTCGTGGATCGCCGCGTGGGGACGCGCATGTACGTGCGGGTGGCCGGCGACCTCCAGTCGCTCTTGAACATCACGGGGATGACGGCGACCTACGAGCCGGCGCTCAACCCCTTCGACGGCAGTGCGAGCGTCACCCTCACGGTCACCAACGAGGGCAACGTCGCCCTCGCGCCGACGCTCGTGCTGATGGCGAAGAGCTTCTTCGGCACGGATCTCATCGAACGTCGGCTCGAGAACCTCGACGAGCTCCTGCCGGGGGCCTCCCGCACCGTCACGTACGACCTCGGTCCGATCGGTCAGTACGTGTACGTCGATGCGACCGCATCCTTGTACTCGCGAGGCGATCAGACGGGGGCGACGGGCGAGGCGCCGCCGGCTCCGCAGGTGGACCGCGAGGCGGGCTTCTGGGCCGTGCCGTGGGTGCTCGTCGCCGTCCTCGTGCTCGGAGGACTCTTCGTGGTGTACCTGCGCTGGAGGCGTCGGCGCGACGACAAGCGTGCCGCCGAGTGGATGGCGTTCACCCGTGCCGACGCAGAACGGGCCGCGGCCGAGCGCGAGACAATCGGAACGGGGATCTGACGTGTCCCCGGCCCGACTGCGTCGCCGGGCGCGCAGCATTCTCGCGGTGGGCGCGGCGCTCGTCGCCGTCTCTCTCATTGCCGTCCCCGCTCACGCAGAGGATGCGGACGCGGACGGCATCGGCATCAGCGTGCCCGTCGTGGGGACGTCGGCTCCCGCCCAGAGCGCGCCGCCGGTTGGCCGGTCGTCGTCCGGATCCTCGCAGGCATCGGGGGCGAGCGCGGTCGCGACGGACTCACCCGCTCCGGTTCCGGCAGCAGGCGACCTGGAGATCGCCGGTGGTCTCTACCTCAGCGATATCAGCGGCACCTCGCGGCCGACGCTCAACCCGCTGGAGGGAGCGACGGAGCTGTGGGTGACGCTGCGCAACCTGTCGTCGGAGACGATCGATGCCACGGCGGACTTCAGCCTCGCTACCGCGTTCGGCACGCGCATCGACGGCGCCCAGGTGCGCGTCCACTCGCTCAAGCCGAAGGAGACCCGCGTGGTCACCACGACGTTGAGCGGCTCGGGGCAGTGGCCCTTCGTCGTCGGGCGCGTGACTCTCACTCCGCCCTCCCAGATCGACGGACAGGACACGGCGGCCGTCAGCCGCGCCGCGGTGGTCTACGTCCTGCCGTGGCTGCTCCTGACCGGCCTCGCGCTCATCGCCCTCGCCCTCGTGCTCCTGCGGATCACCGCGACGACGGTCATCGCTCCTCCGACAGCCATGGCTGCGGGCGCCGCGTGAGCGCGGTGGCGGCCGTGGCACAGCAGCCGTCGATGCCACCGGCACCACCCCGGGAACCGGCGAAGCCGCCGGGCAGACCTCCGCGGATGCCCCGCCGACCGCCGAGGTCGCCGAGGCCTCCGTTGACGCTGCGTCAGGCCGTCATCCGCGCGACCCTCGTGATGATCGCAACCGTCGTCGCGACGTTCCTGCTGACCATCGTCGTCATCGGCAACATCACGTATCACGCGAGTCAGCAGCAACTGCGGGACCGCTTCCGCGCGGAACTCGCAGACGGGACGGCGCCGGTCTCGGAGGGCGATTTCGAGGATGTCCTGCTCGCAGACGGAGCCCCGGTCGCCATCATCGACATCCCGGAGATCGGTCTCCACGACGTCGTCGTGGAGGGGACGTCGGGGGGCACGCTGATGGCCGGGCCCGGACACCGGCGCGACACCGTTCTGCCCGGACAGGTCGGCGTCAGCGTGCTCATGGGGCGATCCTTCGCCTACGGCGGCCCCTTCGGGTCGCTGTCCCACCTGGCTCCCGGCGACCGCTTCACGGTGACGACCGGGCAGGGGGAGCTGGTCTTCGAGACCATGGGCACGCGCTACGCCGGCGACCCGGCGCCCGCCAACCCGCGAGCGGGTGAGAGTCGCCTCATCCTGATGACCGCTCGCGGCGGCCCTCTCGCCCCCGTGGGTGTGCAGTACGTGGACGCGATGCTCGTGGGGGAGGGGAAACCGCGGGGGGCACGCCAGACCACCTCGGTCACGCTGCCCCTGCAGGATCGGGCGCTGGCCACCGACGTCCGGACGGTGTGGGCGCTGATCTTCGGTCTTCAGTTCCTCCTGGCGGCGGAGCTCGGCGCCATCTGGTCGCTGCGCCGTTTCGGCTGGCGCAGGACCTGGATCGTCTTCGTCCCGCTCGTGGGCCTCGCCGGTCTCGTCACCGCAACCCAGGTCGCGGTCCTTCTGCCCAACCTCATCTGACTGGAGCACGTCCACATGTCGACACCTCACGACGACCCCGCGCCCTCGGCCGAGGGCGACCCGCCGCCCCACGCGGCGCCGTACGACGAGACCGTCACCGAGATCGTGCCGGTCGCGCATCGTGCGGATGCGCCGTCTTCTCCGGCAGCGACATCCTCCGCGTCGGATGAACCGGTCACCGAGGTGGTCCGTGACTCCGTCCTCGCCGCTGAGGTGATCCCCGCATCCCGTCGCGATCAGCGTCAACGGCCGCGTTTCCTCGGCCGCGCGCTCGGTCGAGGAAACGCGGCGGCTCCCGCACCCTCGGCGATCGTCTTCACCGGGGGCGCGGCCGCGACGGGCGAGCGTCTCGAGTTCGCCGACGCCCGGCTCGCGGCCGGTGCGTTCGCCGACCCCGCGCAGCTCGACGCCCGCCTGATCTCCGCATGGTTCGGCGAGCATCAGGTGCTGCAGGACGTCTCGCTGACGATGCCCGCCGGACGGATCACCGCGTTGATCGGCCCGTCGGGATGCGGGAAATCGACCTTCCTGCGCATTCTGAACCGCATGCACGAGCTGGTTCCCTCCGCATCGCTCGCGGGGGAGGTGCTCCTGGACGGCGACGACATCTATGAGCCGACACTCCCGGTGGTCGAGGCGCGCAAGCGCATCGGAATGGTGTTCCAGAAACCGAACCCTTTCCCCGCGATGTCCATCTACGACAACGTGCTTGCGGGGCTCGCGCTCACGGGGATCCGCGCCGATCGCGAACGTAAGGACTATCTCGTGGAGACCTGCCTGACCAAGGCCGGTCTCTGGTCCGAGCTGAAGGACCGGCTGCGCTCACCCGGCGGCGGGCTCTCGGGCGGCCAGCAGCAGCGACTCTGCATCGCGCGCTCGCTGGCGGTGCGCCCGCGTGTCCTGCTCATGGACGAGCCCTGCTCGGCGTTGGACCCGACCTCGACGCGTGTGATCGAGGAGACGATGCTGGAGCTCGCTCAGGAGGTGACGATCGTGATCGTCACTCATAACATGCAGCAGGCGCAGCGCGTCTCGGACCAGTGCGCCTTCTTCCTGGCGTCGCAGGGGCAGCCCGGGCATATCGTGGAGCACGGCGAGACGGAGGCGATGTTCGCCGATCCGCTCGACCCGCGCACCTTCGACTACGTGAACGGCCGATTCGGGTGAAATAAGCTAAATGCTTATTGTGGCGATTAATTAGCTATTGGCTTATAGTTGCGGGCATGGCAACGGTCGTGACCGCAGACATCGTCGGATCGCGCGCGCTCCCGGACCGCACCGGGGCGCAGCGGAGGATCGAGACCGTCTTCGCCTCGGTCGAAGCCGACTTGCCTCTGGCGGACCGGATGCTGAGCGCGACCGTCGGCGACGAGTTCCAGGGCGAGTACCCGGACCTCGGCGCGGCTCTGGCAGGCATCCTGCTGATCACGCTGGCGCTCCCGGACGGCCTCGAGTGTCGCTTCGGGGTCGGTGTCGGCGAGGTGTACACCGTGGAAGCGGCCGCGGGCGAGCTGGCGGAGGGGCCGGCGTGGTGGGCGGCCCGTGCCGCGATCGACGCCCTGCACGCCAAGCAGGTGCGCGCGATGCCGGCGGTGCGCACCTGGATCGAGGCCGCGGAGGACGAGGACGTGGCGGTGCGTGAGCAGGTGCGTCTGGCGAACGCGTACGTCTGGGCCCGAGACGAACTCGTGAGTGCGATGGGCGAGCGCGCGCGACGTCTGGTCTACGGACGATGCATGGGGCTCACGCAGCGGGAGCTGGCGGAGCGCGAGCAGATCACGCAGTCCGCCGTGTCGCAGCTGCTGACCGCGTCCGGGGCCGCAGGACTCGTCGAGGGCTTCGCGCAGTGGCGGTGAGACGCCTCAGAAGATCGCCAGGCGCACGAGTGCGCCGACCACACCTGCCCACAGCAGGCTGGCGAGCGTTCCGACGATGAAGCGCTCGCGCGCAGCGGAGGTCGCGAGTTCGGAGAAGCGGCCGATGCCCTTGATCGCGACGACGACGGCGACGGCCTCGGGGAACCCCGCCAGCAACGACAGCGCGACAGCGAGCCGCTCGAGGTAGCCGATCGTGGTGCCTCCTCGCAGCACTTCCTCGAGCGCCGGCTCCGCACCGTCGCCGGTGCGCGATCGGAAGACGAGGATGCCGCCCGCGTCCCCTTCGCGAACCTGACCGTGTGTGGCGATGTCGAGGATGCGACGCGTCAGCGGGTCGCCCCCGGTCATCGCGAGGGCCGTTCCGAGCAGAGCGAGGGGGAGTCCGATGACCAGGGGGATCTCCACCGGGAGCACGACGACGCTCACCAGTCCCACGAGCACGAGCCCCGTGGCCACGGCGAGGGCGACGTCCGCGGAACGACGGCGGGCGACGAGCACCAGGATCAGGGCCACCGACAGGGCGAGCAGCAGCGCGAGGCTCGTGACACCGGCGACGATCAGCTCGGGAGAGAGGGTGAACATGGAGTCAGTGTTCCAGTCGCCTCCGACTCGTGCCGTGCTCCCGCGCCGAGGGGCGGCGCAGCCCCGGCCAGTTGCTACGCTGGCAGGCGTGTCTACGCCCGTCGTGAGCGCGACCGCCCCCGCCAACGACCCCGCGTTCTCGAACGTGTGGGACGAACTGGTCTGGCGCGGCTCCGTGCATGTGTCCACCGATCCCGAGGCGCTGCGCGCCGTGCTGGGCGAGGGGCCGATCACGTATTACTGCGGTTTCGACCCCACGGCACCGAGCCTGCACCTCGGCAACCTCGTGCAGCTGATCGTGATGCGCCGGCTGCAGCTCGCCGGCCATCGTCCGCTCGGGCTCGTCGGAGGATCCACCGGGCTCATCGGAGACCCGCGTCCGTCGGCCGAGCGCACGCTGAACACCCGCGAGACTGTCGAGGAGTGGGTCCTGCGCCTGCGCGCACAGGTCGAGCGCTTCCTCAGTTTCGAGGGCGAGAACGCCGCGCGGATCGTCAACAACCTCGACTGGACCGCACCGCTGTCGGCGATCGACTTCTTGCGCGAGGTCGGCAAGCACTTCCGCGTCGGCACGATGCTCAAGAAGGATGCGGTCAGCGCACGCCTGAACTCCGAGGCGGGCATCAGCTACACCGAGTTCAGTTACCAGATCCTGCAGGGGCTCGACTACCTGGAGCTGCACCGCCAGTACGGCTGCGTGCTGCAGACCGGCGGATCCGACCAGTGGGGCAACCTCACCAGCGGCACCGACCTCATCCACCGTGTGGAGGGAGTCTCGGTCCACGCGATCGGAACCCCGCTGATCACCAACAGCGACGGCACGAAGTTCGGTAAGAGCGAGGGCAACGCGGTCTGGCTGGATGCCGAGATGTGCAGCCCGTACCGGATGTACCAGTTCTGGCTGAACACCGACGACGCCGACGTGGTCGACCGGCTGAAGGTCTTCACGTTTCTCACTCGCGAGGAGATCGACCGCTACGCCGAGCAGGTGCAGGCAGAGCCGTTCCGCCGGGCGGCGCAGAAGCGCCTCGCGCTGGAGGTCACGGCGCTCGTGCACGGGCTCGAGGCGGCGGAGGCGGTCGTCGCCGCATCCGAGGCGCTGTTCGGACAGGGCGATCTGACCGCGCTGGATGCGTCGACGCTGCGCGCGGCGATCGACGAACTGCCGAACGCTGCGATCGAGCCGGACATGACCGTGGCGCAGGCCCTTGTAGCTACGGGGCTCGTCTCCTCGTTGAGCGAGGCGCGGCGCGCCGTCGCGCAGGGCGGAGTGAGCCTCGACGGCGAACGCGTCGCCGACGAGTCGGTGACGATTCGTGCCGGCCTTCCCGGCGGCGTATCGATCATCCGCCGCGGCAAGAAGACACTCGCGGGACTCGTTCCGCGAGGCTGACCCATGCCGTTCACCCCGAGCCACGCGGTCGTGGCGTTGCCGTTCGTGCGAACGCCGCTCGTTCCCGCCGCGATCGCGGTGGGGGCGATGACACCGGATCTGCCGCTGTTCGTGAGAGGGCTCCCCGTGACCTACGGGCTCACGCATGACCTCCGATGGCTCCCGGTGACCACGCTCGTGGCGCTCGCGCTCTTGCTGCTGTGGCGGGCACTGCTGCGTCCGGCCGCACGGGAGCTCGCGCCAGGACCGCTCGCGGAGCGCCTGCCCGCCGCGTGGGATGCGCCGGTGCGTACCATCTGGCGGGAGACGTTCGGCGCGTCCGCGGGCACGGTCCTGCTGCTGGTCGCCTCGCTCGCGGTCGGCGTCGCCAGCCACATCGCCTGGGACGCGTTCACGCACGAGGGGCGGCTGGGCTCGGACATCTTCCCGGCGCTCGAGGAGCCCTGGGGGCCCCTCGCCGGCATCAAGTGGCTCCAGCACGGCTCCAGCGTGATCGGCCTCGCGATCATCGCGGTGTGGGCACTGCTGTGGTTGCGGGCTCGACCGCGTGTCCCCCACCCGTCGCGGACCCCGCGATGGGTGGGCGTCGTGTGGATCGCTGCTCTTCCCCTCTTCCTCGTGACGGCCTGGGCGATCGGGCTCGCGGTCTACGGTCCCCTCACGGCCGAGTTCACCTTCGCCCATCTGGCCTACCGCGTGCTGCCGCCGGCCTGCGCGATGTGGGCCGCGGGCACGTTCGTGCTCTGCGCGGTCGTCGTCTGGCGCCGATCTCGCGGCGTCGCGGCGCGATGAGGAGCAGAATCGAGGGGTGACCGCTGCGCTGCCCGCCCTGACCGAGATGCCCGAGCCCCGCTACGTGATGGTGGGGGAGGGCCATCGCATCGCCACGTACTCCTGGGGGGAGTCGGACGCGCCGACCGCGGTGGTGGTGCACGGCTTCGCCTCGAGCACGCGGGACAACTGGGTGAGCACCGGATGGGTGCGGGATCTGCAGCGCGCGGGGTTCCGCGTCGTCGGCCTGGATCAGCGCGGTCACGGCGCGAGTGACAAGCCGCACGAAGCCCGTGACTACGACCTGCGCGAGCTCGCCCGTGATGTCGAGGCCGTGATGGACACGTACCTGATCGACGATGCGGTCTACGTGGGCTACTCCCTGGGCGCCCGCGTGGGGTGGGAGGTGCTCCGCGATCTCCCCGAGCGTGTTCTGCGCGGAGTGCTGGGCGGTGTTCCCGACGGGGTCCCGCTCGCGCGCCTGGACCTGGAGCAGGTGAGTGCCCTCATCCAGGACGGGACACCGGTCACCGACCGCGTCACCCAGAACTACATCGCCCTCACCGAGCGGGTGCCGGGCAATGATCTCCGCGCGCTCTGGGCCATCGCGCAGGGACTGCGCTCATCGGGGACCGCGGACCCCGACCCCGCGCTGGCGCCGACGCAGCCGGTGCTGTTCGCCACGGGAACGCAGGACGCGATCATCGAGGGGTCCCGCGCGCTGGCGGCCGCCGCGCCGCGCGGAACGTTCCTGGAGATCCCGGACCGGCACCACTTCAACGCACCCGGATCGCGGGTGTTCCGCTCGGCGGCGATCGAGTACCTGACGGAGGCGTGATCCCCGTCGGCAACCGCGGAAAGACGCGCGACACGCCCGGGGTGCGTGCTCGAGTTGGCAGACGCCCGGAACCCACGTAACTTATTACTTGTTCGCCCCACAGGGAAGAGCGGAGAGGCCGAGAGGCCCGGCGCCCCCTCAAGCGGAGAACCACCCCTCATCCTGAAGATCTCGACTTGAGATCTTGTCGCAGATGCGAGTAGGATGAGGATCCCGAACTCCACGAGCCAGATCTTGGGACCACTGCTCTGTCAAGAGCGAAGCGCCGATCTGACGCCGAGTCGGGAGAAACGAATAGTTGCCCCATGGTGACGACCGAGAGGTCCGATGGTGGGAGCATCCGTTCCTTGAGAACTCAACAGCGTGCACTTGTCAAATGCCAAATAACCTCGTTCCAGCTTCGGCTGGGTGAGATT
>NZ_BAAGRK010000002.1:0-244169 GCF_054782995.1 Microbacterium neimengense
TCGGCCGCGTAATGCACCACCGCATCCACCTGGGAGAACAACTCATCGACCAGCGCCGCGTCGGCGATATCGCCCACGACCAGACGCACCCGATCCTCGGGAAGCCCCGCGAGAGATGCCTCGTTACCCGCGTAGGTGAGCTTGTCGAGCACGATCACCTCGTGATCCGTGTTCCCCACCACATGGTGCACGAAATTCGAACCAATGAACCCGGCACCACCGGTCACGAGGAGCTTGGACATCAACGTCCCCTTTCCAGGGTTTCGAGCAGGTAGGCGCCGTAGCCGGATTTGACGAGCTTTTCGGCTCGCTCCCGGAGTTCATCGTCGGTGAGAAAGCCTTGACGCCATGCCACCTCCTCGGGAACTCCGATGCGCAACCCGGTGCGACGTTCCATCGTGCGGACGTAATCGGCGGCGTCGGTCATCTGGTCGAATGTGCCGGTGTCGAGCCAGGCAGTGCCGCGGGGAAGGACTTCGACCTGCAGTTTGCCGCGTTCGAGGTACTCGCGGTTCACGTCGGTGATCTCATACTCGCCCCGTGGCGAGGGAACGAGGGAGCGCGCGATTTCGATCACGTCGTTGTCGTAGAAGTAGAGTCCGGGAACCGCGTAGTTGCTCTTCGGTTCGGCAGGCTTCTCTTCCAGTGATACGGCTTTGCCTTCAGAGTCGAATTCCACGACGCCGTACGCACGGGGCTCCGCGACCCAGTATGCGAACACAGCCCCGCCGTCGACATTCGTGTAGCGCTTCAACTGTGTGCCGAGACCCGGTCCGTAGAGCAGGTTGTCACCGAGGACGAGAGCAACCTTGTCGTCACCGATGAAGTCGGCGCCGATCGTGAACGCCTGTGCCAACCCGTCAGGAGACGGCTGCACGGCGAAGGTGATCGACACACCGAACTGCGACCCATCGCCCAGCAAGCGCTCGAAGAATGGAGCGTCATGCGGGGTCGTGACGATGAGAATGTCCGTGATACCAGCGAGCATCAACGTCGACAGCGGGTAATAGACCATCGGCTTGTCGTACACCGGGATCAACTGCTTGGACACTCCCAGCGTGATCGGGTGCAACCGCGTCCCCGATCCTCCGGCAAGGACTATTCCGCGCATGTGCTTACCCTCCCTGTCTGGGCCGCTGTGTCTCTCATCGGACGGAGCGGCCCAAACCGCTCTCCGAGTGCTGGCGTTTGCGTGAGCAGCTTTGGTCAGTCGAGAGAATTCCTCACGGGCGCCCCATACCCAGGTAGGTCCACCCGGCGGCTCGCCACGCAGCGGCGTCGAGGCCGTTGCGGCCATCAACAACGACCCGGCCTGCGGCGAGCGTCGACGCGTGCTCCGGGTCGAGCTCGCGGCGGTACTCGTCCCACTCGGTCACCATGATGACCGCATCGGCGCCGCGCAAGGCCTCGTCGCGGTCTTCGACGTAGTTCAGTTGCGGGTGTACACGACGTGCGTTCTCGATCGCCGCCGGGTCGGTCACCGTCACCCAGGCTCCGAGGCCGTGCAGGCGGACCGCGACGTCGAGGGCAGGAGAGTCGCGGATGTCGTCGGAATGCGGCTTGAAAGCCGCGCCCAGCACGGTGACGTTCTTCTTGAAGACGGAGCCGCCGAGACCCTCGACGACGAGCTGGACAGCACGCTCACGGCGGCGCAGGTTGATCTCATCCACCTGGCGGAGGAACGCCACCGATTCACCGCGGCCGAGTTCTTCGGCACGCGCGCTGAACGCGCGGATGTCCTTCGGGAGGCAGCCGCCGCCGAAGCCGATGCCGGCACCGAGGAAGCGACGTCCGATTCGGGCGTCGTGTCCGATGGCGTCCGCAAGCTGGGTCACGTCGGCACCTGTCACCTCGGCGATCTCCGCCATGGCGTTGATGAAGCTGATCTTGGTGGCGAGGAACGCGTTCGCCGACACCTTCACCAACTCGGCCGTCGCGTAATCGGTGACGATGAACGGCGTCCCCTTGGCGACGGAGGGGTGGTAGACCTCGCGCAGGACGGAAGCGGCGCGCTCGCCTTCGTCACCGGCCGGCACGCCTGCGACGAGGCGGTCGGGGTCGACCGTGTCCTGCACTGCGAAGCCCTCGCGGAGAAACTCGGGGTTCCACACCAGCGTCGCGCCCGTGGCTGTCACCCGCGGCGCGAGCCCAGTGGCCGTGCCTACCGGCACTGTGGACTTGCCCGCCACGATGTCGCCTTCGGAGAGATAGGGCAGCAGGCCGTCGACGGCGGCATTCACGTATGTGAGGTCGGCCGCGTAGCCGTCCTTCTGCTGAGGAGTTCCCACGCCGACGAAGTGAACCTTCGCCCCGTGCGCGGCCGCCATGTCTGTCGTGAAGCTCAGGTTTCCGGAGGCGATGCCCTCGGAGAGGATCTCTTGCAGTCCGGGCTCGAAGAACGGCGCCTCTCCCTTCGACAACGCGTCGATCTTGCGCTGGTCGACGTCGATTCCGACCACTTCGTGGCCGATCGACGCCATCGCCGCCGCATGAACGGCGCCGAGGTATCCACATCCGATGACAGACAGCTTCACGGTTCTCCCCAACTGAGCTCGTCGTTCTGGCTCATTGATGCTTACCAGATGCGTGTGTCACGCACATGACGCTCATGACAGTTCTCCGTAATCTCCGTTCGAGCCACGCGCTCTCCGGCTATTCGGTGTCAGGACCGGTGCGCAACCACGGAATGCTGTCGGGTAACATGCGTGCTACTGGCTCGGGCGCCGCTGCCCAGGAATGTAGGGGGAGTGGCATGCGAGTACTTGTTCTGTGGGCGGATGGGCGTTCGGCGAACCTGGGAGTGCGTGTTCTCGCCGAGGGTGCTGAGGCTCTGGCGCGCAATGTCTTTGGCCCCGGGACGGAGGTCGTCTTCCAGGATCTCGGCCCGAACCCAGAGGGATTCCGCGTTTCGTTGGACCTCGTGAAGAAGGACATCGGTAGACCGCGCGGGCCGATCAAGCAGTGGCTCCGCCAGTTCGATGCCGTCTTCGATACCGGCGCCGGGGATTCCTTCACGGACATCTACGGCCGCAATCGGCTGGCACGTATCACCTACACGCAGCTCACGGCGCGGCGGCTGGGGATCCCGCTCGTTCTCCTCCCACAGACCATTGGCCCCTTCACCGGGCGAGCTCACCGGATGCTGGCGAGCCGAGTGCTGCGCCGAGCGGACATTGTCATGTCACGTGACGGAGTGAGTACCAATCACGCTGCCGAGCTTGGGCGCCGCGATGTCGTGCGCGCCACCGATCTCGTCTTCTCGCTCCCTGTGGTCCAAGCGCAGAAGACGCGCGACGTGATGGTGAACGTCTCCGGGCTGTTGTGGCGCGAGAACTCGCATCTGGATGCGGCGAGCTACCGGCAGTCGGTCATCGATCTGATCGAAGGGCTCCGAGAGCGCGGCCGGACGGTATCGCTCCTGCCCCACGTCCTGGAGAACTCGACAGCGGACAACGACATGGTCCCGCTCGACGAGCTGACCCGGCGATTTTCCGATATCGAAACGATCGTGCCCCAGAGTCTCTCAGACGCCAGAACGGCGGTCGCGAGCGCTCACTGGGTGCTGGGCTCCCGGATGCATGCGTGTTTGAACGCATTGTCGGTGGGAACCCCGGCGATCCCGTGGGCGTACTCCCGCAAGTTCCAGCCGCTCCTGGAGGATGTCAAGTGGAGCGAGACCGTTGACCTTCGCACCGCCCCGCGGCCTGCGCAGTCAACGATCGAGCGGATTGCCGGCGGAGACCTCCCCCTCGATGAGTTGCAGAAGACACTTGGCGTCGCGGCGGACAAGCGAGCCACAGCCACCGAGGCGCTGAGATCGCTTCTGAAGGCGAGTTGACGTGAGCTCCCAGCGGCCGGCTGCGTTGATCGTGGTGAGTTACAACTCGGGGTCTCTCCTGGAAGAGAATCTCGCGGGCTCGGGTCTGTCGGGATTGGCTTCGATCGTCGTGGTGGACAACTCGACGGATCCTGAGGAGGCTGCACACATCAGTCGGCTCGCCGACGCCGAGGGATGGCGATTGATCGTCAGCGGGGCGAACATCGGGTTCGGCGCGGCTGTCAACAGGGGAGCCGAATTCGCGCTCGAAAACGGCGCCGAGGTGCTTCTGCTTCTCAATCCCGACGCTCTGCTTTCGCCGGACAGTGCACGCACGCTCATCGCGAGCGCATCACCGGATCGGATCATCGCCCCCAAGGTGCTCGACTCGCGGGGCGGAATCTGGTTCGGGGGTGGCTATCTGGACCCGGCGCGCGGGATCGTCCGCCACGCATTGGGTGCTCGTGACTGGCTGACTGGCGCCTGCTTGGCCATCGATGCGGATGCCTGGCGTTCACTCGGAGGCTTCGACGAGACGTACTTCCTCTATTGGGAGGACGTCGATCTGAGCGATCGGTGGAAGAAGCTCGGTGGACGGCTCGAGGTGCTCGACGATGCGGTCGCGGTCCATGCCGTCGGTGGGACGCAAACCGGAGCGCATGCCGGCAAGTCGCAGGCGTACCTCTACTACAACAGTCGCAATCGGCTCATCTTCGCGCTCAGCGGCCAACCGCCGCGGCGCTGGGCGACTGTCCTACTTCGTACCCCCGCGTACTCGTGGCGGCTGTGTCGGCGGTCCAACCCGCGGAGCGTCAGGGACTGGGCTCGGGCGACGAGCTCGGTGGTGAGGGGCGCCGTATCCGGCCTTCGCATCGCGAGGAGGCGTCGTTCAGCGGTGGGGAGCACGGGTGGCTGATCAGCTGGAGAACGCCGTTCGCCGCGTTGTCGACAACGACAACTGCAGCGGATGCGGTGGCTGCGCACTGGTGTCCGCGCGCGTGAGCATGCGAATCGACGGCGGATACGCGCGGCCGGTGGTGGGGCAGCGCGCCGACACGTCGCCCCGTGCCGAAGCGAAGCTCTTCGAGAAGGTGTGCCCGGGGGCACGTCTCGCGGCCCCGTCGTCTCGCGGCCTGCGGACGCATCCCACCTTCGGCGTGTACGTCGAGGCGTACGAGGGATTCGCGCTCGATCCCGAGATGCGTGATCGGGGCAGCAGCGGCGGTGTCCTGACCGCATTGTCGGCCTACCTCCTCGAAACGGGAGAGGTGAGGGCCGTGTCGGCGGTGCGCGCATCTGCCTCCAGCCCGTCGAGAGCCGTGCCTGTTCAGATCATGCGGCGCGAAGACGTCCTGTCTGCGGCGGGTTCGCGCTATTCGCCCGTGGCCGCCCTGGCGGGGCAGGCGCGGTTGGACCCCGCCACCGCGCTCGTGGGCAAGCCATGCGAGGTGTCGGCGGCCTCCCAGTGGCTGGATGCCAGCGGAGTCGAGGAACGGCCGGTGCTGCTGTCCTTCTTCTGTGCCGGCGTTCCCTCTCAGGACGCGACGACGGCGCTCATCGAGAAGCTCGGCGTCAACGTCGACCGCCTCGAGTCCCTTCGCTATCGCGGTGAGGGATGGCCCGGCAACTTCGTGGCCACCGACCGCGACGGCAACGTGGGAAGACTCTCGTACGAACAGTCCTGGGGTGCCCACTTGGGCAAGACCGTCCAATGGCGGTGCAAGCTATGCCCGGACGGTACCGGTGGGCACGCAGATATCGCCGTCGGCGACTACTGGAATGCCGATGAACGAGGCTTTCCTGTGTTCGAGAACGCGGACGGGAACAGCGTCGTGATTGCGCGGACCCCAAGGGGCGCGAAACTGCTGGAGGAGGCGGCGTTGGCGGGGATCGTCGCGCTCGCCCGACTGGATCTGGACCGCGTCGCCGCAATCCAGCCGCTGCAGGTCAAACGTAAGCAGCAACTCGCGGGGCGACTTCTGGGTCGTCTTCTCGCGGGCAAGAGGATCCCGACCTACCGGGGCTATCGGCTGCTCCGGCTTGCGGCGCCCTTCTGGCGTCAGAACCTCGCGGGCGCCGTCGGCGCTGCCAAGCGCAGCGCTCCGGCATGGGCGAAGAGGATCGCACGAGTTCGGCGCTCGGCAGTCAAACGATGACGACAGAGAGCCTGGGCGGCAGCGCATCACGCGGCGCGGCGGTCACCGCAGCCGGGCAGATCCTGCGGGTCGTTATCCAGATGGTCAGCCTTGTGGTCTTGGCGCGGCTGCTGGGACCCGCTGATTTCGGGTTGGTCGCCATGGTCACGGCCATCGTGGGTATCGGCGAGGTGTTCCGGGATTTCGGTCTTTCTTCCGCGTCGATCCAGGCCAAGAACATCTCGCTCGGCCAGCGCAGCAATCTGTTCTGGATCAACTCCTCGATCGGCCTCATCCTCGCTCTCGTCGCGGTCGCGTGCAGCCCTCTGGTCGCGAGCCTGTACGGAGACCCGGCGGTGTCCGCGGTGATGGCCGCGTGTGCTTCGACGTTCGTCATCAACGGCTTGGCGACGCAACACCGCGCGGATTTGAACCGCCGTCTCAAGTTCGGCGTCCTCGCCGTGGTGGATACGGCCGCGCAGGTCATCTCGGTCGCGGCGGCGATCGGCATCGCGGCCATCGGTGGAGGATATTGGGCGCTCGTCGTGATGACGGTGTCGCAGACCGTGTTGGGGCTCGTGGGTGTCGTGGCTGCTGGGCGATGGGTACCACGCTGGTACAGCAGGCATGTAGCGATGCGACAGTTCTTCCGATTCGGAGTCGGAGTCGCCGGCTCGCAGCTGCTCGGATACGCGAGCAAGAACGTCGATTCGGTCGTGCTGGGAGTGACGCTCGGGCCGGTCGCCGTCGGCTACTACAACCGCGCTTACCAGGTGTTGATGCTGCCCCTCAATCAGTTCCAGGCGCCGTCCACTCGAGTGGCGTTGCCGGTGCTGTCCCGCCTGAATGACGACGCGGATCGATACACGGCCTTCCTGCTTCGCGGTCAGACCATCCTCCTTCACGCCGTGGCGATCATTCTCTCGCTCACTGCTGCCCAGGCGATGCCCCTCTTCGAGCTCGTGCTGGGCCCGCAGTGGACGGATTCCGTCCCGATCTTCCAGTCGCTTGCAGCGGGTGGACTCGCCTCGATGGCAAACTACGCCTGCTACTGGGTCTTCCTGTCCAAGGGGCTCACAGTGAGCTACCTGTGGTTCTCGCTGATCACACGCCCGCTCGTCGTCGTCGCAGTGATCATCGGCGCACTCGTTGGCGGACCCACAGGCGTGGGGCTCGCATTCTCCGTGGTGAGCTTGCTCCTTTGGCCTGCGACTCTGTGGTGGCTTGCGCGAGTGTCGGATGCACCGGTGCTGGCCATGCTCACGAATGGTGCGCGCGCCTTCGCCATCTACGCCGTCGCAGGTGTGGTGTCCTGGCTGGGTGCCCTCCTTGTGCCGCAGGATGTGGCCCCCATCGTCCCGCTCGCTCTGGGCGTGCTCGCATTCGCTGCGGCAATGGCTGCCTGTTTCGTGCTCATACCGGCCTACCGGCGCGATGTCCGCGCCATCCTTGACACCGCGCGGTTCTTTCGTGGCGGGCGATCATGAGCGAGCTGCAGGCTACCGCGAGCCGCGAATCGCGAAATCGTAGGGTGGGGCTATGAGCGCATCGGTCACACGGACGCCCGTCGGCGCATGGGTGCTGGTGGGTGCGGTGCTTTCGCTGATCGTGGTCGCCCTGACGCTGCCAACGATGGCTGCCACTCCAACCCGCTACCTCATCGTGGTGCCGTTCGCGGCGCTGCTGGTGTTCGCGCTGCTGCGGATGCCGGTCCACGTCCTTCCCGCATTCGCCTTCGCGCTCTACGGCATCGGTATCGCGCAGTTCGTTCCGACGGGATTGCCGATCGGGACGGCGAGCATCATTCTCATCGTCTGGCTGCTCCGACGTGCGGCGAGCGGCCTGGGACACATTCAGCGAAGTGCCCGTCAGTCGGGAGTCGGCGAGCGTCCCGCTCGGGCTGCGCCGAGCGTTCCCGTGCTTGCGATCGCGCTGGCGATCTGGCTTCTCCTGCTGACGCAGATCGGCGACCTCGGAGTCAGCAGCACGGGGTGGCTGCTTGCGTTCCTTCCCGTCGTCGTCGTTCCGCTCCTCGTGTCAGACGTATCGAAAGAAGCGAAGACGCTCGAGGTGACCTGGATCGTCCTCGCCGGGGTGTTGGGTGTTTACGCCATCATCGAGTTCATTCTGCGTGCGAACTTCCTTTACTGGGCCCTGGGAGCGCAGTCTTCTCAGCACTGGTCGGTCTACCGATCCGAAGGCCCCTTCGGGCACCCGCTGCTGTTCGGTACCTTCCTCGCGGTCGGCACTCTCCTCGCGTTCGGCAGGTGGTTGGAAGGGCACCGATTGGCGACCTTGCTGACAGCGTTCATCGCCCTCGGCGGAGTGCTCGTCACGTCATCGCGAAGCTCACTCGTCGCGGTGGTCGTGGGGATCCTGCTCGCGTTGGCGATGGTCGTCATGCGTCCCGGGCGATCCCGTCGAGGGCGAGCATTGGGACTTGCGCTTCTGCTTTCCGCGGGAGCAGCGCTCCTCACGCTCACTCCGCTTCTCGATCGATGGGCATCCGATGAGGCCGATGGCTCCTCCGCCGCGAGGACTCAGGGGTTCGAGCTCGCATTTTCGCTTGCGGAGAAGTCCGGATTCCTGGGGAATGGTGCCGGTACGTCGTCCCTCGCCGCAACGCTCGCGGGCTCGACGCTGCCGATCGAGCTCTCCCCGCTTCAGGCGCTGGTAAGTGTGGGCGTCCCTGGCCTCGTGCTGATCGTGGCGCTCTTCGCAGTTGGGTTTGCGCGGGCGATCGCGTCGTACCGGGTGGCGGCTGTTGCCGGGCTCGCCGCTTTCCTGGTTGCGGTCAGCGGTTACAACTACTTCGACGACCGGCGGTCTGCGCTGATTCTGTGCGGCATGGTGCTGGTGATTGCGATCGGTAGCGGCGCTGCACGGGTCGGTAGCGGGACCACGGTCACGGCGGAGGAGAGGCAGCGGAAATGAGCCGCAAGGGGGGCGCGGTCATCGCGCACGTCGGAGTGCTCGGGGACAGACCCGGCGGAATCGCGCAGGTCGTCAACCAGTATCTGGGATGGCGGATCGAAGGGCACCAGACGATCGGCATCCTGTCGACGCGTGGTCGGAGGGACTGGGCGGCGCCGCTTCTGTGGGTGACGGCCGCCCTCCGACTGCTCCTTGTTCGAATGAGGTTCGGTCGGTCGGCCGTACTTGTGCACATGTCGGCGAAGGGCTCGTTCGTTCGTGAAGGCTCGCTGGTGGTCTGGTCCCGGTGGCTCGGGCACGGTGTGGGAATTCACCTTCACGGAAGCCAGTTCCCTGACTTCAGTCGCGGCTACCCGCGTCTCGTGAGAGCTGTGTGCGGGCGGGCCGATGTGATCTTCGTACTCACCGACGAGACCCGGCGAATTCTGCAGTCCGCGCTCGCAACAGCGTCCACGCGGATCGTTCAGCTTTCCAACGTTGTCGACCTGCCCCCGGCGTTCGGCCCGAAAGAGCGGACGGTGCTCTTCGGTGGCGAAATTGGCGAGCGCAAGGGCGCCGATGTTCTTCTCGCCGCCTGGGCGCAACTCGGTGAGGGGCGGGCTGACTGGGCGTTGGTTCTCGCTGGACCCCTTCACCCCGGATTCGCGCGTAGCGACATAGAGATCCCAGGTGTCGTCAGCATGGGTGCCATCCCTCACGCAGAACTACTCTCCTTGCAATCGCGAGCGGCAATCGCGGTGTTACCTTCGCGCAACGAAGCAATGCCAATGTTCCTCCTGGAGAGCATGGCGCGTGGTTGCGCGGTCGTCGCCACTCCGGTCGGCCAGATCGAAGAGCTCGTGGGGGGTGTGGGCACGTTGGTGGAGGTAGGAAACGTCGATGCGCTTGCCGCGGCGATTCAGGGGTTGATCGCGCAGCCGACCGTGCTGGAGGAGTCGGGGACGGCATCTCGCCGTCGCATCGAACAGAACTACTCGCCCGACAAGGTTCGGGAGCTCCTCGAGATCGAGTGGAGCCGCCTCGCGGGAAAGGTGCCCGGAAATGGCTGATTCGCCTCTGATTCCCGAGATCCACGGGGCACGAGCGATCCTCGTGGCGTCGACGGGAGGGCACCTCGCGCAACTTCACCGGCTCGCGCCGCAGCTCGGCCTGGCCGCCGACCCGTTGTGGGTGACCTTTGAATCGGAGCAGTCCAAGTCGCTGCTCAAGGGGCAGCGTGTCGTCTACCTGCCGTACATCGCTCCTCGCGACTTCCGCGCGGTCGCACGGTCAGGTCGCATCGCGCGCAGACTGCTCCGTGAGGAGGAGTTTGATGTCGCCATCAGCACCGGGGCGGCTGCCGCTTTGCCGATTCTGCCCCGTGCTCTCGTTCGCCGTAAGAAGGTCGTTTACATCGAGAGCGTGTCACGGTTCGAAGGTCCTTCACTCACGGGGCGCCTGATGTCGGCTCTGCCGGGAGTGCGGCTGTTCACGCAGCATCCGCAGTGGGCTTCTTCCCGATGGAAGCACGCGTTCTCCGTCCTCGACGACTTCGGGGCTGCGGCCGCCGAACGCACGTCCTCGGAGCCGTTGCGGGTGTTCGTCACCTTGGGGACGATCAAGCCCTATCGCTTCGATCAGCTGGTCGATCAGATGAAGCGAGTCGCGCCGGATGCGGAGTTCCACTGGCAGTTGGGTGAGACGACACGCGACGATCTGCCCGGTGACGTGCGCACGTACATGTCGGCGGACGACTTCGAGGCGGAAGCCGCAGCCGCAGACGTGGTCGTGACCCATGCCGGTGTGGGGACTGCCCTCAAACTCCTCGATATGGGCATCTTCCCGGTGCTCGTGCCTCGTCGTGCGCACCGCGGAGAGCACGTCGACGATCATCAGCTCCAGATCGCTCGAAACCTCGAGGAGAGGGGACTCGCCTTGGCCCCCGCGGCGGACCAGCTGAGCCAACAGGACCTCCTCGTCGCCGCCTCGCGTCGTGTCGAGCGGGCCGTGAGTACATGAGCGGCACGGCGAGCGCCCTGAGCGTGATCGCGCCGGTGCACAACTCGCGGGCGCATCTCTCTGAACTGCTTCAGAGAATCGCTCCGCTGGTGGACAGAGGATGCGAGGTGATCCTTGTCGACGACGGCTCCTCCGACGGCACGACAGATGTGCTCGCCGCCTTCGTGGCAGACTACCCGGCGCTTGTCTTCATCCCGTGCCCCACGGCGGGAGGCGTCGCCCGTGCGCGAAACCTGGGGCTGGCCGCCGCAACGCGCGACTACGTCTGGTTCGTCGATGATGACGATCTCTGGGATCCCGGGATCGTCGATCGTTTCCTCGAAGCGGTAGACCGCTCAGGCGCGGACATCGTGATCTGTCGAGCCGATCTGCGTTACGCGAAGGACAAGCCCGGCCGGATCATCGACGGCCTCGACGAGGAGCGCGTCGTCGATCGTGAGTCGGCATGGGATCTTCTGCTCGAGGGCGGGCTCAACGGCTATCTCTGGAACAAGCTGTTCCGCCGCACGGTGCTCGGCGAGGATCCCTTCGATCTGCTGTCTTCGCAGTCGGATTTCACGGGAGTGGCGCGGGCCGTTAGCCGCAGCCGAAGCATCCAGTTCATCCCCGACGTGCTCTACTTCCACGTGGTTCGAGAGGGGTCGATCACCAGGAAGAAAGATCCTAAGCTCGGCAACCTTGGAGACGCGCACGCGCTCGCACGCCGGATCCACTCCTCGGAGCTGGGCCGCGATCCCCGCTCCGCGCAGTTCGAACACTTCACCGCGTGGTTCCTTGTCGTCCCATCCGGACGCACTCCGACCCGTGTCCGCGCGGACTGGGCCGTTCGGGTCGACGGCATCAGGCGCGCTCGAGAAGCTGCGGGTGGGCTCGATCTCGCTGCGCTGCGCTCTCGTTCGCCGCGACTCCACCGTGATGTCTGGCTGATCACGAGGGTGGGCATCCCCTATCTTGTCGCACTGCACCTTGGCCAGATCGGTCGACGATGGATTCGGAAAGTTGGTTCCCGGTGAGAGTTCTCGTTCTCAGCGCCGCGCTGCATGGCGGTGGCGCGGAATACGTCGCCCGCACGTGGGCGGTCGGACTGGCGGCGCGGGGCCACGAGGTCACGATCGCCACGACGGGTCGCGACGGCGGCAGCATCCCCGACATCGAGGTCGA
This sequence comes from Microbacterium neimengense, assembly GCF_054782995.1. NCBI lineage: Bacteria > Bacillati > Actinomycetota > Actinomycetes > Micrococcales > Microbacteriaceae > Microbacterium > Microbacterium neimengense. The sequence continues at coordinate 12,046 of NZ_BAAGRK010000002.1, forward strand.
GACTCTCTCAGTGGCCGGTGGAGGCCTGGTCGCGACGATCGGCCGGCTCCGCAAGCTCGTTCGCAAGCGCCGATTCGACGTGGTGCTCTCCCTTCAGACTTTTCCTAACCTCGTCGCGATCCTGGCCACCATGACGCTCGCGAAGACCGTCAGACCCCGGGTGTTCGTCAGCGAGAGGAACCTGGTCTCCCTGGGAATCCCGGGCTCGAGCCTCTCGCATCGAGCCAAGATCAGGCTCGCGAGAACCGTCTACCGCAGGGCCTATGGGGTCATCGCAATCTCGCATCCCGTCGCAGCCGAGCTGGTGAGCTGGTTCGGTGTTCCCGGTGAGCGTTGCACGGTTGTCCCGAATCCCGCCACCGCGAAGGTTGCAGGGATGGAGCGACCCGTCATGCGCACGCTCGACATGGACAGCGAGATCACCGTCGTCATGCCGGCGCGTCAGGTCGTGCAGAAGCAGCCGTGGCTCGCCGTCGAGGCTGCTGCGGTGCTGCGCGATCGTGGCTACCGTGTGAACGTCGTCTCGTTCGGCAGCGGGCCTCTCTCTGATCAGACGACCGCGTTGGCAGCGAAGCTCGGAGTCGGCTACCGGCCTGCAGGCTGGGTGGAGAACTGGTGCGCGGATCTTCCGCAGAACTCGGTGGTGGTCCTGAGCTCGCTCCGCGAGGGGTTCGGAAACGTCCTCGTCGAGTGCGCGGCGGTGGGCGTTCCCGCGGTCGCCCTCTCCAGCGCTCTGGGCGTTGCGGACGCGATCGTGCCGGGAATCACGGGTGCGCTCGCCCTCACCGATTCGCCGCATGCGGTCGCGGATGCCGTGGAGAAGTGTCGCCACATCCTGCCCGTGGACGTCACGCCGTGGCTCGACAGGTTCGGTCCCTCGAACAGTCTCGACAGTCTGGAGCAGGTCTTGGCGGGTCGCGCGTGAAGAAGAGACTGAGAGTCATGCATTCCATGGCTCCTCGGGAGCCGGGGAAGACGCGCTTCATCGATCATCTCGTCGAGGGCGCGCCCAATGACGTCGAGGTGCAAACGTTCACATGGAAGGGCGCGTTGCGGGCGGACTTCGATGTCTTCCACATCCACTGGCCGGAACGGCTCCTGCGCAAGGGATGGGGCAAGACGCTCACCCTCCTCGCCGTCCTGTGGGTGCGGGGGATCCCCATCGCCCGCACTCTGCATAACATCGATCCGCACGAAGCGGGCTCGCGGCTGGAGTCGCGGCTGCTGCGGCTCATCGACCGTCGCACGGCCCTGTTCATCAGGTTGAACGATCACACGCCCGTCCCCGGACGCGCCCCTGCCGTGACGGTGCCGCATCCGCATTATCTTCCGAGGACCGGTCATCGCACAGACATCGATGCGGTGAAGGGTCGTGTTCTCTACTTCGGCATCGTGCGCCCGTACAAGGGTGTGCAGACCCTCCTCGACGCGTTCCTCAGCGCACCAGAAGCGGACGCGACATTACGCATTGTCGGGAGCGCGACGGGTGATCGCGGTGATGGAGTGCGTGCGGCGGTCGCGTCGGACGATCGAATCAGCGCACGACTTCAGTACGTCACCGATGCCGAGCTCGACGACGAGATCCTCGCGGCGGAGATCATCGTTCTCCCGTACCGGCGCATGCACAATTCCGGAGCCCTCTTCTTGGCTCTGAGCCACAACCGCCCGGTGCTGGTGCCCAGGAGTGCGGTCAACGAGGACATATCGCGCGAGGTGGGAGCGGGGTGGGTGTATCAGTTCGACGGAGACCTCGACGGCCCACAGCTGATCCAGACGCTTCACGACGTCCAGCGGTCGGCGCCTTCCGGGCCCCCCGACCTCGGGGCACGCGATTGGGATGTGATCGGCAAACAGCTGCACGAGGCCTACCGCCTCGTGGTCAGCCGCGGGTAGCTGCCGCTTCCGCAGCCGACTTCTCCAGCATCTCGCCGACGTCCGCCACGTAGCGCGAGTACGGCCGCTGGCGCGCGAACTCCCGGACTTCGCGCATCCGCGCTTCGAGCGCAGCGGGATCCGACATCAGCGCGTTCACGGATGCCCGGAGCGCCGCAGGATTCGCGGGTGCGACGAGCGATGCGGCGAGCGATTCGTAACCGCGGACCCCCTTGATGGCGGACAGCACCACGGGAGTACCATGCGTCGCCGCAGTCATGAGCCGGACATGGCCGGCGCTGACGGACTTCTCCTTGAGCGCCACGATGAGCAACGCGGAGGTGGCCAGCATCTCGTCGTGCTCACCCCTGGGAACATCGGCCCGGACCGCGACTCCGGCGCTCGCGGCCCGCTCCTCGATGGCATCCGCCTCCGCCCGCTTCGACACGATCGTCAGCGGCCAGTGTTGATCTGCTGCCGCCTCGATCAGCGTCGTCCAGTCACAGGCGTTCTTTCCCGTGGAGAGGTACCCGCTTCGGTGGGACGGTCGCCACTCGGCAGGCTCGTCCACGACGCGGTCGTCGAAGTAGTAGAACGGGATAACGTGGAGACGCTCGAGGGGGATGCGATAGCGCGCAGCGTAGTCGTCCCGCTCCCAGTCGGTCATCACCTGTGCAGCGAGCAGGACGCGGGGGAGCAGGAATCCGTATACCGCTGTCACGACTCCTCCCTTGACCCCGCCGCGCGTTCCTGGGAGGAACTCTGATAATACGAGCTTCCGCTGCCGGGTCAACCACAGCAGGAGCGCCAGGAGGACGAGGCCCGGCGGAGTCTGTTTGCCTTCATTTGTAAAGACGACGTCCGCCAAGCGTGCGCGCCGAAACAGCTGCCACGACCGAACGAGAGGTGAGCGAGACTCTCCCGAACTCGCGTCGACAGCTCCGAAGAGCTTCCCGTAGGCGATGTCGCTCACTAGTTGCACCGTCGTCTCCTCTTTCTCCGGCAGTATCGCGGCCCGCAGATTCTGCACCGGGCCGCGGCGCCCTGCGTGTTGTGCCTAGCTGTCGTGCAGGGAGGAGGCCATCTCTGGGCGATGCTGCGTCTCGGCGATGGAATCGATCCGTGCTCGGAGCGAGGCGCCCTTTTGATCATCGCGAGCCGGCCATTGCAGGACGCGTGCGTCGAACACCGCCCGAGTCGAGATGACGCGAGCCGGGTTGCCCGCGACCACGGTGCCCGCGGGGACGGACCGCGTCAGGACGGAGCCCGCCCCGACGATCGCGCCGTCTCCGATACGCACGCCGGGCAGGATCACAGTGTTCTGTCCGACGAAAACGTCGTTTCCGATGGTGATCGGCGCGTAACGATAGCGTCGACCGCGGTCGTCGCGCACGTGGTAGCCACTGCCGTCGTGTGTCGCGAACACGACTCCACCCGTGATCGTCACACGGTCACCGATACTCACGAGCCACGGCTCGCTCGTCGCGATGCTCGAGAGGATTCGACACTCCTTGCCGATCACGACGCCTGCCGCGCGCGCGGCTTCCTCGGGGCCCCGCAGCAGCTCGAACAGCCGGTGTCGCACTCGTCGAAGCTTCATGAGTCTTCCTTCACGGACGGCCCCGGGTGCCCGGGCGTACTGGCAGATGTAGGTGTTCTCAGTGCGCCGTCTCGCCGGGGGCGAGTGCGGCCTTGGCGGTCTTGGTGAGGATGACGAAGTCGCCGAGCAGCGACCAGTTCTCGACGTAGGAGAGGTCGAGACGCACGGTCTCCTCCCACGAGAGACTGGAGCGCCCGCTCACCTGCCAGAGGCCCGTGATGCCGGGCTTCACGAGGAAGCGGCGGTGCACGTGCGTGGAGTACTGCTCGACCTCGTTCGGCAGCGGCGGGCGGGGGCCGACCAGCGACATCGAGCCGCCGATCACGTTGAACAGCTGCGGCAGTTCGTCGAGGCTGAACTTGCGCATGATGCGCCCGGTGGGCGTCACGCGCGGGTCGTTCTTCATCTTGAACAGCACTTCGTTGCCCGAGTCCATGCCCTCCTCGCGCCGCTGGCGCTGCAGATTCTCGAGCAGCTCCTCGGCGTTGGTGACCATCGAACGGAACTTGAGCATCGTGAACTCGCGACCCCCGCGTCCGATGCGCGTCTGACGGAAGAGCACGGGCCCCTCCGACGACAGGCGGATGCTCATGGCGAGGAAGGCGAGAACAGGACTGAGCAGGACCACGCCGATCGTGCTCGCGAGGATGTCGACCGCGCGCTTCAGGAAGAGCTGGCCCTTGCTGAAGCGCGGCGTCTCGACGTGGATCAGGGGGAGTCCGGCGACGGGGCGGGTGTGCAGGCGCGGGCCTGCGATATCGACGATGCTCGGCGCGAGCACCAGGTGCTGGCGGCCGGCTTGCAGCCCCCAGGAGATCTCTTTGACTTTCGTGGGCGGCAGCTCATCGGTGCTGGTGACCGCGACCGTGTCGGCGCCGGCGCGCTCCATCGCTCGATCGACCGCGTTGACGCTGCCCATCATCGGGATTTCGGTTCCCGGCACGAGGGCCCCGACCTTGCCTGTGGGCGTGCACGCGCCGACCACCTTGTAGCCGGCGCTCGGCGTGCGAGCGAGCTCACGAGCGATGTTCGCCACGGACTCGACCGAGCCGACCAGCAGCACCCGGGCCGCGTACTCGCCCACAGACCGCTGCGCGATCAGCCACTGCCGCCAGAGCCAGCGCACCGTGAGCAGCACGAGGATGCCGAGCGGAAGGCTGATGAGCAGGAATCCGCGCGCCAGGTCGATCTGGAAGAGGAAGGCCACGATCGCGACCGCGCCGAACAGGCGCAGGCTCGAATCCGCGACGCGCACGTACTCGGCCGAGCCCGTGCCGAACACGCGGGGGCTGCGGGAATCGCTCCACGAGAGGGCTCCCATCCACGCGATGACGAGGACCGCCGAGAACACCCAGTAGGAGAGGTCGCTCCAGCGGTGGTCGAGCGCGATGGTGACCTGGGCGTTGCCGAGGCCGAACCACGCGATCTGAGTGCCGTAGACCACCCAGATGACCGCGAGCAGATCGCTGACCCAGAGGCGGCGCTGATAGCCGCGGCGCCAGTTCTTCGGCGTGCGGTCGTGGGTCTGAACCGGGCCGGTTGTGAGGGCTCGGCGATCGGCATCCGAAATGATTGGCTGAGGTGAGGTGGCAGGAGTCTTGGGCTGCAGGAAATGGTCGGGAAGAGACGGTGACGCGTTCTTCGCTATCCGCGACTCCGTCGTCGCGTCGACCTCGAAATCGGTCGACACATCTTCCCCCTTCATCAGTCGTGCCTTGCTGACGGGCCGCACGTTATCAGGTGAATGTGACGGTGATGTGTCGGGTGATTCATCTGGATTCATGGGGCGCGTCTCTGCGTGCGATGTTACGGTGATCGGTTCGTTGGACACAGTCCACCGAATGGGGGACAAGCACATACTGTCCTGATCCCGCGCGGAATGGGGACGTGTTGCAATCTGGCGCGGGGTGAGTAGTTCTGCGTGCTTCAGGGGGCGTTGGGGGGCGTTGCGGGGCGGTGGGGGCGTTTCGTCTCGCTGCGCTCGCTCAACGAACGTTGGGGGCGTTTCGTCTCGCTGCGCTCGCTCAACGAACGGCGGGTTGGGGCTCGCTCAACGAACGGGGGGTGGGAGGGACTCGGCGAGGTGGGTGAGTTGAGTGGTGATCCACGCCGCGTACTGCTCGTCGGACCATCCGCGTGCGTGCGTGAAGTGGAGGTACGTCGCCGGCCCCGTCAGGTGCCCCAGCACATCCGCGGCCACATCCATCGACGCCTCCGGGACGCGGCCGCGGGACGCGAACCAGCCCGCGCTCAACCGCATGTCGCGTTGGCGGCGTTCCTCGAGCTCGAGGTACGCCGCGCGGGCCGCTGCATCCGCATCCGCCGCCGCCATCATCGCCTGCACGATCGCGGCCGAGCGCCGGTTCGCCTCGGTGAGGAACGCGACATAGCGCTCGAGTGCGGTCTCGAACTCCGGCTCTGCCATGATTTCGGCGATGAGGGGACGCTCGGTGAGCGAGTGCGCCCCCTCGTCGCCGGCGAATGAGGTCTCGAACGCAGCGACGAGCAGGGCGTGCTTGGGGCCGTGCAGCTGCACTGTCTGCGCCGAGACGCCCGCCTCCGCGGCGATCGCCTTCATCGACGTCGCCGCGTAGCCGTCACGGATGAACAGCCTCGCCGCCGCCGCCACGATGCCGGCCCGCGTCGCCGCCGCCTCGGCCTCGCGGCGGGGGGAGTGGTACGCGCGGGGCATCCTCAGACCGTACCGCCGCTCGCGGCCGGACGCGCAGCGAGGAACACCACGCCGACGACGATCTGCGCCACGCACGACGACAGAAGCGCGATCGTGACGGTCGCCACGTCGTCGCTCGCCGCCGCGAGCCCGCCCGCCACCGCGACGACCGCGGCCAGCGCCAGCAGCGCCCACCGCGCAGCTCCCGTCGCGATCCCGGCGCGCACGGCACCCACGGCGCCGACGATCAGCAGCACGAGCTGCACGATCCCGAGCGCGAGCGGAAGCCATCCGAGGGATGCGTCCGCGCCGCCCGGCGTGCCGTAGCTCATCACGTAGTAGACGAGCTGGTTCGCGAAGAACACGGCGCCGAAGCCGAGCAGCGCGAAGGTTCCCCGCACCCGGCTCCCCGTGATGCCGTTCGCCGCCATCGTGCCCAGCGCGAGGGGCAGCATCGCCGCGGCGAGGATCGCCGCGCTCGACAGGAACAGCACCGCGAACAGAGGGAGGGTCGGGCCGGTCGACTCGGTGCGGAGTGCGACTTCCACCACGGTCGCCGCAGCCAGGAGCGCGCCGCCCGCCGCGATCAGGCCGCCGCCCCATCGAGCCCACGCCCTCGCATCCGTCTCGGCGAACGCGGGGTGCTTCGTGGCGGCCTGCGTGGTTACTGTGCTCATGATCGGTCCTCCCCGGATCTATTGGTGTGCCTCAATATCCATTAGTGTGGCGAACATGTCAATTACGAATCGGTCCGCGCTGCTCTGCGCGATGCCCGCCGTGGGCCACGTCGACCCGATGCTCGTCGTCGGACGGGAACTGTTGCGGCGCGGGTGGCGCGTGCGGATGCTGACCGGTTCGCGCTACGCAGACCGCGTGCGGGCCGCGGGCGTCGACTTCGTCGCCCTCCCCGCCGAGGCGGACACGCTCGACTCCGTCGGTGCCTCCGGGCGCAACCGCGGCATCGCGACCATCAACGCCGGCGTGGAGGAGGCCTTCGTGCGCCCGGCGCTGTCCGCCGCGCAGAAGCTCGACGCCCTCCTCGCGGAAGATCCCGTCGACGTCGTCTTCCACGACATGACGTTCCTCGGCGTGCAGGGGTTGCTCGCGCGCCCCGCATCCGAACGGCCGCTCGTCGTCATGTGCGGCGTCGGCCCCGCCGGCTTCTCCAGCCGCGACTGCCCGCCCTACGGGCTCGGCATCGTCCCGGCGCGCTGGCGCGCCCTCGGACGGATGCGGGATGCGGTGCTCAACCGCTCCGCCCGCTGGGTGCTGTCGGGTGCCCACCGCGCGCTCGACGACCTGCTCGCCCGGCTCGACGCCCCGGGGCTCGACGGCGCCTTCTTCATGGACGTGCTCGCGCGTAGCGACCTGCTCGCCCAGTTCACCGTCGCCGAGTTCGAGTACCCGCGCAGCGATGCTCCCGCGCACCTCCGCTTCTACGGGCCGATGGCGGCGCCCGCCGCATCCAGCGGATCAGCCGGGGAGCTCATCGACCGGCTCGACCCCGACCTGCCGGTCGTGCACGTGACACAGGGGACCGTCGCGAACACCGACTTCTCCGAGCTCATCGGCCCCTCGCTGCGCGCCCTCGCCGACCGTCCCGTGCAGGTGGTGCTCACCGCCGGCGGACGGGCCGCATCCGAGCTTCCGCCGCTACCGCGCAACGCGTTCGCCGCCGACTACCTGCCCTACGACCGCCTGCTGCCGCGCACGAACGCCTTCGTCACGAACGGCGGATACGGGGGCCTGCACCACGCCATGCGCCACGGAGTACCGATCGTCGTAGCCGGAGACAGCGAGGACAAGGCGGAGACGTCGGCGCGCGTGCAGTTCTCCGGCGCCGGAATCAGCGTCGGCACCGGTCGGCCGTCGCCGTCGCAGATCGCCCGCGCCGTGGACCGTGTGCTGGCCGATCCACGGTACGCCGCCGCATCCCGTCGGATCGGGGAGCGGATCGCGATGGCGGGCGGTGCGCCGGCGCTCGTGGACGACGTGGAGGCGATGCTCTGGGGGTGAGGGCGCGTTTCGTCTCGCCTTCGGCTCGCTCAACGACCGGGGGGAGTGGGCTCGCGGGGCGACCGGGGGCGGGGTGTGGATGGGGTCGAGGCGCGGCGGCGATGTTGGTTAGGCTGTGCTTACCTGCATGTCGCCACGCGACGGCGGGGTCCCGAACGCACCACCCGAAAGGCGGCCGCATGCCCGCTCGCTCCCGTTCCCTCGCAGCCCTGGCGCTCGCCGCCGTCGCGGCCCTCGGCCTGGCCGGCTGTTCGGCCGCATCCGCCGAGCCCGCCGCATCCACGCCGGCCGCCGCCTCCAGCCACGAGGTGACGCACGCCCGGGGCACGACCGAGGTCCCCGCCGACCCGCAGCGGGTCGTGACCCTCGAGCCGCTCGAGCTCGACACCGCCGTCGCCCTCGGCATCACCCCCGTCGGAGCGGCCGTCGCGAGCAACGTCTCGGGCATCCCCGCCTACCTCGACGCGTCCGGCGTGGAGCCGGTCGGCACCGTACCCGAGCCCGACCTCGAGGCGATCGCCGCCCTCAAGCCCGACCTCATCCTGGGCACCGAGGCGCGTCACTCGAAGCTGTACGACCAGCTCAGCGCCATCGCACCGACCGTCTTCATCGCGACGCAGGCCGACCCGTGGCGCGACAACGCGTTGCTCATCGGCGATGCACTCGGCCACAAGGACGAGGTGCAGACGCTCCTGGGCGACGTGGACGCGCGCTGCGACGAGATCGGCAAGGAGCATGCCGTCGACGGACAGACGGCCCAGCTGATCCGTCCCCGCGACGAGACGACGCTGAGCCTGTACGGCCCCACATCCTTCGCCGGCAGCCTGCTCGAGTGCGTCGGCTTCACCATTCCCGACCAGGACTGGGCAGACGGTATCCAGGCCGACATCTCGCCGGAGAACATCCTGCAGGCGAAGGCCGACCACGTGTTCGTGACCGCGACCGATGTCGACGACGCCTCCCTCATCCCCGCCGCCATCGCGCAGAACGCCGCGGAGTTCCCGAACGTCACCCTCGTCGACACCAGCTACTGGGTCTCCGGGGTCGGTCCCAAGGGCGCGATGAAGGTGCTCGACGACATCGAGAAGTACCTCTCGAACGCTCGGTGACCCTCACTCTCGCAGCCCGCTCACGGCGGCGCGCGCGGCCTCGAAGCCTGCGCGTCGCCGTGGGCGCGTTCGCGCTCGTGGGCGCCCTCGTCGTCGCCATCGGGCTGTCGCTGGCACTCGGGGCGAACCCGCTGTCGCCCCGCGCCGTCATCGACACCCTCGCCGGCGGCGGCACCCCCGAATCGCAGTACATCGTGTGGCAGCTGCGGATACCCCGCACGCTCGCCGGCATCGCCGCAGGCGCGGCTCTCGGCGTGGCAGGTGCCCTGATCCAGGCATTCACGCGCAACCCGCTCGCCGACCCCGGCATCCTCGGGGTCAACGCGGGAGCGGCCTTCGCCGTCGCACTCGGCGTCGCGTTCCTCGGGATGCGGGATCCCGCATCCTTCGTCTGGCTCGCCTTCGCCGGGGCGCTCGTCGTGACGCTCGGCGTGTACCTCATCGGGTCGTCGGGGCGCGGGGGCGCCGACCCCATCCGCCTCACCCTCGCCGGCGTCGCGCTCGGCGCCGTGTTCTCGGGACTGGTGACCGGGATGACGCTCAGCAACCCCGACGCCTTCGACGCCATGCGCAGCTGGCACGCCGGGAGCCTGCTGGGCGCCGGTGTCGACGCGCTCGTCGCGATCGTCCCGTTCATCGGTGTGGGCCTGATCATCGCGTTCGCCGTCGCGCCGGGACTCAACGCGCTGGCCCTCGGTGATGACGTGGCCCGATCGCACGGGGCGAACGTGCGCCTCATCCGCATCTTCGTCGTGGTCGCGGTCACCCTCCTCGCGGGCGCGGCCACGGCGCTCGTCGGCCCGATCGCGTTCGTCGGGCTCATGGTGCCGCACGTCGCACGGTGGGTGTTCGGCGTCGACCAGCGCGTCATCCTCGGCGTCTCGGTCGTGCTCGCCCCGGTCGTCGTTCTGGCCGCCGACGTGCTCGGGCGCGTGCTGATCGCCCCTGCCGAGATGCCCGCCGGCATCGTCACCGCCTTCGTCGGTGCGCCCGTGCTCATCGCTCTGGCGATGCGCCGTCGCGTGAGCGGGCTCGGATGAGTGCGCTCGTGGATGCCGGCTACCGCCGGCTCGACGTCGGGTTCGGCGGATACCGCATCCGCCTGCGCGCGCGGAGTCTGGTCGTGGGGATCGCGCTCGCCGCGGCCGTGGCCGTGCTCGCCGTCGTCTCGCTCGGTCTCGGCTCGTACGCGCTCGATCCCGCGCAGGTGCTCACCGCGTTCGCCGGCGGCGGGACCGACCTCGATCGCACCGTCGTGCTCGAGTGGCGCCTGCCGCGCACGCTCGCGGCCGTGGCCCTGGGCGCTCTGCTCGCCGTCAGCGGCGCGCTCTTCCAGACCGTCACGCGCAACCCGCTCGCGAGCCCCGACATCCTGGGTCTGTCCAACGGCGCCTTCGCCGGCATGCTGCTCACCCTCACGCTCGTCTCGAGCAGCTGGCCCGCTCTGACGATCGGGGCCGTCGTCGGCGGTGTGAGCGTCGCCCTCGTGATCGGCGCGCTCGCCCGACGCGGCGGCGTGCAGGGTTTCCGGCTCATCGTGATCGGCATCGGCATCTCCGCCATGCTCGCCTCGCTCAACACGTGGATGCTGCTGCAGGTCGAGCTCGAGACCGCGATGTTCGCCTCCGCCTGGGGTGCCGGGTCGCTCAACGGCATCACGGCCGCGCCGCTCGGCGGTGCGCTCGCCTGCGCCCTGCCGCTGCTCATCGGCGTCGCGGTGCTCGTGCCGCGCCTGCGCCAGCTCGACCTCGGCGACGACGTCGCCGCCGCGACCGGGGCCCGCCCCGCCCTCGTGCGCAGTGCGGCACTGCTGCTCGGTGTCGGCCTCGTCTCGATCGCCACCGCCGTGGTCGGTCCCATCGCCTTCGTCGCGCTCGCGGCGCCGCAGATCGCGCGGCGTCTCGCACGCACGCCGTACCTCTCTCTTATGCTCGCCGCCCTCGTCGGTGCGTTGCTGCTGCTCGCCTCCGACGTGATCGCGCAGCATCTGCTTCCCGTCGTGCTGCCCGCCGGTGTCGTCACCGTCACCCTCGGCGGCATCTACCTCGTCGTCACGATCATCCAGGAGATCCGTCGCCGTGCCTGAGTTCCCGCATCCGTCCGCCCCGCGCCTCGCCGCCGACGGGGTGAGCCTCGCGTACGACCGCCGGATGGTGGTGTCCGATCTCACGGTGAGCGTGCCCGACGGCTCGTTCACGGTGATCATCGGCCCCAACGCGTGCGGCAAGTCGACGCTGCTGCGGGGGCTGTCACGCCTGCTCGCGCCGCAGTCCGGAAGCGTCGTGCTCGACGGGCGCGCGATCTCCGCCTACCCCGCGAAGGAAGTCGCCCGGCGGCTGGGGCTGCTGCCGCAGACCGCGATCGCCCCGGAGGGGATCACGGTCGCCGACCTCGTCGCCCGCGGACGCTACCCGCATCAGGGCCTCATCCGGCGGTGGTCGGATGCGGACGAGCGCGCGGTCGACGAGGCGCTCGACGCGACGGGCACCCGCGAGCTCGCGTCGCGTCCGGTCGACGAGCTCTCGGGCGGGCAGCGGCAGCGCGTCTGGGTGGCGATGGTGCTCGCTCAGCAGACCGACCTGCTGCTGCTCGACGAGCCGACCACCTTCCTCGACATCGCGCACCAGGTGGAGCTCATGGAGCTCTTCGGCAGGCTCAACCGCGCAGGGCGCACCATCGTCGCCGTGCTGCACGACCTGAACCACGCCGCCAGATACGCCAGCCACATCATCGCGATGCGCGACGGCGCGATCGTCGCCGAGGGGACACCCGCCGATGTCGTCACCAGCGAGCGGGTGGAGCAGGTCTTCGGCCTGCCCAACATGGTGATCGCAGACCCGGTGACCGGCGGCCCCCTCGTCGTGCCGCTCGGGGGTGCATGATGCGGCCCTGGGAGTACAGCGCCTTCGCTGTGACCGTGGCCGACGCGCGCGCCATCGCACCGGGATGGCGACGGCTCACCCTCGCCGCGCCCGAGCTTCGCGACTTCGCGCCGTGGGGCCTGGACCAACGGATCAAGCTCGTGCTGCCGCTTCCGGACGGGGGCCTCGCCGACTTCGGACTCATGGCGGAGCCCACCCCGCATCCGTCCGAGTGGTACGCACGGTGGAAGGCGCTGCCGGAGACCGAGCGCAACGTGCTGCGCACGTACACGCCGTCGGCGATCCGGCCCGAGCAGGGCGAGATCGACGTGGACGTGCTGCTGCACGACCCGCCCGGCCCCGCATCCGCGTGGGCTGCGGGAGCGACGCCGGGGGAGCGTCTGTGGATCACCGGACCCGACCGGCGCAACGGATGGACCGGCTACGGGCTGCACTGGCAGGCGCCTGCCGGGGCCACACGGTGGCTGCTCGTGGGCGACGAGACCGCCTTCCCGGCGATCGCCAACATCCTGCGCACCCTGCCGGAGGGCGGCCGTGCGGAGGTGCTGCTGGAGGCGGGGGACGCGCGCGACGACATCGTGAGCCCCGAGGCGCCGGCGGGCGCACGCGTGCGGCTCGTGGCGCGCGCGGCCGTCGCCGGGGAGGCGCTCGAGGCGGCCGTGCGCGAGTTGCCCGTGGCGGATGCCGAATACGTGTGGCTGGCGGGCGAGGCGGGGGCTGTCACCCGCATCCGTCGCCACCTGACCGCCGAGCGCGGGGTGTCGAAGGACCGCGTGTCGTTCCTCGGGTACTGGAAGCTCGGCGGCCCCCTCGTCGGGTGAGTCCGCGGCCTCTGGCACGGCCGGGTGCCCGAGTCGCGTCGGGGTGTTGCGTGCCGTGTTCGGGTGGGCGCGTTGGGGTGGAGTTGCGTGCGACGTCTGCACGATCCTTGGGGCTGGTGTCACGGGATGTGGCTGGCGGGTCGACCGGCGGGCGACCGGTCGTGCAGACGTCGCGCCGGGTGCCGCGGTCGCCGTCGCGCCGGGTGCCGGGTGCCTCGGTGAATGCCGGGGTGCCCGAGTCGCGTCGCGCGGGTGCGCAGATGCGACACCTCTGCGCAGCTGCGCCAGGAGATGACTGCGGCGGATGCGGAAAGGTGTGGCGCTTCGAGGGCGCCGTGCGCTGTCCGGTGTTCGGATTCGTCTGGATCTTCCGAATCCGGAAGCTCGGACGGCCGTTGTGCTGCCGCGCGATTCCGGGCGTCGTCAGGATTCCCGGGCCGGTGAGGGTGCGCGGCGCGCCGTGTCGCCGAGTTGACGCGTCTTCGCCGCGTACAGGATCATGCTCGCGAGGGCTGCCGGGGGGTTGCCCGAAGGGGGAGAGATGACCCGTCGTCATCGTTCATCGTCGCGCCTGCAGGCAACGCTCGCGGCCATCGGCGTCAGTGTGTGCCTGGTGCTGTCAGGGTCTTCGCTCGCCTGGGGTGCGACTGCGGCTCCGGAGCCCGTGGTCAGCGCGCCGCCCGTCACCGAGACGGCACCCGCCGACACGGTGAGCCCGGATGCGGCGCCGAGCCAGGCCGCACCGTCGCCGGATGTGGCCCCCGTGGATGAGACGCCCGACGCCTCCGCGCCCCCGCAGCCGACCGACCCGCCGTCCGCCGGCGACGTCACGGACCCCGTTCCCGGAACGGAGCAGCCGCCCGCATCCGACGCGCCGCCGCAGGGCGGCGAGGACTCCGGGCCCGCACCGCAGGAGGGTTCGTCGGCACGTGCCGACACCGACACCTCGGATCTCCCCGGCACCGGCACGGGCGACCACCTCAGCATCTGGTGGGGAGGTTCACCCCAGGACGTGCCCGCGACGCCCGGCGTCGAGGGGATCATCACCCTCACGGGCGTGCTGACCGATTCCGTGAGCGCCCAACCGATCCCCGGGTTCCGGATCGCCGCTGCCGGCGGGTCCGGCGACGGCGAGGAGGTGCTGGCCGACACGACCACATCCTCCGACGGCTCGTTCTCCCTCGCCGTCTCGACGTCGGATTCGTTCTTCCGCCTGCTGCTCGAGTCGGGGGCGTCGCAGCTGTATGTGACCTCGACGGCGGAAGTGGACGGCGCACGCGAGGGCTTCGCCTACGACCTGGGCGCGGTCACGCTCGATCCGGGTGCCGCCGTGTCGGGTGTGGTGACGCTCCCGACGGCGCCGGCAGGGATGTTCCCTGTGAGCGTGCAGGTGGTCGGCGTCGGGGAACCGTACGGGTTCAGTACCTACGAGTTCGCCGCGCCCGGGAGCACGGTGCCCTGGCGCGTCGTCGTGCCGGCCGGGACGTACGACATCGGCTTCTCCGACGGCTCCGCCTTCCTCGAGCAGTGGTGGCAGGGGGCGGCGACCCGGGATGCGGCGACCGCCGTCACCCTGACGGCCGGTCAGAGCGTCGATGGCCTCGACGCGATTCTCGCCCTCGGCACGAACTCCATCTCCGGGCGCGTGGTCACCGCGCAGGGCGCGCCGTTGTCCGGCGTCGGCGTCTCCGCGACACCGGTCTCGACGGTCCCGGGCGCTCCGACGCGGTACTACTCGACCGTCACCGACAGCACCGGACGCTATACGTTCGGCAACGTCCAGCCCGGCGCGTACCGGCTGCAGTTCTCCCCGGCGCGCGGACAGGGGTTGTCCACCTTCTACGGAGGCGCCACCTACGACACGGCGACCATCCTCTCGATCGCGAACGAGGGGTCGACGAACCTCACCGGGATCGACGTCACCATCGTGGCCGGAGCGACCGTCATCGGCACGCTGCCGCAGGCCGCCGCATCCCGCGTGACCAACGTCGCCGCCCGGGCGAACGGGGCCATGGGGTCGACGTACGGCTGGTCGACGGTCGCCCGGGACGGCACGTTCCGACTCACCGATCTTCCGGCCGGTACCTATCGGCTGCAGTTGACGGCCGGATCCTTCAACGAGGTGTGGGGAGATCCTTTCACCGTCGCGGCCGGCGACCAGCTGACGCTCGACGTCTCGGCGTACAGCCTCGAGCTCGGCACCATCGCGGTGACGCTGGACGAGGCGCTCTCGGCCCGGCCCGGCTACATCGACGTCCTCGATGCCCAGACGCGCACCGTCGCGGCCACGATGGGCACGTACACCTCGACGCTCGATGTGCGGGTGCGCCCCGGCGACTACCTCGTGCGCTACACCTCGTACACGGGCGGCCAGCCGGTGTACTACGGCGGCGATTCGCCGGCCACCGCCACGGTGCTGACCGTGCGCGCCGACGACCGAGTGCCCGTGTTCTTGAGCGGTGGCACCGGCACGATCTCCGGCATCATCACGGATGCGGACACCGGCGCTCCGCTCGATGACCTCACCGTTCGCCTCTACCGGGCGAACGACACCGGCGCGCCCGAATCCGCCATCGGCACAGCGAAGACGGATGAGGACGGCGTCTACACGTTCGCTGCACTGAGCGTCGACAACTACGCCGTGCAGGCCGTCGGAGACACGCAGCTCTACGTGAACCGTTGGTTCGGTCCGGCGGGCTCGCGCGAGGACGCCACCGCGATCTCGCTCGGCGCGGGTGACGCGTACGACGGCGCGGATCTCGCCCTGACCCTCGGCGGCTCCATCGCAGGGACCTTCCCCGAGGCGGTCGGTGCGGGATACACCTACCTGTCGTTGTGGGTACAGCCCACACAGGGCGGCTCCAGCCTAAGTTTCTCGGGCAGTGCGTCGACCATGCTCGATGACGGCGCCTTCGACCTGCGGGGCATCCCCGCCGGCGAATACACGATCTCGGGGAGCCTCGGCGGCAACAGCATCGCTCCCACATCGGCGATCGTGGTGATCGCCGGTCAGACGACGTCGGGGATCACCCTCGCCCTGCCTCCCGCGCAGATCACCGGCACCGTCACCTCGGCGCTCACCGGGCAGCCGGTCGGTGCGTACGTGAGGGCGACCTGGCAGTACGAGACCGAGTGGGGCACCTGGCAGAACTCCCAGAGCGCCACCGCCGACGTCACGACCGGGGTCTACCGGCTCTCCGGGATTCCCGCCGGGGCATCCGTCATCCTCAAGTTCGAGCGGAACTATGCGTCCGGCACGCTCTCATCCCAGTGGTGGCAGGGTGCGCAGACGGAGGATGCCGCGACACCGATCGAGATCGGTCCGGACGGGTCCGACCCGTTCGTCGCCAATGCGGTCCTTCAGCCCGGTCTGCGGGTGACGGGTCGGCTCGTCGACGCGCTGACGGGGGCGGGGGTCGCGGGCGTCTCCGTCGGCGACGGCAGCACCAGCGGCACGAGCGGCTCCGACGGTCGGTTCACGGCGGTGTTCGACCGCGTCGGCAGCACCGTGCTGCACACCTGGGCCACGCAGGACTACGTCCCCTCGACGACACCGCTCGTCATCCCGGACGCAGGCCTCGACGGCGTCGAGATCTCGCTGCAGCGCGGATACGGCATCTCGGGCACGGTGGTCGCCGCCAACAACGGCGTGCCTCTCTCCGACGTCTCCGTCTCGATCACCGGTGCGGACGATGAGTACGACTACCGGCAGAGCGTGCGAACGAACTCCGACGGCACCTTCACGGTTCCCGCCCTCATTCCCGGTCGATACAAGGTGGAGCTCGTCAACTACGACGGTCTGTACGTGTCGCAGTGGTACGACGGATCCGCCTCGTTCGACGGTGCCCGAGTGATCGACATCGTCGACGCATCCGTGACGGACATCGACGCGCGTCTGGGCCTCGGCGGCACGGTCTCCGGCCGCATCGTCGACACGAACGGTCAGCCGCTCGCCGGTGCCACGGTGGGCGTGGCGACGGCACCCACGAATGGCATCGCCGGGTTCTTCCAGCGCGTCGTGTCCTTCTTCGCCGGTCCCGCCACGACGAGTCCGATCCTGGGGATCGAGACGACGACGGATGCGGACGGGCACTTCGTCCTCCCGCCGCTGGAGCCCGGGGACTACACGCTCTACGTCTACTCTCCGAGCACCGGTACGACGTGGTACGACGGCAAGTCGACGCGGGCGGAAGCCGACGTCATCCACGTCGGTGCCGGCCAGCGCGTCGCGCTCACGAACGACGTCGAGATCCTGCCGATCGATGAGGGCGAGACGCCGCGTTCGCCGGAGGAGACGCTGAGCGACGCCTTCGACATCGTCGCCGGCCCGAGCTCGCAGAGCGTCGAAGAGGGGCAGACCGTGACGTTCTCGGCGCTCGCATCCGGCACCCCCGTCCCATCGGTCCAGTGGCAGCGGCGCGCCGCCGACAGCGACAGCTGGGTGAACATGGAGGGCGAGAGCTCCCGCAGTCTCACGTTCTCCGCCGCCCTCGCCGACGACGGTGCCGCCTTCCGCGCCGTGTTCACCCTCGGCGACCAGACGCGTGAGACGGATGCGGCCACCCTGACGGTCGTCCCGGCGCCGACCGCGCCCGCGGCGCCGGCAGCCCCGACGGTGAGCCAGGTGAGCACCGCGAGTGCGACGGTGACCTGGGGTGCGCCGGCGGATGGAGGTCGTGCGATCGAGGGGTACGAGGTGGCGGTCTACGCGGCCGGTGCCCAGGTGCCGCTGCGCACGATCACGCTCGGTACCGTCACCACGGCGACCCTCGGGCTGGACGCCGGAACCTCCTACGAGGTCGCGGTCGCCGCGAGGAACGCGGTCGGGACCGGCGCGTGGTCACCCCGAGCGGCCGTGACCACAGCATCCTTCACCGCACCCGCGGCACCCACCGACATCGTGGCGACCTCCGTGACGGCGAGCTCGTTCGTCGTCCAATGGAAGGGCGCTTCCGCGACGCCGAGCGCGCCGGTCACCGGACACCGCGTCGTCGTCACCCACGGCGGCGATGTGGTGAAGGACGTGACCCTGGCGACGGGCACGACGAGTCTGCTGGTCGACGAGCTGCAGCCGCAGACCCTCTACGTGGTCAGCGTCGCCTCCGTGAACGGCGTCGGCCAGACGATCGGTGCCTTCATCGACGCAACGACGGCGGCACTGCCGCCGGCGGCGACCGTGCCCGGTGCGCCCACGGCCCTCGCGCAGCGCTCGGCCACGCCCACCGGCATCTCGATCGGGTGGTTGGCTCTCGCATCCGACGGCGGCGCACAGCTGACGGGGTACCTGGTGCGGGTGGCTCTGGGCGACGCGGTGACCACGTTCACCGTCGGCGCATCGGTCACGGAGATCTCGGTGGGTGATCTCGCGCCGGCGACCGACTACTCGATCACGGTCACGGCGGTGAACAGCGTCGGTGCCGGCCCCGCCTCCTCGGCGTTGATCGCCCGGACGGCGGACGCTCCGGTGGTGCTGCCGGGAGTCCCGCGGCAGGTGAGCGCGGTCGCCACATCCGCGACCGCCGCGCAGGTGAGCTGGCTGGCGCCCGCATCCGACGGCGGCGCGGCGATCAGCTCGTACGACGTCGTGATCACACGCGGCGGCCAGTCGGCTCCCGCGCAGGTCGTCGTCACCGGCACGACGGCGGTCGTCTCCGGCCTGCTGCCCGACACGTCGTACGCCGTCACGGTCGCCGCGCGCAACAGCGCGGGGGCGGGTGAGGCCTCCCCGCAGGTGGCCTTCACGACCCCGGCCACGGTTCCCGCGGCGACCGCGCCGTCGGCACCGTCCGCGCCGCGGCTGGTCGCGAGCACGGCACGCACGGTCTCGTTGACCTGGGACGCACCGAGTTCCGACGGCGGTTCACCGGTCACCGGGTACCGGGTCCGCGTGTTCGGAGGGACGCAGGAGGGTGCGGTCGTGTCCGCCGACTCGACCGCGCTGACCGTGACCAACCTCATCCCGGACACGGAGTACGTGTTCACCGTCGAGGCGATCAATGGCGTGGGCGTGTCGCCCGCATCCGGATTCAGCGAGGTCATCACGACCGCCGCCGACGATGTCGCCGTTCCCCCGACGGAGGGCAACCCCGGTGCGGGTGGAGCGTCCGCGCCCGCGGAGAGCTCCCTGACCGCACAGAACCGGGGCTCCGTCACGCTCGCCGCGGATCGCGTGGCCGCCGGAAGTCGCGTGGGAGTGGCGGGGCTCGAAGCAGGCGGCACGTACGAGGTGTGGTTCTTCTCCACGCCGGCGTCCGGAGGATCCGTGACGGCGGATGCGGCGGGGCAAGCGACGGTGACCGTGCCGGCATCGCTGCCCGCCGGAGCCCACCGCGTGGTGTTCGTCGACTCGCAGAGCGGATCCATCGTCGGATGGGCGTCGTTCACCGTGGCGGGCCTGCCCGCGACGGGGGCGTCGGCGCCCACGATGCTGGCGACGACGGCGGGCGCTCTGATGCTGCTGGGCGCGCTGCTGGTGGTCGACGCCCGCCGCCGACGCCGCACCACGACGCGCTGACTCGCGGAGGCCGGGCGGCGGCGCCGTCGCCCGGCCGCGCCCGGCTGCCCGAGGTGCGGGGATGCGGAACTCCTGCAGAAGTGGGGGTGGAGCGGCTGGTGCGTGGGGGTAGTGGCTGACGTGCAGGAGTTCGGCCGCGCCTCAGCCAGAACCGGGCGTGGGAGGGTGAGGGTGCGGCCCGTGCGGCACGGCCGGTCAGGGGAGGGAACGGACGGTGTCGCCGGCCCAGAGCCACAGTGCGTCGGGTGCCACGGCGAGGGCGGCGGGTCCGGCGGGGGCGTCCGCGAGGCAGGCGTCGCCGACGATCAGGCCGGGGCAGGAGGGGTCCGTGCGCGCCGCGCGCGCACCGTCGGCGGTCCAAGCGACGGCGACTGCGCGCTCCGCGACGGCTTGCCACGCGCCCCCGTTCCACTGCTGCGCGACGCCCTCACAGACGAGGGTCAGCGCGTCGGCATCTCCCTGAGCGCCCCACGGTGACGGGCACGGCGCCTCGACGCGGCCCGAGGGGGTCACGACAACGGCGGGCGCCGCAGGGTCGACATAGGTCGCCGCGGCGAGGGTCGCCGCATCCTGTTCCCAGAATCGTCCCTGCGTGAAGGTGCGCAGTCCCTGCGTCGCGCAGGTGTCGCCCACGCGTGCGACGATGCGCGCCTCCGTCCCGACGAACGCCTCCACGTGCAGGATCTCGCCGATGCCGAGATAGCGCGGCGTGACGTCGCTCCAGGTCTGACCGCCGTCGGTGGATCGCTCCAGCAGGGGTGCAACCGTCCCGCAGTCGCCGGCGGACGCCCGCCACATCGCCTGTGCACCCACAGCGAGGAACCGCTCCTGGGCGCCGGGTGCCGCGACCGGCGCGATCGGCGGGGACGAGGAGGATGCGGTCGGGGACGGTGAGGGGGATGGGGAAGCGGACGGCGTGAAGGAGGGCGCTGTCGTGTGAGGCGGACGAGTCTCGGGCGGGGTGCGCGGGGTCAGCGCCAACACCGCGAGCGCGATGGCGGCGACCGCCAGGACGGAAACGAGAACCCCCGTCAGCGCGCGTCTGACGGGGGTGGAGCGATGAATCGGGCGACGACGTGAGGACATCGCACGAACGCCTCTCTGCTCAGGAGCCCTTCACGAGCTCGTCGAGGCCGGCGTCATCCTCCGGCGCCCGCTTGCGTGAGTTCTTCTTCGGCGCCGGCTCCGGCGGGGTGCCGTACGTGCCATAGCCGCCGTACCCGTAGCCATAGCCGTACCCGTAAGCATCCGGTCCGCGGGTCGGGACCATGCTCATGACGATGCCGCCCACCTTCGCGTCGACCGTCTCGAGAGCCGTGAGGGCCGCGGTGAGCTGACCCGTCGTCGTGCGACCGGCGGCGACGACGAGAATGGCCGCGGTGGTCTCACGCGAGAGGATCGCCGCATCCGTCACGGGCAGCAGCGGCGGAGCATCGAGCAGGACGACGTCGAAGTCGCGGCTGATCGCCTCGAGCAGCTGCGCCATCTGACGCGAGCCGAGCAGCTCGCTGGGGTTCGGCGGCACCTTGCCGGCAGGCAGGACGAACAGTGGACGCTTGCCCCAGGGGAGCATCACGTCGCCGACCTTCGCGCGGCCGATCAGTACATCCGTGAGACCCGCGCCGCCCTCGATGCCGAGGTACTCGGCCACCTTCGGCTTTCGGAGGTCGGTGTCGATGAGGGCGACGCGCTTTCCCGCATCCGCCAGTGCGATCGCGAGGTTCACGGTCGTGGTGGACTTGCCCTCGCTCGGGATGGAGGAGGTGATCACGAAGGAGTGACCGCCGTCCATCTCGATGAACTGCAGGTTCGTGCGCAGGGCCCGGAAGGACTCCGACCGCGTGTTGTACGGATCGGCCTGGATGATGATGGGTCGCTCCGCCGCCTTCGCGTCGAAGGGGATCGCACCGAGGATCGGGCGGTCGGTGATCTGGTTGACGTCGCGGATGGTGCGGATGCGGGTGTCGAGGACGGTCCGCAGCACCGCGATGCCGATGCCGACCGCCAGGCCGATGAGCGCCCCGAGCGCGAGGTTCAGGGGGACGTTCGGACTGACCGGCACGTTCGTGGGGATCGCCGTGCTCGCCGTCGTGAGGCGGACCGGGCTCTCGCCGCCGGTGGACGGCTCGATCTCCTCAACCGCGAGCGGTAGCTGCGCCGCCACGGCATTGGCGATGTCGGCGGCCTGGACGGGGTCGGCGTCGGTCACGGCGATCGTGATGAAGGTGGTGTTGAGCACGCTGCTGACGCTGACGCTCTTGGCGAGGGTGCCCGCACTCACGTCGAGTCCGAGATCGCGGATCACGGGATCGAGCACGAGCTGCTTCGTGGCGACGTTGACGTAGGTCGCCACGCGCTGCTGGGTGAAGTTCGAGCCCTGCGAGATCTCCTGCACGCTGCCGCTGGACTGGGTCGAGACGACCACCGAGGCCTGCGACTCATAGAGGGGCGTGCGGGTCAGCGAGTATCCGGCGGCCGCCCCCAGCCCGACGAGAGTTGCGACGACGATGATCAGCCAGTTCTTCCGCAGAACCCGGATGTAGTCGCTGAGTTCCATGGTGCCTCTCAGATCGGGAGTATCGCGCACCATCCTGCCACAGCCCTTATTTCGGGCCGGTGAACGATAACGCTCATCGGACTTCCCGGCCGTCGGCGGCGCCGGGGGAAACTACTCAGTCTCACGAGTGCGGCGACCACGCCGGGGCTAGGTTCGTCACGGCGGTCTCCTGGGGGAGCCGCCTGTCTGGGGAAGGGCGTGCGATGTCTCTCGCGAATGCTGCCGCGTGGGCGGCGACGGCGACACAGGGTCTGCCGTGGGTGTGGGGGGCGTTGGGTCTGGTCGGATTCGCCGCCCTGGTGACCATCGTCGTGCGCGGGCGTCGCGAACGAGAGTGATCGCCCCCACCTCCGACCGATGGATCCGCCGTGCCCGCCGCGCCGGATCGATGACCGTCTCCCCGGTGGCACGGGCGGCCGCATCCGAGGAGCGCGCGCTCTCGCGCATCATGGTCGGGGCCACCGCGCTGGTGGCGGGTCTGGGTGCGGTGCTCGCGAGCGTGCAGGCCGTGCTCGTGCTCGGAGTGGTCTCCGACGACATGCGCCAGCTCGCCCCCGACCCGTTCTCCGAGATCGTGCTGCGCTGGGCGTACAACTTCAGCGCCGTCGCGATCGTGGTCGGCGGTGCGTCGCTGCTGCGCCCCGAGCGGCGGGGGACGCGCGCGCGAATAGCCGTCGTGCTCTCGCTCGCCGTCACAGCCGCTGTCATCCGATCTCTCTTGCAGGTGCTCAGCGGAGTGGTGGATGCGGCGTCGGCGGGCGCCGTGCGCGTGGTCTGCCTGGAGACGGCGATGACCTTCCTGCTGGCTCTGCTCGCGCTCGGCAGCGGACTCCAGTTCGCCGACGTCTGGCGTCGCGCCAGAGAGGCGGATCTGACCCGCATCGAGGCGCAGGAGCGGGCGCTGACCCTCATGGACGATGTGCGCGCCGAGGAGCTGCGGGTGCGCAAGGACGTGGCCGCCACGATCCACGGGTCCGTGCAGGGGACGTTCGTCGTGCTCGAGGCGGAGCTGCGCGACATCGCCGCGGGGAGCCCGACGTCGCAGCGCATCACCGAGGTGGCAGACACGCTCGCCCGCCTGCGCGAGCACGAACTGCGCGCCCTGAGTGAGCGGCTGTACCCCGTCGATCTCGACCGGGGCCTGGCGCCCGCGGTGCGTGCGCTCGCGGCCCGTACTCCTGCGCACGTCGAGATCGTCGACGACGCGTCGCCGCTGCTCGCCGTGCTCGGCGCCCGCATCGACAAACGGATGCGGATCGTCGTGGTCCGGGTGTTGGAGGAGGGGCAGACGAACGCGCTGCGCCACGGCGGCGCGCGCCGCATCCGACTCGCCGCGCGTGTGAGCCGTGGCGTGCTGCTGCTCGAGGTCGTCAGCGACGGAGCCTCGCCCGCCGGCGACGTCCGGATGTCGGGACTGGCTCGTCTGCGCCAGCAGCTCGATGTCGTCGGGGGGACCCTCGAACTCGCCGCGGGTACTGCAGGCGGTGCGGTTCTGCGCGCGCGACTGCCGCTGATCTGAGCGGGGCGACACCCTATCCGATCTGATCGGACGGATGCGCGGCGTCTTCCCAGATGGGAAGACGCTATGCGATCCCTAAGCTGAGGATGTGCGTCGTCGCATCGGCGCCGGTGATCCTATGGGGGAATCATGGTTCGTTCACGCCTGCTCGCCATCGCGCCGCTCACCGTCGTGGCGGCACTCGCCCTGGCCGCGTGCTCGCCGGCCGACGCAGACAAGGGCGATGACCGCCCCGAGTCGCCGCTGTCGGCCTATCTCTCCTCGATCTGGGGCGGTGACCTGTCGACCGAGGAGCAGGAGGCGCGCTTCACCGAGCAGCAGAAGAAATCCGAGGAGCTCGTGGCGCAGTGCATGTCGGAGGAAGGCTTCGACTACACGCCCAACATCCAGTCGGTGTCCTTCAGCAGCAGCAGCGACATCGAGTGGAAGCCGGACGACCGCGACTGGGTGACCCAGTACGGCTACGGGATGGTCAACTACCCCGGCCGCGATGAGACGCCCACCGACCAGCAGGAGTACGTCGACCCGAACCAGGACTACGTCTCGAGCCTGTCGGAGTCGGAGCAGGCCGCGTTCTACGAGGCGCTGTACGGTCCGTCACCCTCCGAGGAGGAGCTCGGCGAGGACGGCTCGTACGAGTACGACTGGACGAAGGCCGGCTGCCAGGGCTGGGCGCAGCACGAGTCCGGCGCCAACCCGATGATGGACGAGGAGTTCCAGGCCATCAACGACGCCATCAACGACTTCTACACGAAGATGGCCGAGGACCCGGGCTTCGCGAAGATCGACGCCGAATGGGCCTCCTGCATGGCCGACGCCGGCCAGTCCGGCTTCGCCAAGCAGGGCGATGCACAGACGAGCATGTCCGACAAGCTGAACGAGTACTACAGCGGACAGACCGCGTATGTCGAGGACGACCCGAAGCTCAAGGAGCTCGGCGAAGAGGAGATCACCCTCGCCCTCGCCGACCTGGATTGCCGCGAGAAGACGAACTATCGCGACCAGTACGAGAAGGTGCAGTTCGCGCTCGAGGAGCAGTTCATCGCCGACAACAAGGCCGACCTCGACGCCCTCAAGGCGGCCGCCGAGCAGGCGAGCTGACCGAGGTGGCACGAAAGGACCTCGATCCCGCCCCCGATGACCCCTCGGGCGATTCCGCGCTCACGCGCGAGCTGCTCGGCGAGGACGCGGCTGCTGCCGCGACCGACGCGGAGGATGCGGGAGCACCCCGCGGACGCTTCGCCGCCCTGCGCGGGTGGGGACGCGTGTTCCACGGCAACCGCCCACTGTGGATCACCTCCGCGATCGCGGTGGCGAGCCTCGTGATCGGGCTGCTCGTGGGGACGTTCGTCGTCTCGCCGGTGGAGGCGGCATCCCGCGCCGACGCGCCGGAGCCGGGACTCATCACGGTTCCGGTGGAGTTCGGCGAGCTCAGCAACGACGTGACGATCCGCGCCGATGTCGGCTACGCGGATGCGGTCGAGGTGACGATCGACACGGCCACCCTGTCGGGGCCGGCTGTGGTCACCGGTCAGGTGCCCGAGGTCGGCGCCGAGCTGAACACGCTGTCGATCGCGCTGGAGGTCGCCGGACGCCCCGTGATCGTGCTGCCGGGCGATCTGCCCGCGTACCGGAGCCTGCGCTTCGGCGTCTCCGGGCCGGATGTGGTGCAGCTCAAGAACGCGCTGCGCAGCGTCGGCATCGACGGGGGAGACCCCGCCTCGAACGTGTTCGACGCCCAGACGGCCGCGGGGATCACGGCGCTCTACGCCGCCGTCGGCTATCCCGCACCCTCCGGGGACGAGGGGGCCGCCCAGGCCGTGACCGCCGCCGAGGCCGGCGTGCGTTCGGCCCAGCAGGCGGTCGCCGCGGCCCGGGCCGACCTGGACAAGGCGCGGTCGGGAGCCGACGTCGTCGCCGTCAAGGCCGCCGACAACGCGGTCGCGGCAGCCCAGCGCGCGGTGAACGATGCGATCTCGGCGAACCGACCCGCATCCGAGATCGCCGATCTGCAGGACACCCTCGCGCTCCGCCAGCTCGAGCGTCAGCAGTTGGACGCGCCCGCCGACACCTCCGCGCAGCGTGCCGCCGTCGACGCCGCCAACGCGCAGGTCCAGCAGGCTCAGCAGGACCTGCAGCGTGCCCGCGAGGGGTCCATGGCCTTCCTGCCCTCATCCGAGGTGCTGTACCTGACGGGCCTGCCGCGCCGCGTCGACACCGTCAACGTCACCCGCGGCGCGGTGCTGCAGGGTGCCGCCATGACGGTCTCGGGAGCCACCGTGCGCCTCACCGGATCGGCGGGCGAAGCGGATGCGGCCCTGCTGCAGGTGGGCGGCGAGGCGAGCTTCGAGCTGCCCGACGGGACGCCCCATCGCGCCGTCATCACCGCGCTCGCTCCCAGCACGAGCAAGGATTCGACGGGACGGTGGTCGATCGAGCTGGAGCCCGACCCGCTGACGCCCGAACAGATCCAGCAGATGCAGGGATCCAACGTGCGCGTCGCCATCCCCGTGGGCGCGACCCAGGGCGAGGTCCTGTCGGTCCCGGTCGCCGCGCTCACCGCGGGTCCCGGCGGCGAGGCGCGGGTCGAGATCGTCGAGGGCGACCCCCGCGATCCCGACGCGAAGACCCGCCTGGTCACGGTGAAGACGGGACTCGCCGCCAGCGGCGCGGTGGAGATCACCCCGCTCGAAGGCGCCGTCGACGAGGGCGACCTGGTCGTGGTCGGACGATGACGCAGACCGCGGCCGTGACGGATGCGGCCGGGATCGATGCGGTGCCGGCGGCGCCGCTCGTGCAGCTGCGCGATGTCACCCGGTCCTTCCCCGGACCTCCCGAGGTGCAGGCGCTCAAGGGGATCAACCTCACGGTCGAGCGGGGCGACTACGTCTCCATCGTCGGTCCCAGCGGTTCCGGCAAGTCCACGATGCTGAGCATCCTGGGTCTGCTCGACCGACCGAGCGTCGGGGAATATCACCTCGACGGCGTTCTCACCTCATCCCTCGACGAGGACAGCAGGGCCGCCGTCCGGGCACGCCGCATCGGGTTCGTGTTCCAGGCCTTCCACCTCATGTCGCGACGCACCGTGCTCGACAACGTGCTGATGCCGATGCTCTACAGCGGCGTGCCGCGCAGCGAGCGCGAGGACCGTGCGCGCGCGGCGCTCGAACGGGTGGGGCTCGGCGGACGCACCGGCTTCCTGCCGGGGCTGCTCTCCGGCGGTGAGCGCCAGCGCGTCGCCGTGGCGCGCGCGGTCGTCAGCCGGCCGAGCCTGCTGCTCGCCGACGAGCCCACGGGCAACCTCGACCGCCGCACCTCCGACGAGGTCATGGACCTGTTCGATGAGCTGCGCGCCGACGGGCTCACCCTCATCGTCATCACGCACGACGACGCCGTCGCCGCGCGAGCGAGCCGCCGCGTGCGGATCGCCGACGGCCGCCTGAGCGAGGTGGCATGAGACGCCGCCGTGCCGCCGCCCGCGAGGGCGTGGACCTCAGCGCACTGGTGCCGCCGACGCCCCGCGCCGACCGGTTCACCTCGCAGGACCTCGTCGCCGAGGCGACCGCCGACATCGGTTCGCGGCCCGCGCGGCTGATCATGACCATCGCCGGAACCGTGCTCGGCATCGGTGCCCTCGTCGCGACTCTCGGATTCGCGCAGACGGCCGCGGGTCAGATCGCCCGTCAGTTCGATCAGGCGGCGGCCACACGCGTCGAGATCACGCCGGCCGAGGCGCGCACGCAGTCCGGCGCCTCCGTCGCCACCGCGCGCCTGCCCTGGGACGGCGCCGAGCGCGTCGAGCGGCTCGCGGGCGTGGTCGCCGCGGCGACCCTCGCCGAGGTGACGCTGCCCACAGGCTCCGCGATCACCGCGGTGCCCGTGTACGACCCCTCGGCCGCATCCGCAGCTCCCGCTCCGGTCGTTGCCTCATCCGAGGGTCTGCTCGACGCGCTCGGCGGACGGGTCACCCAGGGGCGGATGTTCGATGCCGGGCACGATGCACGCGGCGACCGCGTCGCGGTGCTCGGAGCCCGCGAGGCCGATCGGCTCGCCATCAATCGCGTCGACAGCCAACCCTCGATCTTCATCGACGGACTGGCGTACGCGGTCATCGGCATCGTGGACTCCTTCGAGAGGCGCGCCGACCTGCAGGATGCGGTCATCATCCCGGTGGGCACCGCGCGCGCCGACTTCGCGTTGGCCGCTCCCGGCAGCATCCAGGCACGCGTCGACGTGGGGGCGGGGCCGCAGATCGGCGAGCAGGCTCCTCTCGCGCTGGCGCCCGATGCTCCGGATCAGATCAAGGTCGCCGCTCCCCGTGGACGCAGCGACCTGAGCCAGAACGTGCAGGCCGACGTCAACGTCGTGTTCATCGCGCTCGGTGTGATCGTGCTGCTGGCAGGAGGACTCGGCATCGCCAACGTCACCCTGCTCTCGGTGATGGAGCGCACACCCGAGATCGGGCTGCGTCGGGCGCTCGGGGCGACACCGCGGCAGATCGCGGGCCAGTTCATCGCGGAGTCGGCGATCATCGGGATGCTCGGCGGCATCATGGGTTCGGCGGTGGCCGTGCTCTCGGTCGTCCTCGTGTCGGTGATCGCGGGGTGGAGCCCGGTGATCAACCCGCTGGTCGCCGTGGGGGGAGCCTTCCTCGGCGCCGTCGTGGGACTCGCGGCCGGATGGCTGCCCGCACGGCGCGCCGCCCGCATCGAACCCATCGCCGCCCTCCGGGGATGAGCCGGGCGGCCGGGCTGGGGCGCGCGGTCAGCGCTGTGGCGGCCGTGCCCCAGCCGTCGCCGGATCCCACGGTGCCGCCGCCGCTCACCGCAGACGCGGCTCGCGCCGAGATACGGTCGCTCATCGAACGCAGCGTTGCGGCGGCGGGCGGAACACCCCTGGACGCCGACGGCGCGGAGCTCGCCGCATCCGACATCCCGTTCGACGCGGCGCCCTGCGGAGACACCGGTACGCGGTTGAGCGCACAGTTCTCGATCCGCGCCGACGATCCCGACGACGCCGTGGCGCGGCTGCTGTGCGTCTGGGACGATGCGGGGTACGCCCCCGACCGGGCGATGCAGCAGGACATCCGCTACAGCGACACCCTGCCGGTGGAACGCCTCGTCGTGCGGGCCGCGAATCCCATCCGCGTGTGGGTCGAGAGCGCCTGCGCCATCCCCTGACCGGGTGGCCGCGAAACCGGGGCGACACACGCGCGGCGTAGCCTCCGGACATGCCCGCAGACACGTACCTCGCTCAGGTCGGCAGCCAGCAGATCACGCTGCCGATCATCCCCGTCTCCGACGACCTGTCGATCGCGCTGATGATGGTGATCGATCACGGGGTGCGCTTCGCCGAGACGGCCGGGCGCGAACTGGCGGAGCGCTTCGCGGATGCGGGCGTCGACGTCGTCGTGGCGCCGGCGACGCTCGGCATCCCCGTCGCCATCGAGGTCACTCGCGCCCTCGGCCTCGACGACTATGTGATCCTGCAGAAGACCCGCAAGGTGCACCTCGGGGACGCGCTGGAGGAATCCGTGCACGCCATCACCAGCACCACGGGCGCAGCTCTGCTGCTGGATCGGGCGCGTCTGTCGGCGGTCGCCGGCAAACGCGTGCTGTTCGTCGACGACGTGATCTCCAGCGGCTCGTCGTCCGGTGCCGCGCTGCGCCTGCTCGAGAGGGCCGGCGCCGACATCGTCGGGATCGGTGCGCTGCTGGCGGAGGGGGAGGGGTGGCCGGCGGCGCTCGCACCGTACGCGGATCGCGTCGCGGTGCTGGGGCGCATCCCGGTGTTCCCGCGCGCGTGAGCGTCGTCGACCTCGTCATCGACGACGCCGTCGTCGTCACGATGGACGCGGCACGTCGTGTCGTGCGGGGATGGATCGCGATCCGTGACGGCGCCGTGGCGGCCGTGGGCGAGGGGCCCGCGCCCGCAGCGAACGAGCGGATCGACGCGCGCGGGGGCATCGTGCACCCGGGATTCGTGAGCGCGCACACCCACTCCATGGATGCGGCCGCCGCAGGCTCGTTGGATGAGTCCGTGCCGTTCTTCGACTGGCTCTTCGGCACGTACTACCGCACCGTCCTGGCCCTCACCCCGGCGGATGCGGCGCAGGCGGTGCGCAGCCTCGCGACGGATGCGGCGCGTGCCGGCATCACGACGGTGCTCGACTGCTGGGGAGTCGGCGACGTCGGCACGCGTCGCGCCGACGAGGCCTTCTCCGCGAGCGCGACGGCCGCGCGGACGTCAGGGATCCGGTGGATCCTCGCGCCGATGGTCTCCGATCGCCTGCCCGGGCAGTGGAGCCCATGGCTCGACGCTGCCGAACGTGCGGGCGGCTTCCGGCGCGAGGCTCTCACCGCTCCCACCGGGACCGCTCTGCGTTTTGCCGCGTCCGCGCTGGATGCCGCCGCGGGCCGGCTGTCGGTGTTCGCCTGCACGGAGCTTCCCGAGATGGCGTCGGACGAGCTCTTCGTGGGGCTGGGCGCTCTCGACGCCCCGGGCATGACGACCCATCTGTGCGCCTCCGACGCCGGGGCCGCCGGCATCCTCGGTCCCGACGGGCGCCCCGAGCGGGCAGTGGCCCGCCTGGAGCGGCTCGGAGTGCTCAGCCCGCGTCTGGTGGGCGCGCATCTGAGCGCGACCGACGCGGACGACAGGGAGCGGCTCGCGGCCCACGGATGCGGCGGGGTGCACTGCGCGGCGTCGTCGATGTTCGCCGGCTCTGGCCGGAGCGCCTTGGGGGAGTTGCGGGAGTCCGGCATCGGTATCGGACTCGGCCTCGACAACCGCAGCCTGAACACCCCCGCGGACATGGTCGCCGAGATGCGCCACGCGCTCGCCTTCGATCGTGCTGTCGGCACCGGGGCCCGGCGGGTGACCGCATCCGATCTGCTGGCGCATGCCACGATCGACGCGGCGCGGGTGCTGGGGATGGCGGAGGTCATCGGCTCCCTCGAGCCGGGCAAGCATGCCGACCTGGTGCTCCGAGCCGCACCGGACTCTGCGTCGATGCCGCCGGAGGCGCAGATCGTGCTGGCCTCTCGTCCGGACGACGTGCGACTGGTGCTCGTGGACGGGGCGCCCGTCTTCACCCGGTGATCGCGCCCGGACCGCCGAAGGCCCGGGCGCGAGGCGTCAGAGCTCGACGGTCTCGTTCTCACCCTCGACGCGGTGGCCGGTGAGGGCGGCGACGGCGCGGACGATCTTGCCGCCGGGCGCGGTCCAGTACTCCGCGCTGTCGGCGTGGAAACGCAGCAGGCCCGCGGCGGGGTCCTCCGGGCCGCCCTCGAACCAGGCGTCGACGGCCGGGCTCCACAGCTGTTCGAGCTTGGCGTGGTCGTCGACCATCGTCGCCGTCCCCGACAACGACACCCAGGCGTCGTCGCCGCTGAGCGACACGTTCACGCGGGGTTCGCGCGCGACGTTGACGGCAGCGGAGGTCCCCGTGCCGACGATGAACCACAGGTCGCCGTCGAACTCCGCCTCCTGCACGGTGAGCGGGTGCGCGACGAGCTTGCCGTCCGCCTCGACGGTGGTGACCATGGCGAACCGGAACTTCTTGATCAGACCGGCGAGCTCTTCGTGTGTGTTCTCGGACATGTCCGTTCCTCCTCTGCGGATGCGTGCCGCCATCGTCGCTCTGTGGCAGAGCCGGGTCGAGCACCCCCCTCCCGTCACGCGGATGTGCTACACACGTGAGCGGATGCGGCGGGGCCGCGTTTGCGGCAGAATCCAGATGACGCGTACCCGACGCCTCGATCCGACGAGCGATGAACTGATCGACGTCCCGATGGGAGCCGACATCTCCGAGCCCGATTCCTCCGCCGCGCCGTCGTCCGAGGAGACGCCGGTCGCCGCCGCGCCCGCATCCGGCGTCGGACTGCCGATTCCTGTCGGCGCCGTTCCGGCAGACGCCCCGACGGGCGCGCTCGTGCAGGATTGGACCGCGCAGGTGACCTCGGTGGCCATCGTGCACCTCGACATCGAGGGTCGGGTCGTGGGGTGGAACCCGGGCGCCGCGAAGCTGAAGGGCTACGCCGCCGACGAGATCCTCGGCTCTTCCTTCACACGCTTCTACCGGGAGGAGGACCGGCTGCGCGGTCTCCCGCTGCGGCTGCTCGCGATCGCCGCGACGCGAGGGTCGGTCGAGGACAACGGATGGCGGGTGCGCGCCGACGGTTCGCTGTTCTGGGCGCACGTGATCATCACGGCGTTGCGTGACGACGCCGGCGAGGTCTCCGGGTTCGTGAAGATCGTGTCGGATCTCACCGCCTCCAAGCAGCGAGAGGATGCGGAGCTCGACTTCCTGCGCGCCTTCGCCCATGACTTCCTCTCGCCCATCACCGCGCTGCGCGGCTACGTCGACCTGATGGCCGAGCCCGGCGGCAACACGACCGCCGCCGTCGAACGCATCTCCGCCGTCACCGATCACCTCGCCACGATGATCCAGGACCTCTCCGCGCGCCTCGTGCCCACCCGTGCGCGCCAGGCGCGGAGCCGGGCGGATGCCTCCGCCACGGTGCGCGAGGCGGCCGAGCTCGTGCTCCCCGGCGACGCGTACGGGCGCATCCGCTATCGCTCACCGCGTTCGGTCGCGGTGCAGGCGGACCCGGTGGCCCTGCGACGGGCGATCGCGAATCTCGTCGACAACGCGGCGAAGTACAGCGAGGGGCCCATCGATATCTCGGTCGAGGTCGACGGAGCCCAGGCGCGCATCGCGATCTCCGACCGAGGTCGCGGCATCGCGCCCGAGGACCTCGAGCGCATCTTCGACCCCCTCGAGCGCGGGCGGCTGTCGAACCCGGACGACGGTGGAACCGGAATCGGGCTGGCGAGCACGAAGGCGCTCATCGAACGACAGGGCGGCGAGGTGCTGCTGTGCAGCACGGTCGGGAAAGGAACGACCGTGACGATCACACTCCCCGTCGACGACGACGGCGGGCTCGCGTCGGACGACGCATCCAGTTCGGCCGTTCGCGACATCCGAGCAGCCGGCGACCGGCGTGCCCCCGACGGTGGCACCGTGCGCGACTGCGTGACGCGTCCCGCTGCGTAACGATAGCTGTCGGTAATCGACTGATCGCCGTCAGGCATCTTCACTCCCGCGTAAAGCCCGCGTAACACCGGCTTCGTAGCGTGGCGGTGCACCCGCGGACTGCGCTGACGGGTGCGAAGGAGAGCCGCAATGACCTGGAACCACCCGTGGGCCGAGATCGTC
The DNA here is from genome assembly GCF_054782995.1 of Microbacterium neimengense. Classification (NCBI taxonomy): domain Bacteria; kingdom Bacillati; phylum Actinomycetota; class Actinomycetes; order Micrococcales; family Microbacteriaceae; genus Microbacterium; species Microbacterium neimengense. The sequence goes on from NZ_BAAGRK010000002.1 coordinate 44,827, forward strand.
CCCGGCCCCGACGGGATCGCCCGTACCGTCCTGCCCGCCGCTCCGACGGACGCGGATGCGGTGCGCGACATGTTCGCGCAGCATCCCACGGGCATCGCGGCGATCTGCGCGCTCACGCCGGAGGGGCCGCAGGCGATGGTGGCGACCTCGTTCGCGCTCGGCATCTCGTTCGCCCCGCCGCTCGTGCTCTTCTCGGCGCAGCAGTCGTCTCGCACGTGGCCGCTGATCGCCGGCGCCTCACGCATCGGCGTCTCGGTGCTCGGGGAGGAGAACGCGGCGGCGGTGCGTACGCTCGCGTCGCGCTCGGGCGACCGGTTCGCCGGTCTCGTCACCGCGCAGACCGACGGCGGCGCCATCCTCATCGACGGCGCGCGCATGTGGCTCGAGTGCCGGGTGCACAGCGACGAGCCGCTCGGCGATCACCGTCTGGTCGTGCTGGAGGTGCTCGGCGGATCGAGTCATCGCGGCACGGCGCCGCTGATCTACCACGACGGGGGAGTGGGGAGCCTGGCCGCATCCTGAGGCGGCCTGCGGGCCGGCCGTCTCGCGGTGAGGGGGGCGATCGGCATCCCGAGCCCCGCCCGCCCCACCGCGACACGACCGGCTCGACGTCGAACCACTCGGACCGCTGCGCCAGCGTCGAAACGCGGCGCAGCGGTCCGAGTGCGGCCGCAGATCGTGGTCGGCCCCGACGTCTGCGCTTGTGCGGGAACCGACGAACACGTCACGACACGGAAGGCGTGTCGGGGAGAGAGACCGCCAACCCACCGCAGGGGTCTGTCTCCACCGGCACCCGTGTCGCATTCTCTGCGTCCACGTGCTTACTCAACTCCCTTTCGACCCGGAGATCCGCGCCCGAGACCGTGAATAACACACGACGGATGCGGGCATCCTCCGCCGCTGGGCGCGAACGACGAGGGGCCGCATCCGACCGGATGCGGCCCCTCGCCTCGCGGGATCTCAGTAGCTGTTCATGTTCACCGCGGCGACGCCGGCAGCGATGGCGATGATCCAGATGATGACACCCAAGGCGAACAACACGGCGCCGATGATGATGCCGACGAGGGCGGGCGTGTTCTTGTAGCCGGCCTTCTTCGACTGGTTGAAGGCGATGGCCGAGATGATGAGGCCGATGACGTTGAAGAAGATCGCGACGACCAGGCCGACGACCCCGAGAGTCTTGCCCGGGTAGTCGACGCCGGGAGCGGGCTGCTGAGTCATGAGGAGTCCTTTTGCTCGAGACGGGTTGACCGCCCCACTCTGGCAGAAGTCTGGGAGTGAGCGCAGAGCTCTTGACGCAAACGGTTGAAAACTCTAATGAAGCGTCACGGGCGCGCGGCGATGGCGAGCAGCCGGACCGTCTCGCCCAGAGCGGGCATCAGCTCGGACGCCATCTGCTCGTACACGTCCCATTCCCGGCGATACGGGTCGACCACGTCGTCGAGCGAGGGATCGACCGGCGCCTCGATCTCGCCGCGCACCGAGACGAGGTGTGCCAGCAGCGCGTCCAGCCGGGCGCGCGGATCGGAGCCCGCCGCGCCGGCCACCGATCGGGCATCGTCGTCAGACACGTGGGCGGCCAGGCGAGCGAGCTCGCGCACGGTGAAGGTGCGCCGTGTCGCCGCGGGCGCGAGTTCGACGACCGCGCGACGGTGCTCGCGCGTCATCGCCAGCACGAGCGCGGGCGTGCGCAGATGGTTCTCGTCGAGCCATCGCGCGCGGTGCGCGCCGATCAGGTCGTCCGGAACGCCGTAGGCGTGCGCGAGCGCAGCCGCCTCGGGGGTCATGGGCTGGTCGACGAGTGCCTTCACCCCGGCGCTCCCCGCCGTGACGCCCTTCCGGCCGAGTTCGTCTCGGAGGATCACCTCGGCGAACGGTGAGCGGCAGATGTTGCCGGTGCACACCGTCAGAACCTCGAGCATCGCCGGTGTCTCCTGTCCGCCGGGCCCTGCCCGGTAACCTGGCCCCTGTGAGCGAGTCTACCGAGCCCGGCAGCGGCGAGTCCGGCGCCTACCGTTCCTCGCGCTTCGAGCGCTCCGAGGACGGAGCCTGGACCGCTCGCCGGCAGGACGCGGCGGCCTCCGCGGAACGCTTCGGGAATCTCGGCCTCGTCGAGGCGGAGATCGACGAGCAGTCGGAGCCCGAGCGCCGCCGCCGCCGGCGTCCGCGCGCACCGCGCGTCTGGCTGCAGGGCGGCAGTACGACGCAGCGGTGGAGCTGGCTGCTGGTGGGCGGCGCGCTCATGAGCCTCGGAGCCGGTCTGCTGATCGCGACGGCGGCGTCGGCTCTGATCGGCGGCGCACTGGGCGGATGGGTCGGGAGCCTCGTGCTGTGGGCCTCGATGATCGTCCCTGTCGTGTTCGCCTACTCGCGTTCGGTGCCGCGCGGCCTCCTGCGATTCCGGGCGACGGACCTGCTCTTCGGGCTCTTCCTCGGACTCGGCCTGCGCGTCGTCAGCGGCCTGTTCGAACAGGCGGAGCGGGGCTCGGCGTTCTGGCCCGCGCTGTCCACGACCGACGGTCGCCTCTCTGGCGTGGATTGGCTCGCAGATGCGGTCGTACCCGTCGTCGTCTCACCCGTCGTGGAGGAGTTCTTCTTCCGCGGGTTCCTGCTCGTCGCGTTGTTCACCGTGTTCCGGCGCCTCACGCGGTCGCCGTCGGTCGCCGGCGCGGGGGCTGCCCTGATCAGCACGGGCATCTTCCTGCTGCTCCACCAGTTCACGGGGTCGCTGACCGCCGGCGCGGCGGGCGCCGCATCCATCGCGCTGTTCGGACTCGCCACGGCGGCGATCGTGCTGGTCACGGGACGATTCTGGGCGGCGCTCATCGCCCACGTCGTCTTCAACGGATCGTATGTCGTGCTCGCCGTCGTCGGGACCCTCGCGGGGCTCAACGGGGGGATCGTCGCGGCCTGAACCGCGCGGGGTGAAGCGGCGGGTGAAACCCGGCCCTGGGGTGCCCCCGCCTCCGCGCTGCGAGGTTAGCGTCTGTTCACCCGATCCCGTCTGTCGGAGCTCGACGCCGTGTCCTCGAGCTCCGACAGCACCGCACCCTCACCGCCCGGAGGCTCCCTTTGCCCCGCTCGTCCCGCGCCGCTGTGCGCCTGGCCATGCTCGGTCTCACCCTCGTCCTCGCCGCGAGCGTGCTGCTCGGCGCGATCGCCCTCATGCGCGGCACCCTGCCGCTCTGAGTCTCAGCGGCCGAGACTCGCGCCGAGGTCGCCGTCCGTGCGCCCCGGGACGATGAGGAAGGAGGCGGATGCGGTCGGTGTGGCGAACGTCATCAGATCGTCCGTCTCGTCGAGGCGATGCTGCGTGCGCACGAAATCGTCGAGCTCGCGCTGGAAGCACATGAACAGCAGCCCGTCGTCGGGAGCCTGGCCGGGACCTGCGGCATTGCTGTACGCGTAGCCCCGTCGGAGCATGAGCCGGCTGCCCGTGAACGAGGGGTGGGCCGCGCGCACATGGGAGCGGGAGGGCACGAGATAACTGCCGTCGGGACTTTTGGCCGTCAGATCCGCCTCGGCCGTGGGGCCGCCGCCCGACAGGGGATCGCCCGTGGCGCGCACGCGACCGACGACCGCATCCTGGCGCTCGCCGGGCAGCGCCTGGAACCCGGCGGTGTCGAGTCGGAGACGCCGGATCACCGCGATGGTTCCGCCCGCCGCGGGGCCGTCCGCGATCCAGACGTTCTCGTCGAGCTCGTCCTCGCCGTGGGGCACGATGATCCCGTCGTGGTAGCCGAGAGGATTGCGCACGACGGTGCCCTCGCCGGCGCCTCGCACACAGGGCTGCGTCCACCGGCGGACGGCGCCGCCGGCGGCGGCGAGGACGTCGGCGATGCTCGGGTGCAGCGCGGCCGCATCCGACGCGTACGCCGAGATCAGCAGGTCTCCGCCGCGCATGTCGTCGGCGAGCGACGCGTCGCTGGTGAAGCGCGGAAGCTCCGCTGCTCCAGGAAGCGAGGGGTCGATGACGGCCACGAGTCGAGGCCCGATGCCGACGGTGATCGTGAGGTCGCCGGGGCCGTCGGGCAGCACGATCCGCGCGGTCGCTGCGGGGTCGGTGAGCGCGTCGATACGCTCGCCGAGCGCCGCCAGCATCGCGATCACCGCCGCCGCCGTGGTGATCTCGGGTGTGTCTGCGACGACCACCAGCCCGTTGCGCTGCGGCGTGGCCGGACGAGCGATGCCCGCCTGCGTGCGCCCCCGCGAGGGAACGGTCGCAGTTCCGGTCGTCGGAGCAGTATCGGGAACGGACGCCGCGCCCTGCGCGAGCGCCCACCCGCCCGCGGCGCCGAGCGCTGCCCCGCCGAGTCCGATGCCGCCGCCCAGCAGCAGTGCGCGGCGGCTGATCCCGGATGCCGGTGTCTCGCTCACTGTGCCGCCCCTGTCGCCGCGGTGAACACGTCGGGGAGCGAGACGCCGTCGGCATCCGCGAACGTGACCGTGGTCCACTCCGCTCCGCCGCCCAGACGCACGTCGAGCCTGCGCAGGAGCGATGTGTCGTCGAGCCAGTAACGCACGGTCGCCGACGCGGGGTCGGGGGCGGGCGTCGCGGCGACCTCGTCGCTCTCGGGACCTGCGTACACCGTCAGCGTCTCGCCGTCGACGTCACGGGTTCCGAGCCAGAGCGCTCCGCTCTGCTGCAGCAGCAGCGGGTTGTCGGGGCGATCCGCCCCCAGCTGCGCGATGACCGACAACACCGCATCCCGGCGCGAACCGGCGGGGTTGAGCGCGTCACCCGCCCACGCCGTGTCGAGTTGATCGGCGTCGGGGATGGGGAGCGGCGCGGGGCCATCGCCGGCCTCCGGGGTCGCGGTCGAAGCCGGATGCGTGCCCGCGACCTGCGTGTTCCACAGCAGCAGCTGCGGATCGACGCTCTGCCACCGCCCATAGCCGATGACCGTGGCGTAGTCGTACCAGCCGTCGAAGTGCGACTCGCTGCCCTTCTCTGTGAGCGAGAACGAGATCGCGCGCGCGCCGGTGTCCTGGTTGCGCAGCCGCATCGTCGCGAGCTCCTGCGCCTCCTCGCTCGTGAGCGGGCGCGCATCGCCCGGGGCGAAGTCGTCGGAGGACGCCGCAGCACATCCGGTCAGGGCTGCGATCGCGACGGCGACGACCGCCAGCGAGGCGGCGACGCGGCGTCTCATCCGCGAGCACCGGCGGCGAGCAGGTCGGGCGCCGGAAGACGATAGCGGCTGAGGTCGGGGGCGCCGAGGGAGGCGGGGAGCGAGCGCGCGGGGGCGTCGGGGTCGGGAAGCTGAGGCTGCGGCGGGGGCGGCGGCACGGCGCGGAAGCTGACGCCGGGCGGAGCGACGGACGAGGGAAGCTCCGCCGACTCCGCGGCTGGCTGGTCGACGCCGGTCGCGCAGTCCGCGGCGAGGGTCGCGGGCAGCACTGTGACAGCGGCGGGATCCACGCAGTTTCCCTGCGCGGGCGCGCGCGGACCCGAGATGTTGGCGGTGTCGACGCCGTTGCCCTCGAAGGCGTTGCCTGTGAAGACGTTGCCCTGCGCGCGCAGATCCTCGGTGCCCGCCAGCAGGATGCCCGCGCGCGCGTTGCCGGTGATGCGGTTGTCGCGGATGTCGTTGTCCGTGCCGCCGCTGATGCCGATGCCGATCCCGAACCCGCCGTCCGCCTGCACGGGGGAGCTCGGTTCGACGTTGTCCGAGACGAGGTTGCCGACGACGGTGTTGCCGGACTGCGGGACGAAGGCCTCCTGGTAGTTGGAGATCAGCGTCAGACCCACGCGGTTGCGGCTGAAGCGATTGCCCACGATGTACACACTGTCGGAGGCGTTCGCGTTCTCGAACCCGACGGCGTTGTTCTCGGCGATGTTGTCTCTGACGGTGATGTCGCAGTCGCGGCACTGCCCGACGTAGATCCCGCTGTCGGCGGAGCCGGAGGCGTAGGAGTTCGCGATGACCCCGTGCTGGGCGTCGAAGGCGTAGAGCCCGTACAGGCCGTTGTTGTAGGCGGTGACGTGATCGATCGAGAAGCGCTGCACCGGCGGGAACTTCGCGGGGTCGAGATGCGTGTATCCGCCGCCGCCGTGCGCCGTGGGGCCGTTCTCGTCGTGGAGTCCTGTCACCAGCACGCCGTAGAAGGTCGCGCCCGTGACGGTGAGGTTCTCGACGCTCACCCCGTCGGCGATCGCGACGATCCCGTAGGGACGCTGCCCCTCGCCGTCGACGACGGTCTCGTTGCGATCGAGACCGCGCACGGTCACGCCCGGCTTGTCGACGAGGACCTGTTCCGGGTAGACGCCCGGCGAGACGAGGATGAGCCCGCCTTCGGCCACGCGAGCCACGGCCTCGGAGATCGTGGGCGCATCCGCCGGTACGGCGACCGTCTCGAGCGTCGCGGGTTCGGCGGCGCAGGCGGCGAGAGCGGACGCGGCCACGGCAAGGGCGGCGAGAGCAGCCGCGAGACGGCCCCTCGAGGAAGCAGGCATGACCGGATCCTAACCGCGGTCGGCGCGCCGGCACGTCACGGTGTCAGGCGAGGGTGAAACGGCGGGTGAAATATCCCTTTGTCGCGGCTCGGCGCGGGGCGCGGACGAGAGCCTGAACTGTCCTCCCTGCCCGACGGAGGACCACTCGCCCTGTTCTCGCGCGCTCGCCCGAGACTCTGCCGGAGGATCGTCATGCCCATTGCCCCTGCCCGCCCCAGACATGCCCGCCGGCGCCTGCTCGGCGCGGCGATGGCGTGGACGCTCGCCCTGACCGGCGCAGGTCTCGCTGCCGCGGCACCCGCATCCGCCGCGCCCGAGGACGAGGTGCGCGGCACCGTCTTCCGCGACTTCAACGGCAACGGCTTCTTCGACACGGGCAACGCGGCAGGAACCGGTCAGGCCAACGACCGTGGCCTCGCGGGCGTCACCGTCACGGTCGTCGACGGCGCCGGCACTCTGCTGGGGACGACGACCTCCGCTGCCGACGGCACCTACGCGATCGACGCCTCGGATGCACTGAGCTCCGACGTGCGCGTCGAGTTCTCCGACTGGCCCACGGCGTACGAGCCGAGCGGCACGAGCGCCGCGGGTTCTAACGGAACGAGCGTGCAGTTCGCGAAGGTCGGCCAGTCCGGTATCGACTTCGCCCTCAACCAGCCTGCCGACTACTCCCAGGCGCAAGCACCGATCGTCACCTCCATCCAGCGGGCGGGCGCCCCGACGGCGGCGCAGGGCGGCTCGCCGGCGGCGATCAACGGAGCGGCGATCACGGCACTGCCGTACGAGGCGAGCTACCGGGGCGCGCAGCCGTCCGGGTTCGCGAACCTGACCACGCTCGCCACGTTCGGCGAGGTCGGTGCCGTCTCGAGCGTGGTCTATCAGGCTCAGTCCAACAGCGTCTTCGCCTTCGCGACGTACAAGCGCCAGAGCGGACTCGGATCGCTCGGCATCGGCGGTGTCTACCGGGTCAGCGACGTGCTCGGCTCCGACGGCAAGCCCTCCGCTGCCGGCTCTGTCACGCCGTGGCTCGATCTGACCGACCTGGGGATCGATCTCGGCACGGCCGCGACGAACGCCTCCCGTGGGCTCACCTCGGGGACGACGGCGACCCACGACGTGGACGGTTTCGAGAAGGCCGGCAAGATCGGCGTCGGCGGCGTCACCCTCTCCGCCGACGGGTCGACCCTGTTCTTCATCAACCTCCACGACAAGAAGCTGTACTCGATCGACGTCTCCGACCCCTCCGTCACGCCGACCGGCTACACGTCCTGGGATCTGGGGCTCGGCGACGGCCAGCGTCCCTGGGCCGTCACGGTGCACAACGGCTCGATCTACGTCGGCTACGTCGACTCCGGTGAGACCGCAGCCGGCCCGCGACCGGGGCTCTCCGCCGCCGCCGCAGACATGTCGCTGCACGTGCTCTCCACGCCCGTCAATGCACCCGGCGCGTGGACCGAGGTGCTCTCCTCTTCGCTCGGTTACGCCAAGGGCGACGTCGCGCTCGGCGCGCTCAGCACCCAGGCCAAGCGCTGGAACAGCTGGACCGACACATGGACGTGGTCGGGCGGCTCGGTCAGCGAGACCAACGGCGGCTGGCACATCTACCCCCAGCCCATCCTGTCGAGCCTGTACTTCGACGACGAGGGCTACCTCAACCTCGGGCTGCTCGATCGCACGGCGGTCCAGGGCGGTAACCGCAACTGGGGCACCGTCAGCACCGGCTCCTACGAGACCGCATCCGGCGGTGACCTGCTGATCGCCGCTCCCAACGGCGCGGGCTTCGTCATGGAGAACAACGGTGTCGTGGGCACCCGCACCGCCGCCGTGGGCGCGACGCCCGAAGGGCCCGGCGGGCGCGAGTTCTACGACGACCGCCAGAACCTCGGCAGCGGAACCTATCACCGGGAGAACACCCTCGGTTCGGTCATCGGCATGCGGGGCACGGGTGAGGTCGTCGCGACGACCTATGACCCGCTCGGCGGCATCCGATTGGGCGGTCTGCAGTGGTTCAACCAGAACAACGGCCGCTCGCTCTCCGGCTATGAGCAGACGGCCGACGGCGGCGGCTCGCCCTCGGCCGACGGGACGTTCCAGAAAGGCGGCGGCCTCGGTGCCGTCGCGCTGGTCGCACGGGAGGCGCCGGTCGAGATCGGCAACCGCGTGTGGTTCGACGCCGACCAGGACGGCATCCAGGATGCCGATGAGCCTTCGATCGCGGGTGTGACGGTCGAACTGCGGGACAGCACCGGAACTGTGGTCGCCACCAAGGTGACCGACGAGAACGGCGAGTACTACTTCCGCTCCGACGCCGACGGCTTCGCGACCTCCGGCTCCTACACGGTGACGTTCGTGAAGCCCGCCTCGGGCACCATGGACCTGCGCGGACCCAACGCGACGAGCTTCGGTGCCGTGCGCTGGCAGGACGCGTCGTTCACGAAGACCGCCCAGGGCGGTGACCGGGCGATCGACTCCAACGCCGACGCATCCGGCCAAGCCTCGGTGACGATCGCAGGAGCCGGCTTCAACGACCACACGATCGACGCCGGATTCGTCGCGAACGTGCCGTTCACGGTCGAGAAGGACATCGACGCCTCGGGCGGTGCTGCCATCGACGGACAGGAGTTCACGATCGATCTCGCCGCACGCGACTTCCGCGGCGGATCCCTCTCGCCCCCGCTCACTCAGAACAGCGTGACCCTTGAAGCGGGTGAGGTCTCGGGCACGTTCACCGTGCCCGTCGGAACCCGCATCAAGCTCTCCGAGAGCGACGCCAAGGTCAAGTCCTACGTGGTGACCGGGGCCGGCGCGGCGGATGCCGACGGCTACCGTGCGCTCACGGGCACCGGGACGACCCTCGCGCTCGTCGTGACGAACACCCTGTTCGCGCCGGGAACGATCACGGTGACCAAGCAGGTCACGGGCGACTTCACGCTGGCCTCGGACCAGCTCGAGGACGCCGTCTTCACGGTCGCCTACTCCTCGGCCGCCGGCAGCGGAACGCTCGAGCTGAAGAGTGCAGCCTGGAAGGCGACGAGCCTTCCGCTGCCCTACGGCACGGTGGTGACACTGAGCGAGCCCACCATCACGGGCGCCGACCCGAGCGTCTCCTTCGCGACGCCCGTGTGGAGCTCCGGCGACAACGGCGACGGCACGGCCACCGTGACCGTCGGTGACGGCACCGACACCGCACTCACGCTCACCAACCCCTCGACACTGCTGACCGGTACGTTCTCGGTCACGAAGGACGTCACGGGGCCCGGACAATCGCGGGTGCCCGCGGCGACGGCGTTCGTCGCGCAATACTCCACCGACGGCGGCACGACCTGGATCGACCTCGCCGAGGTCACCGACGGCGAGACCGTCACGGGACCCGCGGCGCTGCCCACCGGATCGACGGTTCTGGTGCGCGAGAAGACACCGCCGACCCTGCCCGACGTGGCCTGGGGCGCGGTCGCCTTCTCCGGAACGGGTGTCGTGGACAACGGCGACGGCACCGCGACGGTGACCATCGGCAACGGCACGACCGTGCAGGTGACCATGCAGAACCCGACCACGCCGCTCAACGGCCAGTTCTCGGTGACGAAGGACGTGACGGGACCGGGTGCGACGCTCCTCGACCCCGACACCACGTTCGACATCGACTACACGTGGTCGGGCGGCGACGGAACTCTCACGGTGCGCAACGGTGAGACGGCCACCTCGCCGGCCCTGCCGACCGGGACCGTCGTGACCGTGACCGAGGTCGCGCCGACGACCGGACTGCCCTCGGGCGCCGCCTGGGGCACGCCCACGCTGACGATCGGCGGCGCCCCCGCTGCGAACGGGGCCACCCTCACGATCGGCGACGCCACGACGATCGCCGTCGGGGTCACCAACCCCACCACCGTCGCGCCCTCCGTCGAGATCCGCAAGGGTGACGGCGACCGGGCGACCGGCGCCATCGCCCACGAAGCCGACAGCGTCACGGACGGCCAGGTGTACAGCCCCGACGAGTCGCGCAGCGTCGTCTTCCGCGTCGTCAACACCGGTCCGGAGCCGCTGCGCAAGGTGGCACTCACCGACGCCACGGTCGCCGGAGGCGCCGTGACACAGCTGAGCTTCGCCTTCCCCGACGGATCGACGACGGCGGCGGACTACGACGCCGCCTCGGGAGTCTGGACGGCTGAGTGGGCGAACACGTTCGCGCCGGGAACCACCGAGTGGGCCGTCGGCGATGTGATCGTCGGAACGGCCGTGCTCACGCCCGGCGTCGGCGACGGCGCGCACCAGGACGTCGCCACGGTCTCGGCCGAGGGCGCGCTCTCCGGCCAGCCGGTCGACGACGAGAACGGGTACAACGCCTTCACGGGCGCGATCCAGGTGATCAAGTACGACGGCAACCTGCCCGACCCCGCTGTCAAGGACGCGACCGGCGAGTGGATCGTGCCCGGGAAGCCGCTGCTCTCGCCGGCGCAGGACGCGAACACCGAGGACACCGCGGTGACCTACCCGGTGCTCACGCCGCAGAAGGTGCGGTGGGTCGTGACCAACACGGGCGACACCTGGCTGACCGACCTCTCGCTGGTCGATCTCACCCAGAACGGCCCCGCCGTGGGCGACGACTGGACGGCGGATCTGTCCGGCGTCGGGGGCCCTGCGGACTATTCGTTCACGAAGGACGGCAACTGGCAGGGGCTCCTCGCGCCCGGCGCCTCGTTCTTCGCCGAGGGCACGCTGACGCTGCCGGCGTCGACCACGCACGCCGACCAGGTCACTGTCGTGGGTACCGTCGTGGTGCCGGCGACGGATGCGGACGGCACGCCGATCGATGAGCCCGCCACCTCCGGCGGCAGCCCGGTCACGGCGAAGCGCGATGACGGCACCCCCTTCACCGTGACCGACGAGGACCCGTTCCACGCCGAGACCGGTGTCGGTCCCATCGTCGACATCCAGAAGGGTGACGGATCGGGGACGACCATCGCCCACGAGGCCGACACGATGACCGACGGCGAGGCCTACACGCCCGGCGAGACGCGCACGATCGTGTTCCGTTCCACCAACACCGGCGACGAGCCGCTCGTCGAGGTGGAGCTCGGGGATGTCACCATCGCCGGCGGCGCCGTGGTCTCGATGAGCTGGACCCTGCCCGACGGCACGCCGCTGCCTGCGACGCAGGATCCCGCCACCGGTGCCTGGTCGGCGTCGTGGGCAGGGCCGTGGCAGCCCGGTGACGTGATCACCGGTACGGCGTCGCTCACCCTCGGCACGGCCTCAGAGGCCCATGTCGACCGTGCGAGCGTCGACGCGGTCGGTCAGCTCTCCGGCATCCCGGTCGCGGACTCGAACGACTACAACGCCTTCACGGGTGCCATCCAGGTGATCAAGTACGACGGCAACAAGCCCGACCCTGCCATCACCGACGACTCGGGGGCGTGGATCACTCCCGCCAAGCCGCTCGCGGATGCTGCGCAGGATGCGAACGACGCCGACCACGCCGTCGAGTATCCCGTCGGTGTGGCCGAGCCGGTGCGCTGGGTGGTCACCAACGCCGGGATGACGTGGATGACCGACATCACGTTGACGGACACGACGGATGCGGGGCCCGCGATCGGTGCCGACTGGACGGCCGATCTGTCGGCCTTCGGCGGCCCGGCCGACTACTCCTTCGCCGAGAGCGGACCGTGGCGCGGACTGCTGCCGCCCGGTGCGTCGTTCTTCGCGCAGGGAACGCTGACGCTGCCGGCCGAGCAGTCGCACGCGGACACGGTCGACATCGCCGGCACTGTCGTGGTGCCGGCGGTCGGAACCGACGGCGTGACCCCGAACGGTCAGCCGCTGACCGTGAACGGCGATGCCGTGCGCGCGACCGTGCCCGATGCGTCCGACCCGACCCAGCGCGTACCGTTCGTGCTGACCGACGACGACCCCTTCCACGCGCGTACCGGTGTCGGCCCCTACGTCGACATCGAGAAGGGCGACGGCGAGGGTACGACGATCGCGAACGACGCCGACACCATGGCCGACGGCCAGAACTACGAGAACGGCGAGACCCGCACGATCGTGCTGACGGTGACCAACACCGGTGACGAGGACCTGCATCGCGTCGTGCTGCATGACGAGAACCTCTCGGGTGCAGCCATCCGGTCGCTCGTGTGGACGCTGCCCGACGGTTCGACACTGCCGGCCACGCAGCAGGACTCCGTCTGGAGCGCGCGCTGGGAGCAGACGTTCTCCGGCGACGCCGTGTGGCGTCCGGGCGAGGTCATCACCGGATCCGCGACCCTCACGCTCGACGGGGGAGAGCCCCACGTCGACCGCGCGGTCGTCGAGGCTGAGGGCATCGCCAGCGGCATCCCGGTGACCGATCGCGACGACTACAACGCGTTCACGTCCGGCATCCAGGTGATCAAGTACGACGGCGACAAGGCCGACCCCGCGGTGACGGACGCCTCGGGCGCCTGGGTCGTTCCCACGAAGCCGCTCGTCGAGGCGGCCCAGGACGCCAACGACCGCGACCATGCCGTGAAGTACGAGGCGGGCAGCGTGCACAAGGTGCGCTGGGTCGTCACGAACACCGGCTCGACGTGGCTCACGGCGATCGACCTGACAGACGCCACCGCGAACGGGCCCGACGTGGAGCGCTGGAATGCCGACCTGTCGGCGTTCGGGGGACCTGCGGCGTACGACTTCGTCGCCAGCGGAACCTGGCACGGAATGATCCCGCCCGGTGCGTCCTTCTTCGCGGAGGGCACGCTGCGCCTCGGCGAGGGCATCAGCCATGCAGACACGGTCAGCGTCGGCGGCACCCCCGTCGTGCCGGCCACCGACAGCGACGGTGTGCCCACCGGGCAGCCGCAGGTCGACGGTTCGGGCACGCCCGTCCCGGTGACCGACGCGTCGGGAGCACCCGTGCGACTCACCGACAGCGACCCCTTCCACGCGTATGCGCCGGGAGCGCTGGCGGTCACCGGAATGACCCTGTCGATCACCGGAGCGGTGCTGGGTGCGCTCCTGCTGATGACGATCGGTCTGATGGCGTTGCTCGTGGCTCGTAGGCGGCGCACCGCCCGAGCCTGACCCGGTCGCCACCCCGCCCCGCGCGGGGTGGCGACGCCGAGCCGACATGTCACACCCGGTGAGTGAACGCCCGCCCCTGTCCGCTGACGCGGACGGGGGCGTCGGCGTGTGTTCGTCGCCCGCATCCGCCCTGCGCGCCCGCGTCGCCGTAGGGTGGAGCTGGAGGCGGGATGTCCGATACCCGGAACCGTCGCCGGAGACGACCCGATGAGCCTGTCCGCTGTGCCGCGTGCCGGCGTCGGCGTCCTTGCGCGATCCCGCCTGGCGGCCGTGCTCGATGACGCGGCGCCGCTGGTCGTCCTGCACGCCCCCATGGGCTATGGCAAGACCGTCGCGATGGCGCAGTGGGCGCGCAGCACCGGAAGCCGCGGCGTCTGGATGCGGGTGCGCGACGGCGGCGGGGAACCGCGCCCCTTCGTGCAGCAGCTCGCCGCGCAGCTCGCGGATGCGGGTCTGCTCGATGAGGGCAATCCGCTGCGCACCGCGGCGGAGACCCTCGCCGTCGACGACGACCCGTGGGGGCTGCTCGCCCGAGGACTCCGGCGTCAGCCGGGCCCCCTCGCGGTCGCCCTCGACGACGGCGACCGGCTCTCCGAGGCCACCGTGCGGGGCCTGCTCGAGGTCCTTGCCGACGTCCCCGAGCTCCTCGTGCGCGTGACGGTCCGTCGTGCGTCCCTCTTCACGGAACCGAGCCTCGCGGTCCTCGTCGACGCGGTCACGGTGGGCAGAGAGCAGCTCGCGCTCACCGCATCCGAGGCGCTCGAACTGGCCGGCGACCCCGCGGCCGCGGACCAGATCGTCGCGGCCGGCGGCGTGCCCGCCCTCGCCCGCATGGTCACGCTCGGCGACGTCGGCGCCTCGACGGGTGCGAGCGTGGAGCAGGCCGCCCGATCCCTGCTGCGACTGCGCGGCGGGAACTGGGACGACGCGTTCGTGAGGTTCCTCGAGACGGTGGCCATCGCCGACGCACTCGATGTCCGTCTGGCCGAGGCGATCTCGGGTCGATCCGATGCGCTGCGGTTCCTCGAGACGGCGGAGGCCGAGGGGCTCGGCTCCTGGGAGGCGCCGGGCGAGCGCGACTCGTCCGCCGTCTTCGTCTTCTCCCCCTTCCTGCGCCTCGCCGCGGAGGAGAGTCTGCGCCGCGAGCGCTCGCGGCCCGAGGTGCGCGAGATCATCCGCCGCGTGGCCCGCTGGGAACTCGAGCGGGGTCTGGCGTTCTCGGCGTTGCGGCGCGCCGCGGAGATCGACGACGCCCCCCTCGTCGACGAGGTCCTTCGCCGACACTGGAACGAGCTGCTCACCTACCGCGGTCGTCTGATGGAGCTGTTCGCCCATGTGCCGCTCCTGTCGCTGCGCACCCGGCCGCTCGTCGCCATGGTGCTCGCGATCGTCGCGAACGCCAGCGGCACCCAGCGGCTGCGCGCCCTCGAGTACTTCGGCCTCGCCGTCTACGGCGCCAGGATGCAGCGCGCCACCGCGTCCCCCGCCGACCGCGTGCTGCTGCGCGCGATCGAGACCACCTCCTACCGCGTCTCCGGTCGCTCCGGAGCGCTGGCCGCGGCGCGCGACGGCTACCGCGCACTGCAGGAGATGGATGCCGCCGAGCGCGATGGGCTCGGCCGCAACGAGCCGACCGTCTACAACCAGATCGGCACCTCGCTGTTCTACGGCGGACTCACGGCGGAAGCGCTCGACTGCTTCCGCCGCTCGACGGCGGTCAGTGACACGAAAGGTCTGTTCGCGGGTCTGCAGGGGCTCGCCCTCACGGCGGGCACGCTCGCCGTCGCGGGCGAGGTCGAGGAGGCGCGCGAGACCATCGAGGAGGCGCTCTCACGCACCTGGCCCGAGCGCTGGATCGACGGCTACCCGGGGAGCTTCCTTCAGCTCGCACGCGGCTTCTCGGCGCTCGAGGAGGGCGACCCGTATGCGGCGGACGCCGCCATCCGCCTTCTCGATCCGCATCGTGCGACGATCGAGCACTGGCCGCTGCTGACGCACGTCGACGTTCTCATCGCCCTCGCGCGCGGGCGGGTCGGCGCGGCCCATGCCCTCCTGGCCAATGCGTTGCGCACACAGCAGGCGCGCCACGCGACGAGCGAGCTGACTCTGAGCCGGCTGCGCCACACGCGCGCGCTCGTGCTGCTCGCGGCGGGAGATGCTGCCGGGGCCGAGCGGGCCGTGACGAAGGAGAAGGACCCCGTGCGGCGTGGGGTGAGCCTCGGGCGCATCGCGCTGGCCGCCGGCGACGTGGAGGGCGCCGTGCGCCTGCTGCAGGCGTCGGCGGGCATGGCCGCATCCCCGCGTATCGAGACCGAGCACCTCGCCCTCACCGTGGGCGCACTCGCTCTGGCGGGCGGCGACACGGACGCGACCAGGCGGATGCTGGAGCGCCTGACCGCGGTACTCGATCAGCGCGGTCTGCGGGTGCCGCTGGACATGGTGCCGACCAACGCGCTCGAGGCGATGGCCGAGATCGCGGTCGATCCGCACGCCCAGGAGCTGATCGCACGCGCGCAGCGGATCGGCATGATCCCGGCCACTCGTCGGCGTGTGCAGCTGACTCCTCGCGAGATCGCGGTGGCCGACGAACTGACCCGCAGCGAGTCGGTGGCCGAGATCGCGGCCGCACTGGTCGTCTCCCCGAACACCGTGAAGTCGCAGCTGCGCAGTCTCTACCGCAAGCTCGGTGTCAGCTCGCGCGCCGATGCCCTTCGTGCTCTCGCGGCGCTGGATCTTCTGGGCTCGCAGCAGTGAGCGGACGGCGGGCGTAGGGAGCGACGAGCCGCAGCAGCACGAGCGCGAGGACCGCCACCGCCGCGGCGGTCGCGTACAGCGCGACGTAGTCGCCGCCGCGGCCACCGAGCGGGTCGTCGCCCGTGGCCAGGAGCGCTGCGGCCGCGAGGGGACCGACGACCTGCGGGATCGTCTCCGTCGCGTTCAGGACCCCGAGGTAGGCGCCCGTGCGTTCGGCGGGGATCGTGCGCAGTGCGAGCGCTAAGTCGACCGCGAAGAAGGTGCCCATGGCGAGCCCGCCCACGAGCGCACTCGTCCACAGCTGGATCGGCTCCGCGGCGAACGCGCGCAGCAGAGCGGCCGCGATGAGCCCGACGATGGCGGCCGAGAGGAACGGCCGATAATCTCCGCGGCGACCGGCGAGCAGCCCCATCGTGACGGCGGCCACGACGATGGCGCCGCCGCCGAGCACGGTGGACAGCGAGGTCACGCTCGTGGCCGATGCCTGATCGCGCAGCATGCGGTCCATCACGAAGTAGAGGGTGAAGGCGGTGGTGAGCGAGAACGCCGACTGCAGCAGGAGCCGCTGCACCCAGACGACGGCGAAGCCGGGGGCGATGGCGAAGCGCGATGCCCGCATCGGACGCGCCTGCGCGTCGGCGCTGCCGACGACGGCATCCGGGACGAACAGGACGCACAGGACGACAGCGATGACCGCAGCGGCGGGCATGATCGCCGACGCGAGCACCAGCTGGGTCGGCAGGGTCGCGGCGATGACCAGCGGGGGGACCGTGCCGAGGAAGGCTGCAGCCGCGAAGATCCCGGACGCGCCCGCTCTCCAACGCTCCTGGACCGTGTCGGCGAGCTGGGCGGCCGCGGTGGCCAGCACGGCGTTGTAGCACACCTGCATCCCGACCCAGGCGAGCACGAGGGTGACCAGGTCGTTCGCGCTCAGCAGCCACCACGTCGCCAGCGGACCGGTGACCGCGCCCGCCAGCATCCAGGGACGCCGTCTGCCCCACCGGGCACGCGTGCGGTCCGAGAGGAACCCGACGAGCGGGTTCGCCGCGATCGCGGCGACGGCGCCCGCGGCGATGACCACTGCGAGCGTGCCGGCGCGCTCGGCGGCGGGCACGAGCGCGGCCACCCGCACCGGCAGACCGACGACCGCGGGTGCGGTCAGGGCTCCGAGGGCGGCGAGGTTGACGGCGGCGAGAAAGGGGACGGTGCGCAACCCGCGGGCGGGGGCGACGGCGTCGGATATCACAGCCTCACGTTACGGAATGCCCTCGGCCGCGGACCGCATCGGACCGATCTGTGGACGGATGGTCCACGACTCACGCGGGGTCCGCAGCACGCTCCGCCCGCCAGGCGGGCAGGTAGCAGAGTGCGCCGAACACGCTGAAGCCGCCCGCCACGGCGAAGGCGGCGCCGGTGCCGGTGTGCTCCGCCAGTGCGGTCATGACGAGCAGACCCGCGCTGTACACGCCGCCGGAGACCATCGAATTCGCGGAGAGCACGCTGGCGCGCGTGCTCGTGTCGGCCTGCCGGTGCAGCAGCGTGTTGTGCATGGGGCCGGCGGCGCCGTGCGACAGGTATGCGGCACCGTAGGCGGCGAGCAGGCCCACGGGGCCGGCGACGAGACCCATGACCACGACGAACGCCCCGTTCAGGATGCGGGCGAGCGCCGCCGTGACCGCCACGCCCCACCGTCTGGCCGCGCGCCCCGCGAGGAGGGAGCCGAGCGCGAAGAGTCCCCAGGCGGCGGCGGATGCGGGGCCGAACAGTGCGCCTGCCGCATCCTCGCCGCCGGCGAGCTCCGCCAGCCGCACCGGCGTGAGCGTCTCGAACGCGACCATGGCGACGGCCCAGAAGACCTCCACCGCCAGCAGCGCCCGCAGGATCGGGGAACGGCGGATCAGACGCAGTGCGCCACGCAACCCCGACGAGCCGGTTGCGAGAGCGTGCATCCCTCGGCGCGGGCGTGCGGGCTCGACGACCAGGATCGCCGTGATCACGACGCCCACCGCGGACAGCGTCAGGCTCACGAGGAACGGCAGGACCAGCGCCGAGGTGTCCGCCAGCGGTGCCCACGCCACGAGCAGGCCGCCCCCGAGCGCTCCCGCCGCGATCGAGACGCCGAGCACGGTGGCGGCGCGGGCGAGCCCCTGCTCCACGGGGGCGGCGGGGTCGTCGGCGTGGGCCGCGTCGACGTACCAGGCTTCGAGCGGGCCGGAGTCGAGCGTGCGGAACACGCCCTGCAGGAGCATCGCGACGGCGAACGCGGCGACATCCTGTGCGAGCACGAACAGCATGGTCGACGCGAGACCGATCAGGGCCGCGACCAGCAGCACGGGACGGCGCCCCAGAGCGTCCGCCAGCCCACCTGTGGGCAACTCCAGCACGAGCGCGACGATCCCCTGCACCGACAGGATGGCGCCGACCTCGACGAGGCTGAGCCCCCGCTCCAGCGGCAGGAGCGCGGTGAGTCCGAAAGTGACGCCGACCGGCAGCCAGCGCAACGCGGTCAGCCAGAGCAGGCGGCGCTCGGCGGCGGCAGCGGTGATCACGCCTCGTCCAGATCGAGGGGCCTCGCGAAGGCACTGACGTGGATGCGGCGTGCGCGCGGGTCTGCCGCGCCCGCATCGCGGTAGCGCGCCATGAGCTCGGCGAGCTCGGCGGAGAAGGCGGCGGTCTGCTCGGGCGTCACGGTCAGGAATCCGTCGGACAGGCCCAGGACGTCGACCCATTCCGCGGGCCAGTGTTCGGCCGCATCCAGCCAGCGCTCGGCGCCCGCCGCGAACTGGCGCACGTAGTCGCGACTCAGCCACGCCAGTGCCGTGCGGGCGTCCTCGTCGCCGGCGAAGTCGGAATCGACCCACGAGTGGCGCTCGCTCGCCGCACGCCACTCGCGCCGCCGTCCCTCGCCCTCGCCGGTGTCGGTCACGAGCCCCACGTCGCCGAGGGCGCGCAGGTGGTAACTCGTCGCACCCGAGTTCGTGCCGAGCGCGGCGGCGAGCTCGGTCGCGGTCGCCGGGCCGTGGGTGCGCAGGCGGCTGAGGATGCGCGAGCGCAGCGGGTGGGCGAGTGCGCGCACGGCCCGGCTGTCGAGGCGGATGGTGCTGTCGCGGCGGGGCTCTTCCATGCCGCGACTATAGTCATGCACAGTTTCTATGCACAAGTTCTATGCATCGTGATGGCAGTCGGGCTCGGGAAGCGGATGCGGGGTGAGGGGCCCCGGCGTGCTAGGCTTCTCGTTTGGTGCCGCATCCCTGCTGGTCGGTGCCACGAACGTGAGCCCTCCACTGGCGTCTTCTCTCGCGAGAAGCACCCCGGAGCGGGATTCACGAACCTCTCCGTTCGATCAAGAAAGCAGCACTAACGTGACGCGCACTTTCACCCCCAAGGCTGGCGAGATCCAGCGCGAGTGGCTGGTCATCGACGCGACCGACGTCGTCCTCGGACGCCTCGCCTCGCACGCGGCCACCCTTCTCCGCGGCAAGCACAAGCCCACCTTCGCCAACCATGTCGACACCGGTGACTTCGTCATCGTCATCAACGCCGACAAGGTGGCCCTCACCGGGCAGAAGCTCGAGCAGAAGAAGGCGTACCGCCACTCCGGTTACCCGGGCGGCCTCAAGTCGGTCACCTACTCGGAGCTGCTCGAGAAGAACCCCGTCCGCGCAGTGGAGAAGGCCGTCCGCGGCATGCTCCCCAAGAACAGCCTGGGTCGCCAGCAGCTCTCGAAGCTGAAGGTCTACCGCGGTGCGGAGCACCCGCACGCCGCGCAGCAGCCCACGGCTTACGCCTTCGACCAGGTCGCCCAGTAAGCGCCGCTCAGACTAAGGACACTCTCGTGGCGAACATCGAAGAAACCACCAACTACTCGACCGAGACCCCGGCCGACCTCGAGGCTGCGGCCATCGAGCGTCCCGTGCTCTCCGTCCCCGGCGCCGCCGTCGGTCGTCGCAAGCAGGCCATCGCCCGCGTGCGCATCGTCCCCGGCACCGGCAAGATCACGATCAACGGCCGCACGTTCGAGGACTACTTCCCGAACAAGCTGCACCAGCAGCTCGTGACCGACCCCTTCACGATCCTCAACCTCACCGACGCGTACGACGTGATCGCCCGCATCCACGGTGGTGGCCCGTCGGGTCAGGCCGGTGCGCTGCGTCTGGGCATCGCCCGCTCGCTCAACGGCATCGACGAGGAGAACAACCGCCCGACCCTCAAGAAGGCCGGCTTCCTCTCGCGCGACGCTCGCGTGAAGGAGCGCAAGAAGGCTGGTCTCAAGAAGGCCCGCAAGGCTCCTCAGTACTCGAAGCGCTGACACGCCGAATGGCGTTGTTCGGTACGGACGGCGTGCGGGGGCTGGCGAACGGCCCCCTCACCGCCGATCTGGCGCTTTCCCTGGCCCAGGCGACCGCTGTCGTCCTGGGCCAGGGCCGTTCCGCGGAGGCCCGGCGCGCGGCGGGCAAGCGGCCCACCGCGGTCGTCGCGCGCGACCCGCGGATCTCGGGAGAGTTCCTCGCTGCGGCGGTCGCCGCCGGCCTCGCCTCCTCGGGAGTCGACGTTCTGGACGCCGGTGTGCTCCCGACGCCTGCCGCAGCCTTCCTCATCGGCGACACCGACGCCGATTTCGGGGTGATGGTCTCCGCGTCGCACAATCCCGCTCCCGATAACGGGATCAAGATCTTCGCGCGCGGCGGCGTCAAGCTGCCCGACGCCGTCGAGCAGCGCATCGAGTTCGCGCTCGCCGGTCCGAAGCTCCAGCCCACGGGTGCCGAGGTCGGCCGCATCCGTCGCTTCGCCGACGCGGAGGACCGCTACGTCGTCCACCTGCTGCAGTCGCTGCCGCACCGCCTCGACGGCCTGCACGTGGTGCTCGACTGCGCCCACGGCGCGGCTGCCGGCGTCTCTCCCGAGACGTTCCGGGACGCCGGCGCGCGCGTCACCGTGATCGGTGCGGACCCCGACGGGCTCAACATCAACGACGGCGTCGGTTCCACGCATCTCGATCATCTGGCGGCCGAGGTGCTGCGCGTGGGAGCCGACCTCGGCATCGCTCACGACGGCGACGCCGACCGTTGCCTCGCCGTGGATGCGGCCGGGCGCGTGATCGACGGTGATCAGATCATGGCGATCCTGGCCGTGTCGATGCGTGATCGCGGCGTCCTGCGCGATGACACGCTCGTTGCCACGGTCATGAGCAACCTCGGGCTCCACCGGGCGATGGCCGCCAACGGCATCCGCGTTCTGCAGACGGCCGTCGGCGACCGCTATGTGCTGGAGGAGATGAACGCCGGCGGATACACCCTGGGCGGCGAGCAGTCGGGTCATGTGATCATGAGCGACTTCGCGACCACCGGCGACGGGTTGCTGACGGGGCTGCACCTGATGTCCGAGATGGCGCGTCAGGGACGCTCGCTGGCCGAGCTCGCCTCGGTGATGACCGTGTTCCCGCAGGTGCTCATCAACGTCAAGGACGTCGACCGTACCCGCGTCGCCGATTCGGGTGTCGCCGAGGCGGTCTCCGAGGCAGAAGCCGAGCTCGGATCGAGCGGGCGTGTGCTTCTGCGCGCCTCCGGGACGGAACAGCTCGTGCGCGTCATGGTCGAGGCGGAGAACGCCGAACAGGCCGAGCGGATCGCACAGCGACTGGCAGCCGCCGTGCGCGAGCGTCTCGCGCTCTGAGGCGTCTCACTTGCGCGGCACACGCGCGACGAGCTCTGCCCCCGACTCCGTCGGGAGGAGTTCGAGGCGTCCGCCCAGCCCGCCCAACCGGTCGGTGAGGCGGCGCAGTCCGCTGAGAACGGCGCTCGGGTCCACTCCGATGCCGTCGTCACGCACGCTGAGGGCGACCTCGTCGATCCCGACGTGCAGCACGGTGTCGATGCGCGCGGCGAGCCCGTGCCGCAGCGCGTTCGACACGCCCTCCTCCGCGACGCGCACGAGCGCGAGGCGGCGAGCCAGGTCGAGCTCGGGCTCGGCCCCCGAGGGGACCACGACGAAGGATGCGTCGATCGCGGCCGGGATGCGCGAGACCAGCGCCCTGAGCGCTGCGACGAGTCCTCGATCGATGCCTTCCGGGTAGAGGGTGGCGCTCACGGCACGCAGCTCGTTCTCGCGCAAGGCATCGAGCTCCTGGCCGATCCGATCGATTTGGGCGCGCTCGAGTCCGTCGAATCCGCGGGCCAACGCGCGCAGGTCGGCCTGCAGCATGACGACGCGTCCCTGCAAGGTGCCGTGGAGGGTGTCCGCGATCTCCCGCCGCATGTGGAGCTCTTCGTCCTGCAGGGCGGCCAGAGCCGCCGTCGCCTGCGCAGCCTGGGCGAGTCGTGCGCGCTCGGATTCCCGGGCGCGGCGCCGCGAGCCCACGCTCTGCAGGGCGAACACGAAGGTCACCGACATGAGCAGCGTCGCGATGGCCGCATCCGCGAGCGCGAGCATCACGGAGGGATAGATCCCGGCGAGGATCTGCGCGGCGGCACGGCACGCCGCCGCGAACCCCGCGCAGCCGACGACCACCGCGACGCGAACGATCCCCGCGCGGGAGATGAGGCGCGCGCGGGTCGCGAGGAGTGTTGCGATCGCGACGCCGCAGAGGTTGATCGTCACCCGGATGACGAGATCGACGAACGGCGATGCGTCGGTGCCGCGCAGCGACACCGCATTGATTCCGAGCAGGAGCACGGCCTGAGCGCTGATGGCCAGCGAGAGGGTGCCGCCCAGGCTCAGGGCGACGAAGGAGAACTGCCGCTGATCGGCGGCCCGATCCACAAGAGCGAAGTCGCTCGCGGGATCTGCGCTCACGCGCTCTCCTCGAGGAAGATGCGCACGGCGCTCACGCGGGGATTCCGCTCCGCATCCCCGCCGAGTCCGAGTGAGCTGTAGACGGCGTTGACATGGTTGTCGACGGAGCGGTCGGCGAGGTTGAGCCTGCGGGCGATGGCGGTGTTCGTCAGTCCCTCGGCCAGCAATGTCAGCACCTCGAACTGGCGGGCGCTGAGGGCGGCCAGGCGGCCTCGCGGACGTGCCCGGCGACGCTCCACGAGTTCGCGATCGAGCACGCTGCGCCCGCTCGCGCTGGCGCGCAGCGCCGAGACCAGCGAAGGCGCCGACAGCGCGGAGGTCTTGGAAAGGTAGCTCCACCGGCGGCGTTGCTCCTCCGGCACGTCGAGCAGAGTGTTCAGCCGGTCCACGGCCGACAGCAGCACGATCGACAGTGAGCTCTGCCGCTCCTGCAGGCGACGGCCCACCTCGATGCCGTCGCCGTCGGGAAGCGTGATGTCCAGCAGCGCGACGTCGAGATCGCGTGGGAAGCCGATGGTCTCCGCGGCGGAGCTCACGGCGACGACGAGCTCGAAGTCGGGGACGGCGCGCAGCAGACCCACGAGCATGTCACGGTAAAGAGGTTGATCCTCGACGAGTGCGATGCGCAGTCTCGCCACGGGGATTCCTTCGTAGACAGGGTGGATTGCGCGCCCGGATGGTGAGGGATGGGCGCCCCCGTATCCTATCGGCTCGCCCGGGCGGGCTCAGGCTGTGTGACGGGGTTCTCCGGCGGGCTGAGTCAGCCCCATGAGCAGCGACCAGAACGCCAGGGCCGGCAGCTCCCAGGGCACCTCTTCGCCGTCGATCCCTTCGCGCAGCACCACGTCGTCGATGCCTTCGATGCCGACGAGGCGCTTGCTGGCCATGCCCTCGATGAGCGAAGCCCCGGCCGCGGCGATCTGCAGCCAGGTCACGCCGGGGACCGGCTCGCGCTCGACTCGGGCGAGAACCCGCTGGTAGATCTCGGCGATCTCGGCCAGGAACCGCGTCTCGCTCGCCGCCAGCGCGCGACGCACCTCCGACTGCTGGTCGTCGGGGAGCGAACTCACCGACACCGAGAGCGCCATGTAGTTCTTCCACTCGGTGGAGGCCATCGTGTCGAGCACGTTCTGCCCGATGGCTCGGCGCACGGACTCTTGCAGCACCCGCTCGACGCCCACGGGGTCGGGTGCGCCGGCCGCGTCGACCAGATGGTCCGAGTACTGCTCGAAGACCGCGGTCGCGATCTGGATGGTGGCGGCGGAGTAGCCGATCGGATGGGGGCCGCGCGGCTCGAGCAGGCGCAGCATGAGGGCGGAGAGCAGTTGGTCCTTGCCCCCGAACGCCGCGAACGCGGAGCTTCGGGGCACACCGACGCGCCGGATGAGTTCCTCCATGTTGAGCTGGTGCAGCCCCACGCTCACGGCGCCGTCCGCGAGGAGGTCGGCCGCCGCATCCAGGACGCGACGGCGCAGCTCGTCACGAGGGATGCGTCTTGCGCGGCCCGTCTGTGACGAATCGTTATGGACTCTGCGTCCAGAGTCTTGTTGTTCGTCCTGAGTTGGCATATTTTCGTTCCTACCGACGGAAGGCCCTGCTCTCGAGATGGCGGCGGCCGCCAATGGGGGGACGTCGGTACCGTGATCCGCGGGTCGGGTGCAGATGACCCCCCCCGCGGATCACGGCGGTCAGTCTATGTTCGCCCCACCCCTGGGGGCTATGGGTCGTCAGCCCCAGGCCATGGCCTCGATGTAGCGCAGCAGCACGCCCTCACGCAGCGCCCACGGGCTGACCTCGAGCTCGTCGATGTCGAGTGCGCGCATCGCGGTGTGCAGCACGACGGCCCCCGCCACGATCTGGAAGGTGCGGTCGGGGGTGATTCCGGGCAGTTCCTGCCGGGCGCTGGCGGGAAGTCGTGCCAGACGAGGGATCCACGAGCCGAGCGCCTGTCGCGGCAGCAGCAGTCGTTCGCTCTGCGACCATCCCGGCACGGGGTACCCGGCGAGGCGGGCGAGCGAGCGGATGGCCTTCGACGAGCCGGCCACGTGGTCGGGCCGGGGCAGCGCCCCGAACCCGGCTGCCGCGGGGGAGAGCACCTCCTCGGCGTGCGCGCGCAGGCGCTCGACCGCATCCTCCCCGGGAGGATCGTCGGGGAGATAGCCCACCGTCATCCGGCCGGCGCCGAGGGGGACGGATGCAGCGAGCTGGGGCAGCTCGTCCGCGCCCGCGGCGATCTCCAGCGAGCCGCCGCCGATGTCGAAGAGCAGGATCTGGCCGGCCGACCAGCCGAGCCAGCGTCGGACCGCGAGGAAGGTGAAGCGCGCCTCGTCCTCCCCGCCGAGGACCTGGAGCGGCTGGCCAAGCGCCTCCTCGATCCTGGCGATGACGAGCTCCCCGTTGGTGGCATCGCGTACCGCGGAGGTCGCCGTCGCCAGCAGCTCGGCGACACCCTCGCGCCGTGCCGTCTCACGCGCCTCGGCGACCGCATCCTCGAGTGCGCGGACGCCCTCCTCGCTGATCGCACCCGTCGGCGTGAGGTAGCGCATGAGGCGCAGCACGGTGCGGTGGCTCGTCGTCGCGAGCGGCCTTCCGCCGGGGTGTGCATCCGCCACGAGCAGATGCACGGTGTTGGAACCGATGTCGAGAACTCCGAGCCGCACCCGATGAGAGTAGCGGCGCGGACCTTTCCGCGCGCTGCGAAGGGGGAACGCCACGCCGGTGCGCCGCCACTACGATGGGCGGGTGCCAGAGGAGACCACCCTGCCGGCGGCGTCAGCCGAGTCCCTGTACCGCGAGATCGACCGCGCCGACTGGGCCCGATTGGCCCGCGGCATGGATCAGCCGTTGACCGAGGGCGAGGTCGTGCAGCTGCGCGGGCTGGGCGACATGCTCGACGTCGCCGAGGTGCGCGAGGTCTACGTTCCCCTGAGCCGGCTGCTGTCGCTGCGGGCATCCGCCACGAAGCGCCTCGGCGCGGAGGAGAGCACCTTCCTCGGCGAACCCGACGAGACCACTCCGTTCGTGATCGGCGTGGCCGGCTCCGTCGCCGTCGGCAAGTCGACGATCGCCAGGCTGCTGCGCGAACTCCTGAGCCGCTGGCCCGGCACGCCCCGTGTGGAGCTCGTCACGACCGACGGCTTCCTCTACCCGAATACGGAGCTGGAGCGGCGCGGGCTGATGGACCGCAAGGGCTTCCCCGAGTCCTATGACCGCCGCGCGCTGATCGCGTTCCTCACGGCGGTCAAGTCGGGTGCCGCCGAGGTGCGCGCGCCGTACTACTCGCACATGCGGTACGACATCGTCCCCGACGCGCACACGAGCGTGCACCGGCCGGACGTCCTGATCGTCGAAGGTCTCAACGTGCTGCAGCCGCCGCCCGTTCCGCACGACGTCGCGGTGAGCGACCTGTTCGACTTCTCGGTCTACGTGGATGCCGAACCCGAGCACATCCAACGCTGGTACACCGACCGGTTCCTGGCGCTGCGCGATGCCGCGTTCAGCAACCCGAACTCCTTCTTCCGGGTGCTCGCGGACATCTCGGACGAGGAGGCGCGTGAGCGGGCCGCGTACTACTGGAACAGCATCAACCTGCCGAACCTCATCGAGAACGTGCTGCCCACGCGTCATCGCGCCTCGCTCGTGCTGCGCAAGGGAGCCTCCCACGCCGTCGAGACGGTGCTCCTGCGCAAGCTCTGACGCCCCCGCCCGCCCTGGCCGCCGTCGACTCGCGTGGCCCGAGCGGCGCCCACCCTCGCCACCCCCACGGATTGCACGGTCGGGCGTCGGGCGGGTTCACGGCTGCGCCCAACTACGATGGATCGCATGTGTGGCATCGTCGGATATGTCGGCCCTCGGCCGAGCCAGGACATCCTGATCTCGGGTCTGGCCCGTCTCGAGTACCGCGGATATGACTCGGCCGGCATCGCCGTGATCGACGCCGACGGCGACCTGGGGATGCGAAAGCGTGCCGGAAAGCTGAGCGTGCTGCGCGACGACCTCGCGCGCCTCCCCCTCGCGGACGGCACGACGGGGATCGGTCACACGCGGTGGGCGACCCACGGCGGTCCGACCGACGCGAACGCGCACCCGCACCTGGCCGACGACGACAAGCTCGCCGTCATCCACAACGGCATCATCGAGAACTTCGCCGAGCTGAAGGCCGAGCTGGTCAGCGAGGGCTACACCTTCCGCAGCGAGACCGACACCGAGGTCGCCGCTGTCCTGATCGGCCGCGAATACGCCGCATCCGGCGACCTGATCGCCGCCTTCCGCGCGACCGTCGGCCGCTTCGAGGGCGCGTACACGCTGCTGGCGATGCACAAGGACCACCCGGGACTCGTGGTCGCCGCACGCCGCAACTCGCCGCTGGTGATCGGCCTCGGCGAGGGCGAGAACTTCCTCGGTTCGGACGTGGCGGCGTTCGTCGAGCACACCCGCAACGCGCTCGCGATCGGCCAGGACGAGATCGTCGCCATCACCCCCGACGGCGTGGAGGTCACGGACTTCGCCGGCAACGTGGTGGAGCCCGAGCCGTTCGAAGTGACCTGGGATGCTGCCGCCGCCGAGAAGGGCGGATGGTCCTCGTTCATGGCGAAGGAGGTCTCGGAGGAGCCCGAGGCCGTCGCCAACACGATCCGCGGCCGCATCCGTGACGGTGTCGTCGTCGTCCCGGAGCTCGACGGACTCGACGAGCTCTTCGCCGATATCGATCGCGTCGTCATCATCGCGGCCGGCACCGCAGCGTACGCCGGGCAGACCGGCAAGTACGCGCTGGAGCTGTGGACCCGCATCCCGGTCGACGTCGAGCTCGCGCACGAGTTCCGCTACCGCGACCCGGTGATCGGCCCCCGCACGCTCGTCGTCTCGATCAGCCAGTCCGGCGAGACCATGGACACCCTCATGGCGGTCAAGTACGCCCGTGAGCGCGGCGCGCGCACGCTTTCCATCTGCAACACGCAGGGCGCCACCATCCCGCGCGAGTCGGATGCGATCGTCTACACGCACGCCGGCCCCGAGGTCGCTGTGGCCTCGACCAAGGCCTTCGTCGCGCAGATCACCGCGATCTACCTGCTCGCGCTGCACATCGCGCGCGTGCGCGGGTCGCTGACGGCAGCCGAGATCGCCGACCACGTGCGCGAGCTCGAGTCGGTGCCCGGCAAGATCAGCACCATCCTCGAGACGCAGCAGGAGCGCATCACGCAGCTCGCGCACTGGATGGCCGACACCCGGTCGGTGCTGTTCCTCGGCCGACACGTCGGCTACCCGATCGCGCTGGAGGGGGCCCTCAAGCTCAAGGAGATCTCCTACATCCACGCCGAGGGCTTCGCCGCCGGCGAGCTGAAGCACGGACCCATCGCGCTGATCGAGCCCGGCCAGCCCGTCTTCGTCATCGTGCCGTCCCCGCGCGAGTCCTCGGTGCTGCACGACAAGGTGGTCTCCAACATCCAGGAGATCCGTGCGCGCGGTGCCCGCGTCATCGTGATCGCGGAGGAGGGCGACGCGAGCGTCCTGCCGTTCTCCGACGAGGTGCTGCACATCCCGCTCGCCGGCCCCCTGTTCGAGGCGCTGCTCGCGGTCGTCCCGCTGCACATCTTCGCTATGGGTCTCGCCACGGCGAAGGGCCTGGATGTGGACCAGCCGCGCAACCTGGCCAAGTCGGTCACGGTCGAGTAAGGGCCACACTTCTGCGCGA
This sequence comes from Microbacterium neimengense, assembly GCF_054782995.1. NCBI lineage: Bacteria > Bacillati > Actinomycetota > Actinomycetes > Micrococcales > Microbacteriaceae > Microbacterium > Microbacterium neimengense. Next base: position 73,575 of record NZ_BAAGRK010000002.1, read on the forward strand.
GCGCGCCTGTGATGAACAGGCGCGCTCGCGCATTCCCGCGGCAGGCGGGCATATGCGACGCAACTCGGGCATCCGGGGCGCGGATAGGGTGGCGGATGCGGCGAGCCGCCGCATCCGGGAGGGCACATGATCGTCGGAATCGGCGTCGACCTGGTCGACGTGCCGCGGTTCGCGCGCACGCTCGCGCGCACGCCGGGCCTGCTGACCCGCCTCTTCTCGCCCGCCGAGCGCGTGCTGAAGCCGCGCTCGCTCGCCGCGCGCTACGCCGCCAAGGAGGCGCTGATCAAGGCGCTCGGCGGCTCGGACGGCGTGCACTGGGTGGAGATCGAGGTGGCCTCGGAGCCCTCCGGACGACCGATCTTCGCGCTGACCGGCTCCACGGCCGATGTCGTCGCGGCGCGCGGCATCGTGGCGCTGCACCTGTCGATGAGCCACGATGCGGGCCTTGCGACGGCGTACGTCGTCGCCGAGGCGGCACCCGTATGATCGCGCGCGTCGCCGTCTACACCGGCTCCGCCCTCGGCACCTCGCCGGCCTACGCGGAGGCCGCGGCCGCGGTGGGCCATGCCCTCGCCGGATCCGGCATCGGGCTCGTGTACGGCGGCGGGCGTGCCGGACTCATGGGTGTCGTGGCGGATGCGGCACTCGCCGCCGGCGGTGAGGTGCACGGAGTGATCCCGCAGACCCTGGTGGATGCGGAACTCGCCCATCCCGGCCTCACGCGGCTCGAGATCGTGGCGGACATGCACGAGCGCAAGACGCGGATGGCGGAGCTCGCCGATGCCTTCGTGGCCCTGCCCGGTGGGGCGGGCACCCTCGAGGAGCTCTTCGAAGCGTGGACCTGGCTGCAGCTGGGTCTGCACCGCAAGCCCGTCTCGCTCTACGACGTCGACGGCTACTGGACCCCCCTGGGGGCGATGCTGGACGGCATGGTCGAGGCCGGCTTCCTGACCGCGGCCTTCCGCGACACCCTCGGCGTCGCCGCCGACCCGGCAGCGCTGCTCGCGGGATTCGCGGCATGGGAGCCGCCCGCGCCCAAGTGGCGGCGCTGAGCGTCCTGCGTCACCCGGTACCGTGGATGCGGCGACGGGAGGTCCCATGAGTACGCTGCCGGCCGGGGTCATGCGAGAAGCGATCATCGACGTCGAGGCGATCGCCGACAACGTGCGTCAGCTGCGCCGATTGACGGGCGTCGAGGTCATCGCCGTCGTCAAGGCCGACGGATACGGGCACGGAGCCGCCAGGTCGGCCGCTGCAGCGCTCGCCGGCGGTGCGACGCGCATCGGTGTCGCCGACATCGCCGAGGCGCTGGCCCTGCGGCGCGCCGGGATCGACGCACCCATCCTCGCGTGGTTGCACGCTCCCGGCGCCTCCTTCGGCGAGGCGGTCGAGCGCGGCATCGAGCTGGGCGTGTCGAACATGGATCAGCTGAACGCGGCAGCCGCCGCCGGAAGCGGCGATCGCCCCGCCGTGCTGCACCTCAAGCTCGAGACCGGACTGGGGCGCAACGGCGCCTCGCCCGCCGACTATGCCGCACTGTTCGCGGAGGCGGCTCGCTGGGAGCGGCTGGGTCGGGTGCGTGTGATCGGCATCTTCAGTCACCTCTCCAACGCCTCCGCCGAGGACGACCTGGCGGCGCTCGCGCGCTTCGAGGACGCGGTCGCCGCCGCATCCGCCGCCGGCCTGACGCCGCGTCTGCGCCACATCGCCGCCACCCACGCCGCTATCGCCCTGCCGCAGACCCGCCTGAACTGCGTGCGCATCGGGATCGGCATCTACGGCTTGTCGCCCTTCGACGACCGTTCGTCCGCGGATCTGGGCCTGCGCCCGGCGATGACGCTGCGCGCTGCCGTCGCGGCCGTCAGGCGCGTCGGTGCGGGACAGGGGGTCTCGTACGGGTACGACTACCGCACGGACGGCGACACGACGCTGGCGCTCGTGCCGCTGGGGTACGCCGACGGGGTGCCGCGGCAGGCCTCCGGCGCGGGACCGGTGCGCATCGCGGGCGGGCGTCACACGGTGGCCGGGCGCATCGCGATGGATCAGTTCGTCGTGGACGTCGGCGATGCCGAGGTGCACGTGGGCGACGAGGTCGTCCTCTTCGGCGATCCGACCCTCGGCGTGCCCTCGGCGACCGACTGGGCGGATGCTGCCGGCACCATCAACTACGAGATCGTCACGCGGATCGGCGCGCGCGTGCCCCGGCACGATATCGAGCGATGAGCGGGCATGAATTCAGCACCGCCGATGTTCCACACCACATGACGAACGGTGTCGGTGAGCGGGCGATGGGCGAGTTGCTCGGCGAACGGGAGATCGTCTCGCCGCAGGACATGGAGCAGCTGGGCCGGCAGATCGGACAGCGCCTGCACGCGGGCGACGTCGTCGTGCTGACGGGGGCGCTCGGAGCGGGAAAGACCACCCTGACCCGCGGGATCGCGGCGGGTCTCGGTGTGCGCGGTCCGATCCAGAGCCCGACGTTCGTGATCGCCCGCACGCATCCCTCGCTCACCGGCGGAGCGCCGCTGGTCCACGTCGACGCCTATCGATTGGGTTCGGCGGCAGAGCTCGACGACCTCGACATCGACCTGCCGGGGTCGGTCGTGGTCGTGGAATGGGGCCACGGACTCATCGAGGCGATCGTGGACTCCTGGTGGGAGGTCGAGCTCGACCGCGAGTGGGACGGTCGCGGTGTCGACAGCGCCTGCGGCACGTATCAGCGCCACAACGACGACCTCGATGCCGAGACGCCGCGTCTGGTGACGATCACGCACCACACCGTCTGAGCGCGGCGGCGCCGCCGCATTACCCTGGAGGGGTGTTCCTCGGCATCGACACCTCGCTCGGAACGGCGCTCGCCGTCATCGACCCCGACGGCGTCGTGCGCGCCGAGGTCTCCAGCGACAACCCTCTCGGGCACGCCGAGGTCATCGGCGATCTGCTTCTCACCGTGACGGAGGCCGCGCGCACCACGGCCGCGCACGGCTCGGGACTGGGAGCCGACGACGACGCCCGCATCACGCACGTCGTCGCAGGCATGGGCCCCGGTCCCTTCACCGGGTTGCGGATCGGGATCGCGGCCGCGCGTGCGTTCGCGCTCGCCCGCGGTGTGCCCGTCGTTCCCGTCGCCAGCCACGATGCGGTCGCGTTGGGCGTGCTGCTCGCGTCGGCGATGGAGGATGCGGAGCCCGGCCCGTTCGCCGTCGTCACCGACGCGCGGCGTCGGGAGTTCGCCTACACGGTCTACCGCGGCCTCGACGACGACGGCCTACCCGAGCGGATCACCGGTCCCGCCCTGAGCCCGCGCGACGAGCTGGACGACCGCCTCGCGGCGCTCGGCGCTGCGCGCATGGACGCGAGTGCAATCCCCGCGACGGTCCTCGCGCTGTGCGGTGCCCGCGCCGTCGCTGCCGGCCGCATGATCGCCGCGGACGAACCGCTCTATCTGCGATCGCCCGATGTCACGAGCCCGCACGCGCCCAAGCGGGTGGGGTCGTGATCCGTGCGGCGACACCCGCCGATCTCGACGCCATCATGCGTCTGGAGCGGGCGAGCTTTCCCACGGACGCGTGGAGCGACGCCATGATGCGTGAAGAACTCGCCTCACCGCACGGGCACTACATCGCTCTCGAGCAGGGCGGTCGGCTGATCGGCTACGCAGGCTTGCGTGCGCCCGCGGGAGCGCGCGACGGCGACATCCAGACGATCGCTCTGGACGAGACGGCGCGCGGACGAGGCCTCGGACGGGCCCTGTTGCGCACGCTCCTCTCGAAGGCCCACGAACGTCGCGTGCGCGAAGTGTTCCTCGAGGTGCGCGACGACAACCCCGTCGCCCGCGGCTTGTACGCCTCGGAGGGCTTCGTCGAGGCCGGCCGGCGTCCGCGTTACTACCAGCCCGACGACGTCGACGCGATCGTCATGCGCGTGGACGTACCGGCGTGGGCGGCCGCCCGCGGCGAGGATGCGGCGGCATCCGGTGTGAACGGAGGATGGTGCTCGTGAGCGGACCTCTCGTGCTCGGCATCGAGACAAGTTGCGACGAGACCGGCATCGGCATCGTCCGCGGCCGTGAGCTGCTGACGAACACGATTGCCAGTTCCATGGACGAGCACGCCCGCTACGGCGGTGTCGTCCCCGAGGTCGCCGCGCGTGCGCACCTCGAGGCGCTGCAGCCCGCGATCCACGCGGCGCTCGCCGAGGCCGGGGTCGGCCTTCACGACCTGGACGCGGTCGCCGTCACGTCGGGTCCGGGGCTCGCCGGTGCGCTCATGGTGGGCGTGGGCGCCGCGAAGGCGCTCGCCGTGGGGCTTGGCAAGCCGCTCTATGCCGTCAACCACCTCGTCGGTCATATCGCGGCCGACATCCTCGATGCGGATGCGGCCCCGCTGGAGTACCCGACGGTCGCCCTGCTCGTCAGCGGCGGCCACACGTCGCTGCTGCTCGTGCGCGATCTCACGAGCGACGTGGAGCTGCTCGGTGAGACGGTCGACGACGCCGCGGGGGAGGCGTTCGACAAGGTCGCCCGCATCCTCGGCCTGCCCTACCCGGGAGGCCCGCAGATCGACCGCGCCGCCGCCGAGGGCGACCCCACCGCCATCCGTTTCCCCCGCGGGCTCTCCCGCGCCTCCGACATGGCGGAGCACCGCTACGATTTCTCGTTCTCGGGCCTGAAGACGGCCGTGGCGCGCTACCTCGAGCAGACCCCGGACGCCTCCGTGCCCGACGTCGCCGCATCCTTCCGCGAGGCGGTCGTGGACGTGCTCGTGACGAAGGCGCTGGATGCGTGCGAGCGCCACGGCGTGCCGCGCCTGCTGCTGGGCGGTGGGGTGATCGCCAACCGCAGGCTGCGCGACGTGGCTCTCGAGCGCGGCACCGCGGCCGGCGTCGCGGTCCGCATCCCGCCGCTGAGCCTGTGCACCGACAACGGGGCGATGATCGCGGCGCTGGCCGCCGAGCTGATCTGTGCAGGGCGTGCTCCGTCGACGCTCCGCTTCGGCGCCGACTCCACACTGCCGGTCACTGAGATCCAGGTGGCGGAGCAGCGGTGAATCGCGAACAGGGACATGACGCGCCGGAGGAGCAGGCGCGGCCGGCATTCGCGTACGGGCCGGACGACGCGGCCGCGCAGCCCCTGCTGGCGGCGGCCGCCGCTCTGGAACCTTCGCCGCACGAGCAGCCCGTCGACGACGTGCCGGTCGTCGCCCGCGTCGCGTCGCCCTCCGAAGACGTCATCGTCCCGACGCAGCCCGCCGAGCTCCCGGGCACGCACCGCGGCGGCTTCACCCGCCCGCCGACCGCGCCCGTGGACGTGCGGGAGCAGGTCGCCGAGCACGAGGAGCTCCCCGCGACGACCGCGACCCTGCCGACGACGGATTCCGGCGCACCCGCCAACTTCGCAACGCTCTCCCTCGGCTTCGCCGTGGTGGCCCTCATCGTCGCCATCGTGGTCGGATGGGGCTTCCCGATCGGGGTGGGCGCCGTCGTTCTGGGGGTCATGTCGTTGCGCGGCCGCGTGGAGAGTCGTCCGATCGCCGCGTGGGGGGTGGCGCTCGGTGCGCTCTCGCTGATCTACAGTGCGGGATGGCTCATGTATGCGGGCATCCAATCGGGGTGGATCGGCTGACTTTCCCCCCCGGGGGCGTGCTCCTGCCCGCCGGTGTGCTTGATAGGTTCGCAAGCATGGGGATCGAGTGGGGACGAATCAGCCCTGTCATCGTGGTCGCGGCCGGGGTTCTGGCCTGCATGCTGGTGCCGAGCGCGGTGTTCATCGCCGTCGCGGCCTTTCTCGAGGACAACGCGCTGCTGGGGGCGGCGGCAGCCGTCGCCGCCGGGGTGATCGTCATCGCGGCCGCGGCGGCCTTCGTGTATGCAGCGACCGTGTTCCGACGACGCAGGGTCATCGGCGAGGGCTGATCAGACGCGGTCCGCCAGGATCGCCGTACGCCTGTCGCCGATCCGCGTCAGCAGCAGCGTCGCCGAGGCCTCGCCCTTGAGCTTGAGCCGGGTGCGCAGCTGCGCCGGGTCCACGTCCACGCCGCGCTTCTTGATCTCGAGCGTGCCGATACCGCGTTCGCGAAGGGCGCGGGCGAGCTTCTTCTCGTCGGTGGGGAGCTGCTCCCGCACGCGGAAGCTCTGCACGAACGGGCTCGTCACCGCCTCGTCCGAGGTGAGGTAGGCGATGCGTTCGTCGAGCGTGCCCGCATCCAGCGATCGGGCCACGTCGCCGATCAGGCGGGCGCGGATCACGGCGCCGTCCGGCTCGTGCAGGAATGCGCCGAGCGGGCGCGGCTCGACGTCTTCGGCGTCGTGGGCGGAGGTGAGCTCGTGCACCTGGTCGCCGCGGACGACGAGCGCGGCACGCCGCACCCCGTCGCGAGCCAGCTCCCGGGAGAAGAGGACGAGTTCGATGGTCGATCCGTCCACACTGATCCACTGCGCTTCGACACCGTCGGGGATGCTGTCGCGATCGAAGCCGGGACCGAGCTTGATACCGGTCGGCATGCGTTCAGCGAGCTCGAACGCCCAGCCGAGCGCCGGGCTGTATTCGTCGGCCCTGAGGCGATCGTTGTGCGAGCCGCCGACCGGGCGTCTGGCGGGGTCGAGCCACACCGCATCCCTGTCGCCGAGATCCACATCCTCCGCGCGGGCGTGCGAGACCGTGACGGTATCGCCGAAGGGCGCCAGATTGTAGGCGGCGACGGCCGCGGTCGCCTCATCGGCGTCCACGGCGGCGACCTCGAGCCCGAGGGCTGCGAAGCCCAGCGCGTCGCCTCCGATGCCGCATCCGAGATCGGCGATCTGGCGGCGTCCCGCGTCGCGGAACCGGCCGGCATGGCGGGCGGCCACACTCAGGCGGGTGGCCTGCTCGAGCCCCGCCGGGGTGAAGAGCATCCGGCCGGCGAACGGTCCGAACTTAGCCGCCGCGCGGGAGCGGAGTCGCGCCTGGCCGACGACGGCCGAGACGAGGTCGGGCCCGTGTCCCGCAGCACGAAGCCTGCCCACGGCCGTCGCGACCGCCGCCGTCGACTCGATCGGTCCCGTCTCATCCAGCAGGCGCAGGCCTTCGGGGGTGAGAAGGGCGCGCAGCTCGCTCATCTCCATCGCTCCAGCCTAGGCGCGAGGTTGTGTTGGCACTCGCGTTGCACGAGTGCCAGGACGCCTCTAGACTTGCCATTAGCACTCTCGGTGTGAGGGTGCTAACTGAGTCTTCCGTTTCACGAAGCGAGAAAGAAGAGGTAGACCGTGTCGGTTTCCATCAAGCCGCTCGAGGACCGCATCGTCATCCAGCAGGTCGAGGCCGAGCAGACCACCGCTAGTGGCCTGGTCATCCCCGACACCGCCAAGGAGAAGCCCCAGGAGGGCGAGGTCGTGGCCGTGGGCCCCGGCCGCATCGACGACAACGGCAACCGTGTTCCGCTCGACGTCGCCGTCGGCGACCGCGTGATCTACAGCAAGTACGGCGGCACCGAGGTCAAGTTCGGCGCCGACGAGTACCTCGTGCTCTCCGCGCGCGACGTGCTCGCGGTCGTCGTTCGCTGACATCGACTGCTCGAAGCCCCCGGCCGTTCGGCCGGGGGCTTCGTTCGTTGCGGGCGCGCCCCGGTAGCGCCCGCGGTCCTAGGCTGGATCGGTGAACCCACGCACTTCCCCCGAGCAGGGCCTCGCCGGCGGCCTGTACGCCTTCTCCGCATATCTCCTGTGGGGCGTGTTGCCGCTGTACTTCCTGCTGCTGGCGCCGGTGGGCGCCTTCGAGATCGTGGCGTGGCGGATCCTGCTGTCGCTGGTCTTCTGCGCGCTCCTGATCGCGGTGACACGCTCGTGGCGGCGCCTCGCCGCCATCCTGCGTCAGGGTCGGCTCGTCGCTCTCACTGTGGTCGCGGGCATCCTGATCTACATCAACTGGCAGACCTATCTCATCGGCACCCTGAGCGGTCACGTCATCGAGACGAGCCTCGGCTACTTCATCAATCCGATCGTCACGGTCCTGCTGGGCGTGCTGGTGCTGCGAGAGCGGCTGCGCCCGACCCAGTGGGTGGCGATCGGGCTCGCGACCGCCGCGGTCGTGGTGATCGTGGTCGGCTACGGCGCCATGCCCTGGATCGCCCTCATCCTCGCGTTCTCGTTCGGTTTCTACGGACTCGTGAAGAAGAAGATCGGCCCGTCCGTGGATGCGGTCAGCGGGCTCACGCTGGAATCGCTTTGGCTCACCCCTCTCGCACTCGTGCAGCTCGTCGTCGTGGGTCTGACGACGGGGCTGGGCTTCGCCTCCGCCGGGGTCGGCACCACGGTGGCCCTCGCCCTGGCGGGCGTCGTGACGGCCGTTCCGCTGCTGCTGTTCGCAGCGGGTGCGCGCCGGGCGCCTCTGACGCTGCTCGGCATCATCCAGTTCGTCGCGCCCGTTCTGCAGTTCCTCATCGGATGGTGGGTGCTGGGCGAGCCGATGACGGCCGGACGGTGGGCGGGCTTCGCGCTCGTGTGGGCGGCGCTCATCCTGTTGAGCGCGGATTCGATCGTCGCCTCGCGCCGTGCGCGCAAGGGCGCAGGATTGCAGAACGCTCCGTCCGACGTGGCCGAATTGACGTAATGCGTCGAAAAGCGGCGCGATTCATAACGATTTCGTCGCGAAAGGGTGCGGAGACTGTGCGCGACGCGCGCCTACAACACACTCGTAACAATGCGCGGCTAGCTTCTGGCGCAACGCGGCGTCCAGGTCGCGCATTGAAGAGTGAAAGGACGGAACCAGATGGTTCACTCCAAGAAGGCGTGGTTTGCCGCGACCGCCCTCGCGGGCGTCTCGGCGCTTGCGCTCGTCGGGTGTGCCGGCGGGGGCGAAGCAGCGCCCTCCGGCAGCTCAGACGCAGGTGGCGACTACACGGCGCAGAACTGCGCCGACGGCACCACGAGCGCTGACATCCTGAAGGTCGGCACCCTGCTGCCGACCACCGGAACCCTGGCGTTCCTCGGCCCGCCCGAGATCGCCGGTGTCGGCCTGGCTGTCGACGACATCGTCGCCGCGGGCGACAAGGCATGTACGTTCTGGACCGACTCCGGTGACAGCAACGACATGACCGTCTCGTCCGCCTCGGCCGACGAGCTCATCAACGCGAAGGTCTCGATCGTGATCGGCGCCGCATCCTCCTCGGTGTCGCTGAACGTCGTCGACAAGCTCACCAAGAGCGCGAGCCCGATCGTGCAGATCTCGCCCGCGAACACGGCGGCTTCGCTCTCGGGCTACTCGCCCTTCTACTTCCGCACCGCTCCGCCGGACACGGTGCAGGGCTCCGCACTGGGCCAGCTCATCACGAGCGACGGCAACGCGAACATCGCGTTCCTCGTCTTCAACGACGCGTACGGCACGGGCCTGCGCGACGTGATCGAGGAGACGGTCACCGGTGCGGGCGGATCGGTCACCTACGGCGCCAAGGGCGCGGGCCAGGAGTTCCCTCCCGGTCAGACCACCTTCTCGTCCGAGGTGACGGCGGCTCTGGCCACCAACCCCGACGCGATCGTGATCATCGCCTTCGACGAGACCAAGGCGATCATCCCCGAGCTCGTGTCGCAGGGCTGGGACATGTCCCGCACCTACTACACGGACGGCAACACGTCGGACTTCTCGAAGGACTTCGAGGCCGGAACGCTCGAGGGTGCTCAGGGCACGATCCCCGGCGCGAACCCCGCCGAGGACTTCAAGAAGAAGGCCTCGGCGTGGCACGAGTCGGTCGAGGGTTCGGCCCTGGACGACTACTCCTACTCGGCTGAGTCGTACGACGCCGTCATCCTCTCGGCCCTCGCGGCCCTGAAGGGCGGCGCGACCGACTCCGCCACCATCCAGGCGAACCTGGCCGCTGTGTCGGGTGCGACGGGTGGCGAGGAGTGCTCCACGTACGCGGACTGCAAGGAGCTCATCGCCGGCGGCAAGGACATCCACTACACGGGTGTCGCCGGCACGGGACCGTTCAACGACAAGAACGACCCCTCGAGCGCCTTCATCGGCATCTACAAGTTCGACGGTGACAACAAGCCCGTCTGGCAGAGCGCTGTCGAGGGCAAGTCTTGATCTGACTGCCCATCCCCACGAACGCCCCCGGGTCCGCCCGGGGGCGTTCGTGCGTCCGCGGGCAGGTGCGCTGCGGTCGGCCCCGTCCGCGCTCCGTCCGCCCCCCGACGCTCGTTCCCCCCCTGCTCGCCTGTCACAAATCGAGGTTCTGGGCGCGATCTGTGACAGGCGAGCAGGCGGTGAGCGGGCCGGCGCGAGGCGGAACGCGAGGGGGCGAGGCGGAACGCGTGGGGGCGAGGACGCGGGCGGGGCAGGGGGAGGGGCGCGAGCGCCGCGAGGGCGAGCACAGGGGTGGGGTGGGCCGGCGGACAAGGAAGGGGGCGGATGCGGGTGCATCCGCCCCCTTCGGAGCGCTCAGGCGGCGTGTGGCGCCGCGCGGGTCTCAGGCCTTGCCGGCGTCGGGCTCCACGCCCGGGTCCGACATGGGCTCTGCGCCCGGCGGGAGGTCCTCCGCCGCGCGGGCGCCTGCCGTCACCGACGTGGGGACCTGCTCGTCGGGGGTCACGGCGTCCGCCGGAGCCGGCTCCGGCGTCGCGGCGGCGACCGGAGCGGCAGCGGATGCGGGGGCGGACTTGTCCGCATCCACGTCGGCTGCGAGCGTGCCCAGGTAGAGCTGGATGACCTTCGGGTCGTTGGCGAGCTCGCGCCCCGTACCCGTGTAGGCGTCGCGTCCCTGGTCGAGCACGTACGCGCGGTCGCAGATCTGCAGGCAGCGGCGCGCGTTCTGCTCGACCATGATCACGCTCACGCCCGCCTTGTTGATGCGGCGGGTGCGGATGAAGGTCTCATCCTGACGGACCGGTGACAGGCCCGCCGAGGGCTCGTCGAGCAGCAGCACGGACGGGTCCATCATGAGCGCACGCGCCATCGCAACGGACTGGCGCTCCCCGCCCGAGAGGGAGCCTGCGCGCTGATCACGCCGGTCGGCGAGCACGGGGAAGATCTCGAAGATCTTGTCGAGCTGCTCCCGGAACTTGCGCGGCTTCTGGTAGATGCCCATCTGCAGGTTCTCCTCGATCGTGAGCGAGGGGAACACGTTGTTCGTCTGCGGCACGAAGCCCACGCCGGTGGAGACCAGCTTGTTGGGCTTCCAGCCGGTGATGTCGGTGCCCTTGAGCGTCACGGACCCGCCGCGGATCGACACCTGGCCGAACACCGCCTTCAGGAACGTCGACTTGCCGGCGCCGTTCGGGCCGATGATGCCGATGAGTTCGCCCGGGTGGGCGACGATGTTCACGCCGTTGAGGATGTTGACCCCCGGCAGGTAGCCGGCGTGCAGGTCCTTCGCGACGAGGACCGGTTCGGTCGCGTTCGTCATGAACGGTGCTCCTTTCCGAGCGCCTCGTCGATCTGCCGCTCGGCGGCCGCGTCGGCGGCCTCCGCCTCGGCCTCGAGCTGTTGGATGACCGACGTGTCGAGCAGCGAGTCGTCGCCGAGGTCGGTGTCGTGGTGCGCGCCGAGGTACGCATCGACGACCGCCTGCTGGTTCATGACCTCGCCCGCGGGACCCTCGGCGACGATGGCGCCCTGCGCCATCACGACGACCCAGTCGGAGATGTGACGCACCATGTGCATGTCGTGCTCGACGAACAGGACGGTGGTGCCGTCGTCGCGCAGGGCCTGGATGTGGCCGAGCAACGACTGCGTCAGGGCGGGGTTCACACCGGCCATGGGCTCGTCGAGCATGATCATCTTCGGGTCGCTCATCAGCGCCCGCGCCATCTCGAGCAGCTTCTTCTGCCCGCCCGAGAGGGAGCCCGCGAGGTCCTCCCGCTTCTCGTACAGCTTGAAGCGCTGCAGGAGATCCATCGCCTTCTCGGTGATCTCCTTCTCCCGCTTGCGCCAGAGCGCGGGGATGAGGGCGACGGCCATGTTCTCGCCGGGCTGGTCGCGCGCGCCGAGCAGCATGTTGTCGAGCACCGTCATACGCGAGAGCGCCTTGGTGAGCTGGAAGGTGCGCACCATGCCGCTGCGGGCGACCTTGGACGCGGCGGTGCTGCCGAGCGTGCGCCCGTCGAACGACCACCTGGCTGCCTTGTCGGACGGCGGGCCGCCGAAGGCGCGCTTCGCGCTCGTCGGCTTGTCGAAGCCGGTGATGAGGTTGAAGAAGGTCGTCTTGCCGGCGCCGTTGGGGCCGATGAGCGCCGTGATGGCGCCGCGCTGGACCTCGAGGTGGTCGACGTCGACGGCGGTCATGCCGCCGAAGCGGCGGATGATGTTGTCGACGACGAGGATGGGATCTGGCTTCGGCGCGCCGGGCGCCTGAGCGACGTGCGACAGGCTCTCCTGTGCGGCCGCCTGGGCCGCCGTGATCGGCTCAGACATTGAAGCTCAGCTCCTTCTTGCTGCCGAGGATGCCCTGTGGTCGGAAGATGACCAGGAGCATCAGCGCGATGCCGATCACGATCCACGAGAACTGATCGGTCTGCTGGGTGGACATGATCGAATCGGGCACGACGATGTCGGTGATGCCCTGGATGAAGATGCGCACCGCGAAGAACAGGATCGAGCCCAGCACGGGTCCGAAGATGGTCGCGGCGCCGCCCAGCAGGAGCGCGGTCCAGATGAAGAACGTTGTCGAGCGTCCCAGCGCGTCCGGCTGGACCGAGGAGGGGAGGACGTAGATGATGCCGGCGAACGCGCCGAGCACACCGCCGAGCACCAGCGCCTGCATCTTGTACGAGTAGGCGCTCTTGCCGAGGCTGCGCACCGCATCCTCGTCCTCGCGGATGCCCTTGAGCACACGACCCCACGGGCTGCGCATCAACAGCCACACCAGAACGAGGAAGACCGCGACCAGCGCCCAGGCCACGAGGCGGATCCACCATCCGCTCACGCCGTTGTTCTCGTACGTGAACCAGAGGATGGTGGTGGAGCCGTCCGGCAGGAACGACAGCTCGTTGAACGGGTCGCGGTAGGTCGCACCGGGGAGACCGTTCGAGCCGCCGGTGATGGGGCCCATGATCGAGGAGCGTCCGACCATGCGGACGATCTCGGCGGCCGAGATCGTCACGATCGCGAGGTAGTCGCCGCGCAGCTTCAGTGTGGGGATACCGAGGATGAGGCTGAAGATGACGACCACGATGATCGCGATCAGCAGCGACGGCCAGAATCCCAGGCCCGCGCCGATCGACACGGCGAATCCGTAGGCACCGAGCAGCATGAAGCCGGCCTGGCCCATGTTGAGCAGGCCCGTATAGCCGAAGTGGATGTTCAGACCGATCGCGGCGATGGCGAAGGCGGCCGTCGCGGGCGAGATGGCGCTTGCCGCCATCTGGGTGAGCAGGTTCAGGAATTCCATGTGTCAGCCCACCCGTTCCTTGCGACCGAACAGACCCTGAGGTCGCACCAGCAGCAGCAGGATCAGCAGCAGCAGGGCGGTCGCGTACTTGAAGTCGCCCGGCAGCCAGATGTTCGTCAACTCGACCGTCATACCGATGATGAGGGCGCCGAAGAGGGCGCCGAAGGCGGTCCCGAGACCGCCGAGGGTCACCGCGGAGAAGAGCAGGAGCAGCAGTTGCATGCCCGTCATCCAGTTGATGCCGTTGAGCACGAGGCCGAGCAGGATGCCGGCGAGGCCCGCCAGCGCCGCGGATGCGGTCCAGATCAGGCGGATCACGCCGTCGACGTTGATGCCGGATGCGGCGGCGAGCGCCGGGTTGTCGCTGACGGCGCGGGTCGCGCGTCCGACGCGGGTCTTGACCAGGAAGAGCCCGACCGCGACGAGGACCACGACCGCGATGCCCATGGCGATCAGCGAGTCCTGACTGAGCGAGACCGGGCCGATCTGCACGGGCTTCGGGTTGGCCATGACGATGCGGACCGTCGATGCGCCGATGAAGAACTGGAACACGTACTGCAGTGCCAGCGACATTCCGATCGTGACGATCATGAGCTGCGTCAGCGACAGCCGCTTCTTGCGCAGCGGTTTCCAGATCGCAAGGTCCTGCGTGTAGCCGAACGCGGCGCACAGGACGATGACGATGAGGCCGGCGAGCCAGATGTTCAGTCCCAGCAGGTTCGCGAAGACGAACGCGAGGAGCCCGCCGAGGGTCACGAGCTCGCCGTGGGCGAAGTTCGAGATGCCGGTCGTGCCGTAGATCAGGGAGAGTCCCACGGCGGCGAGTGCCAGGAGCAGTCCGAGCCGGAGGCCGGATGCCGCCTGCTGAGCGAGGCGGTCCCAATTGAATCCGGTGTCTGCGCTCGCGCCGCCGCCGGAGCTACCACCGCCGTTACCCGTGTCGCCACCCGAGCTCTCGAGCGAGAACAGCGCGGCGGTGTTCGCGCCGAGCGTCACGGTCCGCACCTGCGGTTCGTCGCTTCTCAGGGTGACACCGTCGGGCAGCGTGTCGGCGTCGACCGTCACCGAGTACTCACCGGGCTGCTCGACGCTCAGCGACCAGCGGCCGTCGTCGTCGGTCTCGGTGGAGACGGTGCCGCCCGGGCCGGTGGCCGAGACCACGACTCCCGCTCCGGCGTCGCGCAGCGTGCCGGAGAGGCAGCCGACGGTGGCGCTGGGTGCGCAGACCTCGGTCTGCTTGGCGCTCTCATCGGTGGTCTCGGCGTGAGCCGCAGTGGGGATAAAGGTCAGCAGCGCGACGATGAGCGCGGCGAAGAGGAGAAGAATCCCGGGTAGGGATCGTCTCTCGGTCGCAGTGGTGGAAACCACGGAACCTCCAGTCGGGGACACGCACCCAGGATGCGGTCGGCATCGGCAATGACGACGACGCTACGAGCGTATTGTGTCCGTCGTGTTTCAGCGAGGACACGCCCCGGCCACGATCGCCTCGTCGACGGATTCCGTCACCGGATGCCGTTCGAGCCTATGTAATCCGCAATCGACCATCCTGCCGTCGCTCGCCCCTGTGGAGAGGCCGCAGCTCGCGGACGTGCGCACGCGATAGCGGATGCGGGAACAATCCGCATCCGTGGCCGCTTACAATCGACAGACGACGGGAAGCCCTCGCTCTGGCTGTGATCGGCCGGGGTTCGAGGCCGGCTCCCGCGTCTGACGTCTAAGGCGACCCGCCGCATCCGCGAGTGCCGGCGGGGGAGGAGAGCGCGATGGAAAACCACGACCCGTTCGGCTTCGTCGGACTGACCTACGACGACATCCTGCTGCTTCCCGGGCACACAGATGTCATCCCGAGCGAGGCCGACACGTCATCGCGCGTGACCCGCCGCATCACGGTGGCGACGCCGCTGATCTCGGCCGCGATGGACACGGTCACCGAGGCACGCATGGCGATCGCGATCGCCCGTGAAGGCGGCCTCGGCATCCTGCACCGCAACGCCTCCATCGCCGATCAGGCCGCGATGGTCGACCGCGTCAAGCGCAGTGAGTCGGGCATGATCTCCGACCCCGTCACCACCACCCCGGACGCCACGGTGGAGGAGGTCGACGCACTGTGCGCCCAGTACCGCATCTCGGGCCTGCCCGTCGTCGACGAGGAGGGGCGCCTCGTCGGGATCATCACGAACCGCGACATGCGCTTCGTCTCCGGCTTCGAGCGCCGCACGACCTACGTCCGCGACGTGATGACGAGCGAGAGCCTCATCACCGCTCCGGTCGGCGTCAGCGCCGGTGATGTGATCGCGGCGTTCGCGAAGCACCGGGTCGAGAAGCTGCCCCTCATCGACGAGGAGGGCAAGCTCGCCGGCCTGATCACCATCAAGGACTTCGACAAGAGCGAGAAGTACCCGCTCGCCACGAAGGACGACCAGGGGCGCTTGCGCGTCGGTGCCGCCATCGGCTTCTTCGGCGATGCGTGGGAGCGCGCCGAGGCCCTGCGCGACGCCGGCGTCGACGTGCTCGTCGTCGACACCGCCAACGGGCAGTCGGCGGGCGTTATCGACATGGTGCGCCGCATCAAGGCCGACCCGTCGTTTGCGGACATCGACGTGATCGGCGGCAACGTCGCGACGCGCGAAGGCGCGCAGGCGCTCATCGACGCCGGCGTGGATGCGGTCAAGGTCGGAGTGGGGCCGGGCTCGATCTGCACGACCCGTATCGTCGCGGGTGTCGGCGTGCCGCAGGTGACGGCGATCTGGGAGGCCTTCCAGGCCGCCCGCGAGGCCGGCGTGCCGGTGATCGCGGACGGCGGCCTGCAGTACTCGGGCGACATCGCGAAGGCCCTCGTCGCCGGCGCCGACACCGTGATGCTGGGGTCGCTCCTCGCCGGCACCGACGAGTCCCCGGGCGAGATCGTCTTCCAGGGCGGCAAGCAGTTCAAGCTGTACCGCGGCATGGGCTCGCTGGGCGCGCTGCAGACGCGCGGCAAGAAGACCTCCTACTCCAAGGACCGCTACTTCCAGGCCGACGTCCCCAACGACGACAAGCTGATCCCCGAGGGGATCGAGGGTCAGGTCGCCTACCGGGGTCCGTTGTCCGCCGTGGCCTACCAGCTGGTGGGAGGCCTGCGGCAGTCGATGTTCTACGTCGGTGCGCGCACCGTCGAGGAGCTCAAGGCCAAGGGGCGCTTCGTGCGCATCACCCCGGCAGGACTCAAGGAGTCGCACCCGCACGATGTCCAGATCGTGGTCGAGGCGCCCAACTACAAGCGCTGATCGAGTGCGCTCGAAACGCCGCATCCCGACGGGGTGCGGCGTTTCGCGTCCCGGGGCTACGCTGACGCTCGTGATCCGGCGACGTCAGCACCCCGAGGCCACCGTCTCGACGCGGCGGCTCGAGGCCTACACCGACGGCGTGTTCGCGATCGCGGCGACGCTGCTGGTGCTGGATCTGACGGCGCGCACCTTCGACGGGGTGCGAACCGACGCCGACCTCTGGGTGGCGCTCGTCGGCATGGCGCAGCCGTTCTTCACCTTCTTGGTCAGCTTCCTCATCCTGAGCCTGATGTGGCGGGCGCACGTCGAGCAGTTCGAGCACATCTCCCGCATCGACACCCTCGGCACGTGGATCAACTCGGTGCGCCTGTTCTTCATCGTGCTCGTGCCGTTCACCTCCACGATCAACAACGAGTTCGCTGACCTGGTGCTCGGGCGAATGCTCCTGCCGATCAACTTCCTGCTGGCGATCGGATGCAGCTGGGCCCAGTGGGCGTGGGCGATGCGCACCCACGATCGGTCGATGCCCGACTTGCCGCTCTCCGAGGCCCGCATCCAGGGCGGCGGGGCGCTCAGCGCCCTGATCATCTCCGCCGGCGTGGTCGCCCTGAGCCCCCTGGCCGGCTCGGCGGCGTTCCTGCTGTTCCTCGTCGACGGCCCGCTCACGCGCCTGCTTTCGCGCTCCCGTGCCGCAGGAGAAGGCGGCGCGCCGTCACCGGACGATGCCGCCGCGTGACGGCGTGACCGAACTCCTGCAGCCTCGCCTGATTCCCGGTGTCGGAAGCCGGACGGGCGCAGTTTGCAGGAGTTCGGTCCGCGCTCAGGCGCCGACGCCGACCTCGTCGCGAGCGGATGCGGGAGCGGGTGCGGATGCGGCGGTCGCGGTGCTTGCGTGCGCCGAACGTCCCGCTGGCAGCCACAGTGCCGCGACGGCGGCGATGACCAGCACGGCGGCCCCGACGTAGACGGCGGGCCTGGCCGCATCCACGTACGCGTCGGGCAGGAGCTGACCGCCCGCGCCCACGAAGATCGCGGTCATGACGGCGGTTCCCAGTGCGACGCCGATCTCACGGAGGGTCGAATTGACCCCGGACGCCTTCGCGTGATCGACGAGCCCGAGGGTGGCCAGCAACGCCGTCGCGGACGGGGCGAAGACGAGTCCCATACCGATTCCGGCGAGCAGGAACGGCGCGATGAGCGTGGGGTAGTCGAGCGAGGTGGAGAGCATCGCGGCGATCCACGCGAGGGCCACCGCCTGGAAGGCGAGTCCGGCGACCATGAGCGCCCGCGTGCCGATACGTCCCGAGAACACTCCCGCGAGCGGCGCGATGAACATCGGGGCGATGGTCCAGGGTGTCGTCTGCAGTGCGGCCTCGAGCGGGGTGGATCCCTGCACGACCTGCATGTACTGGATGAGCAGGAAGATCGCGCCGAAGGTGCCGAAGCTGAACGCGAAGCCCACGACGTTCGTCAGCGCGAACGAGCGGTCTCGATAGAGCCGGAGGGGCATGAGGGGAGCCTTCGCGCGCCACTGCCAGACGAGGAAGAACGCGATGAGAGCAGCGGCCACGGCGATCTCGCCGACGACGGATGCGGAGCCCCATCCGTCGTCGTTGCCGCGGACGATCGCGTGCACGAGGGCGAGAACTCCCACGCCCGACACGAGCGTGCCGATCACGTCGATGCGGGCGCGCTCGCCGCGATCGTTGCCGAGTGCGAAGAGGGCGAGGGGGATCGCGACGATGGCCACCGGCACGTTCAGCCAGAAGATGGCCTGCCAGTTCCAGCCCTCCATGACGGCGCCGCCCACGAGCGGCCCCACGGCGACGCCGAGGCCGGAGACCCCGCCCCAGATGCCGATGGCGAGCGGGCGGCGCTGCACAGCCACTCCGCCCGAGAGCAGGGCCAGGGAGAGGGGGAGCACGCCCGCGCCGCCGAAGCCTTGGACGGCCCTGGCGACGATGAGCTGTGTCGGATCCGTGCTGAGGGCGGCGAGCACCGATCCGATCCCGAAGATCGCGATGCCGACGAGGAAGACCGACCGTCGGCCCAGTCGATCGCCGAGGGCGGCGGCGAGCAGGATCGTCGAGGCGAACGCGAGGGTGTAGGCGTTGACGAACCACTGCAGCTGCTCGACGGTTGCGCCGAGCTCTGTGTGCAGGACCGGCAACGCGTTGGTCATGACGAGGTTGTCCAGCGTCGCCATGAACATCGGGAGCGATGTCGCAGCGACGACGAGGGCGAACGGGCGTGAGGGACGTGACATGGAGAGTCGTCCTTTCCTGTTGTAATCGAATGATTACTAAGCTGAGGCGACTGTAGTTATCGACTGATAACATGTCAATATGGCCTCCGGAACGATGACGTCGAAGAAGCGCCTGAGTTCCGACGAGCGCCGGGCCCTGATCCTCACGGCGGCGATCGCCGTGTTCGGCGCCAAGGGGTACGTGGGCACGACGACGGATGACATCGCACGCGCGGCCGACGTCTCGCAGCCCTACGTCGTGCGGCTGTTCGGAACGAAGGAGCAGCTGTTCCTCGCCGCGCTGGACGAGACGCTCCGACTGTTGTTCGAGGCCTTCGAGCGCGCGGCCGGACCGGGTCTGGACGACGAGATCGAGGCCCGGATGGGGCATGAGTACATCGGTCTGCTCAGCGTGCGGGGCCTGCACCAGACCCTCTCGCACGCGTTCCTCCTCGGCTCCCACCCGGTCATCGGTCCGCGGGCGCGCGACGGCTTCGCGCGCGTGTGGGCGTACCTGCGCGACCTCGGCTTCCCGGGGGAGCGGGCGCAGGCGTTCCTCGCGCAGGGGATGATGCTGAACACGATGATCGGGCTCCGACTCGCCGATGCGGCCGAGGTCGACCCGCGGATCACGGACCTGTTCGGGGCCTGCTTCCCCACGGAGAAGGCGACCGTGCTCGCCCTCGCCCCGCGCGTGGACGAGCCGTGGTGAGGTCCGCAGTGGCGGCTAGGCTGGAGGGGTGAGCATGGACATCGAGATCGGCCGCGCCAAGCGGGCCCGGCGCGCATTCACCTTCGACGACATCGCCGTGGTGCCGTCGCGCCGCACGCGCAACCCCGAGGACGTCTCGACCTCGTGGACGATCGACGCCTTCTCCTTCGACATCCCGGTGCTCGGTGCTCCCATGGACTCGGTCGTGAGCCCCCGCACCGCGATCATGCTCGGCCAGCTCGGCGGGCTCGGTGTGCTCGATCTCGAAGGTCTGTGGACGCGCTACGACGACCCGGAGCCCCTGCTGGCCGAGATCGCGACGCTCTCCTCCGTCGATGCGACGCGCCGGATGCAGGAGCTGTACGCCGAGCCGATCAAGCCCGAGCTCGTGCGCGACCGCCTGGCGGAGATCCGCGCCGCGGGCGTGACGGTGGCGGGGTCGCTGACTCCGCAGCGCACGCAGGATCTCTACGAGACCGTCGTCGCCGCTGGCGTCGACCTCTTCGTCATCCGCGGCACGACCGTCTCGGCCGAGCACGTCTCCTCCGTGGACCAGCCGCTGAACCTCAAGAAGTTCATCTACGACCTCGACGTCCCTGTCATCGTGGGAGGCGCGGCCACATACACCGCGGCGCTGCACCTCATGCGCACGGGCGCGGCCGGCGTGCTGGTCGGCTTCGGCGGGGGAGCGGCCTCGACAACGCGCGCGACGCTCGGCATCCACGCGCCGATGGCCACCGCGGTCTCCGACGTCGCCGGCGCGCGCCGCGACTACCTGGACGAGTCCGGCGGCCGCTATGTCCACGTGATCGCCGACGGCGGGGTGGGCACGTCGGGCGACATCGTCAAGGCGCTCGCGATGGGTGCCGACGCGGTCATGCTGGGCGTCGCGCTCGCGCGCGCGACCGATGCGCCGGGCCAGGGCTTCCACTGGGGACCGGAGGCCCACCACCCGAAGCTCCCGCGCGGCAACCGCGTGAAGGTCGACCAGGTCGCCTCGCTCGAAGAGGTGCTGTACGGGCCGGCTCCCGTCGCCGACGGCACCGCGAACCTCATCGGGGCCCTCCGCAAGTCGATGGCCACCACGGGATACTCCGACCTCAAGGAGTTCCAGCGCGTCGAGGTCGTCGTCGCTCCCTACGGGCGCTGAGGTCGGCCGTTCCCTCGTGACTTCCCCCGCATCCGACGACCTTCCCGAGGTCTTCCCCCCGACCCTGCGCGAGGTCATGCTGCGCGGCCGGTGGATCGCGATGCTCTTGCTGTGCCTGGCCGTCGCGGCGGTGTTCGCGTGGCTCGGCCAGTGGCAGCTCGCGCGGGCGATCGACACGGCTCCGCGGGAAGAGGGCGCGACCGAGCAGGTCATGCCGATCGCGGACGTCGCGGTTCCGGGGGAGTATCTGACCGATCCGCTCATCGGTCAGCGCGTCGAGGTTAGCGGCACGCTCGTGCCCAGCGACTTCATCGTCGTCGCCTCGCGGTACAACGGCGGAGTCGAGGGGTACTGGGTCACCGCCCACCTGCGCGCGGTCGACCCGGATGCGTCGCTCGCGGTGGCCGTGGGCTGGGCGGCCTCGAGGGACGACGCGGATGCGGCCGCCGATGCGCTGGCGGGGAGCACCGACCCGAACGAGGCCGTGACCCTCACCGGACGCATCGTCGCCGATGAAGGTCCCGTGCCGCCGCCCAAGAGCGATCCGTGGGAGATCACGCGGATGTCGCCCGCCGCGCTGCTGAGCCGGTGGCAGGACATCGGCGACGCCGACGTCTACCGTCAGTTCGTCGTGGCGGACGACCCGATGGGCGGCCTGACCGACATCGATTCGCCCGCGCCGGATGCGGGATCCTCGGTCAACTGGCTCAACATCTTCTACGCCGCCGAATGGGTGATCTTCGCCGGCTTCGCGTTCTACCTCTGGTACCGCCTCGCGAAGGATGCGTGGGAGAAGGAGCTCGAAGAGCTCGCTGACGCCCAGACCGTCGACGCCTGAGCTCCCGCCCGCCGGGCGGCGCCCCTGCCGCACGACTAGACTGGGGTCCATGCCCGCCCCGAAACTCGCCACCTTCCCGGCGATCCGCAAGGCGCTGCGGTTCTACCAGATCTGCTCCGTGATCACCGGTGTCGGCCTGCTGCTGCTGGTCGCCGAGATGATCCTGAAGTACACGCCGTCGCTCGCGGTCGAGCTGTTCCTCGGCGGATCGGGTGGATTCCTCTGGTTCGCGCCGGTCGTGCCGGGCCCCGAGGGCGACCTGATCTCCACCGGCGACGGCGTCAATCTGTCGCTGGGCATCCTCATCGTGCACGGCTGGTTCTACGTCGTCTACCTCATCGCCTGCTTCCGCGTGTGGAGCCTCATGCGGTGGCCGCTCTGGCGTCTGCTGCTGCTCGCCGCGGGCGGTGTCGTGCCCTTCCTCTCCTTCGTCATGGAGGCGATCGTCGCCCGTGACGTCAAGCGCTACCTCGCGGTCCGTGAAGCCGCCGAGGCTCATCCCGCATCCGCCGACGCGACAGAGAGCAGCCGTTGACCGAGCAGACCGATACCTCCCAGCGCCCCGTCCTGGTCGTCGACTTCGGCGCCCAGTACGCGCAGTTGATCGCCCGCCGCGTTCGCGAAGCCGGCGTCTACAGCGAGATCGTGCCGCACACCGCATCCGCCGCCGATATCGCGGCGAAGAACCCGGTGGGCATCATCCTCTCCGGTGGGCCGTCGTCGGTGTACGAGGACGGCGCGCCCGCGCTCGACACGGAGGTCTTCGACCTCGGTGTGCCCACCCTCGGCATCTGCTACGGCTTCCAGGTCATGGCGCAGGCACTCGGCGGCGAGGTCGCGAACACGGGCCTGCGCGAGTACGGCGCCACCGACGCGACGATCGTGACCGAGGGCACACTGCTCGAGGGCACCCCGGCCGAGCAGAACGTGTGGATGAGCCACGGCGACCAGGTCTCCCGTGCGCCCAAGGGCTTCGACGTGCTCGCGCGCACCGCGGCGACGCCGGTCGCCGCCTTCGCGAACGACGCGCGCCGCTTCTACGGCGTGCAGTGGCACCCCGAGGTCAAGCACTCCGACTACGGCCAGACGGTGCTCGAGAACTTCCTCCACAAGGCCGCGGGCCTGGGGGCCGACTGGAACAGCGGCAATGTCATCGCCGAGCAGGTCGAGAAGATCCGCGCGCAGGTCGGCGAGGGCCGCGTGATCTCGGCGCTGTCCGGCGGCGTCGACTCCGCCGTGTCCACGGCGCTCGTGCACAAGGCCGTGGGCGACAAGCTCACGGCGATCTTCGTCGACCACGGACTTCTGCGTAAGGGCGAGCGGGAGCAGGTCGAGAACGACTACGTCGCCTCGACGGGCGTGCGCCTGATCACCATCGATGCGCGCGAGCAGTTCCTCTCCGCCCTCGAGGGCGTGAGCGACCCCGAGCAGAAGCGGAAGATCATCGGACGCGAGTTCATCCGCGCCTTCGAGGCCGCGGAGCGGGACCTCGTCGCCGAGGCCGCCGCCGACGGTGAGCCGATCCGCTTCCTGGTGCAGGGCACGCTCTACCCCGACGTCGTGGAGTCGGGCGGCGGTGCGGGCACGGCGAACATCAAGAGCCACCACAACGTGGGCGGACTGCCGGAAGACCTGCAGTTCGAGCTCATCGAGCCGCTGCGCACCCTGTTCAAGGACGAGGTGCGCCAGATCGGTCGCGATCTCGGACTTCCGGAGGCGATCGTGGCACGCCAGCCCTTTCCGGGCCCCGGCCTCGGCATCCGCATCGTGGGTGAGGTCACCGCTGACCGCCTCGAGATTCTGCGGGACGCCGACGCCATCGCGCGTGCGGAGCTGACCAAGGCGGGCCTCGACGGCGAGATCTGGCAGTGCCCGGTCGTGCTGCTCGCGGATGTGCGCTCGGTCGGTGTGCAGGGCGACGGACGCACGTACGGGCATCCCATCGTGCTGCGCCCCGTCTCCAGTGAGGACGCCATGACGGCGGACTGGACCCGTCTGCCGTACGACGTCCTGTCGAAGATCTCCAACCGGATCACGAACGAGGTGCGCGACGTGAACCGCGTGGTTCTCGACGTCACGTCGAAGCCCCCGGGGACCATCGAGTGGGAGTGAGCTCGGGGGCGGTCTCTCCCTCGAGGTATGGAGAGAAGTGATCGCCTCGTGAGCGACGCGATCGACGGGCGCACCCTCGAGCGGGAGACGCTCGAGGACGTGAGGGTGCTCGTGCTCACCTCGCGGCTCGTCCCGGGACTCGACGGCGGCTACACGGTCGCGACGCTCCAACGGGCGCGCCTGCTCGCCGACGCGGGGGCCCGGGTTCGCCTGCTCAGCGTCGACCCCGGCACTCCGGGTGAGCACGCCGCACACCGCGCGGCCTTCGTCGCCGCCGACGCCGCCGCATCCGTCGATGCGTTCCGCAACCTCTTCGACGACGCGGCGGCCGATCCCCGCTGGCTGATCGCCGCCGCGACACCGGGTGAGGCCACCCCGGGTGTCGCGTACCGCGAGATCCCGGATGCGGTGGGCCGGCCTCTGCTCGCGCTGCCGGTGATCCCCGGCGACCCCGACTGGCACCTGACGAAGGCCGCGGTCGTCGTGCACGCACCCGGCGGCGACCGCATCCTGCCCGGCTTCGGCGGTCTGTACCGCGCGTGGCTCGATCACGTCGTCGCCGCTCTCGCGCAGCCGGTCGTCCTCTTCTGCGAGTCGCGGCAGCTCGGCGAGCTGCTGGCTGAGGACCCGCCGCGCGGCGTGAGGATCGTGCACACGATCCACACCACGCACCTCTCGGCGCCTTATGCGCCGGACGCGCCGGTCAACGATCTCTGGCGCCGATGGTTCGCCGTCGCCGACCGTTTCGATGCGGTCCTGTGGCCAACCGCGCAGCAGCGCGCCGACGCCGAAGACCGGTTCGGTCCGCATCCGGGGGCGACCGTGCTGCCGAACGCTGCGCCCGTCGCCGTCGACGAGGCGGCACCGACCGACCCGCACCGCGTCGTGATGCTCGGGCGCCTCGCACCGGGCAAGCGCATCGATCACGCGATCCGGGCGTGGAGCCGCGTGGTCGCCGCCGTGCCCGATGCGCGGCTCGAGATCTGGGGGGACGGTGCGCTGCGCGACGATCTGCAGCGCCTGATCGACGAGCGCGGGCTCGCCGCATCCGTCTCGCTCGAGGGGCGCAGCGAGGCGGGGCCCGCGCTCTTCGACGGCGCGGCGCTCATGCTGCAGACGACCGCGTTCGAGGGGCAGGGGCTCGCGGCGCTCGAGGCCATGAGCCGCGGTGTTCCGGTCGTCTCGTACGACGTGCGCTACGGTCCCCGTGACCAGCTCGGCACCGGCGGTGGCGTCCTCGTTGTGGACGGCGATGAGGACGCGTTGGCGGATGCGGTCATCCGGTTACTGCGCGATCCCGCGGCGCGCGGGCGCGCGGCGCGGATCGCACTCGATCGCGCCGCCGACTTCGCGCCCTCCCGCATCCGCGACGCCCTCGCCAGCCTCGTCCGCCACATCCTCGCCCCGCGCTGATCGGCCCCGGTCGCGGCGCCCTCCGCGGGCTGCTACGGGTGATCGCCCGTTCCCCTGTCATAGATCGATGCGGGAGACGCGATCTGTGACAGGCGAAGGTTCCCTGGCCGGGGCGGGCCGGGCCGGGCCGGGCCGGGCCAGGCCGGGCCGGGCCGGGAGGGCGGGGGAGCCCCGCCCTCAACGACGAAGGGCCGCCCCGAGGGGCGGCCCTTCGATGCGCGGAAGCGCTAGTTGTTGCCTCGGAGGATCGCGATCATGCGCAGGATCTCCAGGTACAGCCAGACGACCGTCACCATGATGCCGAAGCCGCCCATCCAGGCGAACTGGCGGGGAGCGCCGTTGCGCACGCCCTGCTGGATCGAGTCGAAGTCGAGCACCAGCGAGTACGCGGCGAGGATCACGACGAACACGCCCAGGATCAGGCCGAGCGGCACGCCGAAGATGAGCTGGCTGCGCAGGCCGAACATCTGGCCGGCGGGGAAGACGCCGAAGAGCATCAGCACGACGTTCAGCAGGCTGAACACCAGGTAGCCGACCATCGCGATGAGGAAGATCTTCGTGGCGCGCTTGGAGGCGCGGATCTTGCCGCTCGCGAAGAGAGCGAGGGTGACACCGACGACGGCCACGGTGGCGAGGGTGGCCTGGATGACGATGCCGGGCCACTGCACCTCGAAGAACGCGGAGATGGCGCCGACGAAGATGCCCTCGAACGCGGCGTAGGCGAAGATGAGCGCGGGGCGCACTTTCTTGCGCGAACCGAAGATCACGACGAGCGAGAGCACGAAGCCGACGAGGGCTCCGATGATCATCGGCGCGACGACGAGGGTCGTGGCCTCACGCGGCAGCAGCGTGCCGCCGAGAGTGACGAACCAGCCGGCGACGGCGCCGATCAGGAGCACGGCGAACAGCGCCGCAGTCTTGTGGACGGTGTCCTCGACCGTCATGCGGCCGGTGTCGGCGGCCCCAGCCGGCGGAGCGGCGAATGCGCCCTCGAGGCCGGCCTGCTGACCGGGCGTCACCGTCGACGCGGGCGGCGGCGTGAGGCCGATGCCTGCCGCGTTCGAGCCGCCGGGATAGCTCTTGACGGCGCGGGGGTCTTGGAATGCAGGATTGTTGAACGCGGGGTTGGACGAAGCCATCGGCAGGGTCACACTCCAGAGTCAGGTGGCGGCACGGTGCCGCAGACCCCACGATATCCCAGTGTTTCCGCGGGTGGGGAGGGTATCGCTGTGAGTGAACTTTGAGCCGGTCACGAGCACGCCGCTCGGCGGATGCGCCGACCGGATGCGGTTAGCCTGGGCGCGATGCCTCCTCTCGTGATCGGTCACCGCGGTGCCCCCGGCTATCTGCCGGAGCACACGCGTTCGTCGTACGAACTCGCCATCGCCCAGGGGGTCGACGCGCTGGAGCCGGATGTGGTCGCCACGCGGGACGGCGTGCTCGTGATCCGCCACGAGAACGAGATCTCCGACACGACCGACGTCGCCGATCGGGCGGAGTTCGCGCACCTCAGACGGACGAAGCAGTTCGCCGGGCACACGATGACCGGATGGTTCACGGAGGACTTCACCTGGGCCGAGCTGTCGACCCTGCGCTGCCGGGAGCGGCTGCCCCTCATCCGGCCGCAGAGCGCCACCCATGACGACACCGAGCCGATCCTGCGGCTGGTCGATCTGCTGGAGATCATCGCCGCCGCACCCCGCCGGATCGGTCTCGTGCTCGAGGTGAAGCACGCCGCCTACTTCGCAGCGATCGGGCTCGATCTGGTCCCGTTGCTCGAACAGGATCTGAAGAAGGCGGGGTGGCTGGATGCGGGTGCCCCGCTGACCTTCGAGTCCTTCGAGCCCACCGTGCTCACAACGCTGCGAGAACGCGGCGTTCCCGGCACCTACATCCACCTGATCGAAGCCGAGGGCTCACCCGTCGACCTGCTCGTCGCCCTCGGCGCGGACGCACCGACGTATCGCGAGATCGTCTCGCCGCGAGGCCTCGACGCGCTCGTTGGCAGGTTCGACGGCGTCAGCCTCGACAAGAAGTTGATTCTCGTGCCCAACGCCCTGGGGCGGATCACGCGTCCGGCGCCGGTGGTCGCCGAGGCGCAGCAGCGCGGCCTCCAGGTGTTCACCTGGACCGCCCGACCGGAGAACCGGTTCCTGTCGCGGCAGTTCCGCGTCGGCGGCGAACCGGCGCGTTTCGGTGACTACGAGGGCGAGTGGGAGTTGCTTCGCCAGGCGGGGCTCGACGGGGTCTTCGTCGATCACGCCGATCTCGGAGTCGCCTTCTTTCGCTGACACGCGTGCGTGCGGCACCGCCCGCCGCCTAGTGTCGGAGCATGACCTCGACCGGCATCGTCGCGAGTGACGTCACCCGTTCGTTCGGCTCCGTGCAGGCGGTGAGGGGTGCGACGTTCGTCGCCGAGCCGGGGCGCGTGACCGGGCTCGTAGGGCCCAACGGAGCCGGCAAGACCACGCTTCTGCTCATGCTCGCGTCGCTGTTGCGTCCCGATTCCGGCGCGATCAGCATCCATGGCATCGATCCTGTCGAGGATCCTGCCGCGGCGCGCAGCATCCTCGGCTGGATGCCGGACGCCCTCGGTGCGTGGGGCGCGCTGACAGCGCGGGAGACGCTCGTCATGACCGGGCGCCTCTACGGGATGACCAAGACGGATGCGGGCGCGCGCGCCGACGCGCTCCTGGACCATGTCGGCCTCGGGCCGCTTGCGGGCGCCCCGGCTCGGGTGCTCTCGCGGGGCCAGAAGCAGCGGCTCGGCCTCGCTCGCGCCCTGGTGCACGACCCGCAGGTGCTGCTCCTGGACGAGCCGGCATCCGGACTCGATCCGCAGGCGCGCATCGATTTGCGCCGGCTGCTGCGCGGTTTCGCCGCTGCGGGGCGCACCGTCCTCGTCTCCAGCCACGTGCTCGCCGAACTCGAGGAACTGGTCGACGACGCCGTCTTCCTCCGCGACGGCACGTCCGTCTCTGCTCCGACCGCATCGGCGGCGGTGCGCCCCTGGCGCCTGCGCGTCTGGGGAGAGCCGCCGACCCCCGTCGCCTTCGCCGCGGCACTCGGTCGCCGACCGCAGGACGTCGGCCGGGATCGGGACGCGTTCGTCCTCGGCTTCGCCGGCGAGGAGGACGCCGCCCTGGGGCTCCGGGCGATCCTGGATGCCGGCATCGCCGTGACCGAGTTCGCCCCGGCCGTCGGTCGTCTCGAGCAGGCCTTCATGGATCTCTCCGATCCGGCGAGTGCTCGCTCCGCATCCGAGGAGGAGGGCGCATGAACGCATCGAGACTGTGGACGATCACCGTCCTGGAACTGACCCAGCGAGTGCGGTCGGTGGCCTGGTACGTGCTGCTCGGCGTCTTCGCCGTCATCCTGCTGGGCGTGACGGTGCTCTCCTTCCTCGCCTTCGGGATGTGGTCGGGCACCGAGGGACCCGGAGGTGCGATCTACTCGGTCATCGTCTACATGGTCATGCTCCTGGTGCTCCTGGTCGCCCCGACGGTCGCGGGCAACGCCGTGAACGGCGACCGGGAATCGGCGACCCTCGCGGCCGTCCAGGTGACGCGGGCCACCACGGCCGAGATCGTGTTCGGGAAGCTCCTCGCCGCCTGGATCACCGGTCTCGCATTCCTGGCCGTCGCCGTCCCGTTCCTGATCGCGGCGACGGTTGCCGGCGGTGTCGCACCGGTCTCGCTCGTGGTCTCGCTGCTCGTGCTCATCCTGGAGATCGGCATCTTCGCCGCGATCGGCGTGGGGCTCAGCGCGTTGCTGGCTCGCCCCCTGTTCTCGGTCGCATCGACCTACCTGGTCATGGCCGCCTTCGTGGTGGGCACGCTCATCGTGTTCGGCCTCGGCGGCATCGCGACGCGCACCGAGGTGACGACCTCGTCCCGATGGGGCATGGAGTACGACATGAGCGGCGGGGTCGTCTCGTGCAGCCCGTGGGAGACCTACACGACCGAGGTGCCGCGCTTCGATCGGGTGTGGTGGGCGCTCGCCGCCAACCCGTTCGTCGTGATCGCCGATGCGACCCCGACGGTCTACGACCGCAACGGGTATCCGCAAGACCTCTTCGGGCAGATCGCCTCGGGCGTGCGGCTGGCGCAGATCCCGCCGCGGACCGAGGTGCGAAACGACGGCTGCGAGAACCCGGAGATGTCCTACCCGAGCACCCAGGAGCAGACGGCGGGGCTCGCGCCCAGCTGGTTCGTGGGGCTCGGCGTGCAGCTGGTCGTCGCGGGCTTGCTGTTCTGGGGCGGCTACCGCCGCACACGGACGCCGGCTCGGTCGCTGCCGCCGGGCACGCGCGTCGCCTGAGCTGCGCGCGTGCCAGGGCAAGTGGACACCCCGTGTTCACCGGCTCGTCGCCGACCGTGCGCTCTGGCGCCATCTGCTCTCGATGACCTGGAGTGACCCGCACCCTGCCCCAGGAGAGCCATGTCCCGCCTGTCCCCACTCCTCGCCGCGGCCGCGGTCGGCGCGCTCGCCGCGACCGTCCTGATCGCCGCGCCGTCCGCCGCCGTCGCCGCCGAAGCAGGCATCCGCATCAACGAGGTCGAGTCCGACGGCGGAACGCCGGGCGACTGGATCGAGTTCTTCAACGCCGGTTCGACGGTCGTCGAGCTCGACGGCTGGAGCGTCAAGGACAACAAGGACGAGAACGTCTGGGTGATCCCGACGGGAACGAGCCTGGCGCCCGGAGCATTCCTCGTCATCGACGAGCTCAAGGGCGGCGCCGGCCAGTTCGACTTCGGGCTCGGGAAGGACGACGCGGTGCGTCTGTTCGACGCGACGGGAGCCCTCGTCGACGAACGGGCGTGGAGCAGCCATGCGCCCACGACATACGGGGTCCTCTCGTCGGGGTGGGGCGTCACGGCGCAGCCGACCAAGGGTGCCGCCAACGACGTCGAGGTACCGGTGACCCCCGGCTCCGTTCGGCTGAGCGAGGTGGACTCGTCGCCGGCCGACTGGGTGGAACTCGCCAACGCGGGCGAAAGAGCCCTCGACATCTCCGGCTATGAGCTGCGCGACAACTCCGACGATCACAGCTGGCGTTTCGCACCCGGAACCGTGATCGCGGCCGGACAGTTCGCCGTGGTGGACGCGGACACCGTCGGTGTGGTCGGCGGGGTTGCCGCGGCCTTCGGCACAGCGATCGGGATCGGCAGCACCGACGAGATCCGTCTGTTCGACCCCGCCGGGTCACTCGTCGATCGCACCGGGGCATGGCAGGGACACGCAGCGCTGAACGGCTCGGAGGCGGATGCGACCCTGGCCCGCTGCGCCGGCGGCGACACAGACTTCGTGCTCGCACACCCGACTCCGGGCGCGGCCAACTCCTGCGTCATGCCGGATGTGGCGATCAACGAGATCGAGTCGAACGGCGACGCGACCGACTGGGTCGAGATCATCAACCATGCGGCGTCGCCGGTCGACATCTCGGGCTGGAGTGTCATGGACAACGACCCGGTCGGGCACGCCGGCGAGGCGACGCCGCTGCCGGCGGGCACGGTGCTGGCCGCAGGCGCACGGTTCGTCTTCGACGGTGGCCGCGACTTCGTCTTCGGGCTCGGCAACGGCGACACGGTGACGCTGCGGGACGCCTCCGGGCTCACGGTCGACGAGCACGTGTACACCGCGCACGCCGACGGTGTGCTCGCGCGTTGCCCCGAGGGCACAGGGGACTTCGTCGACGTCTCGACCTCGACCAAGGGGGCGCCCAACGCATGCGGCAACCCGGTGCGCATCAACGAGGTGGAGTCGGACGGCGGCGCGCCGGATGACTGGATCGAGCTCGTCAACCCGACCGATGCACCGCTCGACGTGAGCGGGATCGTCGTGAAGGATGACGACGATGCCCACGCGTATGCGCTGCCTGCAGGACGCTCGATCGCCGCGGGGGGCTACCTCGTGATCGACCGCGAGCAGCTCGGCTTCGGTCTGGGCGGCGGCGACCGGGTGCGCCTGTTCGACGGCGCCGCACTCATCGACGAGACGAGCTGGGGAGCTGGGCACGCCGCGACCACCTGGGGACGCTGCCCCGATGCGACGGGCGCCTTCGCCACCACATCCGAGCCCACGAAGGGGGCGGCGAACCTGTGCCCCGGTGCGCTTCCTGTCGGAGCGTGGCCCGGCTCCACGGAGGTCCGCGTGCTGGATCCCGCCCCGACCTTCCTCGAGGACAGCTCCGGCCTCGACGTCCAGGACACTGCCGACGGGGCGTTCCTCTGGGCCGTCGACAACGGCACCGGCACGTTCTGGAAGCTCGCGATCGCGGCCGACGGCACCACGTCGTTCGCGCCCGGCTGGGATCAGGGCAAGCGGGCACGATTCATCGCGGATGCCGGCTCGCCCGAGAAGGCGGGCCCCGATGCCGAGGGCATCACGGTCGACGGATCGGGACGGGTCTTCCTCGCTTCCGAGCGCGACAACGCGGCCAAGGGCGTCAACCGAAACACGATCCTGCAGGTCGATCCCGCAGCGCCCGGGCCGGATGTGGTCGCGAGTGCGCAGTGGGAGCTCAACGACGTGGTCCCGGGCCTGGGCGCCGTGGCCGCGAACGTCGGGCTCGAGGCCGTGGAGTGGGTGTCGGACGATGACCTCGCGGGCACCCTCGTCAGCACGACAGGTGTCGCCTATGATCCCGCGCTGTACCCCGGGCACGGCGACGGGTTGTTCTTCGTCGCCGTCGAGGACACCGGGCTCGTGCACGCGCTCGCGCTGCTGCCCGGGGGTGAGGCCCGCCTCGTGGCGACGCTCGACCCGGGCCTGCCGGGCGTCATGGCGCTCGACTATGACACCGTGCTCGGCATGCTGTGGGCCGTCTGCGACAACGGCTGTGGCGGCACCGCAGCGCAGATCACGCTCAACGGGACGGCTTCGCCGTCGGTGGCGCACGTGGCCCGCCCTGCGGGCATGCCGGATCTGAACAACGAGGGTTTCGCGACAGCCCCGGCATCCCTCTCTCTCGGCGGCATGCGGCCGGCGTACTGGTTCGCCGACGGATTCGCAGCCGAGGCGCTGCGCATGGGCTCGCTCCCGGGCGGCCTCGACCCGACCGAGCCGGGCAATCCGGGGACCGAGCCGGGTGGCCCGGGCACGCAGCCGGGTCTTCCGGGAACGGGTGGCGGCTCGCCGGGCGTCGGCGTCACGCCTCTCCCCGGTGACGCGCTTTCGCCCGCCAACCGTGGCGGCGTGAGTGCCCCGGAGCGCGTCGAGCGCGGCGCGACGGTGACCGTGTCGGTGGGTGCCCGGCATGCGGGCGCCGCGGTCGAGGTGTGGCTGTACTCCACCCCGCAGCGGATCACCGCGGGCACGGTGGATGCGGCGGGCGCCGTCCGCGCGCGCATCCCCGCCGACACGCCGCTCGGCGACCACCGCCTTGTCGTCTACGCGGCGGACGGCACTCTGATCGGCTGGGCTCCGGTGCGCATCGTGGCAGCGGGCACGCTCGCGGCGACCGGAACCGAAGCGCCGTACGGCGGCCTCGGTGCCGCCGTCGCGCTCACGCTGCTGGGGGCGGCTGCGCTCGCCTTGCGCTCGCGCCGCCGCACAAACTGAGCATGGCGGCGGCCCGCCGCTCGGTCTCTGATCGAGGACGTCGCCGCCATGCGGCAGGCTGGTCTCGTGCGCGGGTGGACTGAGTGGGCGGAACGCCATCAGGTCGCGCTCTATCTCGCGGCGATCGCGGTCGGCACCGTCGTCGGGCTGACCGCGCCCGCGAGCGCGCCGGTGCTCGAAGCGGCCATCACACCCGCACTGGGCGCGCTGCTGTACGCCACGTTCCTCGCGGTGCCCTTCGCGCGCATCGGGCAGGCGCTGCGCGACGGTCGCTTCCTGGCGGCGGTGCTCCTCCTGAACTTCGTGCTCGTACCGATCGTCGTCTTCGTCCTATCTCGCGTCGTGGCGCACGATGCGGCTCTGCTCGCGGGCGTGCTGCTCGTGCTGCTGACGCCGTGCGTGGACTACGTGATCGTGTTCGCCCACCTGGCCGGCGGGGCGCGGGAACGCCTGCTCGCGGCGACACCTCTGCTCATGCTCGCCCAGCTCGTGCTGCTGCCCGGCTATCTCTGGATCATGGCGGGTCCCGAGCTGGTCGGCGGGATCGAGCCGGGGCCGTTCATCGAGGCGTTCGGGCTGCTCATCGTCCTGCCGCTCGCGCTCGCCGCCGTCTCCCAGCTGCTCGCGCGCCGTCTGCGCTCGGTCCGCGTCCTCGAGGCCGGAGTGCTCGGCGCGATGGTCCCGCTGATGATGCTCGTGCTCGCGGTCGTCGTGGGCTCGCAGGTGCATGCCGTGGGGGAGCGCCTCGCCGGCCTCGCGGTCCTCGTGCCCCTGTTCGTCGCGTTCGCCGCCATCGCCGCCGTCCTGGGGCTGCTCGTGGCGAAGATCGCTCGGATGCGGCGCCCCGAACGGATCGCGACGGTGTTCAGCGGGGTGACGCGCAACTCCCTCGTGGTCCTTCCGCTCGCGCTGGCCTTGCCCGCATCCCTCTCGCTCGCGCCGTTGGTCGTTGTGACGCAGACCCTCGTCGAGCTCGTCGTGATGGTCGTGCTCGTCGCGCTGTTGCGGCCGAGGTCGGCTCGCGCACGATGATCGCGACGGATTTCGCACGGTCGTGATGCTGGTGCGAACCCCGCTCCGCATGCTCGGATGAGAGCAGCGGCACGCCGCGTCCCCACCGCCCCGCCCCGCACGAGGAGTCTCCCCATGACCCGCATCGGCATCGTCTCGGAGGGTGACGGTGAGAACCGCGTCGCCGCCACGCCGCAAACCGTCGGCAAGCTGATCGCCCTCGGCTACGAGGTCGTCGTCGAAGCGGATGCCGGCTCGCGCGCGTCGTTCCCCGACACGTCCTACCGCGACGCAGGGGCTGCGATCGGCGATGCGGCCGACGCCTGGGGCGCCGACATCGTGCTCGGTGTGGACGCGCCGAGCGAGGACGAGATCGCCCGGCTGCGTGCGGGTGCGGTGCTCATCACCCAGCTCGCTCCCGCCCTGAACCCCGACCTGGTCGACCGGCTGGCGGCGCAGGGCGTGACGGCGCTCGCGATGGATGCGATCCCCCGCATCTCGCGGGCCCAGTCGATGGACGTCCTCAGCTCCATGGCGAACATCTCCGGCTACCGGGCCGTGGTCGAGGCGGCGAACGAGTTCGGTCGTTTCTTCACCGGTCAGGTGACCGCCGCGGGCAAGGTGCCGCCGGCCAAGGTCCTCGTCGCCGGGGCGGGCGTCGCGGGCCTTGCTGCCATCGGCACCGCATCCAGTCTCGGCGCGATCGTGCGTGCGACCGACCCGCGCCCCGAGGTCGCCGATCAGGTGCGCTCCATCGGCGGCGAGTACCTTCCCGTGACGGTGACCGCCCAGACCGTCTCGAGCGACGGCTACGCGCGCGCGACGAGCGAGGAGTACGACCGCGCCGCGGCGGCGCTGTACAGCGCGCAGACCGCCGAGGTGGACATCGTCATCACCACGGCGCTGATCCCCGGGCGCGCCGCGCCGCGGCTCATCACGGCCGCGGACGTGGCCAGGATGCGGCCCGGCAGCGTGATCGTCGACATGGCGGCAGGGCACGGTGGCAACGTCGAGGGCTCGGTCGCCGATCAGCGGGTGGTGACCGAGAACGGCGTCGTGATCCTCGGGTACACCGACCTGGCGGGGCGCCTGCCCGCACAGTCGTCGCAGCTCTACGGCACGAACGTGCTCAACCTGCTGCGCCTGCTCACGCCCGGCAAGGACGGCGTTCTCGTCCTCGATCTCGACGACGTCGTGCAGCGTTCGGTGACGATCGCTGCGGAAGGCGACGTGCTCTGGCCGCCGCCGCCGGTGGCCGTGTCCGCAGCGCCCTCGGTACCTCCGACTGCCGCCGCATCCGTCGCCGAAGCGCCGCCGCCGCGGCGCGGGCGCAAACTCCTGCTGCTCGCGATCGCCGCGCTCGCCCTGTTCGCGATCGTGACGTTCGCGCCGGCGCCGCTGCCGCAGCACATGACCGTGCTCGCGCTGTCGATCGTCGTGGGCTACTACGTGATCGGCAAGGTGCATCACGCGCTGCACACGCCGCTCATGAGCGTGACGAACGCCATCTCGGGGATCATCGTCGTCGGCGCGCTCACCCAGCTCACGGTCCCCGAGCCGGTCGTGCAGGTGCTCGCCGCTGCCGCCGTGCTGCTGGCCAGTATCAACGTCTTCGGCGGCTTCGCCGTCACCCGTCGCATGCTCGCGATGTTCTCGAAGGGGACGAACCGATGACCGCTGCCGCCGTCGCGGGCGCCGCCTACCTCGTCGCCGCACTCCTCTTCATCCTCAGCCTGGCGGGGCTGAGTCGTCACGAGACCGCGCGCGCCGGCGCCGCATCCGGCATCGCCGGCATGGCGATCGCCCTGGTGGCGACGGTCGTCGTCACCGTCACGGGCGCGTTCGCCTCCGGTGCCGCGGCTCTCGGCCTTCCGCTGCTGGTGGCAGCGGTCGCGGTGGGAGCCGCGATCGGACTCTGGCGGGCCCGCTCGGTCGAGATGACCGGCATGCCCGAGCTGATTGCTCTGCTGCACAGCTTCGTGGGGCTCGCGGCCGTGCTCGTGGGCTGGAACGGGCACCTGCACGACGGCGGGCTCACCGGAGCGCTCCGCGACATCCACCACGGCGAGGTGTTCGTCGGGGTGTTCATCGGCGGGGTGACCTTCACCGGGTCGCTCGTCGCGTACCTCAAGCTCTCGGGCCGGATGCCGTCGAAGCCGCTCATGCTGCCCGGGCGAAACGCGCTCAACCTCGGCGCGCTGCTCGTGTTCGCCGCACTCACCGTCTGGTACATCGTCACCCCGACGCTCGCGCTGCTGATCGCGGTGACCGCCCTCGCCCTGGCGCTCGGCTGGCACCTCGTCGCCTCGATCGGCGGCGGCGACATGCCCGTGGTTGTCTCGATGCTCAACAGCTACTCCGGCTGGGCCGCGGCCGCCGCGGGCTTCCTCCTCGACAACGATCTGCTGATCATCACCGGTGCGCTCGTGGGAGCTTCCGGTGCGTACCTCTCGTTCCTCATGTGCAAGGCGATGAACCGCTCGCTGTTGGCCGTCATTGCGGGCGGCTTCGGTGCCCCGGCCGCATCCGGGCAGGCGGCCGAAGCCGGCGAGCATCGCGAGACGGATGCGGAGGCGGTGGCGGAGATGCTTGCCGACGCCGACAGCGTCGTGATCGTGCCGGGTTACGGCATGGCCGTCGCGCAGGCCCAGTACCCGGTCGCCGAGCTCGTCGAGCGGCTGCGGGCGAAGGAGGTCGAGGTGCGCTTCGGTATCCACCCCGTCGCCGGCCGCCTGCCCGGGCACATGAACGTCCTCCTCGCGGAGGCGAAGGTGCCGTACGACATCGTGCTGGAGATGGACGAGATCAACGACGACCTGGCGCAGACCTCGGTCGTGCTGGTGATCGGCGCCAACGACACCGTGAACCCGTCCGCAGCCGAGGACCCTTCCAGCCCCATCGCGGGGATGCCGGTGATCCGGGCGTGGGAGGCGCGCCAGGTCGTCGTCTTCAAGCGGTCGATGGCGTCGGGCTACGCAGGTGTCGAGAACCCGCTGTTCTTCCGGGAGAACACGCAGATGCTGTTCGGCGACGCGAAGCAGCGCGTGGAGGACATCCTGCGCGCGCTCTGATCAGGCTTCGACGGGCCAGGCCGGCAGCGGGTCGGCGAACCGCTGCCAGGCCTCGGGTCCGGCATCCATCTCCGCATCCGTCAGGGCGGCGTCATCGAGGGCCCGAGCGACCGCCCCCGCGTTCAGATCGAGCCCGGTGACGGCGATCTCCTGCCCGATGCAGCTGAAGGCGTCGCGGGCGTGGAGCGGATCGAGCCACATGGCGGAGCCGACCTGCTCCCAGCGTGCGAGCATGCCCTGGCGGGTCGCCAGGCGGCAGAAGCCGACCGAGCGCAGCACGAGTCCCCACCGGCGCGCGTCGATCTCGTCGTCGAGGGCACGCACGAGGCGCTCGGGGTGGAAGGGGCGGAGCTGCTCGTAACGGAACGTCGTCACGCGGCGATCCGTCATGTGCGGGTCGTGTTCGTCGTTCAGGATCCGCACCCAGCCGGCGCGCTCGCCGACGGGGGTCGAGGTGTCTGTCGCGAGCGCCGCGCGGACGTCCTCGTGCGGGTCTCGAGTGAGACGGATGCGGGCCAGGGGATTCAGATGCGAGGCGAGCGCCATGAGCATCGCGAGCCGCGCCGTCTCGACGCCCTCCCAGTTGACGAACGCGATGACGTGCGCGCTTTCGATGAACGCCGCCGCCTGCCGTGCGCGGGCGCCGTGGTCGCCGCGGTCGTCGTCGGGTGGGGCGTCCGAGCGCAGTGCAGAGCCGTCGCGCAGGTCCTGGACCATGTGCGGAGCGTCGATGACGCACACGAGCGCGGGCGGGGTGTCGAACGCGCCGCTGAAGTGCAGCGGATCGAGGTCGGTCGCGCAGTCGAAGAGGGCGAGTTGATCGCCGCCTCCCGCCCAGAATCCCTGCGGACGGTGCGAGGTCGTGTGACGCGGGCCGCCGTAGGCCCAGATCAGACGGCGGCCGAGACTCGCGGCGGCGCGTTCGGCGAAAAGGTGGCGTTCGGGTGCGCACACCCCGGTGATGGCGACAGGGATCGATTCCATGCCGGTCCTCTCCAGTTGCTCGGGCGGAGCACCCAGCATACCCTGTTGTTGAGAACCGTTATCAATAAGGAGTCGCTGTGAAAGTTCGTGCCTCGCTCAAATCGCTGAAGAACCAGCCCGGCGCCCAGGTCGTGCGCCGTCGAGGCAAGGTGTTCGTCATCAACAAGCTGAACCCGCGCTTCAAGGGGCGGCAGGGCTGACGCGCCGGCGGGCCGCATCCGTGCCGGGCGGGAAGTGGACGCGACGGCGGGAGTCGAACCCGCAACGCTTCCGGGTATGAACCGGAGCCCGGGACCACCCGGATCGCCGCGATGCCTCGACGCTAACCCGGGGTTCCGACCCGCGCCAGTGCATGTCGCAAGATGACCCTGTGCGTCACCGCGTCACGAGCTTGCGCGGCTCGGCTCGGCCCGTGCGCCGCCTCCGCGCTGCGACATCTGCACGATCGGTGGGGCTGCTGTGAGCTTGTGAGGCGGATGTGGCGACCCGCCCGCGATCGGCCGTGCAGATGTCGCGGCGCCGACGCGGGTGACCAATGCCGAAGGAGCAGGCGCGACCGCCGACCCGGGCGGGTGTCGGCGGTCGCGCCTAGACTTGGGGAGACATGACCGACGCCTCCACGCCCCTCATCATCGGCGGTGACGGCGCTCGCCCCGCCGGCGATTCCGCACGTCCCGACGCCGACCTTCTCGCGGGCCTCAACGGCCCCCAGCGGGAGGCCGTCATCTACCGCGGGCCGGCGCTGCTCATCGTGGCCGGCGCCGGGTCCGGCAAGACCCGCGTGCTGACCCATCGGATCGCCTCGCTGCTGCGCTCGCGCGAGGCGTGGCCGAGCCAGATTCTCGCGATCACCTTCACCAACAAGGCCGCCGGCGAGATGCGCGAGCGCGTCGAGCAGCTCGTGGGCGACAGCGCGCGCGGCATGTGGATCTCGACCTTCCACTCCGCGTGCGTCCGCATCCTCCGCCGCGAGGCGCAGCAGTTCGGATTCACGAGCTCGTTCACGATCTACGACTCCGGCGACTCGCGGGCACTTATCAAGCGACTCGTGAAGGAGCACGAGGCCGACGCATTCGGTCTCACGCCCGCGGCCGTCCAGAGCCGC
Organism: Microbacterium neimengense; assembly: GCF_054782995.1. Classification (NCBI taxonomy): domain Bacteria; kingdom Bacillati; phylum Actinomycetota; class Actinomycetes; order Micrococcales; family Microbacteriaceae; genus Microbacterium; species Microbacterium neimengense. Next base: position 112,403 of record NZ_BAAGRK010000002.1, read on the forward strand.
ATCTCCAAGCTCAAGAACGAGCTGCAGGATGCGGAGGGCTACGCGCGACAGGCGAACATGAGCGACCCCGCCGAGCGGGTGTTCGTGGAGGTCTTCGGGGACTACCAGCGGGCGCTGCGCCGGGCCAACGCGTTCGACTTCGACGACCTGATCGCCCAGACGGTCTTCCTCTTCCGCGCCTTCCCGCAGGTGGCCGACACCTACCGTCGCCGATTCCGCCACATCCTCGTCGACGAATACCAGGACACCAACCACGCCCAGTACTCGCTCATCCGCGAGCTCACCCGTCCCGTCTCGGGCGAGGGGGAGTCGTATTCCGCGGGCGGCATGATGATCTTCGAGCCCGACAAGGCGCCCGAGGTGGAGGCCGCATCCCTCACCGTCGTCGGCGACTCCGACCAGTCGATCTATGCCTTCCGCGGCGCCGACATCCGCAACATCAGCGAGTTCGAGCGCGACTTCCCCGGTGCGAAGGTCGTCCTGCTCGAGCAGAACTATCGCTCGACCCAGAACATCCTGTCGGCGGCGAACGCGGTCATCCGCAACAACTTCGACCGGCAGGACAAGAAGCTCTGGACGGATGTGGGCGCGGGCGAGCTCATCGTCGGGTTCACCGGCTACTCGCAGCACGACGAGGCCCAGTTCGTCGCCGACGAGATCGAGAAGATCCACCGGGCCGGCACCGCCTATTCCGACATCGCCGTCTTCTACCGCACCAACTCGCAGTCCCGTGCGCTGGAGGAGATCTTCATCCGCTCCGCCCTGCCCTACAAGATCATGGGCGGCACGAAGTTCTACGAGCGCGCGGAGATCAAGGACGCGCTGGCCTACCTGATCGCCGTCGCCAATCCCGCCGACGAGATGGCGGTGCGCCGCATCCTGAACAAGCCGCGTCGCGGCATCGGCGACGTCACGGAGACGGCCATCGCCCGTTTCGCGGAAGACAACCAGATCACCTTCCGTGAGGCGCTCGCCTCGCCCGAGGCGCTGGGCGTCGGGCCCAAGATCCAGGCAGCGATCACGCAGCTCGACCGGGTGCTCACCGAGGCGACGGCGCTCCTGCTCCCGGAGGGGCAGGATGCGCCGCCTACCGCGGTCGCCGAGGCGCTGTCGCTGCTGCTGAGCAAGAGCGGCTACTCGGACGCGCTGCGCGCCAGCCGTGATCCGCAGGACGAGGCGCGGCTCGAGAACCTCGACGAGTTCGTCGCCGTGGCGCGAGAGTTCGCCCGCAACAACCCGCAGGGCACCATCAGCGACTTCCTCACCGAGGTCGCGCTCGTCGCCGACGCGGACGACCTCGACGACGCATCGGGCTCCGTTTCGCTCATGACCCTGCACACCGCGAAGGGCCTCGAGTTCGACGCCGTCTTCCTCACGGGCGTCGAAGAAGACCTCATTCCGCACCGCATCTCGGCCAACGAGCCCGGCGGTCCCGCCGAAGAGCGCCGTCTCTTCTATGTGGGCGTCACTCGGGCTCGCAAGCTCCTGCACCTGACCCTCGCGATGACCCGCGCGCAGTTCGGCGAGGTCACGGTGGCGATGCCGAGCCGCTTCCTGCAAGAGATTCCCGCCGAGCTCATCGACTGGCGCCAGTCGCCGGGCGACGTCAACTCGCGGGGCGGCTCGCAGTCGCGCGCGCTCAACGCCCGCCGGCCCGGAGGGTGGGGCTCGCGTCGCGACGACACGCCGCCGCTGCTGCCCAAGTCGACCTCGCTCGAGCGCTTCGCGAACAAGATCCCCGCGAAGGTGCGCGACAACAGCGATCTCGAGCTCGCGGCGGGCGACCGCATCCGGCACGAGGACTTCGGTGAGGGGCGTATCGACGCGGTCACGGGCGAAGGTGCCAAGCGCATCGCGCATGTGCGCTTCGACAGTGCCGGAGCAAAGAAGCTGCTGATCAAGATCGCGCCGATCGAGAAGATCTGAGTCACACCCCGGTGAGACCCGCGTCGCGAGGTTAGGCTGGCCCGATGGCACTCTTCTCGCGCCGACCCAAGCCCTCCGAAGAACCCGAACGGGATGCGGCTGTGTCCGCTGCGGCCGAGGCGACCCCGGAGGCGCCGGTCGAGGACGTGCCCCACGTGCCGATCTCGGTCAGCACCTTCGGTGAGAGCCGCACGCCCGACGCCGCCCCGGCCATGCCGGAGGGTGTCTCGGCCATGGCCGCCGCCCGGCCGCCGCACCTCGCCTCGCCCGCCGCGGAGGCGTCGAAAGACCTCGAGACCGTGCCGGGCCTGCGCGACAACGTCCTGCTGCGCGACGCCCTCGCGGCGCTCCCCGAGAAGGCGCAGCCGGTCGAGCTCATGAACGTGGCGCGCCAGCTGCTGCAGGGGCACGTCTACATCCGCGTGCAGGGCGACGCCCGGGAACTCCTCGCCAAGGGCGACAATCTGCCGACCTCGGTCATCACGTACCAGGAGCAGAAGTACATGCTCGTCTATTCCAGCGGCCGCGCGCTGCAGGATGCGGTGCGTGCCGACGGCGACGCGTCCACCTCTGCGCTGGCCCAGCCCGTCATCAGCCTGCTGCGCCAGATCGTCGCGGGTGAGTTCGGCGGCATCGCCGTCGACCACGCGTCGCGCCCCGGCTCCGCCATCCTGCCGAAGCCCCTCATTGAGAAGGCCCTCGCCGACCTCGACCCGCACCTCGCAGTGAAGACGCTTCTCGCCGCCGACCGCACCGACGAGACGGCCGGCGACATCGCCGACGCGTTGACCTACGCGCCGGTCTGGGTCGCCGCCCGCCGGGGCGAAGGCGACCGCATCGGCATCGCCGAGCTCCGCACGACGGACGGTGAGCGCATCCTCGAGCTCTTCTCCCACCCGCTGGAGCTCGTCGCCCTCGGCCGCGGAGACCAGCCGGCGAAGGTCACTCCCGAACAGCTCGCCCGGGCCCTCCGATCCGACGACGGCATCTCGGGCGTCATCGTGAACCCCGCCGGGCCCTGGATCCGCCTCAGCCGCGCGCAGCTCGCGCCGGTTCTCGCCCTCGGCGCCTGACGCCCGCATCCGCGGGTCGCCCGAACCTCGAGCGCAAGGGGATGCGGGGTGCCGGTCTGCGCCCCTAGGGTCGGGTCATGGCGAGCGAACGCACCACCGTGATCGTCCCCGGGCCCGGCGGTGACCGAGAGATCTCCGTCTCGAGTCCGTCCCGCGAGGTGTGGCCGGCCGTAGGGATCACGAAGCGCGAGCTCGTCGACTACATCCTGGCTGTCGCCGAGCCGTTCCTGCGTGCGAACGGGAACCGGCCGGTGTCGCTGGAGCGGTTCCGCGACGGCATCGGCGGCGAGGCGTTCTTCTCGAAGAACCCGCCCAAGGGCACCCCGGACTACGTCGACGCGGTGACCGTCACCTACAACAGCGGGCGCAGTCATCCGCAGGTCGTGCTCACCGAGCCCGCAGCACTGGTGTGGGCCGTGCAGATGAACACGGTCGTCTTCCATCCCTGGGCATCCCTCGCAGCGGACCCCGATCGCCCCGTCGAGCTGCGGATCGATCTCGACCCCCAACCGGGCACGGATTTCAAGGATGCGGCCGCCGTGGCGCCGCTCATGCGCGAGGTGCTCGCGGAGGCAGGCCTCGAGTCCTGGATCAAGACGAGCGGGAATCGCGGCATCCACCTCTTCTGTCCGATCGAGCCGACGCACGAGTTCCTCGACGTGCGCCACGCGGCGATCGCCGCGGGCCGGGAGCTCGCCCGGCGCGAGCCGGAACGGGTGACGATGAACTGGTGGAAGGAGGAGCGCGGGCAGCGCATCTTCGTGGACTTCAACCAGACCAACCGCGATCGCACGATGGCCGGCGCCTACAGCCCGCGGGCGCTGCCCGATGCCACGGTGGCCACCCCCATCTCGTGGGACGAACTGCCGACGGTCGATCCCCACGCCTTCACCGTGCGCACCGTGCCGCGCCGCCTCGCGGAGATCGGCGACCCGTGGGAGCACATCTCCCGCAACCGCGGACGCATCGACACGCTGCTCGAGTGGTGGCAGCGCGACCTCGACGACGGCCTCGGCGAGCTGCCCTTCCCGCCCGAGTTCCCGAAGATGCCCGGGGAGCCGCCGCGCGTGCAGCCCAGCCGTGCGCGTTCGGAGGAGTGATCCGTCAGTCCAGCACCTCGCCGAGGTCGTAGGCCGAGACCTGCTCGAGCTGCGAGAAGGTGCAGGATGACGCTTCGCGGTCGGGACGCCAGCGCTCGAACTGCACGGTGTGACGGAACCGCATCCCCTCGAGCTGGTCGTAGCGCACCTCGAGCACACGCTCCGGGCGCAGCCGCACGAAGGAGACGTCCTTGGATGCGGCGAATCGCGACCGCTCGGTCTCGCCCGTGACCGCCTCACCCGACCCGTCGCGCTCGACCAGCGGCGCCAGCTCATCGACGAGCTCCCGTCGCCGCGCATCCGTGAATGCCGAGACACCGCCCACATTGCGCAGCGCGCCGTCGTCGTAGAGGCCCACCAGCAGAGAGCCCACGCCGACCCCGCTCTTATGTACGCGGTAGCCGAGAAGCACGACATCGGCGGTCCGGGCGTGCTTGATCTTCAGCATCGCGCGCTTGTTCGGCTGGTAGACGTCGTCGAGGCGCTTGGCGACGACGCCGTCCAGGCCCGCGCCCTCGAACTCCGCGAGCCAGCGTTGCGCGGTCGCGGCATCGTCGGTGGTCCGGGTCACGTGCACGGGAGGCTCGACGCCCGACAACAGGTCCTCGAGCTCGGCGCGACGCTCGGCGAACGGCGCGTCGCGCAGATCACGGTCGCCGCGAGCCAGCAGGTCGAAGGCGATGAGCAGGGCGGGTGTCTCGTCCGCCAACTTCGTGACGCGGGAGGCCGCGGGGTGGATGCGCTGGCTCAGCGCCTCCCACTCCAGTCGCTGCGCGCCCGGGGGTCCGGTCGGGATGACGATCTCGCCGTCGATGAGGCACGGCTCGGGCAGCACCCGCGGAAGCGCCTCGACCAGCTCGGGGAAGTATCGGGTGAGCGGCTTCGCGCCGCGCGATCCCAACTCCACGCTCTCCCCGTCCCACGCCGCGAGCACCCGGAAGCCGTCCCACTTGGGCTCGAAGCTCCAGCCCGCCGCATCCGGAACGTCCTTGACCGCTTTGGCGAGCATGGGGGCCGGGATCTCGTACCGCACGGGGCGCTCCTCAGGCCGTCTTCTCGCCCGCCGCGACCCGCTGTTCGCGCCTCTTGGGCCTCGCCCACTTCGCCGGGGTGTCGGGGCCGTCCCAGACCTGAATGATGCCCCAGACGACAGCGGTCAGCGGCACGGCGAGCAGGGTGCCCAGGATCCCGCCGATCGCGGTGCCGCCGGCCAGCGCCACCAGCACGACGAACGAGTGAAGCTTCATGGATCTGCCCATGAGCACCGGCTGCAGGAAGTTGCCCTCGAGCTGGTTGACGGCGACGACGACTCCCACGACGATCAGCGCGATGACGGGTCCGTTGGCCACGAGCGCGACCAGCGCCGCCAGCGCGCCTGCCGTCACGGCGCCGACGATCGGGATGAAAGCGAGCAGGAACACCAGAACTGCCAGCGGGATCGCCAGCGGGACCTGCAAGATGAGCAGTCCGATGAGGATTCCGACCGCGTCGACGAACGCCACCGCCGCCGTGCCGCGCACGTACGACCCGAGCACCTGCACCGACTTGTCGCCGATGCGGCGCGCGCGCACGTAGGACGTGCCGTGGAACGGGCGCAGGAGGAACTCCCACATCCGCGGACCGTCCTTGAGGAAGAAGAAGAGGATCACGACCATCAGAACGAGACCCGTGACGAAGTTCGCGACGGCACCGACGCCCGCGAGAGCGCCGCTGCCGAACTGTGCGCTCGTCACGAAGTCGCCCAGCTGCCCCATCCAGTCGTCGATCTGCGCCGAGGTCGGGGCGAACGGCAGCGTGTTGACCCAGTCGAGCAGCTGCTGGAAGCCGCCCTGGGCCTGCGACGACAAGTCGTCCCACTGATCGCGGATCGCCCACACGATGATCCACCCGAGCCCGGTGAGCAGCACGACGACGGTGAGCAGCGTGAGGAGGGTGGCCAGGATCGACGGCACGCCCTTGCGCCGCATCCACGTCATGACCGGCGCGAAGGCCGAAGCGAAGATGAGGGCGAGGATGAGCGGGATGACGACGACCGTGACCTGGCGGATGCCCCAGATGGCTCCGGCCAGGATCGCGACGATCACGATGATCTGCAGACCGCGGATCGCGAGGCGCCCGAACGCATCTCCCCAGAGGCTCCACGGAGCCCGGTGTGCGGTGAGCTCGACCTCGCGGGAGGTGAGCGTCACCTCCTGCGGTGCGCGGCGGAACAGTCCCATGCGACGACCGTATCGGCCGCATCCGACCGGCGTCTGCGCCTTGACGCGTGGACTCCGGGGTGACACTGGTTTCAGACGAACGCGCCGGTGCCCGTGATGTCGCGTCCGATGAGCAGGGCCTGCACGCTCTCGGTGCCCTCGTAGGTGTGGATGGCCTCGATGTCGGCCATGTGCTGGATCACCCGGTTCTCCAACAGGATGCCGTTGCCGCCCATGAGGTCACGCGCGGTCTGGGCAATGCGACGTGCGGCGCGGGTGTTGTGGTACTTCGCGAGGGAGGCCTGTGTCGGCCGCAGCTCGCCCGAGGTCTCGAGATCCGCCATGCGACGGCAGTAGAGCTGCATCGTCGTCAGCTCGTCGAGCATCTGCGTGAGCCGCTCCTGCACCATCTGGAACTTCACGAGGGGCTTGCCGAACTGCACCCGCTGCTGCGCGTATGAGAGCGCGGCCTCGTAGCAGGCCGTGGCATGCCCGAGCGCCGACCATGCCACGCCGGAGCGGGTGGAGTACAGCACCGTCGATGCATCCTTGAAGCTCCGGGTGCCGGGGAGCACCGCATCCACCGGCACACGCACGTCCTCCAGTGCGATGTGCGCCTGGTGGATGCCGCGCAGCGACGCCTTGCCGGCGATCACCGTGCCGTTGTAGCCCGCCGTCTCCTGCGGGACGAGGAAGCAGCGCACCGCGCCGTGCTCGTCGGCGGTGGCGTCGTCCACGCGTGCCCAGACGAACGTGATGCCGCCGGATGCGCCGTTGCCGATCCACTTCTTCGCGCCGCGCAGAACCCATTCGTCGCCGTCGCGGCGGGCGACGGTCTCGAGTGAGACCGAGTCCGATCCGTGGTCGGGCTCGGTGAGTGCGAAGGAGCCGAGCACCTCGCCGCGGGCGAGCGGCTCGAGCCACCGCTCCTGCTGCGCGGCGGAGCCGAACAGGGCGAGGGTGCGCAGAGCGAGACCACCCTGCACCGCGATCACCGTGCCGAGCGATCCGTCGCCCCGTGACACCTCCATGTTGACCAGGCCCGCGGCCAGCGGGGAGAAATGCGTAAGCCGGGGGTGGTCGATGCCGTCGTTGTACAGATCGAGCTCGCCCAGGCGTGTGACGAGGTCCAGGGGGTAGGAGCTGTCGTCCCAGGCGGCGACCATGCGATCGCCGACCTCGTCGACGTAACCCTTCGCGCGGTCCCAGACGGCGCGATCGGCGGCCGGGATGTCGGCGAACACGGCGTAGTAGTCGGTGTCCAGCCGTCCGGTCACGTCGTAGGCGGCGGCGATGTCGCCCGGCAGAGAGGTCATGCGCACACGATAGTCGCGTGGGACGCTGTCCCGCCAATTATGGGACTCAGTTCCACCGTGCGATGCGCTGCCGTGACGCGTTAGCCTGAGCGGGTGCCGGCCCTCAGCGACCACCTGCGATCCGTTCCCCCCAGCGGCATCCGTCGCATCTTCGAGATCGCGCTCACCCTCGACGACGTCACCATGCTCGCGGTCGGCGAGCCCGATGTCCCCGTGGCGGCGCACATCATCGACGCGGCCACGCGCGCGTGGGAGGCGGACGAGACCGACTACGTGGCCAACGCCGGCATCCCGGCGCTGCGCCAGGCGTTCGCCGATCGATTCACCGCGAACCACGGTGCCGCGCTGTCGCCGGAGCGCGTCTGGGTGACGGTGGGCGGCACGCAGGCGTTGCATCAGGCGATGGGTCTGGTTCTGGGGCCGGGGGACGAGGTGCTCGTGCCCGACCCCGGGTACACGACGTTCTCTATGAGCCCGCGGATGCTGAGCGCGGTACCGGTGCCTTACGCGTTGCGTCCGGAGGCAAACTTCCTGCCGGAGCTGGAGCGGATCGAGGCGCTCATCACACCGCGGACGCGCGCGATCGTCGTGAACTCGCCGTCGAACCCGCTCGGCACGGTCATCGACGGCGAGCTCGCGCGGGGGATTCTCGAACTCGCGCGCCGTCGCGATCTCTGGATCATCAGCGACGAGGTGTACGCGGAACTGACGTGGGGCGACCCGCACGTGAGCCTGACCGCGCTCGATGCGCTGAGCGACGAGCCGAGGGTGCTCGGCGTGTTCTCCCTCTCGAAGTCGTACGCCATGACGGGCGTGCGGGTGGGCTTTCTCATCACCCCGCTCGGCATGGATGAAACCCTGCGCACGGTTCAGGAGGCCATGATCGCGTGCGTGGCGGCGCCCGATCAGCGCGCGGGTGTGGCGGCGCTCACCGGCGACCAGAGCAACATCGCTCTCGCCCGCACGCATTACCGACAGAACCTGGATGCGGCGACCGCGCTGCTCGACGCGCGGGGCATCGCCTACCGGGTGCCCGACGGCGCGTTCTACCTGTGGGTCGATCTGCGCCACGCGACCGGCGGCGATGTCGGCGCGTGGGCGGAGGAGTTCCTGCGCACCGAGCGCGTGGCTCTCGCGCCCGGCTCCGCCTTCGGCGCCTCGGGCGAGGGGTGGGTGCGCGTGTGCGCGGCCGCCTCGCGCGGCGATCTCCTGCATGGGCTGTCGCTGCTGCCCGCGCCCTGAGTCGCGCTCGGTTCGCGCCGGATACCGCGACGTGTGCACGGCGGATGCGGGGTAGGGTGCCGCATCCGTCACATCACGTGACTCCTGCACCACGGATCGTGCAGATGTCGCGCCGCGCGACGCGGAGGGGCTCAGCGCAGGTCGTCGCGGAGGCGTCGGGCGACCTCCGCGGCGGGCATGCGGCGGGGGAAGACGGCCACGACGACGTCGTCGGCTGCGGCCGCTGCCCGCTCGCCGACCCCGAACTTGTCGAGGCAGTCGTCGAGGGCTCGGCGCAGCGCCGAGGCCGGGACCTTCTTGGGTCCGCGCAGAAGGCGGCGGAGCACGTGGTTGTGCACGGCGGTGACCAGGGCCGCGAAGCTCACGGCATCCAGCGGGTCGAGACCGGGAAGCGCCGTGCGCAGATACTCGTCGAAGAGCCGCTCGTACCGGAACACCGTGACGATCTCGCGGTCGCGCAGTGCCGGCACGTCGCGCACGACCGCGTAGCGGCGCCGGGCGAGCTCGGGGTCGGCCGCGAAGTGGCGGTAGACCTGCATCGATGCCTCGCAGACCGCCTCCCACGGGTTCTCGTGGGGGCGAGCGAGGTAGGTGCGGAGCTTGTCGAGCAGGAGCTCGTGATCGGCGAAGACGACGTCGTCCTTGCCGCCGAACTGGCGGAAGAAGGTGGAGCGCGAGATGCCGGCGGCCTGGGCGATCTGGTCGACCGAGGTCGCCTCGAAACCCTGCCGCGCGAACAGGTCGAGGGCCGCGGCGACGACATCGTCACGCGCGGCTGAGGGGGAAGCTGTCTCGCTCATCTGCGGAGCAAGCCTAGACCTGCTCCCGCACCGGCCCGTCGACTCCGCCGCCGTGTCAAGCCCCGAGGGCATCGACCGCGGTGCGCGTTGACTGCGCCGCATGGAGTCCCTCTGGAAGCAGCACGCTCGCACCGTCCCCGCGATGCCCTTCGTCCCCGGGGAGCACGAGATCGTCGTGGTGGGCGCGGGCATCACCGGGCTCGCGACGGCGCTGCTGCTCGCGGAGTCCGGGCACGAGGTCGTCGTGCTCGAGGCGCGCGAGGTCGCGGGGCTCGCGACGGGCGCGAACACGGGCAAGGTGTCGCTGTTGCAGGGGACGCAGCTGTCCACGCTGCGCGCTCACCACTCGCCTTCCCTCGTCCGCGCGTACGCGCAGGCGAATCTCGACGGACAGCTGTGGCTGCGATCGTTCGCCGATCGTGCGGGCCTGCCCTTCGAGGCGCGCACCGCGTTCACGTACGCGCAGCACGATGCCGGCCGCTCCCGTGTGCGCGAGGAGTTCGACGCAGCTCACGAGGCCGGGCTGCCGGTGCGGTGGGCGACAGCGGACGAACTCGACCTGCCCTTCCCCGCCCGCTCCGCCGTCGCCTTGGACGACCAGCTGGGCATGGACCCGGATGCGGTCGCGCACGCTCTCGCGCTCGCCTTCCTCGCCGCGGGCGGCACGCTGCACACCGGCGTGCGGGCGACGGGCGTTTCGACATCTCGGAGGCCGACGGTGCACACCGCTCACGGCGACATCGTCGCGGAGAGCATCGTGCTGGCGACGGGCGCGGCGGTGCTCGATCGCGGACTGTACTTCGCCAAGGTCTCGGCGATGCGCTCGTACGCCGTGGCCTTCGCCGTGCCGGAGGAGGTGACCCTCCCGGAGGGCATGTTCCTCTCCGCGGATGCCCCGAGCAGATCGGTACGCACCGTGTCCGAGCGTGATGGTCGATGGGAGCAGACGCGGCTGATCGTCGGCGGCGGCGGACACCCGGTCGGGCGCGCCGCGTCCGAACGTGCGCGCGTCGCGGAGCTGATCGCCTGGACCCGGCGCCACGTGCCGGAGGCGGTGCCGACCCACCGCTGGTCGGCGCAGGATTACACCTCCCACAACCTGATCCCCTTCGCCGGAGTCATGCCCCGCACCGGCGGCCGGGTGCGCTTCGCCACGGGTTACGCGAAGTGGGGCCTCACCAATGGCCCCGCCGCCGCTCTGCGGATCGCCGCGGAGATCGACGGCATCGCAGAGAGTGAGCGCGGGGACTGGATGCGGCTGCTCGGCACCCGCATCACGGTGCCCGCCGATCTCGCCAAGGGAGCGGCGGAGAACGCCGAGGTCGGCGTTCGTGCGGTCCAGGGTTGGGCGGGTGCGCTCCGGCATCCGCCCCGTATCCCGTCGGAGGGGAAGGGTGTCGTCGGCTCGGATGCGGGGCGTCCCGTCGGCGTCTCGCGGGTCGACGGCGAGATCCGTGCGGTCTCCGCGGTCTGTCCGCACCTGGGAGGCGTGCTGAACTGGAACGACGCCGAGTGCACGTGGGACTGCCCGCTGCACGCCTCACGCTTCACGCCCGACGGGCGCCGCATCGAGGGCCCTGCGCTGTCGGATCTGCGGCGCGTGAGGCCGCCCTCGTCTGCACAGGCGTGAACGGAGCACTCCCGCGCGGGGAGTAGGCTGGGGGACTGGTCGATATCTCGACGTCGAGACGTTTTGCGTCACCCTCCCTCGGACCAGCGAAGGAAGCCCAGTGGATCTGTACGAGTACCAGGCACGAGACCTTTTCGAGAAGTACGAGGTGCCGGTGCTCGCCGGTATCGTCGCGGACACCCCCGAGGAGGTGAAGGCGGCAGCCGAGAAGCTCGGCGGCGTCGTGGTGGTCAAGGCGCAGGTCAAGACGGGCGGGCGCGGCAAGGCCGGCGGCGTCAAGGTCGCCAAGACCCCCGACGAGGCGTACGAGGCGGCCAAGGCGATCCTCGGCCTCGACATCAAGGGCCACGTCGTCAAGCGCGTCATGGTCGCCGCGGGCGCCTCCATCGAGAAGGAGTTCTACTTCTCGGTCCTGCTCGACCGCTCCAACCGTTCCTACCTGTCGCTGGCCAGCGTCGAGGGCGGCATGGAGATCGAGCAGCTCGCGGTCGAGAAGCCCGAGGCTCTCGCGCGCATCGAGGTCAACGCGCTCACCGGCATCGACAAGACCAAGGCCGTCGAGATCGCCCGCGCGGCGAACTTCCCCGAGGAACTCGTCGAGAAGGTCGCCGACGTCTTCGTCAAGCTCTACGCCGTCTACACCGGCGAGGGAGCGACCCTCGTCGAGGTGAACCCGCTGATCCTCGACGGAAGCGGCAACATCATCGCCCTCGACGGCAAGGTCACCCTCGACGACAACGCGACCGAGGTGCGCCACCCCGAGCACGAGGAGCTCGAGGACAAGGATGCGGCCGACCCGCTCGAGGCCAAGGCGAAGGCTGCGGGCCTCAACTACGTCAAGCTCGACGGCCAGGTGGGCATCATCGGCAACGGAGCGGGCCTCGTCATGTCCACGCTGGACGTCGTCGCCTACGCGGGCGAGAACCACGGCGGCGTCAAGCCCGCGAACTTCCTCGACATCGGCGGCGGCGCCTCTGCCACCGTCATGGCGGCGGGCCTGGACGTCATCCTCGGCGACCCGCAGGTCAAGAGCGTCTTCGTCAACGTCTTCGGCGGCATCACCTCGTGCGTCGCCGTGGCGGAGGGCATCGTCAAGGCGCTCGAGATCCTCGGCGACACCGCGACCAAGCCGCTCGTCGTGCGCCTGGACGGCAACCAGGTCGAGGAGGGCCGCGCGATCCTCGCCGCCGCGAACAACCCGCTCGTGACCCTCGCAGCAGGCATGGACGAGGGCGCCGACAAGGCCGCCGAGCTGGCCGCCGCCTGATCGCCCGCATCGGATAAGGACACAGACATGTCGATCTACCTCAACAAGGACTCCAAGGTCATCGTCCAGGGCATCACCGGCGGCGAGGGCACCAAGCACACCGCCCTCATGCTGAAGGCGGGTACCCAGGTCGTCGGCGGCGTGAACGCACGCAAGGCCGGCACGACCGTCTCGCACACCGACAAGGAGGGCAACCCCGTCGAGCTGCCGGTCTTCGCGAGCGTCGCCGAGGCCATCGAGGCCACGGGCGCCGACGTCTCCATCGCCTTCGTCCCGCCGGCGTTCACGAAGGACGCCATGATCGAAGCCATCGACAGCGAGATCCCGCTGCTCGTGGTCATCACCGAGGGCGTGCCGGTCGGCGACTCCGCCGAGGCATGGGCCTACGCGATCGAGAAGGGCAACAAGACCCGCATCATCGGTCCGAACTGCCCCGGCATCATCACGCCCGGTGAGTCGCTCGTGGGCATCACGCCCGCCAACATCACCGGCAAGGGCCCGATCGGCCTCGTGTCGAAGTCGGGCACGCTGACCTACCAGATGATGTTCGAGCTGCGCGACCTGGGCTTCTCGACCGCCATCGGCATCGGCGGCGACCCGATCATCGGCACGACCCACATCGACGCGCTCGAGGCGTTCGAGGCCGACCCCGAGACCAAGGCGATCGTGATGATCGGCGAGATCGGCGGCGACGCCGAGGAGCGTGCCGCCGACTACATCCGCGCGAACGTCACGAAGCCGGTCGTCGGCTACGTCGCCGGCTTCACGGCGCCCGAGGGCAAGACGATGGGCCACGCCGGCGCCATCGTCTCGGGCTCCGCGGGCACCGCGCAGGCCAAGAAGGAAGCGCTCGAGGCCGCGGGTGTGAAGGTCGGCAAGACGCCGTCCGAGACGGCCGCGCTCATGCGCGAGATCATCCAGGGCCTGTAAGACAACCTCGCGAAGGGCGGATGCGGGCGGCCGAGGCCCCCGAATCCGCCCTTCGTCGTATCTCGCCGCAGTAGCCTGGACGCATGCCGCTGACAGGGGAGTACAAGCCGAGCACGTCCGAGTGGGCCCGGTCGCAAGCCGAGCTCTACGAAGCCACCAACGGTGCCGAGGGCGGTGAGCTGCGCGGGGTGCCGATCATCGTGCTGACCACCGTCGGCGCCAAGAGCGGTGGCCTGCGAAAGACCGCGCTCATGCGCGTCGAGCACGACGGGGACTACCTCGTCGTGGCCTCCAAGGGCGGGGCACCGGAGGAGCCCGCTTGGGGAAACAACATCCGCAAGCATCCGCACGTCGAGCTGCAGGACGGCGCCGTCAAGCGCGACTACACCGCGCGCGAGCTCGAGGGCGACGAACGCCAGCTGTGGTGGGAGCGCGCGGTCGCCGTGTGGCCCGACTACGCCGTCTACCAGACCAAGACCGACCGTCAGATCGCGATCTTCGTGCTGGAGCCGCGCGAGGCCTGAGCGCCCGCCGCACGCACGCGAACGAGCATCCGTTCGCCGAGTGAGCACCACATGGGGTGCTCGTTCGATGAACGGATGCTCGAGCGGCGTCGAGGTGGTGGCTCAGCCGCCGAGGGCCGCCTCGATCGGACCGCGCACGAAGAACACGACGAAGCCGGCGGCGACGATCCACAGCAGCGGGCTGATGCGACGGGCGTGCCCCGACAGCGAGCGGATGACGACCCAGCTGACGAAGCCCGCGCCGATGCCGTTGGCGATCGAGTACGTCAGCGGCATGACCGTGATCGTCAGGAACACCGGGATCAGCACAGAGACGTCGGTGAGATCGACGTGGCGGATCTGGCTCATCATCAGTGCGCCGACGGCGACCAGGGCGGCCGACGCGACCTCGCTCGGCACGATGGTGGTCAGGGGGGTCACGAACATCGCCAGCAGGAAGAGTCCACCGGTCACGAGGTTCGCGAGGCCCGTGCGGGCGCCCTCGCCGATGCCGGTACCGGACTCGATGAACACCGTGTTCGACGACGACGAGGTGAGTCCACCCGTGACGGCGCCGATGCCCTCGACCACGAGGGCGGAGCGCAGGCGGGGGAAGTTGCCCCGCTCGTCGGCGAGGTTCGCCTCTCGCGAAAGCCCCGTCATGGTGCCCATCGCATCGAAGAAGTTCGTGAACAGCAGCGTGAACACGAGCATCGCGGCCGCGAGCACTCCGATGCGATCGAAGGCGCCGAAGCTGACCTGACCCACGAGGCTCAGGTCGGGCAGGCTGAAGAGGGACGCTGGGATCTCCGGCACGCTGAGTCCCCAGCCTCCGGCATTGCCGTCAGCCCGGGCGCCGAGGTGCCAGATCGCCTCGACGATGACCGCGACGACGGTGCCGCCCGCGAGGCCGATGAGGATCGCACCCCTGACCTTGCGCGCGAGAAGGATCGCGATGGTCACGAGCGTCAGCACGAACAGGAGCGTCGGGACGGTGGCGATCGAGCCGTTCACGCCGAGCCCCACGGGAGGCGACGCGAGGCCCGTGCTCTGCACGAGTCCGCCGTCGACGAAGCCGATGAAGGCGATGAACAGACCGATGCCGACCGTGATGGCGGTCTTCAGAGCCATCGGCACGGCGTCGAAGATGAGCCGTCGCAGGCCGGTCACGGCCAGCAGCACGATGAGCAGGCCGTTGATGAGCACGAGGCCCATGGCCTCGGGCCAGGTGACCTCGCCCACCACGCTGACGGCGAGGAACGAGTTGATGCCGAGGCCCGCGGCGAACGCGAACGGCAGCCGGGCGACCAGTCCGAACAGGATGGTCATGGCGCCGGCGGTGAGCGCGGTGGTCGCGGCGACCTGGGCGAAGCCGAGGGCGTTGCCGGCCACATCCGTTCCGCCGGACAGGATGATCGGGTTCAGCAGGACGATGTAGGCCATCGCCACGAAGGTGACGATGCCGCCGCGGATCTCGCCGCCGACGGTGGCGCCGCGCGCCGTGATGCCGAAGAAGCGGTCGAGACGGCCGGGGGAGGAGGGCGAAACGCTGGTGGTACGGGGGTGGTGCACCCGACGAGAGTAGTCGGATGCGGGACGCCGCGCGACGTGGGGGCGCCGTGGCAGATGCGGGCGGCGTGGGGGACGGCCACGCAAAGGTCCGCTGGGTAGGGTCAGGGGGCCATGCAACGCGTCCTCGTCCTTCTCCTCTCCGCCCTCGACGCCCTCGTAGCGGTGGCCGTCGGCCTCGCCGTCGCCGGTGCCCCGCTGACGGTGTTCTGGTTCGTCGCGTTCGGGTCAGGAGATCTCGCCGCCATCTGGCAGAGCGCTGCGACCATCTGGCAGTTCGGACACTCGGTTCCCGTCGCGATCACGCTCCCCGATGTCTACGTCGCCGAACTGGGCGTCGATCCCTCCCTCGCGAGCTTCACGCTCTCCCTCGCCCCGCTGGCCTTCGCCGCGTTCACGCTGCTGTTCGGTGGCCGCTCGGGAACCCGCGCCGGGCACGCAGGGGCGCCGTGGAGCGGCGCGCTCACCGGAACGCTCGTGTTCGCCGCGCTTGCCGCCGGCATCGCCCTCACCTCGCAGGCGCCGCTGGCGGGCACCGACCTGTGGCGCGCGATCTGCTATCCCGCCGCCTACTACGCCGTCGGCGTGCTTGCGGGCGCCCTTCACCGCGCGTGGATCGACGGCGATGACGGGCCCGTCGACGCCCTGCGGACCCGGCTCGACCGCTCCCGAGGCGCCTGGCCCGAGGTACCGGAACTCGCGGTGCGCGGCGGGGCGATCGCCGTGACGGGGCTGGTCGCCGTGGGCGCCGCGGTTCTCGGGGTCGCCCTCATCCTGCGCGCTCCGAACATCGTCGCGCTCTCACAGGCGGGCAACCTGGATGCGGGCGGCGCCGCCGTCCTCGCGCTCGCCCAGCTGCTGTACCTGCCGACTCTGCTCGTCTGGGCGCTGTCCTTCGTCGCGGGACCCGGGGTCGGCCTCGGCGCGGGCAGCGTGGTCTCGCCCGCGGGCACACAACTCGGCGTGCTGCCCGGGGTGCCCATCCTGGGCGTGCTGCCGGAGGGAGCGAGCAGCTGGTATCTGCTGTTCGCTCTGCTCCCGATCGCGGTGGGCGTCGTCGCGGGCTGGTCCACCCGATCCCGCCTGAGCCCGCGCGGTTCGACGGCGGATGCGGAGAGCACCGGCATCCTCGTGACCTTGACGCTGTCGATCGCGGCCCTCGCGGCCCTCGCCGCCGCTCTCATGGCGATGCTGGCCAGCGGAAGCATGGGGCCCGGGCGGTTGTCCGCTGTCGGTCCGGACGCTCTTGCGGTGGGAGTGGCCGTGGGCGTCGAAGTGGGACTCGGCGCGGCGATCCTGCTGCTTTCGCCGCGTCGACGCGGTGACGCGGATCTCGAGGGAGGAACGAGTGTGATCGCGCGCCTGACCGATACCCGCCGCCGGAGGGACGAGGCTCCCGAGCGGACGGATGCGGCGCGCGACTAGACTGTGCGGGTGCTCACGGTCGCCGTTCTCATCTCCGGCACCGGCTCGAATCTGCGAGCCCTGCTCGAGGCCGCGGCGGAAGCCGACTTCCCCGCCCGCGTGATCGTGGTCGGCGCCGACCGCGAAGCCTCCGGCCTCGCGCACGCCGAGGAGTTCGGCATCCCGAGCTTCGTCGTGCCCTGGCAGGGCGCCGACCAGCGCGAGGCCTGGGGGGAGGAGCTCGACCGGCAGCTGCGTGTCTGGCAGCCCGACCTCGTGGTCCTCTCTGGCCTCATGCGCCTGCTGCCGCCCGCGGTCGTCGCCGCGTGGAGCCCGCGCCTCATCAACACCCACCCCGCCTACTTGCCGGAGTTTCCCGGTGCCCACGCCGTGCGCGACGCGATCGCGGCCGGCGCCACGGAGACCGGCGCGAGTGTGATCGTCGTCGACGACGGCGTCGACACGGGCCCGATCCTCGCGCAGGAGCGCATCGAGGTGCGCCCCGGCGACGACGAGTCCGCTCTCCACGAACGCATCAAGCCCGTCGAACGACGTCTGCTCATCGACGTCGTCCGCCGCATCGCCATCGGCGAGCTCGATCTCACCGCATCCGCCGTCTGACCCACCGCAACCGCCCCACCCCGAGGAGTCCCATGGCCGGGCCCAGCCACGATCCGTCCCTCTACCGCGACCGCGATGTCGTCCCCGTGCGCCGCGCGCTCGTCTCGGTCAGCGACAAGACCGACCTGCTGCGTCTGGCCGAAGCGCTCGTCGCCGCCGGCGTCGAGATCGTCTCGACGGGGTCGACCGCGCAGACCATCCGCGACGCCGGGTACGACGTCGTCGACGTGTCGAGCGTGACCGGATTCCCCGAGTCGCTCGACGGGCGCGTGAAGACCCTCCACCCGGGCGTGCACGCAGGCCTTCTCGCAGACCTCCGCCTCGCGCACCACGAGGAGCAGCTGACGGATCTCGGCATCTCGCCCTTCGAGCTGGTGGTCGTCAACCTGTACCCGTTCGTCGAGACGGTGGCCTCCGGCGCGTCCGGTGACGCCGTGGTCGAGCAGATCGACATCGGCGGGCCCGCGATGGTGCGCGCCTCGGCGAAGAACTACGCCAACGTCGCGATCGTCGTCTCGCCCGAGTCGTACCCGGCGATCATCGACGCGATCGCGGCCGGCGGCACCTCGCTCGCGCAGCGCAAGGAGCTCGCGGCGCGGGCCTTCGCCCACACCGCGAACTACGACCGTGCGGTGGCGACCTGGTTCGCCGATGAGACCCTCGCCGAGGGCGAGCAACTGCCCGCGCACCTGACGATCAAGGCAGAGCGGCTCGCGACGCTGCGCTACGGCGAGAACTCCCACCAACGCGCGGCCATCTACACCCGCACCGGCGGACACGGCATCGCGCAGGCTCTGCAGCTGCAGGGCAAGGAGATGTCCTACAACAACTACGTCGACGCGGATGCGGCACTGCGCGCCGCCTTCGACATGGTCAAGCCCGCGGTGGCGATCATCAAGCACGCCAACCCGTGCGGCATCGCCGTGTCGGCGCCCAACGCCCTGGACGAGATCGCGAGCGCGCACCTGCGGGCCCACGAGTGCGACCCCGTCTCGGCCTTCGGCGGTGTGATCGCGGCCAACCGGACGGTCACGCTGAAGATGGCGGAGAACCTGCGCGACATCTTCACCGAGGTGATCGTCGCCCCGGCCTTCGAGCCGGAGGCGCTCGAGCTGTTCCGTCTGAAGAAGAACCTGCGCGTGCTGCAGCTGCCGGCCGACTGGCAGCAGGAGCGCATGGACGTGCGCCTCGTCTCGGGCGGCCTGCTGCTCCAGGACGCGGACCGCTTCCCGGACGACATCGAGTCCGTCGCAACCGACTGGGAGCTCGTCGCGGGTGAGCGTCCGGCCGGCGAGGAGATGACGAACCTCATCTTCGCCTGGAAGGCGTGCCGTGCCGTCAAGTCCAACGCGATCGTGCTGGCGAAGAACTCCGCCACCGTCGGCATCGGGATGGGGCAGGTCAACCGCGTCGACTCGTGCCGCCTCGCCGTCGAGCGGGCGGGCGACCGGGCGGTCGGCTCCGTCGCCGCATCCGATGCCTTCTTCCCGTTCTCGGACGGACCGCAGGTTCTGCTGGATGCGGGGGTCTCCGCCATCGTGCAGCCGGGCGGATCCGTGCGCGACGACGAGACGATCGCCCTCGCCCGCGAGCGCGGCGTGACGATGTTCTTCACGGGAGAGCGCCACTTCTACCACTGAGTCCGGGCGCTGTCGCAGGACATGACCGCCCCGCAGAACGATTCCTTCCGGATCGTCCTGCGGGGCGGTTTTCTCCTGCTCAGGCGCTCGGGCGGCCGTAGGCCTCGAGCAGCCGCAGCCACACCTCGCTGAGCGTCGGGTACGACGGCACGGCGTGCCAGAGGCGGGTGATCGGCACCTCTCCGACGACGGCGATCGTCGCCGAGTGGAGGAGCTCGGCCACATCCTCGCCGACGAACGTGGCGCCGATGATCGTGCCCGCATCCTCGTCGACGATCGCGCGCGCCTGACCCCGGTAGTCGTCGGCGCGGGTGGCGGCGCCGGCGACCCACGAGAGGTCGTAGTCGAGCACCCGGATGCGGCGACCCGCGGCTTTCGCGGAGGCCTCGGTGAATCCGATAGAGGCCACCTCGGGATCGGTGAAGGTCACCTGCGGAACGGCCTCGTGGTCGGCCGTCGCGACGTGCGCACCCCAGGGGGCGTCGTCGACGGCGCCGCCGGTCGCGCGGGCGGCGATGACGTCGCCCGCGGCGCGAGCCTGGTACTTGCCCTGGTGGGTGAGCAGCGCCCGGTGATTGACGTCGCCCACCCCGTACAGCCAGTCAGTCCCGGTCACGAGCATGGTGTCGTCGACGGAGAGCCAGCCGCCAGGGACCAGACCGACCGCATCAAGTCCGAGGTCCTCGGTGCGCGGGACGCGCCCGGTCGCCACGAGCACTTCGGCCGCGCGGATGCGGGTGCCGTCCGACAGCTCCAGCTCCTTCTCGTCGCCGACGCGCTGCGCCGACACCACGTTCGTGTGGCGGAGGATGCGCACGCCCCGCTCCTCGAGGGCGCGGCCGACGAGCTCGCCCGCGAAGGGTTCGTTCGCGGCGAGCAGTGAACCCCGGACGACGAGGGTGACCTCGGCGCCGAGGTCTGCGTACGCGGTGGCCATCTCCGCGGCGACCACGCCGCCGCCGATGATGGCGAGGGATGCGGGGATCTCCTGCGCGCTGGTCGCCTCCCGGCTCGTCCAGGGCGCGATGTCGGCGAGCCCCGGGGTGTCGGGGAGGAGGGCGGCGGTGCCGGTGCAGACGGCGACGGCATGACGGGCGGTGAGGCGGGTGACGGCGCCGTCCGCATCCGTCACCTCGACCTGTCTGACCCCGACGAGGCGGCCATGGCCGCGCACGAGGTCGATGCCCGCACTCGAGAGCCACTCGACCTGCGAGGAGTCGTTCCAGTCGTGCGTGAGCGTGTCGCGACGGCGGAGGACGCCGGCGACGTCGAGGGAGCCCGACACGGCCTGCTTCGCACCGTCGACGTCGCGAGCCTCGCGCAGCACCGCGCCCGCGCGCAGCAGACCCTTCGAGGGCATGCACGCCCAGTACGAGCATTCGCCGCCGACGAGTTCGCTCTCGACGATGACGGCGGAGAGCCCGCCCTGAACGGCGCGGTCGGCGACGTTCTCGCCCACGGGGCCGGCGCCGATGACGATGAGGTCGTAGGTCTGCTCGCTCATGCTGCGACGCTACTCCGTCACGTCCGCTGCGGGGTCGCCGCTTGCGCTTGCGCTCCGAGTGCGCCCGCGGAGCGGTCCTCGGGCGAATGGGAGCCACTGAGGGCCGCGCTGCCGTGTCCGAAAACCGCGAGCCGGTGTCGGGGAGGCGTGACAGGCTGGGGAGGTGCCCACCTCCGCGATGACTTTCGACGAGCGCTACCGCGCGATCGATGCGAGGGACGCGCGCTTCGACGGCCAGTTCGTCACCGCGGTGCACACGACCGGCATCTACTGTCGTCCGAGCTGCCCCGCGCGCACGCCGCGGCCAGAGAACGTCACGTTCTACCCGACGAGCGCCGCCGCCCACGAGGCGGGCTACCGCGCCTGCAAGCGCTGCCTGCCCGAGGCTGCGCCCGGGTCCCCGGAATGGGACCTCCGCGGCGACGTCGCCGGGCGCGCCATGCGCCTCATCGCCGACGGCGTCATCGAGCGCGAGGGTGTGCCGGGCCTCGCCCGCCGGCTCGGCTACTCCTCCCGGCAGCTCGGCCGCATCCTCACCGCCGAGCTCGGCGCATCGCCCCTCGCGCTCGCCCGCGCCCACCGTGCCCACACAGCGCGGATGCTCCTCGTCGGCACGGACCTCCCCGCCGCAGACGTCGCCTTCTCCGCCGGCTTCGCGAGCGTGCGGCAGTTCAACGACACCGTCCGTGAGGTGTTCGGGATGACGCCGCTCGCGCTGCGCGCGCGCCGGAAGTCCGAGAATCGCGCGACTCCCGGTGAGATCGATCTGCTCCTCGCGCACCGGCGTCCCATCGACGACGGCGGCATCTTCGTCTGGATGGCCGCCCGCGCGCTACCGGGAGTGGAGACCGTCACGGCGACCACCTTCGCGCGCACCCTGCGCCTGGCCGGAGGCTCCGCGTGGTTCGAGGTGCGCCGCGACGGCGACGCACTGCGTCTCCGCGCCCGACTTTCGCAGCTCGCCGACCTGCCGCAGCTGGTCACGCGGGTGCGTCGGCTGTTCGACCTGGATGCGGATCCGCTCGCCGTCGATCAGGCGCTCGCAGCCCACCCCGAGCTCGCCGCGCGCGTGGCCGCGCTTCCCGGCATCCGCGTCCCCGGCGCCGCCGACCCGCACGAGATGCTCATCCGCGCGATGGTCGGTCAGCAGATCACCGTCGCCGCGGCCCGCACGGCCCTCGCCGCTCTCGCGCAGCACCTGGGGGAGCGGGTGCCCGCCCACGAAGGCACCGACCTGCTCTTCCCGACCATGGCGGCGATCGCCGAGCGCGGCGCGGAGGTGCTGCGCGGACCCGCCGCCCGCATCCGGGCCATCGTGGGCGCCGCCGGCGCCCTCTCCGAGGGTTCGCTCGTGCTCGACGCCGGCGGCGACGCTCACGATCAGCGCGCGGCCCTGCTCGCGATGCCCGGGATCGGGCCGTGGACCGCCGACTACGTGCGGATGCGGGTGACGGGCGATCCCGACGTGTTCCTTCCCGGCGACGTCGCCGTGCGCACGGGCGCCGCCCGGCTCGGGCTCCCCGCGGAGCCCCGCGCCCTGGCCGCCTGGTCCGTCCGCGCCGCACCCTGGCGCAGCTACTTGACCGCGCACCTCTGGGCCGCCGTCGCGGCCGTGCCCGCGCAGATCCCCCGTCCCGCCCACCTTCCGAACGAGAGCCGCATCGCATGACCGCGCACATCGCCACCATCACCACCCCCGACGGAGCCTTCACCGCTCTCGTCGACGATCGGCAGCGTGTGCTCGCCTCCGGCTGGAGCGACGACCACGAGGTGATCGTCGCCCGTCTGCGCGCGGCGGACCGGCCCACCGAGATCGTCGAGGGCGCCGTCGATGCCCTGGATGCGGTCGCCGCCTACTACGGGGGAGACGTGCGGGCCATCGACGAGGTCGAGGTGCACCAGACGGGCACCGCGGGACAGCTCGCCGGTTGGCGGATGCTGCGACGCATCGAGCCGGGGCAACCCCTCACGTATGCGGAGTTCGCCGCGGCGCTGGGAAGCCCCCGTGCGGTGCGCGCCGCCGCATCCGTCTGCGCGCGCAACGCGCCGGCCCTGTTCGTACCGTGCCATCGCGTGCTGCGCACCGGCGGCGCGATGGGCGGCTTCGCGTGGGGCATCGAGGTCAAGCGCAGTCTGCTGGCCCGCGAAAGCGCCTGATCCGCGCGCGCGGGAATGTCCGCGCAGAACTGATCGTTGCACTCAGCGAACACACAGCCTAGGCTGGAGGGCTGTCGCGCGCACTCGCCGCGGCATCCGTGCACTCGAGGAGGACGATATGACTCAGGCATTCGCCATTGCGGAAATCCCCGCCGTCCTCGCGGTGCCCGCGCGCTTCGCGTAGCCGCCGCCCGCCGCCTCCGAGCGGCCTTCTCCCTCTCCGAGCCATCGCAGCCCTGCGCGCGATCTCCCCCTTCTGCGGCGTCGCCGTCGCACGCTCTCCTCGAGGATCATGAGTTCCACACCCTCTCGTTCGTCCACCGAACCGTCTACGTTTCGCGCTCTCGCGAGGCTTCTGCCGTTCGTGCGTCCCGTGCTGCGTCCGCTCGTGCTCGGCGCGATCAGCGCGCTCGCTGCCAGCGTCGTCGCCCTGATGATCCCGCTCGTGCTCGAGGGAGTGGTCGCAGGTCCGATCGCCTCCGCGGACCCGACGCAGATCCTCTGGGGCACGCTCGCCGTCATCGGGCTCGGCCTCGCCGAAGCCGCCCTCGTCTGGGGTCGGCGGTGGTTCGTGCTCGCGCCCTCGACCAAGGTCGAGTACGCCCTGCGCACCGGGTTCGCCGCGCGCCTGCAACGGCTCCCCGTCGCCTTCCACGACCGGTGGCAGTCGGGTCAGCTGCTCAGCCGCATGATGCAGGACATCAGCCTCATCCGCCGCTGGCTCGCCTTCGGCGTGATCCTGCTCGTCGTCAACGTGCTGACGATCGCGCTCGGCTCGGTGCTGCTGTTCCAGTGGCACTGGGTGCTCGGCACGATCTTCCTGCTGTGCTCCGCCCCTCTCTGGTACGCCGGATACCGCTTCGAGAAGCAGTACGGGGTGCTCGCGCGGCAGAGCCAGGACCAGGCCGGCGATCTCGCCACCGCCGTCGAGGAAAGCGTGCACGGCATCCGCGTGCTGAAGGCGTTCGGCCGCGGATCCCACGCGCTGGCCAAGTTCGCACGTCAGGCCGAAACGTTGCGCCAGACGGAGCTGCGAAAAGCCACGGCCATCGGCCTGATCTGGTTCTGGCTCGTCCTGCTGCCCGAGATCGCCTTCGCACTGTGTCTGGCGGCCGGGATCGTGCTCGCTCAGCTCGGCCAGCTCTCGGTCGCCCAGCTGTTCGCGTTCTTCGCGATGGCGACGGTGCTGCGCTGGCCCATGGAGTCGATCGGCTTCCTCTTCTCGTTCCTCCTGGATGCGCGCACCGCCACCGACCGCGTGTTCGAGGTGTTCGACGAACAGGTCACGATCGACGACCCGGAGAAGCCGGTCTCGCTCGAGAGTCCGCGAGGGCGACTCGTCTTCGAGAACGTGCACTTCCGCTACCAGGATGCGCCGGATGCGCAGCGCGACCTGCTCGACGGCATCGACCTCGCCCTGGAGCCGGGGGAGACGATGGCGCTCGTGGGACTCACCGGCTCGGGCAAGACCACCCTGACCACCCTGCCGACTCGTCTGTACGACGTGACCGGCGGACGCGTGACGCTCGACGGCGTGGACGTGAGGGACCTCACCCTGAACGAACTGCGCACCCACATCTCGATGGCGTTCGAGGAGGCGACGCTCTTCTCCTCTTCGGTGCGCGAGAACGTGCTGCTCGGCCGGGACGACCTGGATGCGGCCTCGCCGGAGGGTGAACGCGTGCTGCGGGAAGCCCTCGACGTCGCCCAGGCCGAGTTCGTCGAGCGTCTGCCCGCCGGCGTCGACACCGTCATCGGCGAGGAGGGGTTGAGTCTGTCGGGCGGTCAGCGGCAGCGTCTCGCCCTGGCTCGGGCGGTCGCCGCGCGGCCGTCCGTGCTCGTGCTCGACGACCCGCTGTCGGCGCTCGATGTCGACACCGAAGCGCGTGTGGAAGAGGGGCTGCGTCGGGTGCTCGCGGACACGACCGCTCTCATCGTCGCCCACCGACCCTCGACTGTGGCCCTCGCGGATCGCGTAGCCCTCCTGGAGGACGGCCGCGTCACGGCCGTCGGCACGCACGGCGAGCTGATGCGCTCCTCAGCGCACTACCGGCACGTGATCTCGAGTCTCGACGAGCAGGAGAAGGAGGAGGTGCGATGAGTACCGTCACGGGAACCAGCGGCGAGGATCGCTCCGACTACACCCGCGCCGAGAGCCGGGAGATCCGGCGCCGCTCGATGCGGCTGCTCGGCTCGCTCATCGCGCCGCTGCGCGGCAAGCTCATCCTCGCGGCCGTCGTGCTCGTCGTCTCGACGGCGCTGCGCGTGGTCGGTCCGGCGCTGATCGCGTTCGGGATCGACAACGCGCTGCCGGCGGTGCTGAACGAGATGGACTGGCTGCCCACGATCGGCGTGGTCGCCATCTATCTCGTGTCCGGGCTGCTGGGTGCCGCCCTCATCGGGTGGTACGCCGTCGTCGCGGCACGCCTCACGCAGGCGGTCATGCTCGACCTTCGCACCCGCATCTTCCGCCACACACAGCGGCTCAGCCTCGAGTTCCACGAGTCGTACACGTCGGGGCGGATCATCTCTCGTCAGACGAGCGATCTCGACACGATCCGGGAGCTCCTCGACGGCGGCCTCAACGAGCTCGTCTCGGGCGTGCTGTTCGGCGCCTTCACGCTCATCGCGCTGCTGCTGCTGGACTGGCAGAGCGGGGTCGTGCTCATCGTCATGGGCGTCCCGCTCGGCCTGCTCATGCGGTGGTTCTACCGCCGCTCGCAGATGGTCTACCGCGAGTCGCGAGTGATCAGTGCGAAGGTCATCGTGCACTTCGTGGAGACCATGACCGGCATCCGCGCCGTCAAGGCCTTCCGCAAGGAGAAGCGCGGCGACGTCGAGTTCGGCGAGCTGAGCGAACAGTATCGCGACGTGAACATGCGCTCCATCCGGCTGTTCGGCACGTTCGAACCCGGGCTGATGGCGATCTCGACCCTGAGTCTCGGTGCAGTCCTGCTCTTCGGCGGCATCCGCGTCGCCAGCGGAGCGCTGGAGATCGGTGTGCTGCTGGCCGCGGTGCTGTACGTGCGCAACTTCTTCTCGCCGCTGCAGGAGGTGGCGATGTTCCTGAACTCCTACCAGTCGGCCGCGGCGGCACTGGAGAAGGTGTCGGGCGTGCTGGAGGAGGAGCCCACGGTCCCCGAGCCCGCGCATCCGGTGGCGCTGGAGCGGCCGCGCGGCGCGATCCGCTTCGACGACGTGGCGTTCGGCTATGGCGACGGACGCGTGGTGCTGCCCGACTTCTCGCTCGATGTACCCGCGGGGCAGACGATCGCCCTGGTCGGCACGACGGGGGCAGGCAAGTCGACGCTGGCGAAACTGGTCTCCCGCTTCTACGACCCGACCAGCGGCTCCGTGACGCTCGACGGTGTGGATCTGCGGACCCTCGGCTCGGCGGATCTGCGCCGCGCGATCGTGATGGTCACACAGGAGGCGTACCTGTTCAGCGGCACGGTCGCCGACAACATCGCGCTGGGAAAGCCGGACGCGACCCTCGACGAGGTGCGGGATGCGGCGATGGCCGTCGGCGCGCACGCGTTCATCGAGGCGCTCCCCGACGGCTACGACACCGACGTGAACAAGCGTGGCGGGCGCGTGTCGGCGGGGCAGCGCCAGCTGATCTCCTTCGCGCGCGCGTTCCTGGCGAACCCGGCCGTGCTGATCCTGGATGAGGCCACCGCCTCGCTCGACATCCCGAGCGAACGCCAGATCCAGTCAGCTCTCGGGACGCTCCTCGCCGATCGCACCGCCATCATCATCGCGCACCGCCTCTCCACGGTCTCGATCGCGGACCGCGTGCTCGTCATGGAGCACGGCCGCATCGTGGAGGACGACGCGCCCGACGCGCTCATCGGCGGCACCGGCACGTTCGCGCGCCTGCACGCCGCCTGGCGCGACTCGCTCGTGTGACGGTTCGGGATGCGGCGACCCGCCGCATCCCGAACTCACACGCGTGCGGCGAGGAACTCCGCCTGGGCGAACCACTGATACATGAGACCGCCCTCGTGCTGGTTGTGGGGGTAGACCTCGATGTCGGCCTCGCCCGCGTAGTGGTTGCGGGCGGCGAAGACGGTCGAGGGCGGGCAGGTCTGGTCGTGCAGCGCTGTCGAGAACAGCGCCGGCGCCTCGGAACGTCGTGCCATGTTCACACCGTCGAAGTAGGAGAGCGTGTCGAAGACCCGCTCCTCGGTGTGGCGGTGCACGGCGAGGTAGCGCACGATCTCCTGGTACGGATCGGCGTCCGTGAGCCCCACGGCCCGCTCGAAGTGGCAGAGGAAGGGGACGTCGGGCATGACCGCGACCAGTCCCTCGGACAACGCGCCCGCGGCCAGCGCGATCCCCCCGCCCTGGCTGCCTCCGCACACCGCGACGCGGTCGGCGTCGACGATGTCGAGCGTGCGTGCCGCATCCACCAGACGCACCGCATCCGTGAACACGCGACGGTAGTAGTACTGGGCGGGATCCTCGATGCCCCGTGTCATAAAGCCGCTCACCGACGGGCCCGTGCCGTGCGGGTCGGGGGTGTCGCCGCCGGTGCCCCACATCGAGCCCTGGCCGCGCGTGTCCATGAGCAGGTGCGCGTAGCCGGCGTTCGCCCACCCGAGACGCTCGCCCGCGAGTCCCCGCCCGCCGCCGTAACCGTTGTACTCGACGACCGCGGGCAGCGGCTCGTCGGCGCCCGCGGGCACGGTCAACCACGCGCGAACCGGCTCGCCCGCGTAGCCGCTGAAGGTGACGTCGTAGACGTCGACCAGCGTGAAGGGCGCCGCGACCCGTTGGTAGCGCACCTCGTCGCCCGCGGCGCGGGAGGAGGCGATCGTCTCGCCCCAGAAGGCGTCGAAGTCGGCGGGCTCGCGCACCTCGGGCCGGTACTCGCGGAGGGCGTGCGGATCCATGTCGAAGCGCGGCATGAGCATCACGATAGGGGTATCGAGGTCCTCGCCGCGGCACCGCGGCCAGAGAATCGCCCGGCCACGGCTCCGATGGTGCTGTGGCCGCCTTCCGTCCCGTCGCTATGATCGCGATCGGGGAGGTGGGCCATGAGCGGCACACAGATACCGACGGACGCGCAGCCCGACACCGCGGCGTGGTGGGCGTTGGATGCCGACCGTGTGGCGGCCGAGCTCGGCACGGACGTCGGCGAAGGGCTGTCGGACGCGCAGGCGGCCAGACGACTGGCCGAGAGCGGCCCGAATGCGATCGCCGCGCCGCCCTCGCCCCGCGCGGTGACCATCGCGCTGCGTCAGCTCGCCGACCCGATGAACCTCATGCTCATCGGCGTCGTCGTGGTCAGCGTGCTCATCGCGCAACCCTCCGTCGCCGTCGTCGTGGCGTTGCTCGTGGGTCTGAACGTCGTGCTCGGCACGCGGCAGGAGCTCGCGGCGCGTCGCAGTGTCGATGCCCTCTCCCAGTTGCAAATTCCCCAGGTGCGGGTGCTCCGCCAGGGCACGCTGCGCCAGATCGACGCGACGGAGGTCGTCGTCGGGGACGTCGTCCACCTGGAAGCCGGCGACCTCGTCCCGGCGGACGGCCGCATCCTGCGCAGCGCGACCTGCGAGACCCAGGAGTCGGCGCTGACGGGGGAGAGCGCCCCGGTTCCGAAGGATGCGGGAACGCTCGCCGACGCCGACGTCGCGCTGGGCGACCGCGAGAACATGCTGTTCCAGAACACGAGTCTCACGCGCGGCACCGCGGTCATGGTCGTGACCGAGACCGGCATGCAGACCCAGATGGGCCGCATCGCGGGGATGCTCACGGCCGTCGTCGGCACGCGGAGCCCCCTCCAGCGGGAGCTGGACGGGCTCACGAAGGTGCTGGGACTCATCGCGTGGGGCGCCGTCGCGATCATGATCGCGTTGGGATTCGCCCGCGGCGAGTCGATCCAGACGGTTCTGCTCGTAGGGATCGCCATGGCGGTCTCCGCCATCCCGTCGGGTCTCCCGACCTTCGTGCAGGTCATGCTCTCGTACGGCGCCAAGCAGCTCGCCGAGCACCGGGCGGTCGTCAAGAACCTGAGCGACGTCGAGACGCTCGGCGCCACCTCCGCGATCAACTCCGACAAGACCGGCACGCTGACGCTCAACCAGATGACCGCTCGACGGCTCTACGCCCGGGGCCAGTGGTTCTCGGTCGAGGGTGAGGGATACCGCAAGACGGGCGCCCTGCGCCATGCCGCCGGCCTCGAGGTGCCCGACTTCACGGCGCTCGCGTACGGGCTGTGCCTCAACAGCGACGCGACGGTCTCGGATGCGGGCACGGTGGTCGGCGACCCGACAGAGGCGGCCCTGGTGGTGCTCGCAGCCAAGCTCGGCGCCGATGCCGAGGAGACGCGGCGACTGTATCCGCGTGTGGCGGAGGTGCCCTTCGACTCGGCGTACAAGTTCATGGTGACCTGCCATGACGTGCCGTGGGACGGCGCCACCGCGTTCGTCGCGACCATCAAGGGCGGACCGGATGTGGTCCTCGATCGCTGCACGCACGCGCTGACCGCGGAGGGGGTCGTGCCCGTCGCAGACGCGCGCGACGACATCCTCGCGGCCAACGCCCGGCTCTCGGGCGAGGGTCTGCGCGTGCTGGCGTTCGGCTACCGCATCCTGAACGACGAGCGGGATGCGGCGATCGCCGATCCGATGGCCTTTTCGGACGACTTCGTGTTCGTGGCCCTCGTCGGCATCGTCGATCCCCTGCGGCCCGAGGCGATCGAAGCGGTGCGGATCGCTGCGGGTGCCGGCATCGAGGTGCGCATGATCACCGGTGACCACGCCGTTACGGCGGCAGCGATCGGCGACGAGCTCGGCCTCGGCCCCGGGGCCATCAGCGGCGCCGAGCTGCGCGAGCTGAGCGATGCGGAGTTGTCGGCCCGCCTGCCCGAGCTGCACGTGTTCGGCCGCGTGACTCCGGAGGACAAGCTGCGCGTGGCCCGCCTCCTGCAGGAGCGCGGCGAGATCGTCGCGATGACCGGCGACGCGGTCAACGACGCCGCGGCCCTGAAACAGGCCGACATCGGTGTGGCCATGGGCTCCGGGAGCGAGGTCACGAAGCAGGCGGCGCGCATGATCCTGACGGACGACGACTTCGGAACCCTCGTCGAAGCGATCCGGCTGGGCCGCGGCATCTACGAGAAGATCGTCGGCTACGTCCGGTATCAGATGTCGACACTGTTCTCGCTCGTTCTGCTCTTCCTGGCCGCCAGTGTCTTCGACATCAACAACGGTGTGCCCCTGACGCCGCTCATGGTCATCTTCCTGAGCACGTTCATCACGTTCTTCCCCGTGTTGACCATCACGTTCGGGCCCGATCCGGACGGCATCATGTCGAGGCCTCCCCGCGACGTGCGCCAGACCCTCGCGAACCGCGGTGCCATCACGCAGTGGCTCGTCTACGGCGGCACGATCTTCGCCACCGCGCTCGCCGCGCTCCTGCTGGCACCGGGCGAGGCGCGCACCACCGAGGCGTCGGTGCCGGTCACGATGGCGTTCGTCGTCATCAGTCTGGGTTCCGTGCTGGCGGGGATGGCGATGCGGCGGGATCCCGCATCCGGATTCACGGCGCCGTGGGCGGACGCCCTCAAATGGATGTGGATCCCCGTCGCGCTGACCGTGGTCTGCGTCGAGGTCGGGTTCGCTCAGAACCTGCTGATGACCACGAGCCTGAGCGGTGGCGAATGGCTGCTCGCGCTCGCGTTGTCGGTGATCCCCGCGGTCGTGGTGGAGGCGGACAAGGCCCTGCGTCGCGCCCGCGTCCGGCGCTCCTGACTCGGGCGGTTCCCATGCACCTTTCTCGGAGATCGGCGCGTTTCTCGGAGGATGCGGCTGTAAACCTCCGAGATTCGCGCGCATTTCCGAGATCAGGATGCTCTCAACGGGCGAGGTGGAGGCCGGCGGCGATGGCGCGCGCGATCGTGCGCTCGACGCTCGGCCAGTCGTACACGACCTGCGCATAGTCGAAGCGCAGCACGGTGAACCCGCGCAGGTGCAGTTCGGCATCGTGGGCGATGTCCTTGCCCCGCTGCGCGGACGTACGGTGATGGGTGTAGCCGTCGATCTGCACGACCAGGCGCTCGCCGATCAGGATGTCGACGCGGCGGCCCGCCACGACCGCCTGCTGCGTCATGGGTACGCCCCAAGGACTCAGCCGCACGATGACCTGCGTTTCGAGGCCGGAGTCGGAAAGGCCGCGGACCTCGAGCGCGAGCGCGACGGCCTCGGGGGAACGCCAGCGCACCCGTCGCAGCGTGTCCAGGGAGATCCCTTCCGTGCGGACCGCCGACTCCCATACGACCCGCGCGGCCTCGGGGGACAGGCAGCGTGCGATATGGCGCAGCGCGTCCTCGGTCGACTCGAGCAGACTATGCGCCGCCGGTGGGGCGAGTGGAATGCTCCAGTGGGCGACCGCATCCGCGGGCACGCCGTCGGATGCGGCGTGGGGCCGTAGATGCAGGTGGGGCCGATCGACGAGCAGGGGCGGCAGCCACCAGCCGCGATGCCGAGCGACCGAGACGCACGCGAGTCGGGCTCCCGCCTGCGCTGCAGCCAGCAGGTCCGGCGGTGCGGACGATGTGGCGATCCAGGACCTCCGGACGATGCGGATGCGGCCGGCGGCAGCCTCGGCGCGGACGGCGCGCACGCCGAATCCGGCCTCG
Source organism: Microbacterium neimengense (assembly GCF_054782995.1). NCBI lineage: Bacteria > Bacillati > Actinomycetota > Actinomycetes > Micrococcales > Microbacteriaceae > Microbacterium > Microbacterium neimengense. Next base: position 143,924 of record NZ_BAAGRK010000002.1, read on the forward strand.
GCGGCGACCGCGCGATGGGCGAGCCCGCCCTGTGCGGCGAGCCAGGGAGTGAGGGACATCCCGCCATGCTGCGTCGACGTCCGCATCCCTGCTGTGCCGTGGAGCGACGTCTGTGGCAGACCCGCCGCGCTGCTCGGGCGGGGGAGGAGGTGCCACTGTTCTCGGAGATCGGCGCCGAACTCGGAGGCTTCGGGCCGAAACCTCCGAGAAGTGCGCGGAGTTCCGAGAACCGCGCGACGAGCAGGCAGCTCACACGCGCAGAGAGCTCAAGCGGCGCCGAGCGCGCGGCCGCGTCAGAGCGCGATGCGGGCGACGACCTCGCCGAACTCGGTCTCGCCGACGGGCTCGAAGCCGACGCGGCGGAAGAACGCCTCCGGACCGCCCTCGCCGGCCTCGTAGATGACGTCGACGTGGTCCATCCCTCGCTCGCGCGCCTCGTTCGTGAGGCCCTCGATGGCGAAGCGGCCGATGCCCTGGCCCTGGTCGTCGGCGTCGACATTGATGCGCCAGAGGACGGAGCGGAACCATTCCTGCGTCTCGTCCTCGTCGAAGTTCGCGCTGACGAACCCGACGACGTCGTCGCCCGCGAGCACGACGCGTTGCCAGCTGGTGCGCGGGTCGATCACGGTCGCCGCGACCCCGTAGCTCACCGGGGCGAGGAACTGTTCCTGCCCGGGTTTGAGTGACATGTTGTTCACGGCGACGATCGTCGCGGCCGACAGCTCTTCGAGGCGCAGTTCGGTCATGGTCACAGGCTAATGCCTGGCGCCCGCCTGCGGGGAGGGATGCGGGCCGTGTGAACCCGGCGATGCGGATGCCGTGAGAACCGGGCCGGGTGAGGGGGGAGATATCTCGACATCGAGATAACCGGACCGGGTGCGATAGGCTGGCGACTGACCCTCGACGCCTCTATGGAGAGACAAATCCGTGCCTGATTCCACGATCATCTACACGCACACCGACGAGGCTCCTGCGCTCGCCACCGCATCCTTCCTTCCCATGGTCCGTGCCGTCGCCGGCCAGGCGGGGGTCGAGATCGCGACGCGCGACATCTCGCTCGCCGGTCGCATCCTCGCAGCCTTCCCGCAGCAGCTCACCCCCGAGCAGCTTGTCGGCGACGCGCTCGCCGAACTGGGCGCGCTCGCGACGCTGCCGGAGGCGAACATCATCAAGCTGCCGAACATCTCGGCATCGATCCCGCAGCTCAAGGCCGCCATCGCCGAGCTGCAGGCGCAGGGCTACGACATCCCGAACTACCCCGACGAGCCGAACGGCGTCGAGGAGGAGAGCGTCCGCGCGCGCTACGACAAGATCAAGGGGTCGGCGGTGAACCCGGTGCTCCGCGAGGGCAACAGTGACCGTCGCGCTCCCGGTGCGGTCAAGAGCTACGCGCGCAAGCATCCGCACCGTAACAAGGCGTTCGCCGAGGGCTCGAAGACCCGTGTCGCGACCCTCGGACACGACGACTTCCGCTCGAACGAGATCTCCTGGGTCTCGCCCGATGACGACACCCTCACCATCCGCCACGTGGATGCGGCGGGCACCGAGACCGTGCTGAAGTCCGGCCTCAAGGTGCTTCCGGGCGAGATCGTGGATGCGACGTTCCTGTCGGCCGCGGCGCTGGACGCTTTCCTCGCCGAGACGCTGGCGACGGCCAAGGCCGACGACGTGCTGTACTCCGTGCACCTCAAGGCGACGATGATGAAGGTCAGTGACCCGATCATCTTCGGCCACGTCGTGAAGGCGTTCTTCGCCGACGTGTTCGCCCGCTACGGCGACCAGTTCGCGGCCGCGGGGCTCACGCCCAACGACGGTCTCGGTGCGATCCTCTCCGGCCTCTCGGGCCTGGAGAAGGGTGACGAGATCGCCGCCGCGTTCGAGCAGGCGATCGCCTCGGGTCCGCGCCTGTCGTACGTCAACTCCGATAAGGGCATCACGAACCTGCACGTGCCCTCCGACGTCATCGTCGACGCGTCCATGCCGGCGCTCATCCGCAACGGCGGGAAGCTGTGGGGCGTCGACGGCGGCGAGGACGACACGCTCGCGGTCATCCCCGACTCCTCCTACGCCGGCGTCTACCAGGCCGTGATCGAGGACGTCATCGCGCACGGCCCGCTCGACCCGGCCACGATCGGCACCGTCCCGAACGTGGGACTCATGGCGCAGGCCGCCGAGGAGTACGGCAGCCACGACAAGACGTTCGAGATCGCTTCGGCCGGTGTCGTCCAGGTCGTCACCTCCGCGGGTGAGGTCGTGCTCGAGAGCGCGGTCGAGGCCGGCGACATCTGGCGGGCCACGCAGACCAAGGACATCGCCGTGCGCGACTGGGTGAAGCTCGCCGTCACCCGCGCCCGCGCCACCGGCGTGCCCGCCGTGTTCTGGCTCGACGAAGGCCGCGCGCACGACGCGCAGCTCATCGCCAAGGTGCGCACCTACCTCGCCGAGCACGACACCGAGGGCCTGCAGATCGAGATCCTCGCGCCGACCGAGGCGACGCTGTTCTCGCTCGAGCGTCTGCGCGCGGGGCAGGACACCATCTCGGTGACCGGCAACGTCCTGCGCGACTACCTGACGGATCTGTTCCCGATCCTCGAGGTCGGCACGAGTGCCAAGATGCTCTCGATCGTCCCGCTGCTCGCGGGCGGTGGACTCTTCGAAACGGGCGCCGGCGGCTCCGCACCCAAGCACGTGCAGCAGCTGCTCGCCGAGGACTACCTGCGCTGGGACTCGCTGGGCGAGTTCTTCGCGCTCGCCGCATCCTTCGAGCACTTCGCGACCTTCACCGGCAACGTCCGCGCGCAGGTTCTCGCGGACACGCTGGACGCCGCGACCGGAACCTTCCTCGAGAACGACAAGTCGCCCGGTCGCGCCCTCGGCACGATCGACAACCGCGGCAGCCACTTCTACCTCGCGCTCTACTGGGTGCAGGAGCTCGCCGCGCAGTCGGCGGATGCGGAGCTGGCCCGCGCGTTCGCGCCGATCGCTCAGGAGCTCGCCGCAGCCGAGGAGACGATCGTCGCCGAGCTGCTCGCGGTGCAGGGCAAGTCCGTCGACATCGGCGGCTACTACCACCCGAGCCCGCGTCTGGTCGAAGAGGTCATGCGTCCGTCCGCGACGCTGAACCGCATCATCGACGCGATCTGACATCGACGAAGAAGGGGCCGGATGCGGATGCATCCGGCCCCTTCTTCGTGCGATGCGGCTCAGTAGTGGACCGAGACCTCGGACCCCTTGGAGAGGAACTCGTAGGCCCAGGCCGCCTGGTCGATCGGCATGTTGATGCAGCCGTGGCTCATCGGGTGGCCGAAGTTGTTGTGCCAGTAGGTGCCGTGGAAGCCGATGTCAGGGGCGAAGTACGTGACCCACGGGACGTCCTTCGTGCAATACGTCGACGTGGGCGTGCAGCCCATGTCCTGCATCCGCACATGCGCGAACACGGTGAATTCGCCCGTCGGAGTGGCGTTCGCGCCGAGGCCGGACGAGATCGGCCAGCTGTTGACGACCTGGCCGTTCTCGTAGAAGGTCGCTCGCTGCGTGCTGAGGTTCACATCCGAGTAGCGGTGAAGCGCCGTCGTCACGAACGGCGCCTCGGTCACGGGCAGCTGATACGCCGCGTCGCCGGCGGCGAGCTGAGCGGCGAAGTCATCGGCCACCCGGGAGGTGTCGCCGAGCGTGCGTCCCACCGCGCCCGGCGTGAGGTCGCGGAGCACGTCGCCTGCGGCGTTGGTGACGACGGTGGCGTCGACGGGCGCGCGGTTCACGAGCGGAGCCAGCGTGTCGACGGTCTTCTGGATCGCGTCGGCATCGGCGGAGAGGGTGAGCTTTCCGTCTTCGGTTCCGAGCTTCAGCCAGGATGCGGCCAGTACGCGGTCCACGGGGACGGTGCGCTCCGCGCCGACGTAGAAGCCGATCGTGTCGAGGATGCCGTTCAACCGCGCGACCGAGGTCTCGGCATCCGCGGTCGTGATGGCGGGATCCACCGGAACGATGGAGGCCTCGATCGTGGTTCGACCGCTGCCGGAGGAGAACGCCTCGGCCAGGGCGGTGCGCACCTGTTCCAGATCGATGCCCTCTCCGACCTTCTCGGGCGAGGAGACGTAGGAGGCGGTGGCCGCATCGAACGTCACCGTCGCGTCGGTGGGGTCGGTGTAAGCACCGGGAGCCACCTCGCGAAGCGCCTCGGTGGCGGCGGCCGGGTCGAGCGTCACGTCCGCCACGAGCGGTTCGGAGTTCCACTGGGTCACGTTCCACAGGGGGTGTGCGTCGAACGCCTGCTCAGCGATCGTGCGTGCGTCGATCGACGCGCCGAGCGCGGCGCCGGTGACGGTGACCTCGCCGTCGGGGGTGTCGAGCACCACCGTCGCCCCGGCGAGGCGGGAGGACAGTGCGTCGGCCGCACCGCCCACCGTCATACCGCCGATCGGCACGCCGGCGACGGCGGTGCCGGGAGCGATGAGCACGAGCGATGCCGTGACGGCCGCGATCGCGAGGACGCCGGAGGGGATGCCGATCCAGAGACCGAGGTGGCGCTTGCGAGGCTTGGGCTCTTCGGGGGCCCACGCGTAGACGTGCGTCGCGCCGTCGCCCGACCCGGCGTCGGTGTCGTCCGCCGCCGCGTCGCTCTGTGCGTGCGGTCCGGTTACCAGATCCGTCACACTGTCACCCCCGTGCATCGTGTGCTGTGTCTTCCCAGGGTACGCGAGCAAGTCTGATAAAGGCGTGGTCAGAGTCCGATCTCCGACAACGTTCCGATCACGGCCTCGTGTAACAGTCGTGTGACGAGCGATCGGAATGCTTGCGTCATGTTTGTTCGTAAGGTGTACTAACAAACATGACTGCATCGGAAGTGCAGCGCGGCGCTTCCCTCTCCGAGCCCGCGCACACCCACACGACATCTCGTGGCGGCGCCTTCGCCCCCGGCCGCGCCTTGCGCGCCGGAGTGAAGGTCCTGCCCGAGCATGCACGCGGACACAACCGCTCGCTCGTGCTGCAGACGCTGTTCCACCGCGGTGCGATGAGCCGCGCCGACCTGTCGCGGGAGACCGGGCTCACCCGTGTCACGATCTCGGACCTCGTGGCCGAACTGATCGGCGACGGGTTCGTGGTCGAGAAGGGGATGCGTGAGGGCAGCCGCCCCGGCAAGCCGGCCATGCTCGTCGACGTCGACCGCGCCGGTCACCGCATCATCGGGCTGGACCTCTCCGGCAGCGATGTCTTCATCGGTGCGGTACTCACGCTCGACGGCGACATCGTCGCGCGCGCCGAGACCCCGCATCCGGCCGCCGCATCAGAGGTCCTGGCGGCCGTCATCTCCCTCGCCGAGCGGCTCGTGGCCGAGGCGAAGGCCCCCGTGCTCGGCGTCGGCGTCGGCACGCCCGGTGTCATCGACGACCGCGGCATCGTGCTGACGGCGCCGAACATGGGGTGGGCTGGTTTCGATCTCGAGGGCGTGCTGAGCGAGGCGCTCGGGCTCGAGGTGCTCGTCGCCAACGACGCGAACGCCGCCGTGCTGGCGGAGTACACGTTCGGCGGCTCCGGCGACGACGTGCTGCTGGTCAAGGTCGGCAGCGGTGTCGGATCCGGTCTGCTCGCCGGCGGTCAGCCCATGCGCGGCAGCCGCTTCGCCGCCGGCGAGATCGGTCACGTGACCGTCGGCACCGACGGCGGCCCGCTCTGCGCGTGCGGCAAGGTCGGCTGCCTCGAAGCGTGGCTGTCCGTGCCGGCGCTGACTGCCAGAGCCGATGCGGCCGCCCCGGGCGAGCGCGACACGGTCCTGCGGGATGCGGGGGAGCGGCTCGGTATCGCGCTCGCTCCGGTCGTCGGCGCGCTCGATCTGTCGGAGATCGTTCTCTCCGGCCCCCCTGAACTCCTCGGCGGTGTGCTTGCGCAGGCCACCGCCGAGGCCCTCCGCACGCGGACACTCGCCCCCTTCCACGAGGGCGTCCGGGTGCGGATGACGGAGCAGGGCCAGGACATCGTCCTGCGCGGTGCGGCCGTCATGGTGCTGTCGGCGACGCTCGGCGTCTCCTGACAGCACCTTCCCGGGAGCGCCGCCGGTGCTCACGGTCTCATCATCGAGAACAGAGGACAGCACATGAAGAAGTTCCTCCCAGCCGTCGCCCTGATGGGCGCATCGGCGATTGCGCTTGCCGGATGCGCGGGGACAGGAGGCGGCTCGTCGAGCGGCGACAGCGCGGAGATCCGTGTCTGGCTCGTCGGTACCGACACCCCTCAGGATGCCCGCGACTATCTCGTGAAGACGTTCGAGGATCAGAATCCCGGGTCCACGCTGGTCATCGAGGAGCAGCAGTGGACCGGTCTCGTCGACAAGCTCACCACGAGCCTGTCGTCCAACGACAGCCCCGACGTGGTCGAGATGGGTAACACGCAGGCTCCGGCGTTCACCTCGAGCGGAGCGCTGCTGAGCCTGGGCGATATCAAGGACGAGCTCGGCGGCTCGGACCTGCTGCCCGGATTCGTCGAGGCGGGCAGCTGGGACGGCGATCTGTACGCCGCCCCCTACTACTCGGGCTCTCGCGTCGTGTTCTACAACACGGCGCAGTACGCGCAGGCCGGTGTCTCGGTGCCGACGACCCTCGACGAGTACGTGTCGAACGGCGTGACCCTCGCGGCGGCCCTCCCCGGCGTCTCGGGCGTGTACTTCCCCGGCAAGGACTGGTACAACGGTCTGCCCTTCATCTGGGAGAACGGCGGCGAGGTCGCCGTGCAGGCAGATGACGGCAGCTGGGATGCCCAGCTGTCCAGCCCCGAGTCGATCGCCGGGCTCGAGCAGGTGCAGGAGCTGATGACGAAGGCGTCTCTGGCGCCCAAGGACGGCGACGAGACCGAGGGATGGGTACCGTTCCGCACGCAGCAGGCCGCGACCTACTCCGCGCCGAGCTGGGCCTACTGGTCGATCGTTGCGGACGAGGACAAGCAGGCGACCGCGGTCGCCGAGACGACCGGCGAGTTCGCTCTGCCCGGCGCTCAGGGCGGTGCCGCGCAGGTGTTCGCGGGCGGCTCCAACGTCGGCATCGCGGCCAAGTCGAAGAACCCGGAGCTGGCGAAGTCGGCGCTGGAGATCATGCTGAGCGACGAGTACCAGACCATCCTGGCCGAGGCGGGCCTCGTGCCCGCCAAGACGTCGCTGGGCGACAAGGTCGCCGCCGCGACGCCCGAGCTCGCATCCGTCATCGCGTCGGCTGCGGCCAACGCCAAGCTCACGCCGGCATCGCCGAACTGGGCGGATGTGGAGGCGAAGGGCATCATGCAGGACCTGTTCGTCAACATCGCCGGCGGAGGCGACGTCGCCTCGCTCGCGGCTGCCGCCGACGAGCAGATCGAGTCCATCCTCAACGGCTGACCCACTCCTCGCGGGGCGGCCGGCCGGCCGGTCGCCCCGCGTCTCGACTCGTCTCTCGTTTCGACTCGCCCCGCGTTTCGATTCGTCTCTGCGCTCCACGCTCAACGGCCCGCCACCTGATGGCCCGGAGCGTCGGGCGGGGAGCACACCATCCGTTCTCAGGAGTCACCATGGCTGTCGCCACCGAGCTGCCCGTCGACGCGGTCATCGCGTCCGGGCCGCCGTCCGCTCCGCGCCGCCGGCGGCGACGCGCACTCACCCCCCTTCTGCTGCTGTCGCCCGCGCTGGTCATGCTCGCCGTGTTCATCGGCTGGCCGCTCGTGCAGATGGTCGTCATGTCGTTCCAGGAGTTCGGCCGGGCGCAGATCTTCGGCGCCCCGCCGTCCTTCGTCGGTCTCGACAACTACATCGCCGTCCTGACGGATTCGGGATTCTGGCAGGTGCTCGCGCGCAGCGTGGCGCTCTGCGTGGTCTGCGTCGCGGCGACCATGGTGCTGGGCGTGCTCGTCGCGCTGCTCATGACGAAGCTCGGCCGCGTCATGCGCACCGCCGTCTCGGTCGCGCTGCTGCTGGCCTGGGCGATGCCCGCGCTGACCGCCACGATCGTCTGGGGCTGGATCTTCGACACCCAGTACGGCCTGGTCAACTACGCGCTCACCCAGCTGACCGGCACCGACTGGACCGGCCACAGCTGGCTCATCGACCCGCTGAGCTTCTTCGCCGTGGCGGCCATCATCATCACATGGGGCGCGATCCCCTTCGTGGCCTTCTCCGTCTACGCCGGGCTCGGACAGGTGCCCGACGAAGTGCTCGAGGCCGCGCAGCTGGACGGCGCCGGCGCATTCTCGCGCTTCCGACTCATCGTCTTCCCGTACCTGCGTTCGATCCTCGTCGTGCTCCTGATCCTCCAGGTCATCTGGGACCTGCGCGTGTTCGCCCAGATCTACGCCCTGCAGACCATCGGCGGAGTCCGCGCCGACACGAACACCATCGGCGTCTACATCTACAGCGTCTCGATGGCTTCGGGCGACCTCGGCTCGGGCGGCGCGATCTCGGTGATCCTCGTCGCGATCATGCTCGTGATCTCCGGCTACTACATCCGCTCCATGCTCCGTCAGGAGGAGGCATGACCACGCGCGCACGCACCCGCACCGGCCGGGTCCTGCTGAATCTCTGCGCTCTGGTGGTGATCGTCTGCGCGGTGTTCCCCGTGTACTGGATGGTCAACACGTCACTGCTGCCCGCATCCGCCGTGCGAGGTGAGACGCCCCACTTCTGGCCCGACCAGTTCACGCTGCGCAACTACGCGACGGCGCTCGGTGAGGGCGGGTTCCTCGGCGCGCTCGGCACCTCGGTGACGGTGACGGGCATCACCCTCGTCGCGGCTCTGCTGTTCGCGTTCCTCGCGGCGGTCGCGCTCTCGCGGTTCCGCTTCCGCAGCCGCAAGAGCATCGTCGTCGCGATCCTCGTCGTGCAGATGATCCCCGCCGAAGCGATGATCATCTCGACCTTCCGCGTGCTCGACGGCTGGGCGCTGGTCAACACGATCGCCGGCCTCAGCCTCGTCTACATCGCGATCGTCCTCCCGTTCACGATCTGGACCCTGCGCGGCTTCGTCCAAGGCGTGCCCGCGGAGCTGGAGGAAGCGGCGATGATCGACGGCTGCAGCCGCACGGGCGCGTTCTGGCGGGTCACGTTCCCGCTGCTCGCACCGGGCCTCGTCGCCACCGGTGTGTTCGCGTTCATCCAGGCCTGGAACGAGTTCGTGTTCGCGCTGGTCATCCTCACGCGCCCCGATCCGCAGACCCTGCCGATCTGGCTGCGGGCATTCGTGCAGGTGACGAAGGCGACCGACTGGTCCGTGGTCATGGCCGCATCCACCCTGATGGCGCTGCCCGTCGTCGCGTTCTTCCTCATCGTGCAGCACCGCATGACCGGGGGACTGGTCTCGGGTGCGGTGAAGGGATGAGGGTCGGACTCGACGTCGGCGGCACCAAGACGGATGCGGTGGTCGTCGACGACCGGGATCGGGTGCTCGCCTCGGTGCGGCTCGCGACCCTCTGGGGCCCGGTGGGCGTGGTGGAGACCATTGCCGACGCCGTCGCCGCCCTCGGCACCCTGCCGGGCATCGACGCCGCGCAGTTCTCGTCGGTCGGGATCGGGATGCCGGGTCAAGTGCGTCCGGGGTCGGGTCGTGTGACCCATGCGCTCAACCTCGGCGTCGCGGACCTCGACGTCGCCGCCGCCGTGGCGCCTCGGGTGGGACTGCCCGTGCGCGTCGAGAACGACGTGAAGGCGGCCGCGCTCGGAGCCGCGGCGCTGGAGCAGCCCGGTGCGAGCCTGGCGTTCTTGAACCTCGGCACCGGCGTTGCGGCCGGCATCGTGCTCGACGGTGCGCTGTGGCGCGGCGGCGGTGGGTCGGCCGGGGAGGTCGGTCACATCAGCATCGATCCCGCCGGACCGCTGTGCCGTTGCGGCGGACGCGGATGCATCGAGGCGCTCGCCGGGGGAGCGGCGATCGCCGACCGGTGGGGGCGCCCCGCCGCGCTCCCGGTCCGTGACGTCTTCGACGCCGCGGACGCGGGTGATGCCCTCGCGACCGTCATCCGTCGAGATCTGGCCCGCGCGGTCGCAGCGGCCGTGCGCATCCTCGTGCTGACCGCCGACGTGGAACGGGTCGTCCTCGGCGGAGGACTCACCGCGCTCGCCGACCGGATGGTGCCGGAGGTGCGCGTCGAACTGGAGCGCAGCGCCGTCGCATCCCCGTTCCTGCGTTCGCTCGCGTTGGCGGATCGGATGCGGGTGCTGCCGGCAGGGTCGCCGGCAGCGGCGGTCGGGGCGGCAATCGTCGGAGGAACAGCAATCGAGCAGGAGGTGAGCGCACGTGGCTGAAGTGGTCATCGTCGCATCGAAGCAGGAGGGCGGCGCGATCGTCGCCAACGAGATCGTGCGGCTGATCCGGACGCGGGACGACACCGTTCTGGGTCTCGCGACGGGCTCCACGCCGTTGCCCGTGTACGAGGCGCTGCGCGAGCGCATCGGGGATCTCGACGTGTCGCGGGTGCGCGGGTTCGCGCTCGACGAGTACGTCGGGCTGGACCCCTCGCACCCCGAGAGCTACCACTCGGTGATCGCCCGCGAGGTGGTGGAGCCGTTGGGTCTGGACCCTGCCCGCATCCACGTGCCGGACGGCCGCGAGGCGGGGATCGCCACGGCGGGCGACGAGTACGAGCGTGCGATCCGGGACGCCGGCGGCGTGGACCTGCAGATCCTGGGGATCGGCACCGACGGACACATCGGGTTCAACGAACCCGGCTCGTCGTTCGCGTCGCGCACGCGTGTCAAGACCCTGACGGCGCAGACCCGTGAGGACAACGCCCGGTTTTTCGCCGACGCCTCCGAGGTGCCCCGTCACTGCATCACGCAGGGGCTCGGCACGATGCTCGAGGCGCGGCACCTCGTGCTCCTCGCCTTCGGTCAGGAGAAGGCGGACGCGGTCGCCGGGGCTCTCGAGGGCCCTGTCACCGCGATGGTCCCCGGCTCAGCGGTCCAGCTGCATCCGCATGTCACCGTCGTGGTGGATGAGGCCGCCGCATCCCGCCTGCGCCTGGCGGACTACTACCGCGCCAGCTGGGAGGGAAAGCCCGACTGGCAGGGCCTCTGAGCGTTCCGTGTCCCAGGTGCCGCAGAGCATGTCCCACTTCCGGCATCGCATGTCCCACTTGCCGCAGGAAACTAGGGTCAAAGTTGCGGCAAGTGGGACATGACGAGGTCAGGGTCGCGGCGAGTGGGACATGACGAGGATCAGTCGGCGAAGACGACGCCGGGATTCAGGATGCCGGTGGGATCGAACACCCGTTTGATGTCGCGCTGCAGCTCCCACTGGCGTGCGCCGAGCTCGTCGCGCAACCATCGTCGCTTGAGCACACCGATCCCGTGCTCGCCGGTGAGTGTGCCGCCGAGCCGCAGTGCGGAACGGAACAGGTCGTCGGCAGCGCGCCAGACGACGTCCGGCACCTCCGGGCCCTGGAAGACGAAGTTCGGGTGGAGGTTCCCGTCGCCCGCGTGCGCCACCGTAGGGATCGTGAGTCCGTAGTCGCGTTCGATCCGCACGATCTCGTCGAACATCGCCGGCAGCGCCGATCGCGGCACCGAGACGTCCTCGATGAGCGTCATGCCGAGACGTTCCATGGCCGGATGCAGTGACCGCCGCACGTGCAGCAGTGCCTCGCCCTCCGCCTCATCCATGGCTAGGCGCACCCGGCCGCCCGCATGCTCCAGCACCTGCGCGATCTGGGCGGCGTCGTCGGCAGCGGTGGGCCCGTCCGTCTGCACGGTCAGCAGGCTCTCGCTGCCGGTGGGTGCCGGGAGGGAGAGGAGAGCGTGCACGGCGGCGAGGCTCGCCGCATCCATGAGCTCCATGATCGCCGGCTGTACACCCGAGGCGGTCACGGCTGCGGCACCTGTAGCGGCGGCGCGCACGTCGGCGAAGGATGCGGTGAGCGTGCGCGTCTGCCCGGCCACCAGGCGCCGCAGCTTGAGTGTGGCGCCCACGACGACGCCGAGCGTTCCCTCGGATCCGATCATGAGCGAGGTCAGATCGAGGCCGGTCACGCCCTTCACACTGCGACGCCCGAGGCGGATCAGCTCGCCGTCGGCGAGGACGACGTCGACGCCGAGCACCGCGTCGCGCACGACGCCGTACTTCGCACACAGCAGCCCGCCCGCACCGGTGGCGATGTTGCCGCCCACGGTCGAGATCGCGCGGCTCGCGGGGTCGGGCGCCCACCACATTCCGTGGCGGGCGAGCTCCGCGTTCAGTTCGGCGTTGACGATGCCGGGCTCCACCACGGCGAGCAGGTCGTCGGGACGGATCTCGAGGATGCGGTTCATCCGCGCGAGCGACAGGGCGATCCGGCCGGTGCCGACGTTCGCGCCGCCCGCCAGGCCGGTGCCCGCGCCGCGCGGCACCACGGGTGTACCCGTTGCATAGGCGATGCGCAGCGCGACCTGGACGTCCTCGATGCTCTCGGCGTGCACGACGGCCAGAGCGTGCCCTTCGGCTGCGTGACCCGACTTGTCGGCGCGGACGGCCTCGAGGGCGGCGTCGGTCGTGTCGACCCGGTCGCCGAGCGCGTCGCGCAGCAGGTCGACGACCGATGCGGTCATGCGAAGCGGCGGCGTCCGACGACGAGGCCCACCGTGACCGCGACGACCGCGTAGGCGATGCCGATCCAGGTGAGACCGAGCGACCACAGAGCGGCGGTCGCGGCGGCGTAGACGAGCAGCTCAGCGATCGCGCGCACGAAGGGGTGCACGGCGAAGACGGCGCGAGGGGAGACGAACAGCGCCCACAGCACGATGGCGGCGGCGGGGGTCAGGATGCCGACGACGAGGTTCCACGGGAACGGCCACGTCGCGAAGCCCCAGATCGCCAGGGCGACGATGCCGCCGATCTCGCACAGGAACGCCACCACGTCGAGGGCGGACAGTGCGGGGCGCGTGCCGGCGGGCAGGGGCGCAGACGAGGGGGTGCTCACTCCGCCATTCTACGCGGGCGCCCGCCCGCGTCCCGGCGGGGTCACTCTGCCCGCGAGACTGTCCCCCCAGCCCCTCCACGCCCGCTGTGCGGACGCGGAGCCTCCGGCTGCGAAACTGCATTCTCCGCACGAGATCACGGGTAAACACCATGATCTCGTGACGAAGATGCAGTCTCGCCGAGAAGCAGGCCCGGGGGCGGGGTCAGACGGGGTCGCCCGTCAGTCACACCGCTGGCGACATGGCGGTCTATCGAGGCCCCCGCTGAGCTGTCACCCTTCTCATGGCATGCTCGACCAGTCGGCTCTCATGGCATGCTTGACCAGTCGGCGAGTAGTCGCACTGGTGACAGCCCACCGGACGTGAAGGAGGTTGTGACTTATGGGTCGGTGGCCCGCCCCTCTGTCGCGGTGCTTCCAATCGGGGTGGTGAGTGTGCGACCCTGTGGGAATGGTGCTGGAACTGACTCGGGCGGATGGTAAACCGCGTGTCTGGCTGGCCCTGTCACTTGTCGGTGCGGCCGTCATCGGCATATCCGTCTCCGTGGTGGCCGAGATTTGGTTGCTCCCGGCGATGACGACGCAGTTGGTTGAGCGTTTTCCTGAAGTACGTCGTTACCTGGCCCACGGCCTAGCCTGGTCGGTTTTGGTCTTTTCTTGCTGGCAGGCGCTGCTTGTTCTCGTTCTTCTTGCCGTCAACGCGCGGAGAAATCACCGAGCAGCTCGCGCACTAGTCCGGGCGATGCTTAGCCTGCTCGTGGCAATCGTGCTCTTGGCAATCGTGGGCTTCGTGGCCCTCGTGCTGCTTGCGTTTGCGACGCCGGGGGCGGTACTGGCGCTCGGAGCGATGGCACTGGTGGGTGCTGTCGGCATTGTGATTCTGTGGGTTCACGGCTCCTCGCGTTAGAAAGCGCCCAAGCCTGGTGGTCAGGTTGCAACCGTCGGGGCAGAGGAATAAATCGCTCTGCCCCGACGAGACATCTCGACCCTCGATCACCAATGTGCGGATGGGTCGATTCGAGTCGTCTCGATGTTGAAGATAGTGGGCGGCGCATCTGATACGAGCGTGTCCTGCCCCCAGCCTATGACTTCGGGGCCAGCGTTCCACCCTCCATCGAAGCTGGCGTTCGAGCAGGTCGTTGCGCTCCTGTAGCCGTCGGTGCGCGTCCAGTAGAAGCAGACGGAGACGATCCGTTGACCTTCGTATACGTTGGCGGCTGCTTTCCCCGTGCCGCGGTAGTCCACGTATCCGAATTCTTCGGCGTACGCGTAACTCGAGCCCCACACGAGGTTGGTGGAGATTTCTCCAGGAGGAGGTGTGGTCGGATACTCCGTGCCAATAGGACCCTGCCCTGGCACCATCTCGTACGATTCGACCGTCACTTCGGCGCCATCCTCGGGCCCGAATTCGTGCCCGTTCACAATGACTGTGCCAGACGTGGTTGTCGAAGCTTCGCCAGAATCTGCATGTGCAGCGGCGGCTCCGCTTCCCGCCAGCAGCAATGCTGCTACCGCGCCGATCAATGTCCTTGCCTTCGTCATACTCTGTTTTCTTTCCTGTTTCGTGTTCTCAACGATCATTTCGATCGTCGCGAGCAATACTGCGGTGGCCCGGCCGAGGGGTGCATTTGGCACTGTGGACAACCGATGCCACAAAACAGCCGATGATCGCGTCGGTACGCCCATATCGACTTCGTTGAGTGCTTCGACGATTCGATCGCCCTGGAGGATCGACATACCTGCCTCCTCGTAGCACGGGCGCTGCCAAGCAACAGAGTGCCGGGTGCTATCAAGACAGCGCCGACATGTCCTACCGCGTCAGAACTGCGGCGCCTGGGGCAGTCCTGCGGGGTGTTCCGTCAGAGAGAAAACTCTCTCCACGCTGCGTCGGACGCGGAGCAGTCTCGCGGAGAAGCAGGGCGGGCGGTGGTCAGACCGGGGCGCCGCCCAGCCATACTCGGGCGACGCGCAGGTCTGCGGTGAGCAGCACCGCGTCGGCGAGGCGGCCGGGCTCCAGCGCTCCGAGGTCCTCTCGGCCGAGCACGCGCGCGGGGGTCTCGGTGAGGGCCTGCACGGCGGCGACCAGCGGCACTCCCGCCCCGACAGCGACGCGCAGTGCCGCATCCTGCGTCAGCGTGGACCCGGCGATCGTGTCGGTGCCGGCCACGCGCGCGATGCCGCCCGCGACCTCGACATCGAGCGCGCCCAGGCGGTACGTGCCGTCGGCGGCCCCGGCGGCGGCCATCGCGTCGGTCACAAGGGCGACGCGGCCTGCGGCGGCGGATGCGGCGATCCGCACGACGTCGGGATGAAGGTGCACGCCGTCGGCGATGATCTCCAGCACCACACGGTCGTCGGCGAGTGCCGCCCCCACCGGCCCGGGGGAGCGGTGGTGAAGACCCGGCATCGCGTTGAACGCGTGCGTCAGCACGCGCGCTCCCGCGTCGAAGGCCGCGGCGGCGAGGGCGGCGTCGGCGGAGGTGTGCCCGACCGCCGCAACCGCGCCCGCGTCCACGATGCGCCGGACGGCATCGAGACCGCCGGGAAGCTCGGGTGCGAGCGTCACCTGGCGCACGGTGCCGCCGCCCGCCGCCAGCAGCATGTCCAGCGTTTCGGGGTCGGGCGCGCGCAGGAGGTCGCCGGCGTGCGCCCCCCGGTGACTGGGCGCGAGGAAGGGGCCCTCAAGATGCGAGCCGAGGATGTCGGGGTCGGTGTTGGTGAGCGCCGCGATCGTCTCCAGGCGTTCGACGAGGTTGTCGAGCGTCGCGGTTGCGAGCGACAGGATGGCGCGTGTGGTGCCGTGCGCGAGGTGCAGCGCGCGGGCGGCACGCACCGCATCCGGTCCGTCTTCGTAGGAGCGTCCGCCGCCCCCGTGCCCGTGCAGGTCGATGAACCCCGGGGTGAGGACGGCGTCGGGGCCCGCCTCGGCGCGCGCATCGACGATCGTGTCGCCCTGGTGCGCGCGCCAGCCTTCGCCCGTGCCCCGATGCGTGATGCGATCGGCCTCCCAGCGCACCCAGCCGTCCGGCGACTCGCGGCCGCTGTCGACGAGCCGTGCGGAGTGGACGATCACGCTCATGATCGCCGCCACGGAACGTCGTCGATCCGCCGATAGGCGAGCCCGTCGGCGTCCCACCGCGTCGCGAGATCCGCAAGGCGCTCGCGGAAGCTCTCCCACGACCGGGATGTGCGCGCCGACCACGCCACCTCGGCGGCGGCGGCGAGGCGCGGGAACACCATCTGCTGAATGTCGTCCTCGGTGCGGATCGTCTCGGTCCACAGCGCCGCTTCGACGCCGAGGATCTGCTCCTCCGTCACGCCGGGAACGACCTCGGCCGGCTCCCACTCGTAGGCACGGCGCAGCGGCGTCGGGCCGTTCGCCCACGTGAGCCCGAGCGCGCAGTCGGCGCTGTCCTTCATGTCGAGGTACACCGCGTCGGCGGGGGACAGGATGAGGCGTCCGCCGCGCTCGATGAAGCCGCGGGCCTTCTCATCGGCGCCGTCCACGGGGTGAACGAAGCCCCAGTACTGTCCGAGCGTTCCCGGTGCGAGGTGCGCGGCGCTGCCTGCTTCGTGCCAGGCGACGGGGGTCTTGCCCAGCGAGGTCACGAGTGCGGTGACCTCCGCGATCGCCGCGTCGTAATCGTCGCGCGACGTGCCGAGGGCTTCGTCGCCACCGACGTGCAGGTAGGGGCCGGGCGTGAGCTCGGCCAGCTCGGTGAACACGTCGCGCAGGAACGCGCTCGTCTCGGCATCGCCGGTGCGCAGAGACGAGAAGCCGACACCGAAACCGGTGTAGGCCTGGCCTGCGACGGGCAGGCCGCCGCCGAACTGCGCGGCCGTTTCCTCGAGCTCGGGGGTGAGAACGGGAGGCCGGGCGATCTCGGGGTACGCGAGCCCCACGGCGTGCGTGTGCCCCGGCACATCGAATTCGGGGATCACCGTGATGTGATGCGAGGCTGCCGCATCCGTGATTCGCTGCCAGTCGGCGCGTGAGTAGCAGCCGCCTGCATCGCCCAGGGCCGCCGAGTCGGAGGCGTGCTCGGCCAGTCGCGGCCGCGAATCGAGCGCGAGCCGCCACCCCTGGTCGTCGCTGAGGTGCAGGTGCAGCACGTTGAGCTTGAGCTCCGCCATCCGATCGAGCAGGCGCTCCACGACGTCGACGGCGAAGAAGTGCCGGGCGACGTCGAGCATCAGACCGCGGTGGGCGAAGCGCGGTGCGTCATCGATCACGACGGCCGGCCACACCCAGCCCTGCCGGGTCGGTGCCAACACCTGCAGCAGCGTGTGGACGCCGTGCAGCAGACCCGCGGCGTCGGATGCGGTGAGCTCCACGGTGTCCGCATCGATCCGAAGTCGGTACGACTCCGCGGCGCCCTCGCCGTCGACGCGCAGGCGGATGCGGGCATCCGGGGCGGCAGGAAGCGACAGGCCCGTGCGCCGGTGCAGCCGCGCGCTCAGGAGGGCGACCGCCTCCGCCTCCCCGGTGATCGAGACCGCGTCCGTCACCGCGAACGCGCCGTCGCCGAGGGCCACGGACCTCGGCCGCGGGACGAGACCGGTTGTCATGTAAGGAACCTTAACAAACTGGTCCGCGGCGCACCATGCGTTCGCCTGCCGAGCACCGTGCGTTCAGGTGTGCCCCGCGTCCGCGTCGGGTATGCTCGATGCCGTCGCGACTGGCGTTGAGGTGGATGACCACCGGGGAGCGACCGACACGGTATTCGGCCGTACGCCTGGGCCGATACGGAACCCATCTGTCCGAAACCGTCGTCAGGGAGAGTCATGACCGACCCGTACTTCAACGCCCCCCTCGCAGAGGTCGACCCCGAGATCGCCCAGGTTCTCGAGCGCGAACTCGAGCGTCAGCGCGGGTATCTCGAGATGATCGCGTCCGAGAACTTCGTCCCCGTCTCGGTGCTGCAGTCGCAGGGCTCCGTGCTCACGAACAAGTACGCCGAGGGCTACCCCGGTCGCCGCTACTACGGCGGCTGCGAAGAGGTGGACGTCGCGGAGGAACTCGCGATCGCCCGCGCCAAGTCGCTGTTCGGCGCCGGCTTCGCCAATGTGCAGCCGCACTCCGGTGCCTCCGCCAACGCGGCGGTGCTGCACGCGATCGCCCGCCCCGGCGACACGCTGCTGGGTCTCTCGCTCGATCAGGGCGGTCACCTCACGCACGGCATGAAGATCAACTTCTCCGGCCGGCTGTACAACATCGTCGCCTACGGCGTCGACCCCGAGACCAGTGTCATCGACATGGACGAGGTGCACCGTCTCGCCGTCGAGCACAAGCCGAAGGTCATCATCGCCGGCTGGTCCGCGTACCCGCGCCAGCTCGACTTCGCGCGCTTCCGCGAGATCGCCGACGAGGTCGGCGCGTACCTCTGGGTCGACATGGCGCACTTCGCCGGCCTCGTCGCCGCGGGTGTGCACCCGAACCCGGTTCCGCACGCGCACGTCGTCTCCTCGACCGTGCACAAGACGATCGGCGGCCCCCGCTCGGGCTTCATCCTCACGAACGACGAGGATCTCGCGAAGAAGATCAACACCGCGGTCTTCCCCGGCCAGCAGGGCGGTCCGCTCATGCACGTGATCGCCGCCAAGGCGACCGCGTTCAAGCTCGCCGCGACCCCCGAGTTCAAGGAGCGCCAGGAGCGCACCGTCCGGGGTGCGGCGATCCTGGCCGACCGGCTCGCGCAGCAGGACGTGAAGGATGCCGGCATCGCGGTGCGCTCGGGCGGCACCGACGTGCACCTCGTGCTCGTCGATCTCCGCGAGGCGGCCATCGACGGCAAGCAGGCCGAGGACCTCCTGCACGACATCCACATCACGGTCAACCGCAACGCGGTGCCCAACGACCCGCGTCCGCCGATGGTCACCTCGGGTCTGCGCATCGGCACGCCGGCGCTCGCCACCCGCGGGTTCGGCGACGCAGAGTTCACCGAGGTCGCCGACATCATCGCGCTCGCGCTGCTGCCCGGCGCCGACGTCGAGGCGCTGCGCACCCGCGTCGCAGCTCTGACCGCGGCCTTCCCGCTGTACCCCGACCTGCACCAGTGATCGGAACGGATGCGGCAGCACCGGGTGTTGCCGCATCCGTATCCCTACGTGCATAGTGATTGAGTACCCTCGGTCGCGACGCTGCGCTCATCGCGCAGATCGGCGCGTGCTCGGGGCGGGCTCGAAGAGGAGACGACAATGACCGCGATCACACTCGACGGCGTCCGCACCGCGGCCGCGATCAAGGAAGAACTCACCGCGCGCGTGGCGGCGCTCGCCGAGCGCGGGGTGGTTCCCGGCATCGCTACGGTGCTGGTGGGGGCGGACCCCGCCTCGCAGCTGTACGTGGGAATGAAGCACAAGCAGTCCGTCGCGATCGGGATGAACTCGATCCAGCGGGAGCTGCCGGCGGACGCCACGCAGGAGGACGTCGAAGCGTTGATCGACGAGCTCAACGCCGACCCGACCTGCCACGGGTACATCGTGCAGCTGCCGCTGCCGAAGCACCTCGACACGGATCGCATCCTCGAGCGGATCGACCCCGACAAGGACGCCGACGGGCTGCACCCCACCAACCTCGGCCGCCTCGTGCTGAACGTCAACACCCCGATCACCTCGCCGCTGCCGTGCACGCCGCGCGGTGTGATCGAGCTCCTCCAGCGCAACGGCTACGACCTGGCCGGCAAGCACGTCGTGGTCGTCGGCCGCGGCGTCACGATCGGCCGCTCGATCGGACTCCTGCTGACGCGCCGCGACATCAACGCCACGGTGACCCTGACCCACACCGGTACGGCGGACCTCCCGTTCCACCTCGCCCAGGCAGACGTCGTGGTCGCGGCCGCCGGCGTCAAGCACCTCGTTCGGGCCGAGCACCTGCGCGCGGGCGTCGCCGTGCTGGATGTCGGCGTCACGCGTGAGACGCACCCGGAGACGGGCAAGAGCATCGTCTACGGCGACGTGCACCCCGACGTCGTGGAGGTCGCCGGTTACGTGTCGCCGAACCCCGGCGGCGTGGGGCCCATGACCGTGGCCCTGCTGCTCACGAACGTCGTCGAGGCCGCGGAGCGCGCCGCAGGTCTCTGACCCACCGGCGGCACAGCACCGCCCGGCGCGACGCAACTCAGGCGGTGCTGCGGATTCCGGCGGGTGGAGACGGTCCAGGCGCGGTTCCCGGCTGAGTTGTGCACGCGAGCCCGCGGTAACGTGCCCGTGATCTGCGACTGAGACGATCGCGTCATGCTCACCCTGCGCGGCGCGCGCCGCATCCTCGTCGACCGTCGCACGGAGCGCGACGGCGACCTCGTTCTCGACGGCGCGGTGGTGTCGGCGTCGTCCGAGGGGCCGGGCGAGCAGCTCGACGTGTCCGGCTGCGTCGTGGCACCGGGGCTCATCAATGCGCACCACCACCTCCTGCAGACCGGCTTCCGCACCCTGCCCGGAACCCGCGGCGTGCCCATGCGGGACTGGCTGCCGGCGATGGCCGCGGCCTACGCGGGCGCTGGCATCGACCCCTCCCTCACCGGCACCACGGCCGCCGCCGGCATCGCCGAGTCGCTGCTGAGCGGGGTGACGACGGTGGCCGATCACCAGCTGAACTGGCCGGATCCGTCGCGCTCGCCGCATCCCGTCGACGACACGGTCGCGATCGCCCGGTCCATAGCGGATGCGGCCGCCGAGCTCGGTGCCAGGCTCGTCTTCGTCCGTGGTTCGGCCCGGGACGCCCCCGAGGCGGCCGAAGCGAGCGCGCGTGCCATCGCCGCCCACTTCCTCACTCCGGATGCGCGCGGGGTGAGCTCAGACGGGATGCTGCAGATCGCGGTGGGGCCGGCGGGCGTGCACTCCGACGGGGAGGAGACCTTCCGCGCGCTCGGTGCCGTCGCGCGCGAGTATGGCCTCCGCCGTCGCACGCAGGCGAACGAGCAGGTCGACACGCAGATCGCGCTGGATCGCTACGGCCGGCGGCCCCTCGACCTGCTGGAGGAGTGGGGCTGGCTCGCGCCCGATGTCACGATCGCCCACCTGTGCGATGTGACCGACGCCGAGATCGACCGCCTGGCCGCGGCCGGGGTCACCGCGACGCACGCCCCCGGTTGCGACGTGCCGATGGGATGGGGGATCGCCCCCGTCGCACGGATGCGGGAAGCGGGCATCGAGGTGGGACTCGGCACGTCCGGCGGGGGCTCCAACGACGCCGGGCACCTGCTGGCCGACGCGCGGCTCGCCCTGCAGGTGTCGGCGCTCGTGGGTCCGCAGCTCGACGCGCGTGACGTGCTGGAGATGGCGACCGCCGGTTCGGCGGCAGGGCTCGGCCGGTCCGAACTCGGTCACCTGAGGCCAGGAGCGGCCGCGGACGTGTGCGTGTGGGACGTCGACACGGTGGCGGATGCGGGTGTCGCGGACCCCGTGGCGGGATTGCTCTGGACCGCTCCGGGGCGCAGGCCCCGCCACGTGATCGTCTCGGGACGTGTGGTCGTGCGCGACTACCGTCTTGTGCAGGGCGACGAGCGCGAGATCGTCGAGCGACTGCGCACCCGGGTCGGTCGGTGACGGCGTAGGCGCACTCAGAGATCGAGCACGATCCGTTCGCACGCCGCGCGCGAGACGCAGACCATCATGACGGTCGAATCACGCTGCTCGATCGGCGTGAGCACCGAGTCCCGGTGCTCGATGTCGCCCTCGAGCACCGGGACTTCGCACGTGCCGCACGTGCCGCGGCGGCAGCTCGAGAGCACGAGCGTGTCGGGGGACTGCTCGCGGATCGCGTCGAGCACCGACTGCTCCGGCGAGACCACGACGACATCGCCGCTCATAGCCAGCTCCACCTCGAACGGGCCCGGCCACACCGGTGCCCCGAACTCCTTCGCCTCGAAACGCTCCACGTGCAGCGCGCGCTCGTCGACACCCGCATCCAGCGCGTCCAGCATCCGCTTCGGACCGCACGCGAACACGGCCGTGCGCTCGTCGACGGATGCGGCCAGCGCGTCGATGTCGAGGCGGGAGCCCTCGTCGCGGGCGTGGATGCGCACGCGGTCGCCGTACGCCGCGGCGAGTTCTGCCGTGAACGCCATGCTCGCGCGTGAGCGCCCCGCGTAATCCAGCTCCCACTCCGCGCCGGCGGTCTCGGCCGCGGCGGCCATCGCTCGGATCGCCGTGATGCCGATCCCGCCCGCCACGAACCGATAGCGCGTGCCGGGGGAGACCTCGAACGGGAAGTGATTGCGGGGTCCGCGCACGCGCACACGCGTGCCGACCGAGAGCTCGTCGTGCACGCGCACGGATCCGCCGCGCCCGCCCGTCTCGCGCAGCACCGCGATGCGCCACCGGCCGCGCTCTGCGGTGTCGCCGCACAGCGAATACTGGCGTTCCACCGGGCCGGTGCCGTCGGCATCCGGGAGGATCACGTCGAGGTGGGAACCGGGGGTCCACGCGGGCAGATCACGCCCGTTCGGAGACGCCAGATCGAAGGCGACGATGTCGCCGGCGAGCGCGGTGCGCTCCACCACGACGAGATCGCGTTCGACGTCGCTGAAGTAACTCACAGCGCGCCACGCTAACCGGCCCGTGTGACGAGCAGATGACGACGGGTGCGTTACCGGCGGGAAATGCGCGGCGGATACGGTCGGCGCTGGCGTCGGACGGCGCCGGAGAGGGATCACCATGACCGAGTCGCCGCAGACCACGATGATCGATCGGATCGCGGGTGCCACGCTCGCGGACGGCTCCCGTGTCGACGTCACGATCCAGGACGGCCGTGTCGCCGCCGTGACACCCGCGACCGCCGTCGCGACGACCGGCGCGCACGATCTGTCCGGCTACGTACTCCTTCCCGCGGCGGCCGAGCCTCACGCGCACCTCGACAAGGCGCTCAGCTGGGACGCCATCCGCTCGCCCATGGGCGATCTCCGCGCTGCGATCGCCGCCTGGCGCGTCTACGCCGAGACGATGACGGTGGCGGATGCGGCCGCGCGTGCTCGCACGCAGGTGCTCCGGATGCTGCGTAACGGCACCACCGCCATCCGCACGCACGTCGACGTGCTGCTGGGCGACGCGCCCCTTCGCGGCGTCGAAGCGCTCGTCTCGGTGCGGGAGGAGCTGGCCGCACTCGTCGACATCGAGATCGTCGCCCTCGCCGGCCCTGATGTGCCGACCGCGCACCTGGAGGCGGCGCTGGATGCGGGTGCCGACGCCGTCGGAGGGGCCTCGCATCTCGCCGATGACCCGCTCGCCGACCTGCACCGCCTGCTCGATGTCGCCGAGCGCCGCGGTGTTCCCGTCGACCTGCATACGGATGAGGGGCTCGCGGCCGCCGTGACCCTCGACGCCTACGCCCGGCGCACCCTCGGATGGCCGCAGAACCGCTCCGCGGGGCACTGCGTACGACTGGGCACCCTCGACGAGCCCGCGCGCGATGCGGTCATCGCGGAGGTCGTCGCGTCGGGCGTGGGCATCATCGCCAACCCGATCACAAATCTGTCGTTGCAGGGGTGGGGCGTCCCCGTCGCGACCCCGCGCGGCATCGCGCCTGCCCGGGCGCTGCTGGCCGCGGGGGCGCGGTTCGCCGCCGGCGCCGACAACGTGCGCGACCCGTTCAACCCGCTCGGCCGCGGTGACGCGCTGGAGACCGCGATGCTCCTCGTCATCGCCGCGCACCTCACTGCCGACGAGGCATACACCGCGGTGTCCGCCGGTGCGAGAGAGGTCATGGGGCTGCCCGAAGCGGGGGTCGTCGTCGGTGCCCGCGCAGACCTGCTCGCCGTGCGGGCGGACTCGCTCGTGCAGGCGATCGCCGAAGCGCCGGCGGACCGCCTCGTGATCCGCGGTGGGCGCATCGTGGCGGCCGCCGCGACCGAGGGCTGGGTCGCCGCCCCCTGATCGCAAACCGCGTGTTGCGTGCGCGAAACATGGACGGCGCATGATGATCGCGGGCCACGGCCTCTGCGCGGCGAGTGACTCATCACCCGGCTCGTCGCGCTCCTTCGTCGGGAGATGCACGCGAAGGAGGATTCCTATGTCCGCACCCGATTACGCCGCCCTCGAGGCAGAGCTGCGCGACCTGCTGGGTCCGCGCGGTGTCTCCAGCGATATGCGTCAGCGCGAGAAGGCATCCGTCGACGGCGCGCGGATGTCGCCGATCATCGCCGAGCTGCTGCCGTTGGGGATCGCCGACCTGGTCGCTTTCCCGACGACCGCTCAGGAGATCGCCGACGTCGTCGGCCTCGCCGCGCGTCACGGCGTGGCCATCACCCCACGCGGCAAGGGGACCGGCAACTACGGTCAGGCGATCCCCAT
This sequence comes from Microbacterium neimengense, assembly GCF_054782995.1. NCBI lineage: Bacteria > Bacillati > Actinomycetota > Actinomycetes > Micrococcales > Microbacteriaceae > Microbacterium > Microbacterium neimengense. Next base: position 168,113 of record NZ_BAAGRK010000002.1, read on the forward strand.
GCCGGGCGGACTCGTGCTCGACACCTCGCGCGCCCGCACGATCGTCGAGGTGGGCGACGGCTGGATCACGGCGGATGCGGGCGCGCCCATGAACGCGCTCGAGGCCGCCGCCCGTGCGGCCGGTCAGCAGCTGTGGATGTACCCGTCGACCGTGCACACCACGATCGGCGGATTCCTTGCAGGCGGCTCCGGCGGAACGGGAACGATCGCGCACGGTTCGAACGACAGGGGGTTCGTGCTCGCCCTGGACGTCGCGACGCCCGCATCCGGCGGGGCGCTGCGGCACGTCGAGGGCGACCAGGCGCAGGGGTTCGTGCACAACTACGGCACCGCGGGCATCATCGCCCGCGCCACCGTGCGCCTCGAGCCGCTGCAGGACTGGCGTGGTCTCTACGCCTCGTTCCCCGACTTCTCCGGAGCGCTGTCCGTGCTGCGAACGCTCGGCCGGATGACGCCCTCGCCGCGACTCGTGTCGGCCGACACCCCGCACATCACCGCGCAGCTGCCGCCGGACGAGGCTTTCGCCGACGGGCGCAGCTCACTGCGCATGATCGCCGACGCCCGCATCCTCGACGAGGCGGTCGCCGTCATCGAGCAGGCCGGCGGGCGGATCGAGGATGTGCGGGAGGGGTCGGGCGTCAGCGCCGCCATCTCCGTGCTCAGCTACAACCACCCGATCGAGTGGCTGCAGAAGTCCGAGCCCGGCGTGTACTTCCACGTCGAGGTCTCCGGGGACGCGCTGGTGGAGCGCATCGACGAGGTCCACGCCGTCTACCCCGGCGGCCAGTTGCACATCGAGGCGGGTCACACCGTTCCGATCGGGATGCTGGCGGGCGTCTACGAGAGCCCGGAGGCCGTCTACGCCGGCATCGAGCGGCTCGGCGAACTGGGCATCGGCGTGCACAACCCGCACCAGTGGAACGTCGACTTCCGCCTCGCCGAGACGGTGGAGCTGGCGCGGCACACCGACCCGCAGGGCCTGCTGAACCCGGGCAAGCTCAACCCCGACTACGCAGGCCCGACCAAGGGGGCGATCCGATGACGGCGGCCTCGCGGCGCTGGGACGATCTCTCGGGACCGGCGCTGGTCGCGGCTACGAGCGACCGGTCGATCGCGGTCGTGCCGATCGGGGCGATCGAGCACCACGGTCCGCACCTGCCGCTGCGCACCGACACGCTGATCGCCGAAGCGGTCGCCACCGCGGCGGTCGCGCGCGTCGCCGCGCAGGGGGTGGATGCGTGGCTGCTCCCGACGCTCGCGTACGCGAAGTCCGATGAGCACTATTGGGCACCCGGAACCCTCTGGATGGAGGGGACGACCCTGCTCCAGCAGCTCATCGAGATCGGCCGCTCCATCGCGCAGACGCCCGTGCGTACGGTCGCCTTCGTCAACGGACACGGCGGCAACGTCATGCTGCTCGGTTGGGTGAACCGGGAGCTCCGGCGCCGATTCGGGCTGCGTTCGTTCTCGATGGGCTCGGGCGCGGGCGTCGCGGGCGACGGGCGGGACGGTCGGCCCGACGAGCTCGGTCAGGGCATCCATGCCGGTTGGGGGGAGACCTCGGTCGTCATGCACCTTGCGCCGCACCTGGTGGCGGAGCAGCTTCCGCCACGCAACGTGCCGGAGCGGATCGCGGGGTTGACCCACATCGGCTTCAACGCGAAGCCCGTGATGTTCGGATGGACGAGCGACGACTTCGGTCCCGACGGGGTGATCGGGGACCCCACCGGCGCGAACGCCGAGGACGGGCGTCGGATCTTCGAGGCGGGCGTTGCGTTCGTCGCCGAGGCTCTCATCGAGATCGACGGATTCGAGTTCGCATGACCGGCCCTCCTGCATCCGACATCGTCGCCCTCCGGGTGCCGCGCATCGACGTGGTCACCGATCCCGTGCACGCCGAAGATCCGCCGCGCGATCCCCTCGCCCTCGCGGCGTCGTGGCTGCCCGGTGACGGCGAGGAGCGCGCCCTCATGACGCTCTCCACCGTCGACGAGGACGGCTTCCCTCGCGCCCGCACCGTCATGCTGACCGAGTTCGACGGGGAGCGCTTCTTCTTCCATACGGATGCGGCGAGCCGGAAGGTGCGCGAGCTCAGCCTCAACCCGCGGGTCGCGCTGACCGTGCTGTGGCCCGGCTTCACGCACCAGCTCGTCGTGCAGGGGACCGCCGCCGTGGCGGAGGAGGACGAGATCGCCCGCGCCTACGCCGGCCGCTCCGACTACCTGCGCCAGCTCGCGTGGCTGAACACCGCCGAATACGCTCGCCAGCCGCGTGCGCGCCGGGAACGGCAGTGGGCTGCGTTCGCTGCGGCGAATCCGCATCCGGCGCAGCCCGACGGCTGGATCGGCTACGCGGTGCGGCCGCGCCGCATGCTCTTCTGGACCTCGCATCCCGCCGCCGCGAGCCGCCGCCTCGAGTACGTGCGCGAGGACGGCGACGGCTGGGTCTGCCGGCACCTGCCGGGCTGAGTCCGAGTCCCGCCCTGGCGCCGCGCGCCGGTCGGAGGATGTGCGCAGTGTCGGAGGATCCGCGTCGCATCCTCCGACATTCGCGTGAATCTCCGACCGACCGACCGCGGAGGCGGGTCAGACGCCGACGCCGGCCCCCGCGCCCGCTCCGGCACCCACGGGCATGCGGCGCCGGATGCGGCGTCCCGCATCCCTCGTGCCGAGGCGGGCCGTCTCGGCGATCCACGCCCGTCGCGTTTCGTCGCTGCGGTGGCGGACCTGGTCGAAACGCGTCACGCCGATCGTGCGCACGCCGCAGTACCCGAGCACCGCATTGCGCAGGCTCGTCTCGGCGGCGTGGCGGTACACGACCGCGTTCCATGCCCGCGGCGAGTCCATCGTCATGACGATGCGCGCGGTGCGGCCGGTGAGCAGTTTGTCCCACAGGGGGCCCGCCGGGCGGTAGCGGAACGCGAAGCCGGACAGGAACACGCGGTCGATGAACACCTTGAGGGCGCCGGGGTAGGTGCCCCACCACTGCGGGAAGAAGAACACGAGGTGCTCGGCCCACGCGATGTCGTCGATGGCGCGTGCCGCGACCGCATCCAGCGGGGCGTCGTCCGAGGTGCGGGGCATCCGCACCTCGCCGGCGGTGCGCGGATGAGCGGGGGCCTGCTCGGCGGCGAGGTCGATCACGCGGACCTCGGCCCCCGCGGCGCGGGCCGCTTGCGCGTACGACGCGGCGAGGGCGTGGTTGAGGGTGTCGGGCAGCGGAGTGCCGACGATGACGACGATCCTGGTGCTCACGGTGTCTCCTTCTCTCGGACGAGCTCCGTCAGCACCTCGAGCTGACGGGCGAGCACAGCACGATCGACTCCGGTGTCGATCAGGCGCGGATCGTCGAAGAGCCCCATGAATTCGCCGTCGAGCTCGCCGCCGGCGCGCTCGACCAGGCTCGTGCCCGCATCCGTCAGGCCGACGAGGATGCGGCGCCCCGGGCCGTGGGAGGTGCGCACCCACCCCGCCTCGGCGAGATGCGGCATGCGCTTGCTGACCGCGGCTTTGGTGACCATGAGGCACCGCGCCAGTGACGTCAGATCGAGCGGCTGCTGATCCGCGATCGTGGCGAGGTAGATGAAGTCGCCGATCGAGATCCCGTAGCCGCTGCGCAGGCGTGCGTCCGCGAACGCGTCGACGGTCGCGACGAGCTCGTGCAGGGTGAAGGAGATCCGTTCGGCCACAGCTTGAGTCAACCAGTTGACACCCAGTGAGTCAACCAGTTGACACAGGTTCCCTGCGCGGCGCCGTCGGAGAATGCGCCTCCCGTCGGAGGATGGAGGCCGGATCCTCCGACATCGGCGCGAATCTCCGACCGGCGACATGGATCGCGGTGCCAGGGGGCTGTACGCCGCGGCGAGTCCGGATGAGAGGGCGCGCCGTGCGGGCGAATGCCCGGGGCTCCGCGGCGGATGAGAATGGGCAGGTCCCGACGGCGGGATGACCTGACCGAGGAGAGCCGAGATGACCGCACTCACCGAGACCGACCTGCTCGCCCGCGTCCGCCCGCAGCTGTTCATCGGCGGCGAGTGGCGCGACGCATCCGACGCCCAGACGCTCGACGTGCGCGACCCCGCCACCAACGCGGTCGTGAAGACGATCGCGAGCGCGTCGGTCGCAGACGGTGCCGCTGCATTGGATGCGGCCGTCGACGCGTTCGAGGCGTGGTCGCGGACCCCGGCGCGTGAGCGAGCGGAGCTGCTGCGCCGTGCGTTCGAGCTGCTGCAGGAGCGCAAGGAGGAGTTCGCGCTGCTCATGACGATCGAGATGGGCAAGCCGCTCGCGGAGGCTCGTGGCGAGGTCGTCTACGGAGGCGAGTTCCTGCGGTGGTTCAGCGAAGAGGCCGCCCACGTGCAGGGACGGTACGGCGCCAACCCCGAGGACACCGGGCGCATGATCGTCTCGCAGCATCCCGTCGGGCCGTGCTACCTCATCACCCCCTGGAACTTCCCGCTCGCGATGGCGACGCGCAAGATCGCCCCGGCGCTCGCCGCGGGGTGCACGGTGGTCATCAAGCCGGCGGAGCTCACACCTCTCACGACGCTGTACTTCGCGCAGCTGCTGCAGGATGCGGGGCTGCCGGACGGCGTGGTCAACGTCATCACCACGTCGCAGTCGGGCGCCGTGTCGGAGCCGATCATCCGCGACCCGCGCCTGCGCAAGCTGTCCTTCACGGGCTCCACCCCGGTCGGTGTGAAGCTGCTCGAGCAGGCGGCGGGCGGTGTGCTTCGGACCTCGATGGAGCTCGGCGGCAACGCGCCCTTCCTCGTCTTCGACGACGCCGACCTCGACAAGGCGGTGGAGGGGGCGATGCTGGCCAAGTTCCGCAACATCGGCCAGGCGTGCACCGCAGCCAACCGTTTCCTCGTGCACCGCAGCGTCGCGGAGGAGTTCACGCGTCGCGTGACCGAACGGGTGCAGGCGCTGCGGGTGGGACGCGGCACCGAGGACGGCGTGGCGATCGGCCCGCTCATCGACGACCGCGCGGTCGCGAAGGCCGAGGCACTCGTCTCGGATGCGGTGTCGCGCGGTGCGAGCGTACGCACGGGCGGCACCGCGATCGACGGCGAGGGGACGTTCTTCGAGCCGACGGTGGTCTCCGATGTCGCGGCGGGAAGCGACATCCTCCGCGAGGAGATCTTCGGGCCGGTGCTCGCGATCGTGCCGTTCGACAGCGAGGACGAGGCCGTCGCGCTCGCCAACGCGACCGAGTACGGCCTGGTGTCCTACGTGTTCACCGAGAACCTCGCGCGTGGACAGCGCATGATCGAGCGTCTCGAGACCGGCATGATGGGGCTCAACATGGGCGTCGTCTCGAATGCGGCAGGTCCGTTCGGCGGCTGGAAGTCCTCGGGTCTCGGGCGCGAAGGTGGCGCCGAGGGCATCCACGAGTACCTGCAGACCAAGTACACGCTGACGCCCAACCCGTTCGTCTGAGCGGCGGAGAGCGGCAGGAACGTCGAGGAACGCGTCAGCGCACCGCGCCGGATGTGAGGCCTCCCACCAGCCACCGCTGCAGGAAGACGGCCGCCGCGAACACGGGGATCACGCCGATGACGGATGCGGCCGCGATCTTGCCGACGTGAGGTGTGCGCTCGCCGTAGAAGAGCGAGAGCACCACCGGCAGGGTCTGCGCATCGGGGGACTGCGTGAGGAAGGTCGCGAGGAGGAACTCGTTGTAGTTGAGGACGCCGGCGATGATCCCGACGGCAACGAGCGCGGGCGCGACCAGCGGCGCCACGACCGACACCAGAACGCGGAAGGAGCCGGCGCCGTCGATCCTGGCTGCCTCCTCGATCTCGATCGGGAGTTTGCGCAGGAACCCCTCCAGCAGCCAGATGGCGACCGGCACGTTCACGAGCGCGTAGACCAGGGTCAGCCCCCACAGGGTGTTGTTCACGCCGAGCAGGCGCAGCAGCGTGAACAGCGGCACGACGGCGACGATCGGAGGCAGCAGCCACGGGCTCATGATGGTGCCTGCGAGCGTCGCGCCGCCGGTGCGGAATCGCACCATCGCCCACGCGCCCGGCAGTCCGATCAGCAGCGAAAGGACGGCGCCGCCGATCGCCGCGATCAGGGAGTTCGCGATGCCGTGCAGCAGGTCGGACTGGGTGAGCACCTCGGCCCAGTTCGAGAACTGCGGCACCGTCGGCACCAGCACGCCCTGACCCGTCTCGTTGCGGCCCATGAGCGATACCGACACCAGGTACAGCAGCGGCACCACGAAGAACACCACGAGCGCGGCCAGCACGACGGTGGCCAGGATGCTGCGCCGAGGCGCACGGGGACGCCGAGGTGCGAGGAGCTCACTCATGGTTGGCCTGCAATCTGCGCGCAGCCAGCGCGAACGGGAGCGTGACGACGGTGACGAGCACCGCCAGCAGCAGGGTGATGACGGCGGCCTTGCCGAGGTCGAACTCGCGCAGGGCCGCCTGATAGATCAGATAGGAGGTCGTGGTCGTCGCCTGCCCCGGACCTCCCGAGGTCATCATGAAGACGAGATCGAAGACCTTGAACGCCAGCACGAGGCGGATGAAGAAGGCCGCCGCGACCACGCCCGAGATCGCGGGAAGCGTGATGTGCCGGAAGAGGGCGAACCCGTGCGCGCCGTCCAGGCGCGCCGCCTCCAGCGTCTGCGCGTCCTGCGCGAGCAGCGCGGTGAACACGAGCAGGGCGACCAGCGGCGTCCACTCCCACACGTCCGCGAGCGCGATGCCGGGCAGCGCCCACGTGGTGGAGGAGAGCGGGGCGATCGCGTCGCGCGGTGCGCCGAAGAAGCCGAGGACGGTGGCGAGGAGCCCGCCGCCCGGGTTGTAGACGAGCTTCCACAGCGTGCCGACGATGACCGGCGGCGTGATGAGCGGGAGCAGGAGCAGCGTGCGCACGAACGAACCGCTGCGCACCGCGCCGTGCAGCGCGAGGGCGGCCGCGACGCCGAGCGCGAGGCTCGCCGCCGACACCCCGAGGGCGTAGACGAGGGTGCGACCGAGGGTGGCGACCGCATCCGCGTCCGCGAGCACCTTCTCGATCGTCTCGGTGCCGACCCATGCCTGGAAAGGCCTGCCGAGCGAGGACTCGGTGAATGCCGCGTCTACGATGAACAGCAGCGGGTAGACCCCCAGCACGATGAGCGCGAGCACGCTCGGCGCGACGAACAGGCGGTGCGCCCACGCCGGGCCCCGAGGGGCGCGGCGCGGGCGCACGGGTGCGAAGACGTCAGCCAAGGAGTTCTTCCCACTCCGCCTGCGTGGCGTCGAGGGCCTCCTTCGCGGTGACCTCGCCGGCGACGAGCTTCGCCAGCTCATCCGTGAGCACCTCGGCCGCCTGCGTCGCGTTCTTGCCGGTGGGCCAAGCGAGCGCTCCGTCGAGCGTCGCGCGGTTCACACGCTGCAGGTCGGGGTACGCGGTGCCGTAGGCCTCGCTCTCGAGCGAGGAGATCCGGTTGGGGTCGATTCCGGTCTGCGGGTCCGCGACGAGCAGTTGCTCGTTCACCTCGCTCGAGGACGCCCAGGCGATGAAGTCGCGCGCGAGGTCGGTCTTGGCGGTGTTGGCGGCGACGACCCAGGTGAAGCCCGCCACGAGGGAAGCCCGCGAGGTGGTGTTCTCGCCGCCGACTGGCAACAGCGTCACGCCCCATTCGTCCTTGACCGTGGAGTCGGGGTTCGTCTGCGAACCGACCCCGAGGTCGGTCCAGTTCTCGATGAAGGCCGCGTTGCCCGCGTACCAGGCCGAATTGCCCTCGCCGAAGGCGGTCTCCGCGGGCGTCGGGTACGCCGAGGCCAGGGAATCGGCGAGCGACTGCGCGGCCTCGATCGCCTCGGGCGAGTTGATGACGGGCTTCCCGTCGGCGTCGACGAACTCGCCGCCGAAGCCCGCGAGACGGTTCGCGAAGCTGGCTCCGAGGATGAGCGGCGACTTCTGACCGAAGATCACGTTGCCGTAGACGCCGTTCGCGCTCTCGTTCCGGGTGATCGTGCGGGACTGCTCGACGTACTCGTCCCAGGTCGCGGGCGGCTGGCTGAAGCCGTTCCGCGCCAGGATCTCCTTGTTGTAGAAGAGCACATGGGTATCGCCGTCGAACGGCAGCCCGTAGCGGCGCCCGTCGACGAGACTGTACGGGTCGTAGATCGAGGGGATGAAGTCGTCCGTCTTCAGGTCGGCGTCGCTGTCGATCCAGTCGGTGAGGTCCTGGATGGCCCCCGCATCGGCGAGATCGCCGATGGAGACGTACCAGGGGGCTGCGACGTCGATCGTGTTCGCGCCCGACTGCTGGTCGAGTGCGAGGGTGTTGCCGATCTCGTCGTAGGGCACGATGACCGGGTTGATCTTCACCCCGGTCTCGGCCTCATAGCGCTCGGCGAGCAGCTTCGACGCGCCCTCGTGCGACGAGATCAACAGGACGGTGAGCTCCTGATCGTCGCCGTCCGCGGAGGCGGGCCCGCCCGCGCAGGAGGCGAGGGCGAGGGCGGTGACCGCGAGCGTTGCGGCGACGGCGAGCCGGCGCAGGACGCGGCGGGAGGAAGCGGACATGGCGGGCCTCTCGGGTGGGGGAGAGTGCGGGCTGTGGACCGCACGGTCCGTCATCCTGCAGGGCCGGAGCGCCGGTGCGCACCGCGGATCGTAAGGAAACGTCATCCGCGTCGCCGCATGAACGCGTGTGTCAGACGGGCGCGAGCGGTTGCGACCCGCGCTGCTAGCTTTCCGGCCGTACGGCGCCCGCCGGCAGGAAGGACGGACGATGAGCAAGCCCCTCATCCTCAACGCGTTCGAGATGAGCTGCGTGACGCACCAGGCTCCGGGGCTCTGGCGCCACCCGGACAACCGCGCCGACGAGTACAACCGGCTGGAGTACTGGACCGAGCTCGCCCGGCTGCTGGAGCGGGGCGGGTTCGACGCGATCTTCCTCGCCGACGTGCTCGGCGTGTACGACGTGTACCGGGATTCGGCGGCTCCCGCGCTCCGCGACGCCGCCCAGATCCCGGTGGGGAACCCGCTGCTCCAGATCCCGGCGATGGCCGCGGTCACCGAGCGGCTGGGCTTCGGGGTGACGATCGCCTCGACGTACGAGCATCCCTACTCGCTGGCGCGCACGCTCACCACCCTCGATCACTTCACCGGCGGCCGCGTGGGGTGGAACGTCGTGACGTCGTATCTCGACAGCGCCGCGCGCAACCTGGGACTGGGCGACCAGATCGCCCACGACGACCGCTACGGCATCGCCGACGAGTTCCTCGATGTCGCCTACAAGCTCTGGGAGGGGTCGTGGGAGGACGGTGCCGCGGTCCGCGACCGCGCGGCGGGAGTCTTCACCGATCCCGAGAAGGTGCACCCGATCCGCCACCGCGGCGCCCACTTCGACGTTCCCGGCATCCACCTCGGCGAGCCCTCGCCTCAGCGGACGCCGGTCATCTTCCAGGCCGGCGCCTCGCCGCGCGGACAGGAGTTCGCCGCGCGACACGGCGAGGCCATCTTCATCAACGGCCTGACGCCCGAACTCACCCGACGCACGACGGACAGCATCCGCGAAAAGGCCGAGGCGATCGGACGCCCGCGCGACTCGGTCAAGATCCTCACTCTCGCGACCGTGATCGTCGCCGAGACCGACGACCTCGCGCAGCAGAAGTACGCCGACTACCGCTCCTACGTGTCGCTGGAAGGGGCGCTGGCCCTCTACGGCGGCTGGTCCGGCATCGACCTCTCGACTCTGGACCCCGACGAACCGCTCACCTACGTCGACACGGATGCGGCCCGCTCCGCACTGTCGATCTTCACGAAGGCGGATCCCGCCCGCGCCTGGACGCCTCGCGACATCGCCGAGTACGTCGGCATCGGCGGCATCGGCGCCGTGATCGTCGGAAGCCCCGCCACCGTCGCCGACGAACTGGAGCGGTGGATCGAGGTGGGCGGCGTCGACGGATTCAATCTCGCGTACGTCGTGACACCGGGCACGTTCGAGGACATCGTGGACCTCCTCGTGCCGGAGCTGCGCCGTCGCGGACGCCTCGACGACGCTCGGCCCGGCGCGACGCTCCGCGAGCGGCTCACCGGCGACCCCGTGGTCGCACCGTGGCACCCCGCCCACGCCTACCGCGGCGCCTACGTCGGCGCGCCGAGCGCCGCCGACAGCTCCGCTTCCCTCGTGTCCACCCCCGCCTGAACAGGAGCAGCATGACCACGCCGACCCTGACCCCCGCCCGTACCCACTTCCGCGGCGCCGCCGATGCCGCCGAGCTCGCGCACTGGGATGCGGTCGCCGCATCCGTGGGCGAGAGGCTCGCCGTCGACGCGCTCGCCCGCGATCGCGCGAATGCACAGCCCTTCGCCGAAGCGCGGCTGCTCAAAGAGGCCGGGCTCACGACACTGCTCGACCCCGCCGAGTACGGCGGCGGCGGGGCGCACTGGGAGAGCGCGCTGCGCGCCGTCCGCATCCTCGCGCGCGCCGACGCCTCCCTCGCGCAGGTGCTGGGCTACCACTACGTGAACGAGGCGAACATCGCTCTCGTCGCACCGCCCGCCGAGCGCGAGCGATGGTTCCGCGCCACGATCGCCGGCCGATGGATCTGGGGCGACTCGGTGAACCCCGTCGACCCGAATCTGTCGCTCACGGTGGACGGTGACGGCTACCGGCTCAACGGCTTCAAGCGGTACTCCACCGGCTCGGGCATCGGCGAGGCGCTGCTGATCAACGCGGTCGTCGAGGACGGCCCGGATGCGGGCGCCTTCGCCTTCGTCGTACTGCCGTACGGGCACCCGGGTGTCGAGCTCGTCGACGACTGGGACAATCTCGGCCAGCGTCTGTCGGCGAGCAACACCGTCACGTACCGCGATGTGCGGGTCGAGCCGGAGCACCTGCTCGGCTTCGGGACGGACGAGCCGATCCAGAGCTTCGTGACGCCCGCGATCCAGCTCGTGTTCGGGAATCTGTACCTCGGCATCGCGCAGGGGGCGCTCGCCCAGGCGCGGGAGCTCACCAACGCCCGGCCCAACTCGTGGTTCCTCTCGGGCGTGCCCACCTACAGCGACGACCCGTTCGTGCGGCGGCTGTACGGCGAGCTCGTGTCGCGCACCGCCGCGGTCGAAGCGCTCGCCGACCGCGTCAACCGCCGCTTCGACGAGGTCGTCGCCAAGGGTGCCCATGTCACGGCCGACGACCGCGCGGAGATCGCGATCGAGATCGCTCAGCTCAAGGTCGTCGCCAGCGACACCGCGACCGACGTCGCCCACCGCGTCTTCGAGGCCACCGGAACGAGTTCGACGGCGAATCGCGTCGGCCTCGACCTGCACTGGCGCAACATCCGCACCCACTCGCTCCACGACCCGGTCGACTACAAGAAGCTCGAGGTGGGGGCCCACTTCCTCACCGGCGCCGTGCAGCCGATCTCCCTGTACACATGAGCACGGCATCCGTGGCGGCCGGAGTCCGCACGCGCATCGACGACCAGCTCTGGGCTCGGTTGCCCGCAGACATCGAGACGCGGTTCCGCCCGATCGTGGACGCCGTGGCCGAGGGGGCGGGGGAGCGCGACCTCGCGCGCGAGCTTCCCCGCGACGCCGTCGCGGCCCTGCGCGAGGCGGGGCTCGGACGCGCCCGTCTGCCCAGCGCCGACGGCGGACTGGGACTGGACTGGCCCACCTTCACGCGGCTGCTCGTGGCGATCGCCGCGGCGGACGCCAACATCCCGCAGATCCTGCGCGGCCACATCGCGCTCGTCGAGCAGACCCTCACCACCGCGGATGCGGGTTTCGCCCGGCGCTGGATCGCCCGCATCGCTGCGGGGCAGATCAGCGGGAACTCCTGGAGCGAGGCGGCCGGCTCGACGACCTCTCGCGCGGGTGCGGAGCTCTCGGCGGATGCGGACGGCGTGCTGCGGCTCTCCGGGCGCAAGTTCTACACGACCGGCAGCATCTTCGCCGAGTGGACCGACACCGTCGCCCACCGGCTCCCGGACGGCGTGGACGTCGCCGCCCTCGTGCGTCTCGATCAACCGGGGGTCACGGTGATCGACGACTGGGACGGATTCGGCCAGCGCCTGACGGGAACCGGGACGATCGTGTTCGAGGACGCCGTCGTGGAACCCGTGGACGTCCTGCCGGTGGCCGACCGGTTCGCGTATCAGACGGGGCTCTACCAGCTCGTCCTGCTGGCGGTGCTCGCGGGCATCGCGCACGCGGCGGTCGCCGATGCGGCGACGGCCGTGCGCGCACGATCCCGCGTCTACAGCCACGGCACCGCGGCCCGTGCGCAGGACGACGCGCAGATCCAGGCCCTGCTGGGGGAGCTCGCCGCATCCGCCTTCGCCGTCGACGCGAGCGTCGCAGCCGTCGCGGAGGCGGTCGAGGACGCCTACGGGGCTGCGCTCGAGGCGCGCGATCGGCCCGACGACGAGGTGGCCGTCGACCGCGCGCGCAGGCTGGCGGGGCTCGCGGAGATCCGAGCCGCGCAGGCGCAGTCCTTCGCGACTGCCGCGGTGCAGCAGCTCACCTCTCGGCTGTTCGACACCCTCGGCGCCTCGGCGACGGCTCGCGGCGCGCACCTCGACCGGCACTGGCGGAACGCCCGCACCGTGTCCAGCCACAACCCGGTGCTGTACAAGAACCGCTGGGTGGGCGAGTGGGTGCTGCACGATCGGCTGCCCCAGGCGCTCTGGGCGGTCGGCACACCGTCGGCTGCCGAGTGAGACTCCGTTCGCCGAGCGAGCACCCATCGGATGCGCGCTCGGCGAACGGATACTCGCTCGCGCGGTGGGTCAGGCGTGCCGATCGAGGAAGTCGTACACGTCGTTATCGTCGACGCCGGGGAAGGCGCCGCGCGGCAGCGGCGTGAACATCTGCATGTGCACGCGGGCACTCGGCCACGCGCGCCCCTCCCATCGTTCGGCCGCCTCGCTCGACGGGCGGCGGCAGCACGCCTCGTCGGGGCACTGCGACGTCGCCCGCTTCGACGTCTCGCGGCCGCGGAACCACTTCGCATCGTCGAACGGCACGCCCACCGTGATCGAGAACTCCCCGTCATGGGTCGTGCCGGTCTGCGTCGAGCACCAGAACGTGCCCGACGGGGTGTCGGTGTACTGGTAGTGCTCCGTCGTGCGGTTCTGCTCAGCGAAGGCTGCGCGGGCGGCGAACTTGCGGCACACGATCTGCCCCTCCACCGCGCCGGTGACATCCATCGGCAGCGGCAGGTCGTCGTTCTCGTAGACGCGTGAGATCGCGCCGTCGCCGGCGACGCGCAGGAAGTGCAGACGGACGCCGATGTGCTCGGTCAGCAGGTTCGTCATCCGCATCCCGGCCGCCTCGTGCGTGACGCCGAACGCATCGCGGAAGTCCTCCACGGCGAGGTTGCGGTCCTTCTTCGCCTGCTGCAGGAACGCGACCGCCGGCGCCGGCGGCATGAGGCACGCCGCCGCGTAGTAGTTGATCTCCAGTCGCTGCTGCAGGAACTCGGCGTAGTCCCTGGGCGGCTGATGCCCGAGGAGCCGGTGCGCCATCGCCTGCAGCGCCATCGACCGCAGCCCGTGGCCGCCCGGGATGGAGGCCGGCGGCAGGTAGATCCGGCCGTTCTCGAGGTCGGTGATCGAGCGGGTGGATGCGGGCAGGTCGCCCGCGTAGATGAGCTCGAAGCCCAACTGCTCGGCCATGATGCTCACCGTGCGGTGCGTGAGGGCACCCGAGGTGTGTCCCGCCGACTTGAGCTGCTTCTCGGCGAGCTTCTCGATGTCGGGGAGGTAGTTGTTCATCTCCCGCATCCGCAACCGCATGTCCGTGTTGGCGCGACGTGCCTCTTCGGGCGTCGCGATCGCCTCGCGTTCGCGACGCTGCAACTCGCGGTGCAGCCCCAGCACGGTCTCGATCGTCTCGTCGCTCAGCGCCTTCGTGACCCGGATCGGCGGCAGTCCCAGCTGTCGGAAAGCGTGTGAGGTCTGCGCGCGCTCGAGCTCGATCTCCAATGCCGCGCGCCGGTTCGGGGGCTCGGTCGACAGCAGCTCGGCCAGCTGGGTGCCGGTGGCCGCCGCGATCTCCTGCAGCAGCGACAGCTTCGGCTCGCGCTTGCCGTTCTCGATGAGGCTCAGGTGGCTGCCGGCGACGCCGACGGCAGCGCCGAGCTCATCGAGTGTCAGCCCCGCCGCCGTGCGGAAGTGGCGGATGCGGTGACCGAGGGTGGCCAGTTCGATCGTGGTCGAGGGCATGTTTTGAGAATAGCGAAAGAACCGACACTCTTTCGACCGCTTCCTTCTGAAAAGGGGGATTTGGGAGCGCCATTCTTGCAGGGAACCCACGTTCTGAACGCCGCCGATGCCGACTGGAGTGATCATGGCCCTTGCTGAGAGTTACACCTCGAGCGCCCCCGCGCGCCCCACCGCCGCCCGCACGGCGACGACCTACGGTGCTCGTCCGGCCGCATCCGGACCCGGCATGGCCGCGCTGACCCGGTGGGTCGACGAGATCGCCGGCCTGACCCAGCCCGACCGCATCCACTGGGTCGACGGATCGCAGGCCGAGAACGACATGCTGCTGCGATCGATGGTGGACGCGGGCTCTCTCATCAAGCTCAACCCCGAGTGGCGTCCGGGGTCGTACCTCGCGCGTTCCCACCCGAGCGACGTCGCCCGCACCGAGGGCCGCACGTTCATCGCCTCCGAGAAGGAGGAGGATGCGGGTCCCACGAACAACTGGGCGGAGCCCGGTGCGATGCGCACCAAGCTCGACGCGCTGTTCGCGGGCTCCATGCGCGGCCGGACGATGTACGTCGTGCCGTTCTCGATGGGCACGGTCGGCGGTCCGCTCTCGCACATCGGCGTGCAGGTGACCGATTCGCCCTACGCCGTCGTGTCGATCAACATCATGACCCGGGTCGGTACGGCTGTGCTGCAGCAGATCGCGGACGGCGCCGACTGGGTGCGCACCGTGCATTCGGTGGGCGCTCCGCTGGCGCCCGGCGAGGCCGACGTCGCGTGGCCCTGCAACGACGACAAGTACATCGTCCACTTCCCGGACACGCTCGAGGTCTACTCGTACGGGTCGGGCTACGGCGGCAACGCGATCCTTGCGAAGAAGTGCTTCGCGCTGCGCATCGCATCAGTGATCGGACGCAACGAGGGCTGGCTCGCCGAGCACATGCTGCTCATCCGAGTCATCAGCCCCGAGGGCAAGCGCTACCACGTCGCCGCGGCGTTCCCGTCGGCGTGCGGCAAGACGAACCTCGCGATGCTGCGCCCCACCATCCCGGGATGGCGCGTCGAGACCCTCGGCGACGACATCGCGTGGCTGCGGCCGGGCGAAGACGGACGCCTGTGGGCGATCAACCCGGAGGCGGGCTTCTTCGGCGTCGCGCCGGGCACGGGCGAGTCGACCAACGCCACGGCGGTCGAGACGCTGTGGGGCAACACGATCTTCACGAACGTGGCGCTGCGCCCCGACGGCGACGTGTGGTGGGAGGGGCTCACCGATGAGGCCCCCGCCGAGCTCATCGACTGGGAGGGAAACCCCTGGACCCCCGCCTCGGGTCGACCCGCCGCGCATCCGAACTCGCGCTTCACCGTCGCTGCCGCACAGTGCCCGCAGGTCGCGGATGACTGGGAGACGCCGGAGGGTGTGCCGCTGGACGCCATCCTGTTCGGAGGCCGCCGCGCCACCAACGTGCCCCTCGTCGTCGAGGCCACGGACTGGACGCACGGGGTGTTCCTGGGAGCGACGATCTCGTCGGAGCGGACCGCCGCCGCCGAGGGGACGGTCGGGGAGCTGCGCCGCGATCCGTTCGCGATGCTGCCCTTCTGCGGCTACAACATGGCGGACTACTTCGCGCACTGGATCAAGGTGGGTAGCTCGCTGCGCTTCGACCGCGCACCGCGGGTGTTCCAGGTGAACTGGTTCCGCCGCGGTGCCGACGGCCGGTTCCTCTGGCCGGGCTTCGGCGACAACGTGCGTGTGCTGGAGTGGATCGTGCGCCGCCTGGAGTCCGAGGTGCCCGCCGAGCCCAGCCCGATCGGGCGCCTGCCCCGCCCCGAGGACCTCAACCTCGTGGGCACCGATGTCACGGACGCGGATCTGGCGGAGCTGTTCGCGATCGACCCGCAGTCGTGGCTCGCGGAGGCGGAGCTGACGGAGGAGTTCTTCGACACGTTCGGCGACCGCATCCCGTCGGTGCTGCGCGCCGAGCTCGACTCCCTGCGTTACCGCCTGACGCGCGCCTGACCACGCGCCCCGGGCGCGCTGGCCGGCCCGCGCCGGCCGGGGAGGGCGACGCTGGCGTCAGACGAGGAGCTGGTGCTTGGCGAGATCGCGGTAGAGGGGCACCTCGGCGACGAGCTCGGAATGCGTCCCCGCGCCGACGACCCGGCCGTGGTCCATCACGACGATGAGGTCGCTGTCGACGACGGTCGACAGCCGGTGGGCGATCACGATGAGGGTGCGTCCCTCGGCGACGGCGTCGATCGCCTCCCGCATCCGCTGCTCATTGAGTCCGTCCAGCGACGAGGTCGATTCGTCCAGGAGCAGGATGGGGGGAGCAGCCAGCAGCGCGCGGGCGATCGCCAAGCGCTGACGCTCACCGCCGGAGAGCATCACGCCGCCCTCGCCGACGGGTGCGGCGAGCCCCTCGGGGGAGCGGTCCAACACCTCGCCGAGGTTCACGGCACGCAGGACCGCCTCGCACGCCTCATCGCTCGCGTCGGGCGACGCCAGGCGCAGATTATCGCCGAGGGTGCCCGCGAGCGTCGGAGCGTCCTGCTCCACGTACCCCAGCTGAGAGCGCAGCTCCTCGCGATCGAGAGTGCGGATGTCGCGGCCGCCGAGCAGGATGGCGCCCGCCGTCGGGTCGTAGAAGCGCTCGATGAGGGCGAGGGTCGTGCTCTTTCCCGCGCCCGACGGCCCCACCAGGGCGACGCGGGAACCCCGCGGCACGCGCAGCGAGACACCGCGCAGCACGTCGCCCT
This sequence comes from Microbacterium neimengense, assembly GCF_054782995.1. NCBI lineage: Bacteria > Bacillati > Actinomycetota > Actinomycetes > Micrococcales > Microbacteriaceae > Microbacterium > Microbacterium neimengense. Next base: position 185,046 of record NZ_BAAGRK010000002.1, read on the forward strand.
CGTCGTCTGCGACGGCTTCGAGGGCCGACGTGTCCACGCGGGCCACCTCGAGGAGCGCGCGGGCCTCCGCCTCGGTCTTGGCGCGCGCGGCGGCGACCGCCGCCGGGTACCGGAAGTGCACGTCGCGGAACTCCACCGCGATGTCGGCGGCGTCCGCATCCGTCGCCGGGACGGCGTGGGCGGCGATCTCGGCGTCGTCCTGCGTCTCGGTCGGCAGGTCGAGGACCTCCTGGATGCGGCCGAGCGCGCCCAGCGCCTGGCTCACCGAGGTGATCGCACCGAAGAACGAGCCGAGCGGCTGCACGAGGAAGAAGAGGAACATCACGAAGGTGACGAGGCTGGCGATCGTGATCGCGCCCGAGGCGACGCGAAAGCCCCCTACGCCGAGGACGACGAGGAGCGAGAGCTGGAGCGCAACCCCGGCGACCGGCACCACGAGAGCGGAGGCCTTCGCGACACGCACGCCGCTGCCGTACGCGCGCTTCGCCACCCCTTCGAGGCTCGCCTGCTCGCGGTCGCCGGCGCCGGCGGCGCGCACGGTGCGGATCGATCCGACCGCCCGTTCCACGCCCGAGGCGAGCTCGCCGACCGTCTCCTGCTGCTCGCGGGTCGCGCGGCGGATGCGTCCGCTGAGAACGCCGACCACGGCGATCGAGGCGCCGATGACGATGAGGATCAGTAGCAGCAGCAGCGGATCGATCAGCAGCATCGCGATGACCGCGCCGACGAAGATCAGCACGTTGCCCACCGAATCGGCGAGTCCCTGCGTGAGCACCGCGTAGAGCAGCGTCGTATCGGTTCCGACCCGCGAGACGAGGTCGCCGGTGCGCCTCGCGTCGAACTCGCGGATCGGCAGGTGCAGGATGCGGGCGATCAGCCGGCGACGGCTCGAGAAGACGACCGCGGTGCCCGTGCGCTGCAGCAGGTAGTGCTGATAGCCGGAGACCAGCGACGAGCCGACGACCAGCGCGACCAGACCCCACACGAGCATTCCGAGGGCCTCGTTCGCCTGCACGCGGGCGATCAGCTCCCCCACCAGCAGCGGCTGCGCGAGCGTCGTGACCGCGGCAACGATACTGAGCACGGTGACCACCACGAGCACCCGCTTGTGCTCGAAGAGGAACGGCAGCAACTGGCGCAGGCTGGCGCGCGGTCCGTCATCCTTCTTCGGGCGCGCGAAGGGACTGCGGCGGGCGGGGGCGGGGCTGGACATGGGCGACCTCGATCGGCGGGTTGTGCTCCCTCGACCGTACCTCCGCTCGCACGCCGCGGTCGCCGCCCCGGCCCACGCACCGCGAGACTGCACTTTCGGCACGAGATCACGGTGTTTACCCGTGATCTCGTGCTCGAAATGCAGTCTCGCGGAAGAAGGGGAGTGGGAAGGGGATGCGGCGGGCTACAGCGACGCGGTCTCGCCGAGGCCGAGGTTCTCGTCGTAGTCGATGTCGCGGGTCTCCTTCGACAGGATCAGCGCGATGAGAGTCAGCACCGCCGACCCGGACAGGTACAGGCCCACGAGCCACGGCTGCCCGCCGGCCGCGGTCCACAGGCCGAGCGCGATCGAGGGGGCGACGGCCGCGCCGAGGATCGACGCCACGTTGTACGAGATCGCCGAGCCGGTGTACCGCACGTTCGTCGGGAACAGCTCCGGCAGCAGCGCTCCCATCGGTCCGAATGTGGCGCCCATGAGCATGAAGCCGAACACGAGGAAGGCCTGCGTGAGCGCGCCCGTGAACTTGGGGTCGGTCATCGGCAGCAGGAACAGGTTGAACGTGAGTCCGAACACGATGATCGCCGCGGTGATCCAGATGAGGAGCTTGCGGCGTCCGATGGCGTCGGCGACCGGTCCCGACAGCAGGGTGAAGACGCCGAAGAACACGACGCCGATGATCTGCATGATCACGAAGTCGATGTATCCGAAGCCCTGCCCTGCGACATAGACGCCGGCGTCGAAGGCCGTGCCGGATGCCTGCGCCGCCGCCTCCGCCCCCGCAAGGGTCGGTTTGGTGCCGTACGTGAGGGTGAAGTTCGTCATCAGGTAGAACAGCACGTAGGTCGCCAGCATGATGAACGTGCCGAGGATCAGTGGACGCCAGTGGCCCCGGATGACCTCGCCCAGCGGGAACTTGCGCAGCGCGCCCTTCTTCTCCGCCTTCTGGAACGTGTCGGACTCGACCAGGCGCAGACGCACCCAGAGACCGATGATCACCATGACGGCCGAGAACAGGAACGGCACACGCCACCCCCAGGCCAGGAACGCCTCCGAGCGCTGCGCGGTGCCGTCCGGATGCGGGAGGGCGAAGTTGATCGCGAGGAAGATCGTGTTCGCGATGATGAAGCCGATGGGCGCGCCCAGCTGCGGGAAGGTGCCGTACCAGGCCCGCTTGCCCTTCGGCGCGTTCTCGGTCGCGACCAACGCCGCCCCCGACCACTCCCCGCCGAGTGCGAATCCCTGAGCCAGGCGCAGCACGAGAAGCAGCAGCGCCGCCCACCACCCGACCACCTGGTAGGTGGGCAGGCATCCGATGAGGAAGGTCGCCACCCCCATGGTGAGGAGGGACGCGACCAGGGTCGCCTTGCGGCCGAAGCGGTCGCCGAAGTGCCCGAACACGAACGCCCCGATGGGGCGCGCGATCATCGCGGCGCCGAAGACGCCGAACGAGGCGAGCAGGGAGGTGGTGTCGTCTCCGGTCGGGAAGAAGAGGACCGGGAAGACGAGGACCGCGGCGGTCGCGTAGGCGTAGAAGTCGTAGAACTCGATGGTGGTTCCCACGAGGCTCGCGGTGATGACGCGGGCGCGGGAGTTCGCGGGAGCCGTTGCGGTGGCAGAAGACATGGGGGAGGACAGACCTGTCGGAAGAGCGAGAGGCGTCCTCGTGGGAACGCGCCGGCGGCGAGTGCTCGGGCGGGGGTGGTGCACCGGGCGTCACATCGCTGGGTCACCGGGGCGTCGGCGGTGTCGCCGGCGCACGAACACACAGTTTACGCCCAGGTTCGCGTCCCGGCGCCGAGGTGGCCGGGACGCGAACTCCTCAGCGCCAGATGACCGCGATGGCGGCGTTGGCGAGGGTGAGGATGCCGATCGGCCAGAAGATGGCCGCGGGCAGCGAGTCGGTGCGACGCTGGCGAGCCGCGCCGATGCCGAGAAGTGCGCCGATGATGAGCAGCACGACGATCTTGACGCCGATCTTGACGTAGTTCAGCTGGTAGTCGATGCCCCACGGGGCGGCAAGGGCCAGGCCGGCGACTGCGGCGATGGTCATGCCGAGGCTCATCAGGCGGGTGACGCGGATGCGGCGGCTGGCGGCTTCCACGACCCATGCTCCGAAGAGGATGGCGAAGCCGACGAGGTGCACGAGGACGACGATGTGACGCAGGATCTCCATGCCCGCCACCATACCTTATGTATTACTGAAGGTTGGTCATTCTAAGCCGTTCAGGCGCGGAGCTCGCGAAGCGTGAGGGCGGTGCGCAGTGCCGCATCCGCCGCCTCCGCGCCCTTGTCCTCCTTCGAGCCGGCGAGCCCCGCGCGATCGAGCCCCTGCTTCTCGTCGTCGAGCGTCAGCACGCCGAAGCCGACCGGCTTGCCGGTGTCGAGGGCGACGCGGGTCAGGCCCTCGGTGGCGGCGGCGGAGACGAACTCGAAGTGGGGTGTGCCGCCCCGGATGATCACGCCGAGGGCGATGACCGCGTCGGCGCCGGACTCCAGCGCCGACTTGGCCACGACGGGGAGTTCGAAGGAGCCCGCGACGCGCACGATCGTGTAGTCGGCGCCGGATGCGGTGAGCACCCGCTCCGCACCGGCGATGAGGCCGTCGCTGATCGTCTCGTGCCAGGTTCCGGCGACGATGACGGCCCGAAGGCCGCGGGCGTCGATCTCGGTCTGCTGGGGGGCGCCGTGGCCGCTCATCGGTTCTCCTTCATCTGCGCGAGCGCTTCGGTGAGGTCCTCGTCCGCGATGATGTGTCCCATCCGGTCGCGCTTGGTGGCGAGGTACTGGTGGTTGTTGGGGCCGACGCCCACGAGCAGCGGGACCTGCTCGACCACGTCGAGGCCGAGGGCGCGCAGCTGCGTGACCTTGTCGGTGTTGTTGGTCAGCAGGCGCACCCGCTCGACGCCGAGGTCGGCGAGGATGCCGGCGGCGGCGGCGTAGTCGCGCGCGTCGGCGGGAAGACCCAGCGCCAGGTTCGCGTCGACCGTGTCCAGGCCCCGCTCCTGCAGGTTGTACGCGCGCAGCTTGTTGATGAGGCCGATGCCGCGACCCTCGTGGCCGCGCATGTAGACGACCACGCCGCCGTCCTTCTCGATGCGGTCGAGCGCCGCATCCAGCTGCGGCCCGCACTCGCACTTCAGCGAACCGAACGCCTCTCCTGTCAGGCATTCCGAATGCACGCGCACGAGCGGTGCATCCTCGAGCTCGCCCTTGACGACGGCCAGGTGGTCGGTGCCCGTCACGCGGTCCTTGTAGGCGAGGAAGCGGAACTCGCCGTGCGAGGTGGGAACCGTCGCCTCGGCGCGCAGGCTCACCCGTCGACGGTGCGAGGCAGCGGCCGACGGCTCCTCGCGCGGGTCCACCTCGTCCAGGTAGCCGACGAGCTGCTCGATCGTGATGACGGGGATGCCGTCGCGCTCGCCGAGGGCCATGAGACCGGGAAGGCGCATCATGCTGCCGTCCTCGTCGACGATCTCGGCGATCGCGCCGACCGGCTCGAGACCGGCGAGGCGCATGAGGTCGACAGCCGCCTCCGTGTGGCCGCCGCGCTCGCGCACGCCGCCGTCCACCGCGCGCAGCGGCAGGATGTGGCCCGGGCGGTTCACCGACGAGGGCGCGGATGCGGGATCCGCCAGCACGTTCAGGGTGTGCGCCCGGTCGGCGGCGCTGATACCGGTCGTCACCCCGGATGCGGCGTCGACGCTCACCGTGTACGCGGTGCCGCGCGCATCCTGGTTCACCTCGACCATGGGAGGAAGATCCAGGCGGTCCGCCCACTCCGCGGGCATGGGGGCGCAGATGAAACCGCTCGACCAGCGCACCGTCCACGCGATCCACTCGGGGGTCGCGAGCTGCGCCGAGAGGATCACATCGCCCTCGTTCTCACGGTTCTCGTCGTCGGCGACGATCACCGGTCGACCGGCGGCGAGGGCCTCGAGGGCCTCGGGAATGGAACTCAGACTCATCGCGAGCCACCTTCCGTTGCGGGGGTGAAGGCCAGCAGCCGCTGCACGTGACGCGCCAGGATGTCGGTCTCCAGATTGACGATGTCGCCAACGACGCGCTCGCCGAGTGTCGTGGCCGCGAGCGTCTCGGGAATGAGGGACACCTCGAACCAGGCCTCCTCGACCGACGGATCGCTCGCCGCGCTCACCGTCAGCGAGACGCCGTCGAGGGCGATCGAGCCCTTGTCGACAACGAGCGGAGCGAGCTCCGCCGGCAGCGAGATGCGGATGACGCGCCACTCGGTGCCGGGGCGCACCTCGAGCACGCGGCCCGTGCCGTCGACGTGGCCCTGCACGATGTGGCCGCCCAGGCGTCCGCCGGCGGCCGTCGCGCGCTCGATGTTGACGGACGTGCCCTCGGTGACACCACCGATCGCGGTGACATCCAGCGTCTGGCGCATCACATCGGCGGTGAACCAGTCCTCGCCCTGGTCGACCACGGTGAGGCACACGCCCGAGACCGAGATCGAGTCGCCGTGGGCCGCATCCGACACCGCGCGGGGCGCGTTCACCGTGAGGCGCACGCCGTCACCCGAGGCCTCCGTGCGGGTGACGGTGCCGATCTCTTCCACGATCCCGGTGAACATCAGTGGGCTCCTTCTCGATCGGAGGGGGATTCTTCGGCGGATGCGGCGGGCCGCGAGATGAGCAGCAGATCGTCGCCGAGTCGGCGGGTCTCGAGCAGCTGCAGGCGGCGCGCCTGGGAGATGTCGCCGACACCGAGGTCGTCGAGGGCGACGCGGTCGCCGCCGAGAAGCACAGGCGCGACGTAGGTCAGCAGCTCGTCCACGAGTCCCTCGCGCAGCAGAGCGCTCTGCAGGTGCGGGCCGCCCTCGACGAACACCCGCTGAACACCGCGCTCGTGCAGTGTCGCCAGCGCCTCGCGCAGATCGCGCGTTCGCAGGTGCCAGAGCGCCTTCGGATGGCGGTGCACGGCGGCGTCGGCGGGGAGGTCGCGTTCGCCGATCACGACGGGTCGCGGCTGCGTCGGCCGCAGCTCGCCGTCGGGCGTACGAGCGGTCAGAGCCGGATCGTCCGCGAGGACGGTGCCGGTGCCCGCCACGATCGCGTCGGCGCTCGCGCGACGGCGGTGCACATCCTCCCTGGCCTCCGAGCCGGTGATCCACTGGCTGGAGCCGTCGGCCGCCGCCGCGCGGCCGTCGAGGCTCTGCGCCCACTTCACGGTCACATGCGGGCGGCCCAGCCGCTGCGCCTCGGTCCACGAGGCGAGCAGTTCCTGCGCCTGGTCGGCACGTACGCCGGACTCGACCTCGACGCCTGCGGCGCGCAGCCGCTCGGCACCGCCGGATGCGGTGGGGGTGGGGTCGCCCATCGCGTAGACGACCCGGGCGACACCCGCCTCGATGAGCGCGAGAGCGCACGGACCGGTGCGGCCGGTGTGGTTGCACGGCTCGAGGGTGACCACGGCGGTCGCGCCGCGCACCGCATCCGGATCGGCCTGCGACAGCGCGTCGACTTCGGCGTGTGCCGTGCCAGCGCCGTGATGCCAGCCCTCGGCGATCACATCGCCGTCAGGGGAGAGGAGTACGGCGCCGACCTGCGGGTTCACGCCGACGGGGCCCCGCCGGGCAAGCTCCAGCGCTCGCGCCATCGCGCGTTCCTCGGTCTCGCTCACCGGCATCTCTCGGGCCTCCTGATCGGCGGGCTCCGGGTAGCCGTCGCGGCGCTCGCGGACACGCCGCTGAGCGCTCGTGCGCCTCCCATCCGGACTCGCGACCTGCGTCGCATCACCGTCGGTCCCGGAATTCCACCGGATCGGCGATCCCCTCCTCGCGAAGGATCACGCTCGCGGACTGTCACCGCCGGTTCGGATTCTCACCGACCCCGGAGCACGTTCTGCACTGAGTGTAGTCAACGCCGGAACGTCCGTTTCATTCCCGGACATGCACCGGCACGTCTCTCACTTCAGCAGGCGAGACAGGCGTCGGTCCGCCAGCACCTTGCCGCCGGTCTGGCACGTCGCGCAGTACTCCAGCGAGTTGTCGGCGAAGAAGACCGATCGCACGAGGTCGCCGCACACCGGGCACGCCTCGCCCTGCCGGCCGTGCACCCGCATCCCGCGCCGCTTGGCGTCTTTCAGCTCCGCAGGTGGTTTGCCGGATGCGGCCTCCACCGCGTCGCGCAGGGTGTCGATCGTCGCGGAGTACAGAGTGTCGATCTCTGCGTCGTCGAGCGTGGCTGCCAGCGCGTACGGCGAGAGCCGCGCGACGTGGAGGACTTCGTCGGAGTAGGCGTTGCCGATTCCGGCGATGACCGATTGATCCCGCAGAACGCCCTTGATCTGTGTACGGCGACCGGCGAGGAGCGCGGCCAGCGCGTCGCGCGTGAAGGCGGGGTCGAGCGGATCGGGGCCGAGCCGGGCGATACCGGGAACATCAGCGGCGCTGCGCACCACCGACACGGCGAGCGACTTCTTCGTGCCGGCCTCGGTCAGATCGAACCCCGAGCCGTCGGCGAAGCCCACCCGCAGCGCGATGGGGGAGCGGCCCGGTTTGATCACCGTCGTCGGCAGCGCGTCGTGCCAGCGCAGCCAGCCCGCCTTCGCGAGGTGGAAGACGAGGTGCACTCCCGCATCCGTGGCGATCTCGACGAACTTGCCGCGGCGGGCGACCGATTCGACGCGAGCACCCACGAGAACGTCGATCGGCGGGTCGTAGGTCTTCAGCGCAGAGATCGCGCTGACCCGTGCGCGGGTGATCTCCAGACCCGTCAGGCGCGCACCGAGGAAGTCGACGAGTCCCTGGACCTCCGGCATCTCGGGCATGGCGCCATCCTGCCACGCACCGCGGACGCCGTCAGAGGGCTATCGGCCACTCCTGCCGCGTGCGATCATCCGCCGCCAGCAGGCTTGCGATCCATCCGTCGCTGCGCTGGCCGTGGCCGTTGCGAAGCGCCTGGCGCAGAGTCCCTTCGAAACGGAACCCCAGCGCCTGCGCCGCCCGAGCGGACGCCGTGTTCCCCACGGCCGCGCGCCACTCCAGGCGCACGAGCTCGAGTGCGTCGGTCGAGAAACCCCAGTCGATGACCGCCTCCGCGGCCTCCTGCACGATGCCTTGCCCGCGTGCAGGGGCGGATACCCAGAAGCCGAGCTCCGCCGAGCCCGTGTCGTGCAGATCGTGCAGGCCGATCATGCCCGCGAGCGCGCCGTTGAGGCGGATCGCCCACGTCGCGTGCGAGAGCTCCTCCCAGCGCGTGAGGGCCTGCGTCACGAACTGATCGGCGTACTCACGCGGGTAGGGCGAGGGGACGGTTGTGAAGAACGGGATGGCCGGGTCCTGACAGGCCTCGTAGATGGCGTCGGCGTCGGATGCGGTCGGCGCCGACAGCTCGAGCCGCGCGGTGCGGAGGACGATGGGCAGCATCCCGTCACGCTACCGCGTGCGTCAGACCCGTACCTCGCCCGTGGACCGCGGTGCGAGGCGCTGCAGCTGGGTCACATGAGCCGGTGTCAGCTCGGCGAGCTCGCTCACCTGGAGCAGCTTCATCGTGCGCTCGACCTGCTCGGCCAGGATGGCGATCGCCCGGTCGACGCCTGCCCGCCCACCGGCCATCAGCCCGTAGAGGTAGGCGCGGCCGATGAGCGTGAACTTCGCGCCCATGGCGATCGACGCGACGATGTCGGCGCCATCCATGATGCCGGTGTCGATCGCGATCTCCGTGTCGCGTCCGACCTCGCGCACCACCTCCGGCAGCAGATGGAAGGGGATGGGTGCCCGGTCGAGCTGGCGGCCGCCGTGATTGGACAGGACCAGTCCATCGACGCCGAGATCGACGAGTTTGCGCGCATCCGGAACGTTCTGCACGCCCTTGATGACGATCTTGCCGGGCCACAGCGAGCGGATGATGTCGAGGTCCTCGAAGGAGATGGAGGGGTCCATCGCGTTGTTGAGCAGTTCGCCGACGGTGCCGCCGGTCGTGGTCAGCGACGCGAACTCGAGCTTCGGCGTGGTCAGGAAGTCGAACCACCACCAGGGGCGGGGGATCGCGTTGACGACCGTGCTGATGCTGAGCTGGGGTGGGATGGAGAATCCGTTGCGCTTGTCGCGCAGACGCGCGCCCGCAACGGGGGTGTCGACGGTGAAGAACAGAGTGTCGAAGCCTGCCTTCGCCGCCCGTTCGACGAGCCCGTAGGAGATGTCGCGATCGCGCATGACGTACAGCTGGAACCAGTTGCGACCGTGCGGATTGGTCGCCTTCACGTTCTCGATCGACGTCGTTCCGAGGGTCGAGAGGGTGAAGGGGATGCCGGCGGCCCCGGCGGCGGCGGCGCCCGCGTACTCGCCCTCCGTCTGCATCAGACGGGTGAATCCGGTCGGTGCGATGCCGAAGGGGAGGGCGGAAGGGCCGCCGAAGATCGTCGTGCCGGTGTCGACGTGCGAGACGTCGCGCAGGATCGAGGGGTGGAACTCGATGTCGCGGAACGCCTGGCGGGCTCGCTGCAGCGAGATCTCCCCATCCGCTGCGCCATCGGTGTAGTCGAAGGCGGCCTTCGGAGTACGGCGCTTCGCGATACGCCGGAGGTCGTCGATCGTGAGCGCTGCAGAGAGTCGGCGACGCTTCGCGTTCAGATCCGGGGTCTTGAACTGCATGAGTTCGAGCAGTTCGCGCGGTTGGGGGAGCTGTCGGCTGACGGGACTCATCATCGTCCTTCGAGGTGGGAGCACGCGGCGCAGAGGGCGTATCTATTGGTCTGACCTCTGCGGTACAGTAGACCCCGGCCTCGGCGACGTCAACCCGCCGGTTGCGTTCGGCTCGAAGGCGAGAGGATACCCCGGTGACAGATCAGCGCACCCCGGAATGGGCACCTGTGCAGCGCAGTCGCGCGCACGAACTCGTCATCCAGGCGATCGAGGACCAGATCATGGCGGGGTCGCTGCGGGTGGACGATCCGCTTCCCTCGGAGCGCGAGCTCGCCGCGCGCCTCGGCGTGAGCCGGGCGGGCGTCCGCGAGGCTGTGCGTGTTCTCGAGGGGCAGGGCGTGCTGCGCGCCCAGGTCGGAGCGGGCGCAGATGCGGGAACCTTCGTCGCCGCGCTGCCGGATGCGGCGCTCACCCGCTTCCTGCGGCTGCACGCGGCTCTCGCGAACTACCCCTACCCCGATGTCATCGAGGCGCGCATCGTGCTCGAACGCTCGAGCGCCGAACTCGCCGCGCGAAACGCCGATGCCGACGCCATCGCCGCGATCCGCGCCGTGCTGGAGGCCGGAGCGGTCGCAGGGCTTGGCCCCGCGGAGTACAACGACACCGACACGGCGTTCCACGTCGCGATCGCACAGGCCGGGGGCAATCGGCTGGTCGCATCGATGACGGTCGCGATCCGGGAGTCGCTGAGCAGCCGCATCCTCGAAGCCCTCCGCGACTATGCGGACTGGGAGCAGTTGGCTGCGGTGCTGCACACGCAGCACGTCGAGCTGCTCGACGCCATCGAACGACACGACGGTGCCGCCGCCGCCGACCTCGCAGAGCGCCACATCCGTTTCGCCGTCGACGCCCTCGCCGGCGGCTGACCCCCAGCCCTGGGACAGCGGCGGCACAACTCAGTCAGGACCTCGCCCGGAAGCGCGTCAATCGCGGCCGAGTCGTTTTCTGGCTGAGCCGTGTCTGACGACGAGCACGCCATACGCCGCGCCGCACGGGCTGGCGACTCCGTACCGTGCTCGCCGGACAGCTCCGTGACGGTGGGCCGACGCGCACATCTCAGCCCAAAAGGAGCGCGAGGAGCTGAGAGAGCGGACCAGGCGGGCTTCTGGCTGCGCTGTGACCCGTGAACAGCTCTCCTCAGTGGCCGGACCCGCCGCGTGTCGTCCGGAGGATGCCGCATCCCGCCGGCGTGGCAACGGGGTGCGTGCGCAGAATCACGGCGTGAATGCCTCGACCGACATCCTCGACTTCGCCGTTCTCGGCTATCGCGACCTACGGCGCGAAGGGCTGACGCGGGCTCAGATCAACGCGCAACTGGATGCCGGCACCCTGCTGCGCGTGCGTCGCGATCGCTACTTGGCGGGGCACGCCCCCGCCTCGCTGCACGAATCCGTTGGCTACGGGGGCCGCCTCGACTGCGTCAGTCTGCTCCGGGAACTCGGCGTGTTCGTGCTCTCCGGGGAACGCCTGCACGTGCAGGTCGAGCGCGGATCCGCCCGCCTGCCTCCGCGCCCACCGCGCGTCGCCGCGCACTGGCGGGTGAGCAACGCGACGCGGAGGCATCCCGCAGTGCCGGTTCTGGAGGCGCTGGCGCAAGCCGTCCGCTGCCAGGACCCGCGGGTCGCCGTGGCAACGCTGGACAGTGCGCTGCATCTCGGTTTCCTCCGACTCGACCAGCTGGACGAGCTGTTCGCGCGCCTACCGACGCGCTATCGAGCCCTGCGAGGACTTCTCGACCCGAGGTCGGAGTCCGGGCCGGAGTCTCTGCTGCGCCTGATCCTCCGGCAGCTCGGCTGCATGTTCGACATCCAGGTGCACGTGCGCGGTGTAGGGCGTGTCGACTTCCTCGCGAACGGCTGGCTGATCATCGAATGCGATAGTCGCGCATTCCACAGCGACTGGATGCAGCACCGCGAAGACCGCAGGAGAGACCGCGCGGCCGCTGAAGCAGGCTATGCGACATTGCGTGTCATGGCCGAGGAAATACTCTACCGACCGGAGGTCGTGATGGCCGCGGTCCGCGGAATCCTCGTTCCCAGACGGCGGCGGTGACGGGGCACAGAAACCTGCACAACTCAGCCATGGCGAGGGCTGCGCGGCGTCATCGCTGTCGTGAACCGGGATATGGCTGAGTTGTGCTCGGTGCCCCCGGGAGGCGGGGACGGCGGTGTCGTGCGCGCCGCGCACGACACCGCCGAACCGGCGGGTTCGAGGGCCGGAGGCGGGAAGCCGCGCCGATATGACTGAGTTGTGCGCGGGAGAGCGAATCGGGCCCGCGCACCACCGCAGCCGAGGCGCCTCCGGTGTCAGCTGCGGCGGAGGAGGCCGATGCGGTCGTAGACGTCGCCGAGAGTCTGCTCCGCGACGGCAGAGGCCTTCTGTGCGTTGACGGCCAGGGCACGGTCGAGTTCGGCGGGGTCGTCGAGCATGGCCAGGGCGCGCTCGCGCACCGGGCCGAACTCCGACACGACGACCTCGGCCAGCGCCTTTTTGAAGTCGCCGTAGCCGCGGCCCGCGAACTCGTCCTCGATGGCGGGGATCTGACGGCCCGTGAGAGCGGCGAAGATCACGAGCAGGTTCGACACGCCGGGCTTGGTCTCGCGGTCGTAGCGCACCACGCCCTCGGAGTCGGTCACCGCGCGCATGATCTTCTTCGCACTGACGGCCGGGTCGTCCAGCAGCCACAGCACTCCCGCGTCGGACTCCGCCGACTTTGACATCTTCGACGTCGGGTTCTGCAGGTCGTAGATGCGGGCCGTGTCCTGCTGGATGACGGGTGTCGGCACCGTGAAGGTCTTGCCGTAGCGTGCGTTGAAGCGCTCGGCCAGGTCGCGGGTCAGCTCGACGTGCTGCTTCTGGTCGTCGCCGACGGGCACCACGTTGGTCTGGTACAGCAGGATGTCGGCCGCCATGAGCACCGGGTAGGTGAACAGGCCCACGTTGGTCGCGTCGCTCCCGTACCGCTGCGACTTGTCCTTGAACTGCGTCATGCGGCCGGCCTCGCCGAAGCCCGTGATCGTCGACAGGACCCAGGCCAGCTCTGCGTGCGCGGGAACGTGTGACTGCACGTACAGCGCCGATTTCGAGGGCTCGATTCCGGCGGCGATGTACTGGGCGGCCGTGCGCCGGGTCTTCGCGCGGAGCTCGGCCGGATCGTTCGGCTGCGTGAGCGCGTGCAGGTCGACGACGGAGAAGAACGCGTCGTAGGACTCCTGCAGGTCGCGCCACTGCAGCAGAGCCCCGATGTAGTTGCCGATCTGGAGGGAGTCGGCCGAAGGCTGCATTCCGGAGTACAGGCGCGCTTTGCTCACCCGTCGATTCTACGGACCCGGATGCGGTGCGCCGTCGCCCCTCAGACGCCCAGTCGGTAGTCGGCCACGACGGGGGCGTGATCGCTCCACCGCTCGGCGTACGACGCGGCCCGCGCCACCCGATAGTCGGCCACACGCGTCGCGAGGGTGGGCGTGGCCATGTGGTAGTCGATGCGCCAGCCCGTGTCATTGTCGAAGGCCTGGCCGCGGTTGGACCACCACGTGTACGGACCGTCGATCTCACCCGCGAAGCGGCGCCCCACATCGACCCATCCGAGCCCGACGCCCTCGACGCCGTCGACGCCGGTCACCAGAGAGCCGGCATCGCCGAAGAAGCGGTCGAAGTACGAGCGCTCGCGGGGCAGGAACCCCGCCTTCTTCTGATTGCCGCGCCAGTTCTTGATGTCGAGCGGGCGGTGCCCGACGTTGAGGTCGCCGGTGACGAGCGCCAGTGCGTCGTTCTGAGCAAGCTCGACGAGGCGGACGCTCATCGCGTCGAGGAATCCGTACTTCGCGTCCTGCCGGGGAGTGCCGTCTTCGCCGGAGTGCACGTAGGCGCTGACCACGGTGAGCTGCTCGCCGTCGACCTCGACGTCGGCCTCGATCCACCGGCCGCGGGAGTCGACGCTCTCGTCGCCGAGCTCGATGCGTGATGCGGTGATCGGGATGCGGCTGGCCACCGCCACTCCGGAGCGACCCTTGGTGAGCGACTCGTCGTGCACGAGCTCCCACCCCGGCAGCGCGCTCTCCAGATGGGCGAGCTCGGCGCGCACCTCCTGCAGCGTCAGGATGTCGACTTCCGCGCTGTCGAGCCAGCCCGCCATGCCGTTTCTCACCGCGGCGCGGATTCCGTTGACATTGACAGAGGCGATGCGGAGGGTTCGGGACACGCCTTTCAGCGTATCCGGCGCCACCGACACGGACGCTCAGTCGAGGAAGTGCCGGAACGTGGGCCGAGTGGTCAACGCCGCGACGGCGGCGGCGGCCGCATCCCGTTCCTCGATCGCTCGCTCGACGCGCCGCCGGGCGGCGGGGCGCTGCCACCACGATGCACGGCGGGCGCGCTCGCGAGCCTCGCGCAGACGCACCTGGGCGGCGACCGATAGCGCGTGCGCCTCCAGCGCTTCCCGCTCGGCATCGCTCAGCTCGACGAGCGGCAGGTCGCGGTCCGATGTGGAGACCGCGATCCACGCCGCGGCCACGAGGATCACGATGCCCGTGATGCGGAACCACAGCAGGAATCCGATGAAGATGGCGAAGGTCGCGATGAGCGGGTTGCTCGGCGTGTAACGCAGCAGGAGACCGGCGCCCACCTGCAGCAGGGCGAGAGCAGCGCCCCCGAGGATCGACCCCGGCCAGATGCGCCGCCACCGCAGCGACGCGCCGGTGAGGAAACGGAAGAGCAGGGCGAGCGCGACGGCGTTGACGAGGAACGCGACCACCAGGCTGAGCGCGCGCGCGAGGATGCTCGACCACGTCGAGTCCGGCTGCCACTGCAGGATCCCGGCCAGCAGATCCAGTGCCCACGTGGTGATCTGCACGAGCATCCAGCCGGCGAGCAGCGCGATGCCGAACAGGGCGGCGGCCAGCAGGTCGCGCGCCTTGAGGATGATGTAGCTGCGGGAGTCGAAGGGGAGACCGAACGTGTCGCGCACCGCACGGCGGGTATAGGTGATGAAACCGATCGCCGTCCAGATGACGACCACGAGCGCGATCGCTCCGGTCACCGGCAGCAGACCGCCGCTGCTCTGCGAGGCGACGGCCTCGACCTGGCTCGGCTTGACCAGCCCGCTCTCGCTGATGAGGGCGGGGATGTAGCTGTTGACGATGTCGATCAGCTGGTGCACGGCCGCGTCGTCGCCGCCGAGCCAGATACCGACCGCGGCGGCCGCGAGGTAGATACCGGCGAAGATGGCGAACAGAGATTGGTAACTGACGCCCGCGGCCAGCAGGAAGCCGTTGTGCTGGAGGAAGTGCCGCCAGACCCGGATGGGGAACCAGGCGAGGGTGCGACGGGTGAGTTCCGTCGCCTTCTCGATCGGCTCATCGAGACGTTCGCGCAAGCTCGCCTGCGCCGAATCCCACCGCTCCCGCAAGGAGCTCTCGTCTTGGGGCAGCACGAATCGCACGTCGGCGTCGTTGTCCCGGGATCGCCTCACGCCCTCACCCTAGCGAGATCGGGCGGCGAGGCTCCGCATCCGGTCAGCCGCGCAGGACCGCCTGCTTGACCTCGGCGATCGCCTTGGTCACCTGGATGCCGCGCGGGCACGCCTCGGTGCAGTTGAAGGTCGTGCGGCAGCGCCACACGCCTTCCTTGTCGTTGAGGATGTCGAGGCGCACATCGCCGGCGTCGTCGCGCGAGTCGAAGATGAAACGGTGCGCGTTGACGATGGCGGCGGGGCCGAAGTACTGACCGTCGGTCCAGAACACGGGGCACGACGAGGTGCACGCGGCGCAGAGGATGCACTTCGTCGTGTCGTCGAAGCGCTCGCGGTCGACGATCGACTGCACCCGCTCCTTGCCCTTCTCTGGGGTGGAGTTCGCGATGAGGAACGGCTGCACCTCGCGGTAGGACGCGAAGAAGGGCTCCATGTCGACGATGAGGTCCTTCTCCAGCGGCAGACCCTTGATCGCCTCGACGTAGATCGGCTTCGAGATGTCGAGGTCCTTGATCAGCGTCTTGCAGGCGAGCCGGTTGCGACCGTTGATACGCATGGCGTCCGAGCCGCAGATGCCATGGGCGCACGATCGGCGGAAGGCGAGCGAACCGTCGACCTCCCACTTGATCTTGTGCAGCGCGTCGAGAACGCGGTCGGTGGAGTAGACCTCGACGTCGTAGTCGACCCAGCGCGGCTCCTCGTCCAGCTCCGGGTTGAACCGGCGCACGATGAAGGTGACCAGGAACGCCTGGATGCCGGAGTCGTTGGTCTCCTGCACCTCGGGGGCCTCGGTGGCGGTCTCGGCGATGGCGGTGGCGGCCATGCTTAGTACTTCCTCTCCAGCGGCGGGTAGCGCAGTTCCCCGGCCTCGTCCTTGGTGAAGACGACCGGCTTCCAATCGAGGCGGATGTGGTCCTCCGGGTGCGAGGAGTGCGCATCGCCCGACAGGTAGGACATCGTGTGCTTCATGTAGTTCTCGTCGTCGCGCGTCGGGTAGTCGTCGCGCATGTGGCCGCCGCGGCTCTCCCTGCGGTTGCGTGCGGCGACGGCGACGACCTCGGCGATGTCGAGGAGGAAGCCGAGCTCGACGGCCTCGAGCAGATCGGTGTTGTAGCGCTTGCCCTTGTCGTCGACGTGGATGTTCTTGTAGCGCTCACGCAGCTCGGCGATGACGAGCATGACCTCGCCCAAGGACTGGTCGGTGCGGAACACCTGGGCCTTGCGGTCCATCTCGTCCTGGAGCGTCTTGCGCAGCACCGCGATGCGCTCGGTGCCGGGGTTGTTGCGCAAGCCCTCGATCATCTCGCGCACGTCGCGGGCCGGGTCCTCGGGCAGCGGAACGAAGTCCGCGCCGCTCTGGACGTACTTCACCGCGTTGCGTCCGGCCCGCTTTCCGAACACGTTGATGTCGAGCAGGGAGTTGGTGCCGAGGCGGTTGGAGCCGTGCACCGAAACACACGCGCACTCGCCCGCGGCGTAGAGACCGGGAACGACGGTGTCGTTGTCGCTCAGGACTTCGGCCTCGATGTTGGTCGGGATGCCGCCCATGGCGTAGTGCGCCGTCGGCATCACCGGTACGGGCTCGACGACCGGGTCGACGCCGAGATAGGTACGGGCGAATTCGGTGATGTCGGGGAGCTTGGTCTCGAGCACCTCGGCACCCAGGTGCGTGCAGTCCAGGAGGACGTAGTCCTTGTGCGGTCCGGCGCCGCGACCCTCCTCGACCTCCTGAACCATGCAGCGGCTGACGATGTCGCGCGGCGCGAGGTCCTTGATGGTCGGCGCGTAGCGCTCCATGAAGCGCTCGCCCGAGGCGTTGCGCAGGATGGCGCCTTCGCCGCGCGCACCCTCGGTGAGGAGGATACCGAGGCCGGCAAGGCCGGTCGGGTGGAACTGGAAGAACTCCATGTCCTCCAACGGCAGCCCCTTGCGCCAGACGATGCCGACGCCGTCACCGGTGAGGGTGTGGGCGTTCGAGGTGGTCTTGAAGATCTTGCCGAAGCCGCCCGTAGCGAACACCACGGCCTTCGACTGGAAGACGTGCAGATCGCCGGTGGCCAGCTCGTACGCGACGACGCCGGCGACCTTCGTGGCGCCGCCGTCATCCACCGTGATCAGATCGAGCACGTAGAACTCGTTGAAGAAGTTGATGCCGAGTTTCACGCAGTTCTGGAACAGCGTCTGCAGGATCATGTGGCCGGTGCGGTCGGCCGCGTAGCAGGCGCGGCGCACCGGGCTCTTACCGTGGTCGGCGGTGTGGCCGCCGAAACGACGCTGGTCGATCTTGCCGTCGGGGGTGCGGTTGAACGGCAGACCCATGTTCTCGAGGTCGATGACCGCGTCGATGGCCTCCTTGGCGAGGATCTCCGCCGCATCCTGGTCGACGAGGTAGTCGCCGCCCTTGATCGTGTCGAAGGTGTGCCACTCCCAGGAGTCCTCTTCGACGTTGGCGAGGGCTGCGGCCATTCCGCCCTGCGCGGCACCCGTGTGCGAGCGGGTGGGGTAGAGCTTGGAGATGACGGCGGTCTTCGCGCCGGGCCCGGCCTCGATCGCCGCCCGCATCCCGGCGCCGCCGGCGCCGACGATCACGATGTCGAACTGGTGGTAGTAGACACCGTCCTTGACGACGGTGTCCGCGGTGGAGTGAGTGCTCACAGGTGGGATTCCTCTTGTCTGTTCTGATCCGTGGGACGCGGCGTGCCTACTGGCACACCTCCCACATCACGCTGTCGCTGGTCACGCCGAGGCAGGGGTCGAAGGTGAAGACGACGAGGGTGCCGAGCAGGATCAGGAACGCCGATACGATCCAGATCGCCCAGACGAGCACGCGCCGCGTGGTCGCGTGCGTGACGTAGTCGTTGACGATCGTGCGCATCCCGTTGCCGCCGTGGATGAGGGCGAGCCAGAGCATCGCGACATCCCACCACTGCCAGAACGGCGAGGAGAGCTTGCCGGCGACGAAAGCGAAGTCGATCTGGTGGATACCGTCGCCCGTCATGAGGTTGACGAAGAGGTGTCCGAAGATCAGCACCACGAGCACGAGGCCCGAGGCACGCATGTACACCCAGCCCCACTTCTCGAGGTTGGGGCCCCGGCGGCGCGGGGCGGAGAACGGGCTGCGGGGATCGGCGATCGTCGCGCTCATCAGTGACCGCCTCCCGTCGCGGCGAAGACGTTCATGAGGTGGCGGGGCGCGAAGCCGAGCATGGTGACGGCCCAGAGGCCCAGCACGATCCACCAGAGCTGACGCTGGTAGCGCGCGCCCTTCGACCAGAAGTCGACGACGATGATGCGCAGGCCGTTGTAGGCGTGGTACGCGATCGCCGCGACGAGCACGACCTCGCCGATACCCATCACGGGGTTCTTGTAGGTGCCGATGACCGCGTCGTACGCCTCGGGGGAGACGCGGATGAGGGCGGTGTCGAGCACGTGCACGAGCAGGAAGAAGAAGATCGACACACCCGTGATGCGGTGCAGCACCCACGACCACATGCCCTCGTTGCCGCGGTAGAGCGTTCCGCGCGGCGTCTTGGACGTCGTCTGAGCGAGCGATGGTGTGACGCGTGCCGGTGCAGCCACGGTCGTCCTCCCTGATCGAACACGGTGGGGCAGGCGTTGCCCTTCGGGGTTTTTGCTGGTCCCCTGCGTCACGCGGGCGCTGCCGACAGTGTATTCGCCGCAGCACGACGGCGCCCTTTAGGCGAACCTAACAATCTCGACGTCGAGATAAATCGGGGGATGGTGCTCGGGGGTCGAGCGTTCGGCCGCCGACATTCGCGCGACATATGCGGCGGATAGGGTGTCCGGTATGGGGAATGAGATCGAGGGTTTCTACGCCGTCATTCCGGCCGGCGGCATCGGCAGCAGGCTCTGGCCGCTCTCGCGGGCCGACGCGCCGAAGTTCTTGCACGACTTGACCGGCTCCGGACAGACGCTGCTGCGCGACACCTGGGACCGTCTGGAGCCGCTGGCCGGCCACGACCGGATCGCGGTCGTCACCGGGCGTGCGCACCGCGCTGCGGTCGAGGAGCAACTGCCCGGCATCCCCGACAAGAACGTGTTCCTGGAATCCGAGCCGCGCGATTCCACTGCGGCGATCGGCCTCGCCGCCGCCATCCTGGTGCGGCGCGAGCCGGACGTCGTGATCGGCTCGTTCGCCGCGGACCACGTGATCCAAGGCTCTCGGGTCTTCGACTTCGCCGTCCGTCAGGCGGTAGCGGTGGCTCGCGCCGGATACATCTGCACGATCGGCATCCAGCCCTCGGAGCCGTCCACCGGGTTCGGGTACATCAAGAAGGCCGACGAACTCATCATCGACGGCGCCCCGGAAGCGGCTCTCGTCGATCGCTTCGTCGAGAAGCCCGATCTCGCCACGGCGCGCGAGTACTTCACCGACCGCGCCTACTCCTGGAACGCCGGCATGTTCATCTCGCGCGCGGATGTGCTGCTGGCCGAGATCGAGGCGAACGAGCCCGAGCTGCACGCGGGTCTGGTCGAACTGGCGGACGCCTGGGACGACCGCGACCGCCGCGGTCCGGCCGTCGACCGCATCTGGCCCGCCCTGAAGAAGATCGCGATCGACTACACGGTCGCCGAGCCTGCGGCCGCCAAGGGCAAGCTCGCCGTCATCCCCGGCCACTTCGACTGGGACGATGTGGGCGACTTCGCGAGCCTCACCAAGCTCGTCTCGAACGGCCGGAAGAACGACCTCGCCGTGCTCGGCGAGCACGCGCGGATCCTCTCCGACGCCTCCAGTGGCATCGTGGTGACGCAGACGCAACGTGTGATCAGCCTCATCGGCGTGCAGGACATCGTCGTGGTCGACACCCCCGATGCCCTCCTGGTCACCACGACCGAGCACGCGCAGCGGGTCAAGCAGGTCGTCGACGCGCTGAAACTCAACGGCCGCGGCGACGTGCTCTGAGACCGGATGCGGCGCCGCGCCGCAGCCGGGCGAGACGCGCGTCACGGGCCGTTTGTAACCATTGCGTTGCGGCCTGCCGCTCGGCCCGTTGTGCGCGCGTCACATTAGGTAACGTTGCCGCATCCGTCCCCGGAACTGCCGGGGCATTCTTACGTCTCTTGATGGAGGACTCGTGAAGAAGACGACGACCAAGGCGCTGCTCGGCGGCCTGGCGATCGCGGCCACCGCGGTGCTGCTGGCCGGCTGTGGTTCCGCCCCCACGACCGAAACGACGAGCGGCTCCGCATCCGACGTCGTCGACGGCTTCAAGCCGTGCCTGGTCTCCGATGCGGGCGGCTGGGACGACAAGTCGTTCAACGAGTCCGCCAAGAACGGCATGGACAAGGCCGTCAAGGAACTCGGTGTCTCCGCGCTCGAGTTCGAGTCGACCAACGACAACGACTACGCGCCCAACATGCAGACGGCCATCTCCGAGGGCTGCACCCTGGTGATCGCGGTCGGCTTCAAGCTCGCCGCCGCGACCGTCGAGGCCGCCAACGCGAACCCGGACCTCGATTTCGCGATCATCGACGACTACGCCGACACCGACTTCGACGGCAAGACCGACGCGCCGAACATCAAGCCGCTCGTCTTCAACACCGCTGAGGCCGCCTACCTCGGTGGCTACGCGGCCGCTGCCTGGTCCGCTCAGTCGGGCGTGAACAAGGTCGGCACCTTCGGCGGCATGCAGATCCCCTCGGTGGCGGTCTTCATGGACGGCTACGAGCTGGGCGTCGAGAAGTACAACGAGGACAAGGGCGCGAACGTCCAGCTCTTCGGCTGGAACGTCGACACGCAGGAGGGGTCGTTCACCGGCGGCTTCGACGCCAACGACACCGCGAAGCAGACCGCTCAGGGTGTGCTCGACCAGGGCGTCGACGTGATCCTGCCCGTGGGCGGACCGATCTACAAGAGCGCCGCCGCGGCCATCGCCGACAGCGGCAAGAACACGCTCATGCTCGGTGTCGACAGTGACCTCGCCGTCGCTGACGACAGCGTCGCGGACGTCACGCTGGTCTCGATCATGAAGGCGATCGACGTCGCCGTCTACGACGCCACGATGGCGGCCTCCAAGGGAGACTTCGACCCGACCCCCTACGTCGGCACGCTGAAGAACGAGGGCGTCAAGCTCTCGAGCTTCCACGACTTCGAGTCGCAGCTGCCTGCGGGGCTGACCGACGAGCTGGCCAAGCTCCAGGAAGACATCATCGCCGGCACCATCACGGTGACGTCGAAGAACTCTCCCGCCGGTTCTTGATCTGAACCGCACCACCTCGGGGCGAGTGGCTATCCAGCCGCTCGCCCCGAGTCCCGTTCCGACGCCTTCGACAGGCAATTTCGACCCAGGTAGGGTGCATCTATGAAGCTCGAGCTCCGCGGGATCACCAAGAGATTCGGCAGCCTCGTCGCCAACGACCACATCGATCTGGTGGTCGAGCCCGGCGAGATCCACGCGCTGTTGGGCGAGAACGGTGCCGGTAAGTCCACGTTGATGAACGTGCTGTACGGCCTGTATCGCGCCGACGAGGGCGAGATCCTCCTGGACGACGTCGTCCAGAACTTCCGCGGCCCCGGCGATGCCATGGCCGCCGGCATCGGCATGGTGCATCAGCACTTCATGCTCATCCCCGTCTTCACCGTCGCCGAGAACGTGATGCTCGGACACGAGAGCACGAAAGCTCTCGGTCGCCTCGATCTCAACGCCGCCCGACGGCACGTGCGCGACGTAGCGCAGCGCTTCGGCTTCGAGATCGATCCGGACGCCCTCGTGGGCGACCTTCCCGTCGGCGTACAGCAGCGCGTCGAGATCATCAAGGCGCTCTCCCGCGACGCGAAGGTCCTCGTGTTCGACGAGCCCACTGCGGTGCTGACGCCGCAGGAGACCGACGAACTCATGGCGATCATGCGCCAGCTGCGCGACGAGGGCACCTCCATCGTCTTCATCACGCACAAGCTGCGTGAGGTCCGCGAGGTCGCGGACCGCATCACCGTCATCCGACTCGGCAAGGTCGTCGGCGAAGCGTCGCCGACCGCGACCAACACCGAGCTCGCCTCCCTCATGGTGGGGCGTGCTGTCGAGCTCACCGTCCAGAAGGAGCCGCCGACGCTCGGCGAGGGGGGCCTGAAGGTCAGCGGGCTGCGTGTTCTCACCTCCACCGGTGCGATCGTCGTCGACGGCGTCGACTTCGACGTGCGCCCCGGAGAGGTGCTCGCGGTCGCCGGGGTCCAGGGCAACGGCCAGACCGAACTCGTCGAAGCGATCGTCGGCCTCGCGGCGCGCGTCGAGGGCTCGATCAGCCTCGATGGCACCGAGCTGGTCGGCAAGAGCGTGCGAGCGATCCTCGACGAGGGTGTCGGGTTCGTTCCGGAGGACCGGAAGGAAGACGGCCTGGTCGGCGGTTTCTCGGTCGCCGAGAACCTCGTGCTCGATCGTTCGTCCGACCCCGCTTTCGCCCGCGGCGGCACGCTGCGCCGCCGCGCCCTGGATGCGTTCGCGCGCGACCGTATCCAGGAGTACGACATCCGCACCCGCGGCCCGGAGACTCCCGCGGGCACGTTGTCGGGTGGAAACCAGCAGAAGGTGGTCATCGCGCGCGAGATGAGCCGCGACCTGCGCCTGCTGGTCGTCGCTCAGCCCACCCGCGGCGTCGACGTCGGATCCATCGAGTTCATCCACAAGCGCATCATCGAGACGCGGGATGCCGGCATCCCGATCGTCGTGGTCTCGACCGAGCTGGATGAGGTCAGCGCCCTCGCCGACCGCATCGCCGTGATGTACCGCGGCACCGTCGTCGGCATCGTCCCCGGCGACACGTCCCGTGACACCCTCGGCCTCATGATGGCCGGCGCAACCGACCCGGAGGTGGCCGCATGAGCGGTTCGACGCCCACGAGCGACGGGAGCGCGCGCCCGAGCGATGGTGAGGCCGAGCTCCCGCGCGCGACCGGTCCGCTGACCGGCGAGGAGATCGCCCCCACGCGATCCGGCATCTTCCTGCGTGAGCTCATGCGCGGCAGCGCGGTGACGACGCTGCTCGCGATCGTGCTCGCCATGATCGTCGGCGGCGTCCTCATCGCCGTCACCAACGAGAATGTGCAGGCCGCATCCGGTTACTTCTTCGCGCGGCCGGGCGACACCTTCGTGGCCATCTGGCAGGCCGTCTACAACGGCTACGAGGCACTGTTCCGCGGAGCGATCTTCAACGCCCGAGGTGCGGACTTCGCGGCGCAGATCCGGCCGTTGACGAACGCGCTGGGCTTCGCGACGCCGCTCATCGCGGCGGGTCTCGGCGTGGCCCTCGCCTTCCGCGCGGGGCTCTTCAACATCGGCGCCCGCGGTCAGATGCTCATCGCGGCCATGTTCGCAGGACTGTTCGCCTTCAACCTCGATCTGCCCCTCTGGCTGCACCTGCCCATCACGCTCGTCGCGGGCATCGTCGGCGGGGCGCTGTGGGGCGGCCTGGTGGGTCTGCTGAAGGCCCGCACGGGTGCCCACGAGGTGATCCTCACGATCATGCTCAACTACGTGGCGTACTACCTGCTGCTCTGGATGCTGCGAACCCCCGGTCTGCTCCAGATGGAGGGGACCAACCAGCCCATCACGAAACCGACCCCCGAGTCGGCGCAGTTCCCCGACCTGCTGGGGCCGCAGTTCCCGCAGCTCAACTGGGGCTTCGTCGTGGTCATCGCGGCGACCGTCTTCGTGTGGTGGCTCATCGAGCGCTCCAGCCTCGGCCTGCGTCTGCGGGCAGTGGGGGAGAACCCGCACGCCGCGCGTGCGGCGGGCATGAGCGTCGATCGCCTCTACATCTACGCGATGCTCTTCGCGGGCGGTCTCGCCGGTCTCGCGGCGATGAACCAGATCCAGGGAACCGTGACGACCGGATTCGGCGCCACGATCGACGCCGGCATCGGCTTCGACGCCATCACGGTCGCCCTGCTCGGGCGCAGCCGCGCCTGGGGCACGTTCGCCGCGGGAATCCTGTTCGGCGCGCTGAAGGCCGGATCCTTCTCGATGCAGGCCCAGGGCATCCCGGTGGACATCGTTCTCGTCGTGCAGTCGCTCATCGTGCTCTTCATCGCCGCGCCGCCGCTGCTGCGCGCGGTGTTCTTCCTGCCCAAATCCGATGCCGAGAAGGCCGCCAAGGCGCGAGCCAAGGCCGCGAAGAAGGCGGTGGCCGCGTGAGCGCTCCGATCTCTGAAAACGCCACGGCGCAGCTCGAACAGAGCGACGGCACGATCCACCTCGCCGTCGTCAAGCAGCGTCATTTCAAGGGCCCCATCGTGCTGGCCGCGGTCGTCGCCCTGCTGGCGGCGCTGTTCGGCCTCTCTCCGCGCGACGGCACGTCTTCGTTCCGCCTCGGCGACCCGTCGCAGGCGCTGGCCTTGGCGGATGTGGGCGTGCCCACGGCCGTCACATCGTGGCTGGTATGGGCGGTTCTGCTGGTTCTGACGCTCGTCGCCTTCTGGCTCGCGTGGTCGTACCGTCGCCAGCCTCTCTGGCTGACCATCGCGTTCAGCATCCTCGGCGTCTTCGCGTTCCTCGTGTGGGCCGGTGCCGACGGGCTCGTCCCGGTTCCGAGCCTGCTCTTCGGCGCCGTGTCGCTGTCGGTTCCGCTCGTGTTCGGCGCCCTCGGCGGCGTGATCGGAGAGCGAGTCGGTGTCGTCAACGTCGCCATCGAGGGACAGCTGCTGCTCGGGGCGTTCTCCGCGGCGCTGCTGTCCAGCATCACCGGCAACCCCTTCATCGGGCTCATCGGCGCCATGATCGGCGGCGTTCTCGTGTCGTTCGTGCTCGCCGCGTTCGCGATCAAGTACCTCGTCGACCAGGTCATCGTCGGTGTCGTGCTCAATGTTCTGGTCACTGGGCTGACGGGATTCCTGTACGGGGCCCTGCTGGCACCGAACGAGGACCAGCTGAACCGCCCCGAGCGCTTCACTCGGCTGCAGATCCCCGGTCTCAGCGAGATCCCCGTCATCGGGCCGGTGCTGTTCAACCAGACGTTCATCGTGTACTTGATGTTCATCACGGTCGCGCTCGTGGCCTGGGGGCTGTACCGCACTCGTTGGGGGCTCCGCCTGCGCGCCGTCGGCGAGCATCCGCAGGCCGCCGACACGGTGGGGATCAAGGTGAACGCCTCGCGGTTCTGGAACGTGTCGCTCGCCGGCGCGATCGCCGGCATCGGCGGGGCGTACTTCACGCTGGTGTCGGTGCCGCAGTTCGGCAAGGACATGACCGCCGGCCTCGGCTTCATCGCCCTCGCCGCGGTCATCTTCGGCCGTTGGGACCCGATCCGCGCGACGCTCGCGGCATTGCTGTTCGGGTTCGCCACGAACCTGCAGAACCTGCTGACGATCCTCAAGACGCCGATCCCCAGCGAATTCATGCTCATGCTGCCCTACGTCGTGACGATCCTGGCCGTGGCCGGCTTCGCCGGGCAGATCCGGGGCCCCGCCGCTGCGGGCAAGCCGTACATCAAGGGCTGAGGCCCGCATCCGCTTTCTCGAGAGGACACCGTGACCGACATCGACTGGGACGAGCTGCGCACCGCCGCCACCGAGGCCATGCAGCGCGCCTACGCGCCCTACTCCCGTTACAAGGTGGGCGCGGCCGCGCTCGTCACCGACGGGCGGATCGTCTCGGGCTGCAACGTCGAGAATGCCTCCTACGGCGTCGGACTGTGCGCGGAGTGCGGGCTCGTCTCGGATCTGAACATGACGGGGGGCGGCCAGCTCGTCGCGTTCGTGTGTGTGAACGGCGACGGCCAGACGATCATGCCCTGCGGTCGCTGTCGTCAGCTGCTGAACGAGTTCGCACTGCCGGGGATGCTGCTGGAGACGGTGTCGGGCATCCGCACGATCGATGAGGTCCTGCCCGACGCGTTCGGCCCCCGCGACCTCGAGGAGTATCGCCGATGAGCGCCGTCGAGCCCTTCGACGCCGTCGATGTGATCCGCGCCAAGCGCGACGGACGACCCGTCGACGAAGCAGCGCTCCGGTGGATGATCGACGCCTACACGCGGGAGTACGTGACGGACGCGCAGATGTCCGCCTTCGCGATGGCCGTGCTGTTGAACGGCATGAGCCGGGACGAGATCCGCGTGATGACCGACGCGATGATCGCCTCCGGTGAGCGGATGAGCTTCACGGCGCTGTCCAAGACCACGGTCGACAAGCACTCCACCGGCGGCGTGGGAGACAAGATCACCCTTCCACTGGCGCCGCTGGTGGCGGCATTCGGTGTCGCGGTGCCGCAGCTCTCGGGACGCGGCCTCGGGCACACGGGTGGCACGCTCGACAAGCTCGAGTCGATCCCGGGGTGGCGCGCCGCCCTGTCCAACGACGAGATGTTCGCGCAGCTGGACGACGTCGGCGCCGTGATCTGCGCCGCGGGCTCGGGGCTCGCACCCGCCGACAAGCGCCTGTACGCGCTGCGTGATGTCACGGGCACCGTCGAGGCCATCCCGCTGATCGCGTCGAGCATCATGTCGAAGAAGATCGCGGAGGGCACCGCATCCCTCGTCCTCGACGTGAAGTTCGGTTCGGGCGCCTTCATGCAGGACATCGACAGGGCTCGCGAGCTCGCGCGCACGATGGTCGCACTCGGCAACGACTCGGGCGTTGCGACGACGGCCCTGCTCACCGACATGAACAGCCCGCTGGGTCGGGCGATCGGCAACGCGAACGAGGTGCGCGAGTCGGTGGAGGTGCTCGCCGGCGGGGGCCCTGCCGACGTCGTCGAACTGACGGTCGCCCTCGCCCGCGAGATGCTGACGCTGGCCGGTCAGCCCGACGCGGACGTCGAGGCGGCGCTGAAGGACGGTCGGGCCATGGACGTCTGGCGTCGCATGATCATCGCGCAGGACGGCGACCCGGATGCCGCGTTGCCTGTCGCCCGCGAGACGCACACCGTGCTCGCCCCCCGTTCCGGCGTCGTCACTCGCCTGGAGGCGCTGCCGTTCGGCATCGCCGCCTGGCGGCTGGGCGCGGGACGCGCACGCCCGCAGGACGCCGTGGTGCACGCTGCCGGCATCGACCTGCACGCGCAGCTCGGTGAGCGCATCGAAGCGGGTCACCCGCTGTTCACCCTGTCGGCGGAGGATGCTGCACGTTTCCCGCGCGCTCTCGAGGCGCTCGAGGGAGCATGGGACATCGGCGATGCGGCACCGGCCGCATCCGCCCGCGTCGCAGAACGCATCACCGCCTGAGAATCACCGCCACCAGCGAGGAGCACCCCCCATGCCTATCGACCAGAACGGCGATGCCACCCTCGACGGAGTGTCGCTGCGGAGTCTGCCCAAGATCTCCCTGCACGACCACCTCGACGGCGCCGTGCGCCCCGACACCATCATCGAGCTGGCGGAGGCCGCGGGTGTGCCCGTGCCCGAGAGCGACGGCGACGACCTCGCCGACTGGTTCGCCGAGTCGAGCGACTCGGGATCGCTCGTGGAATACCTCAAGACGTTCGATCTGACGACATCGGTGATGCAGACGAGGGAGAACCTCACGCGGATCGCGCGTGAGTTCGTCGAGGACGCGGCCGCCGACGGCGTGATCTATGGCGAGGTGCGCTGGGCTCCCGAGCAGCACCTGTCGGGCGGCCTGTCGCTCGAAGAGGTCGTCGAGGCCGTGCAGGAGGGGATCGAAGAGGGTGAGGATGCGGCCGCGGACGCGGGAAGCGACATCCGCATCGGTCAGCTCATCACCGCGATGCGCCACACCGACCGTTCGCTGGAGATCGCCAAGCTCGCCGTCGCCTTCCGTGACCGCGGCGCCGTCGGGTTCGACATCGCCGGGCCGGAGGACGGGTTCCTGCCGTCGCGCCACCGCGAGGCCTTCGACTACCTCGCCTCCCAGTTCTTCCCCGTCACGGTTCACGCCGGCGAGGCTGCCGGATTGGACTCGATCCGCTCGGCGCTCCTGGACGGACGCGCCCTGCGTCTGGGGCACGGTGTGCGCATCGCCCAGGACCTCGAGGTCGTCTCGCGCGAGGGGGACGTCGTCGAGGTCGTTTTCGGAGACCTGGCGCGCTGGGTGCGCGACCGGGAGATCCCGCTCGAGCTCTCGCCGAGCTCCAACCTGCAGACCGGTGCGATCGCGGCCTGGGGCGAGGAGATGGCGGACCATCCGTTCGACCTGCTCTACCAGCTCGGCTTCGCCGTCACGGTGAACGTCGACAACCGCACGCAGAGCCGCACCTCGCTCACCCGCGAGCTGGCGCTGCTGGTGGAGGCGTTCGACTACGGTCTGGACGACCTCGAGACCTTCCAGATCAACGCCGCCGCGGGCGTGTTCCTCCCGGTCGAGGAGCGCGAGGAGTTGATCGACCTCATCAGCGACGGCTTCGATCGCTGAGCCTCGATGCGGCGGATGCCGCCCCGGCGGCATTGGGTTCGGCGCTCTTCCACCCCGTGTCTCAATCGTTCACCGTCGCTAGGCGTCGGGCGTGAACCGGTGAGACACGGAGGCGGCTGCTTGGTGGCTCCGACTCTCCGTGTCCCACTTGTTCACGTTTTTGGTGTGCGTGGGGTGCAGGAGTGAGACACGGATGCGGGTACCTGTCGGCGCTCTCGCTCCGTGTCTCGATTGTCCACGGTTTCGGGTCGTTGAGCGTGAACCAGTGAGACGCGAGTGCGGGTGCCTCGGGTGCTTGGCTCACTGATTTACTTTCAGCGCCTCTCGAGCGTGAACGACTGAGACCCGTGTGTGGCCGTCGGCAAGACGGGCCCTCCCCAAGTGTGTGAGTTCGGCGGGTCGCCGACGATGCGCGCGAGCGGGGGGAGACGCGGTGCGTTGCCGTGATGGGATCTGCGGATGACCGACGCGGCGTTCCCGACCTCCGCCTTCTCCTATAGATCCGCGCGGGAGGCCGGAATCGGACGCGGGGTTCTCCAAGGGAGCCGGTTCATCGCACCGTTCCATGGCGTGCGTGCGGAGCGGCCGGAGCCGCATCCGAAGATCGACGAGCTCATCCGGCTGTGCCATTGGTATCTGCCCCGTCTGCGGGAGGGGCAATTCTTCAGCCACGCCACGGCACTCGCCCTCTACGGCGCCACGGTTCCGGCGCCGGATGCGCGGGCGGTGCACGTCTCGGTGCACCGGCCCGCCTCCCCGCCGCGGACCCGCGGTGTGAACGGCCACCGTCTGCAGCAGCGGGACCCCGGCATCCGCCTGCTCGGTCGGCTTCCTGTTGAAGCTCCCGAGAGAGCCTGGGTGCAGGCATCCCGAACCTGGATGACGGATGACCTCGTCGTCGCCGCCGATCACCTCGTGCGTCGCGACCGTCCCGTCACCACCATCCGGGCGCTGACGACCGAGGCACTGCGGATGCGCGGCGACGTCCTCGGCGAGCCGCTGTCACTCATCCGGGAGGGGTCGGAGTCTGGGCGGGAGACGCTGTTGCGTCTGGTGCTGGTGCGCGCGGGACTACCCGAACCTGAGCTCAACCTGCCGCTTCGGGACGCACAGGGACGCACCATCGCGCGTCTGGATGAGTCGTTTCCTGCATACCGTGTGGCCGTGGAGTACGACGGGCGTCAACACGCGTTCAGCGTCACGCAGTTCCGCCGCGACGCGGATCGCTGGGACGCGATTCGGGATGCGGGATGGCACCTCGTCCGCATCCTGGATCACCACCTCTCACCCGACCCGGGAATCGCGGTCGCCAAGGTACGTGCAGCGCTCATCGCACGGGGCTGGACGGACCGGGGGTCGCGGTCCGCGCTCTGACCTCGGCGCGCTCGGTGCGTGTCTCAAATGTTCACGCACTTGGAGCCTGCGGCGTGAAGGAGTGAGACGCGCTGGGGCTCGGCTGAGCTGCGTGTCTCGACCGTGCACGGTCTTTATGTGTGCCAGGTGAATTGGTGAGGCACGGACGCGACAGGGTGCGCTGCGCGTCTCAGGCGTGCACGCACTTGTGGCCCGGGACGTGAAGGAATGAGACACGGGATGCTGGATGCCGCGCCCGACGGGGCGCTGCCGCCGGGGGCACGGGGTCAGCGAGGCAGCGACGCGGCGAAGTCGGTGACGAGCTCCGTCACCCGCCGGGTCATCTCAGCCTCGCCGATCGTGGGCGTGCCGTCGCCTGCCTGCGGGCCGTAGGCGCCGAAGGATGCGTGCGACGCGCCGTCGATCTCGACGAACTGGGCGTCGGCCGGAAGAAGATGCGCGGCATCCCGGATCTTCGCCGGGGTCGACAGTCCGTCCTCGCTGCCGCCGATGCTGAGCACGGGGAGCTCCGTCGCCGACACGTCGTTCGCGCAGTAGGAGGCGAAGAGCACGAGTGCGTCCGCATCCGTTGCCAGCTGGCAGGCACGCACGCCGCCGAGCGAGTGGCCGCCCACCATCCACGTGTCGACGCCGGGCGCGAGGGAGGTGAACGCGTCGAGCGGTCGCGGATCGAGGAACGCGAGGTTGTACCAGGGGCGTGTGATCACGACCGTGATGCCGTCGTCCACGAGACCTGAGAGCGTGGCTGCATACGCGATCGGCTCGACTTTGGCGCCCGGGATGAACACGAGCCCCACCTCGGATGAGCCGGATGCGGGGGAGAGGACGATCGCACCGGCCTGTTCGTCGAGGGTGATCGCCGTGTCGGCGCGAACCGCGTCGAGAGGCCCGGGCTCGGCAGCCATGACGCCCACCTGTCCCCAGATGAGCACGCCCAGAACGCCGGCTACCACGAGTGCGCCCAGGCCGCCGAACGACCATGCCAGAGCCCGTCGGATGCGGCGGCGAGGACGAGAAGGCGAGGGATCGGGCACCGGTCCAGGCTAGAGGCAGCTGGCCGTGAGAATGCGGCGATCCCCGCACCCGTCGGCGGACGGGTGCGGGGATCGTAAGCGGATGCTCAGACCGCCTGGTGTGCTGCGACGACGTCGCGCACGGCGGCGAACAGCGGATGCTGTGCCTCGAGCCCTGTGACCTCGGTCGTGAACGCGGCGGCGCTCTTCGTGCCCAGCAGACGCTGCAGCTCGACGGCCTCCGGATCTTCGGGGGAAGAGAAGGAGAGCGCGGCACCCATGGTCGCAACGAGAGCCTCGGTGGACAGCCCGCGCTCCGCCGCCTCCGCGGCGGGGCCGACGAAGCGCTCGTGGCGCGAGAGCTTGCGCAACGGCTGACGGCCCACGCGCCACACCGTGTCGGGCAGGGCCGGGTTACGGAAGCGGGACAGGATCGTCTCCCGGTAGCGGGCGAGCTCGTCGGGCGCGAACTCATGCTTTGCGATGAGCACGGCGGACGTCTCGGCGAGCGTCGCGGAGACGGCCGCGGCGATCTCGGCGGAGGCGAGCGCATCCGAGATCCGCTCGATGCCCGCGCGCGCGCCGTAGTAAGCGGTCGCGGCGTGGCCCGTGTTCACCGTGAAGAGCTTGCGCTCGATGTACGGCGCCAGGTCGTCCACGAAATGCGCGCCCGGGATGCGGGGCAGCTCGCCCTGGAAAGGCGCCTGCTCGATCGCCCATTCGTAGAAGGGCTCGACGACCACGTCGACACCGGCATCCGCCGGCTGGCCCGGCACGATGCGGTCGACCGCGGTGTTCGCGAACACGGCACGCGCGGACAGTGCCGACCAGTCATCGCCTGCCTGCTCCTCGATGTGCGCGCGCAGCTGGTCGGTGGCGCCGATCGCGTTCTCGCAGGCCATCACCTGCAGCGGTGCGAGGGTCTCGTCGCGCTGGGCGAGTCCGGCGCGGATCAGAGGAGCCACGAACTTCAGGATCGTGGGGCCTACCGCGGTCGTGACGACGTCTGCCGACGCGATCTCGTCGACGACGGCCTGCGGGTCTTCCGCGCTGTTGAGCGCCCGGAAGCCGGTGACCACGACATCCGTGCCTCCGTCGCCGACCTCGTGAACCGTGTAGCTGTCGACGGCGTTGATCGCATCGACGAGCCCGGCCGACACGTCGGAGAACACAACCTCGTAACCGCCCTCGTGCAGGAGCAGACCGACGAAGCCGCGGCCGATGTTGCCGGCGCCGAAGTGGACGGCCTTCATGCGTTCACCGACGCGAGCAACTCGTAGAGCTCCTCGGGCGTCGAGGCGGCCTTGAGACGCGCGACGTCGTCCTCGTCGGAGAAGAGCAGCGCGATCTGCGACAGGATGTCGAGGTGCTCGTCGCCCTTGCCGGCGATGCCGATTACGAACGACACGGGGTTGCCGTCCCAGTCGATGCCGCCGTCGTAGCGGACGACGGACAGACCGGAGGCGAGGATCTCGTCCTTGGTCTCGTTGGTGCCGTGCGGGATCGCGAGCTCGTTGCCCATGTAGGTCGAGACGGCCTGCTCGCGCTGCTGCATGGCGTCGAAGTACCTGCCCGTGACCGCCCCCGCGGACTCGAGGATGTCGGCCGCTTCGCGCATCGCCTCATCGCGGCTCGCGCCGCCCGAGTGGATGCGCACCTGTCCGATACCGAGAACTGCCATGATTCTTCCTTTCCCGTTCCTGCCGCGCGCTGCCTGCTCACGGCACCGCGGGCATCTCGTGCCCGCGGGACGCGGATGCGGGTCGCACGAGGTGTGCGACCCGCATCCTGTGGGTCAGCCCTGCTGACCATCCTTCTGCTGATCGACCACCAGGTCCACGACCTCTTCGTACTTCGGAGAGTTCATGAAGTTGTCGACCGAGACGTGCACAGCTCCCGGCGTCTGCTTGCGCGCGCGGTCGGTGAGCTGGTTCTGCGTGATGACCAAGTCCTCGCTGCCGTCGAGGTTCGCGATCGCCTTGTTGGTGACCGTGACGCCTTCGACGCCCGCCTTCTTGATCTTGTTGCGCAGCACGCTCGCGCCCATCGCGGAGGAGCCCATGCCGGCGTCGCACGCGAAGACGATGTTGGTGACCTTCGTCGTCGTGAGCAGGCCGCCGTCGGCCAGGCCGCCGGTCTCCACCTCGGTCTCGAGCTTGTCGAGCACCTCGTTGGCCTCGCGTGCGGCGACCGCATCCGAGGAGTTCGAGGCGCGCAGGGCGTCCATGGCGGCGGACGACTTGCCCTTGTTCGCCTCGGTCTGAGCGATCGCCGCGCCGAACGTGTCCGCCTCGGCCGCGAGGTCGCGCTTACGCGAGGCCCGCAGGATGATCGCCGTCAGGATGAAGGTGACCGCCGCGGCGATGAGCACGGAGAGGAACACGATCAGCAGGTTGCCGACGCCCGGGCCGATGGCCGCAGCTCCCACGGCGATGATGCTGCCGGGGGCCGCGGGGAAGGCGAGACCGCCGCCGAGCACCATGTTGGTGGTCACGCCGGCCGCGCCACCCGCGATGAGCGCGAGGATGGTGATCGGCTTGCTCAGCGCGTACGGGAAGTAGATCTCGTGGATGCCGCCGAAGAACTGGATGATCGCCGCGCCCGGAGCCGAGGCCTTGGCCATGCCGACGCCGAAGAACGAGAACGCGAGCAGGAGTCCGATGCCGGGGCCGGGGTTGGCCTCGATGAGGAACAGGATGCTCTTGCCGACCTCGTCCGCCTGCTGGATGCCCAGCGGAGTGAACACGCCGTGGTTGATGGCGTTGTTGAGGAACAGCACCTTGGCCGGCTCGACGATGATCGACACGAGCGGCAGCAGGTTCAGCGAGACCAGCCAGTTCACCGCGCTGCCGAGGCCCTCGCTGATGGCCAGGAAGACCGGACCGAACGCGAAGAAGCCGATGATCGCGAGGATCATGCCGAGGATACCGGCGGAGAAGTTGTTGACCAGCATCTCGAAGCCGGGCTTGATCTTGCCGTCCCACAGCTTGTCCATCTGCTTGGTGATCCAGGCCGCGATCGGGCCCATGATCATCGCGCCGAGGAACATCGGGATGTTGGTGCCGAGGATGACACCCATGGTGGCGATGGTGGCCACCACGCCGCCGCGCTCGCCGTAGACCATGCGGCCCGCGGTGTTCGCGATCAGCAGCGGGAGCAGGTACGTGACCATGGCCCCCACGAGGCCCGCGTAGGCCTGGAAGGTGCCGCCGTCGCCCTGGGCGAGCGCGGTCATCGCGCCGTTCCACCCGATGACGGCCGAGTCGCCGCCACCGCCGATGATCTCGGAGACGGGGTACCAGTGCCAGCCGAAGGGGCTGTCCACGCCGAAGAACCCGGCGGGGATGAAGAGCATCGTGATGAAGCCCCAGGCGATGAAGGCCGCGATGTTGGGCATGATCATGCCGGAGAGGAACGTGCCGAATCGCTGGACTGCGACCCGGGCTCCTCCCGGCTGCTTGACGGGAGCTGACGTCGTCGTCATGAGACTGTCTCTTTCTACTCTTTGCGTGAAGGGGTGTTACAGGGTGGGCGTTGCGGCCGCACGAGCGGCGTCGCGTGCGGACGCGGCGTCATCGGCGGACAGGGCGGCCTCGGCGATGCGGCGGGCATCCTCGAGGGTGTACTTCAGGAGGGTGGCGCGCACGTCCGCCAGGGCGGTCGGGGCCATCGAAAGGCTCGTCGCGCCCAGGCCGACCAGGACGACGGCCAGCAGCGGGTCGGCTGCCGCCTCGCCGCAGATGCCGACCGGCTTGCCGAGTTCCTTTCCGGCGCGACCGGTGATCCCGATGAGCCCCAGAACAGCGGGGTGCCACGGGTCCTGGAAACCGGCGACAGAGCCCAGCAGACGGTCGGCGGCCAGCGTGTACTGGGTCAGGTCGTTCGTCCCGATGGACGCGAAGTCGGCGTGCTTGAGCACGCGGTCGGCGAGCAGAGCGGACGAGGGGACCTCGACCATGACGCCGGCCGTCTTGATGCCGAACTCGCGAGCGAGTTCCACGAAATAGGTCGTCTCCTCGACGGTGGCGACCATCGGTGCCATGACCCAGAGGTCAGCGGGTTCACCGGATGCGGCGACGGCCGCATCCGCTTCGCTGAGGGCTGTGAGCTGCTCGCGCAGGATGTCCTCGTTCGCGCGGAGGGCGCGCAGTCCCCGGAGCCCGAGCGCGGGGTTCTCCTCGTGTGCATCGTTGAGGAAGGCGAGCGGCTTGTCGGCGCCCGCGTCCAGGGCGCGGACGACGACCTTCTTGCCGCGGAATGCGGAGAGCAGGCGCGTGTACGACTCGCGCTGCTGGGCGACCGTGGGCGCGTTGGCGGAGCTGAGGAACAGGAACTCGGTCCGGAACAGGCCTACGCCCTCGGCACCCAGTGCGACGGCCTCGGCGGCTCCCTCGGGATTTCCGAGGTTGGCCAGAAGCGGCACCGCGGTGCCGTCGGCGAGAGCGCCCGCGGTGATCGGGGCGGATGCGGCCGAGGCGCGCGCGTCGGCGCGGTTCTGCGCGCGACGCAGTTCATCTTCGGTCGGGTCGGTGGTGACCACGCCTGCGGCTGCGTCCACGATGACGACCTGGTCGTCGATGAGGTCTGCGGCGCCGGCGGCGCCCACGATGGCGACGATGCCCTTCTCTCGGGCCAGGATCGCGGTGTGCGAGGTGGGGCCGCCCTCGCTCGTGACGAGCGCGAGCACCTGGTCGAGATCCAGCAGCGCGGTGTCGGCGGGAGCGAGGTCGGTCGCCACCAGAACGTAGGGGTGCCCCGGCTCAGGGAGGCCGGGTGCCGCGACGCCTTGCAGGCGGGCGATCACGCGCTGGGCGACGTCGTCGAGGTCCGCGGCGCGCTCGCCGAGGTAGCCGCCGACGGCGACGAGGGTGTCGCGGAAGCTCGCGAAGGCGTCGTACACGGCGCGCTCGGCCGTGGCGCCCGCGGCGAGACGTGTGTCGACCTCGGATTCCAGTGCCGGATCCTCGGCCATCATCGCCTGGGCCTCGAGGACGTCCTGCGCGGCACCGCCGGCGGTGGCGCCGCGCTGCTCCAGCTCACGGGCGACCGCCGCGACGGCTTCTCTCACGCGCGCCGTCTCAGCCGCGACATCGAGCGTCGACGGCTCATCGGCGGGCGCGGGAAGGGGCGCTGCCATGCGGGCGACGGGTCCCTGCGCGACGCCGAGTCCGATACCGACTCCGGGAATGGTGGTGCTCATGGTGTCTCTCCTCAGGCGGCGTCGTGGTCGGTGGTCAGCAGGTCTGCGAGGCGGTCGAGGATCGCCTCGGCATCTCCGCCTTCCACGGTCAGGGTCACGTAGTCGCCGTAATCCAGACCGAGCGAGATGACTCCGAGGATGCTGGCGGCGTTCGTCGCCGCCCCCGAGTCCTTCGCGATCGTCACCGGGACGCCCGCATCCTTGGCCGCCTGAGCGAAGAGCTTCGCGGGGCGGGCGTGCAGGCCGTGCGACGAGCCGATGCGCACGGTTCGGGTTGCGAGGGACATGTGGGTGCCTTTCCTTCTCAGGCCGTGGGGCCGGACAGCGACGCTGCCTGGTTCGTGATCAGGTCGAGCGTTCGCCGACCGTCTCGGTCCGTGAAGATGTCCTCGGGCAGGACGATCACGGAAACTCCGTGGCGCTCCGCATCCTCTCGGATGCTGTCCGCCACCTGGGTCAGGTGCGGTCCGATCAGTACAAGCTCCGCCTCGCCGATCCGCGCCGTCAACGCGACGTGCGGTACCGCCTCGGCTTGGAGATCGAGCCCGGCGGACACCGCCGCTCGCTGCAGCCGCTGTGCCACGAATGTGCTCGACGCACCAGCGCCGCACACCACCAGGATCCTCATCGACCCGCCTCCTTCCTCTCCATCCTGTGAACCTCCCGAGAGCGCGGCAACCAGAGGTTCTTCCGCCCCGAGCGGAAATCGCCGCGGCAGGGCGGACCCGTCCTGTCGCCCACGTGATGGAATGGAGTGCCGGTGCCAGCCGGGATCTCGGAGGGTGACGTGACGCGAGCGCGACAGGACAGGGTGCTGGGCATCCTGGTCCGCGAGCGCGATTGGATCACCGCCGGCACCCTGGCCGACCTGCTCGGGGTGACGCCGCGCAGCATCCGCAGCTACGTCACCGCGTTGAACGCGCGTGCCGCCGGTGCCGTCGAATCGGGTCCGCTGGGCTATCGCGCCGGCGCCGAGGCGGCCGTCACGCTGCGCGATCACCCGACGGATGCGGGAACCCCGCGCGACCGGCTCCACACGATCGTGCGGGCGCTGCTCGCCGGCGATGAGGGCATCGACGTCTTCGAGACGGCCGACCGGCTCTTCGTCAGCCCCGCCACGCTCGAGTCCGATCTCGCCCGGGTGCGAGGGCTCTTGGGAGGCACGGAGCTGGTGCTGGAGCGCTCCGCCTCCCGTGCACGGCTCGTCGGCTCCGAAGCCGCACAGCGCCGGCTCCTCAGCCGTCTCGTGCACGACGAGATGGACGAGGGTGCCTTCGACCTCTCGGCGCTGCGGCGCACGCTGGGTGAGGAGTCCGTCGCGCCGCGCGCATTCGGCCAGTTCAAGGCGGAGCTCGTGGCTCGGTTGAGCGAGCTGGGCTACTACGTGAACGAGTTCGGCATCGCCGATGTGCTGATGCACATCGCGATCTCGGCCGATCGGGTCTCGCTCGGCCGCGCGCTGGACGAGGCGGCGACCACGCCGACCGATGCGCAGGCGGCGATCGCCCGGGTCATCGACGAGCTCGCCCAGGAGCATCTGGGTGTGCGCCTGGGTACGGGAGACACGATCCACCTCGCGACGATCGTGCTGACGCGCATCGTCGCCCCCGGTGCGGCCGATTCGGCGCGGACGCCGCTGGACGCCGAGGTGGAGCAGGTGGTGAGCGAGGTGGTGGCCGAGGCCGCATCCGAGTTCCTCGTCGACATCCTCGCGCCCGAGTTCGTGCAGCGTCTGAGCCTGCACGTGCAGAATCTGCGTCTTCGCGCCCGGGAGAACGCGTGGTCGCGAAACCCCCTGACCCGCTCGCTGAAGTCGACGTATCCGATGATCTTCGACGTCGCCGTCTACATCGCGAGCAGGCTGCAGGAGCGGCTCGACATCCCGCTGCTGGACGACGAGATCGCCTACATCGCGATGCACGTCGGCGGGCAGCTCGAGCGCAGCCGTCGCTCCGACAATTTGTTGACCGCGACCATCGTGTGTCCGGGCTACTACGAGCTCCACGAGCTGCTGCGCTCGAGCGTGGACCGTTCGCTCGGCCAGGCCATCGAGGTCGTCGACGTCGAGACGCGGGTCGACCCCGACTGGGCAGCGATCGACACCGATCTCGTGCTGACGACGATCGATGCGCCCGTGTCGGGGGAGCGCTTCGTGCGGATCCAGCCGTTCCTGACCCCCAGCGACATCGAGCGCGTCCAGGCCGTCGCCGGCCGCATCCGCCGTGGACGCCGCCTCGCGCGGCTGCGCGCCGAGCTCGAGCGCTACTTCGACGCGGCGTCGTTCGTGCGCGGTCTCGACGCGTCGCACGGCGAGGAGGGTGTCATCCGCCAGCTCGGCGGAATGCTGGTCGAGCGCGGCATCATCGATGCGGACTACGTCGAGCGGGCCATCGAACGCGAGCACTTGTCATCGACGGCGTTCACCGATGCCCTCGCGGTGCCGCATGCGATCGGGATGACCGCGGTGCGCACGGCCATCGCGATCGGGATCGCCGACCCGCCGATGCCGTGGGGGGATTCCCGGGTGCAGGTCGTCGCGCTCGCGGCGTTCTCCGAGACCGATCGCGAAGCCTTCCAGACCGTGTTCGAGCAGTTCGTCGAGGTGTTCAGCGAGCGCGATTCCGTGCAGCGCATTGTGCGCCGCGGCACCGACTTCTCCGCCTTCCTCGACGAGCTCGTCGCCGTCATCGACGGCTGACTCCGGCTCCGCGGCGGGCGAGGATCCGCGGGCGCTCGCCGCCCTCGAATCGTGCGTGTCTCCGTCGTGCACGTTCCGGAGCGTCGTGGCGTGAACGTCCGAGACACGGGCGGCGTGGGGTCGGTGCGTGTCTCACTCGTGCAGGGTTCGGACGCGATCCGCGTGAACGATTGAGACACGGAGATGCCGCGCCCGGAGAGATGCCGCGCCCGGAGGGATGCCGCGGCCGGACGGATGCGGCGCGTGAGCGGATGCGGGGCGTCAGCGCTGGCGGAGGCGGGCGGTCAGCGCGGCGCGGACCGTCGGCCACTCGCCGTCGATGATCGAGAAGACGACGGTGTCGCGGATCGTGCCGTCGGCCCACACCGTGTGGTTGCGCAGCACGCCGTCCTGCTTGGCACCGAGCCGGGCGATCGCCGCGCGGGACTGATGGTTGTGCCAATGGGTGCGGAACTCGACCGCGCCGCATCCGAGCACGTCGAAGGCGCGCTCCAGCAACAGGAGCTTCGCGGCCGGGTTGATGCCGACGCCCTGGGCGGGGCGCCCGATCCACGTCGAGCCGATCTCGAGCCGACGATTGGCCTCGTCGAGGTTGAGGTAGGTCGTCATGCCCACGGCGCGGCCGTCTCGCACGTCGACGATCGCCCACGGGGCGACCAGGCCCGCGCGCTGCCGTTCAAGACGGCTCTCGATCTCGTCCCGCATGCCGTCGGGCGAAGGGATGCGGGTGTACCAGGTGCGCCAGAGGTCGTCGACCGCGACGACCGCCGCGAGGTCGTCGGCGTGCTGGGGCCCCAGCTGCTCGAGACGCACGTGAGCGTTCTCGAGCAGCGGGGCGTCGGACCAGTCGCTCACGAACGGGCGTCCAGCAGCGCCCGCACCCCGTCGCCCAGAGCGGCGATGCGCTCGGCCGCATCCGTCGCCGAATCCCCGCGGACGTCGAGGTAGGCCTTCAGCTTGGGCTCCGTGCCCGAGGGGCGCACGATGACGCGCGAGCCGCCTTTCAGCGTGTAACGAAGCACGTCGCTCGCCGGGAGCGTCTCGGAACCCTCGCTGAGATCCTCGACCGCCTTGACCTTCACCTCGCCGATGCGCGCCGGGGGATCCGCCCGCAGGCTCGACATGATCGTGCCGATGATGGACAGATCCTGCACCCGCACTGAGATCTGGTCGCTCGCGAAGAACCCGAACGTCCGGTCGAACTCATCGAGCAGGTCCTGCAGCGTCCTGCCGCCAGCGCGGGCCTCGCTCGCGAGCTCGAGCGCCGCCACGGCGGCCGAGATGCCATCCTTGTCTCGCACGGTCTCGGGGTTCACGAGGTATCCGAGTGCCTCCTCGAAACCGAAGATCAGGCCGGGTGCGCGCGAGATCCACTTGAACCCGGTGAGGGTCGCGGTAAAGCCCAGGCCGTAGTGCTCGGCGACGGTCTGCAAGCCGGGGGAGGACACGAGCGAGCACGCGAGCGTCCCGGATGCGCCGGCCTGCGCCGCCTTGCGCGCCGCGCGCCAGCCGAGCAGCAGTCCGATCTGGTTGCCCGTCAGGCGGCGCCAGCCCCCTTCCGCATCCGCGTCGGGCACGGCCACCGCCAGGCGGTCCGCGTCGGGGTCATTGGCGATGATGAGCTCGGCATCCGCCTCCCGCGCCGTCTCGAAGGCGAGATCCATCGCGCCGGGCTCTTCCGGGTTCGGGAAGGCGACGGTCGGGAAGCGCCCGTCGGGCTCGGCCTGTGCGGCCACCTGAACGGGTTCGGGGTATCCGGCCGCGGCGACGATGCGGCTCAGGGTCTCGCCGCCCACGCCGTGCATCGCGGTGTAGACCCAGCGCAACCCTTCGGCGCCCGCGGGCGCGGGCCCGACGGCGGCCGTGGCGGAGACGTACGCCTCGACGACCTCCTCGGATGCGGTGAGGTATCCCAGCGAGCGGGGGATCTCGCTCGCGGAGACCTCCGTCGCGATGCGAGAGATCTGCGCCGCGATCTCGCCGTCGGCCGGTGGCACGATCTGAGACCCGTCGTCCGCTCCGCCGAGGTACACCTTGTAGCCGTTGTCGTTCGGCGGGTTGTGGCTCGCGGTGACCATGACGCCCGCGTCCGCATGCAGATGCCGGACGGCGAAGGCGAGGACCGGGGTGGGCAGGAGCCTCGGCAGCAGCACGGCGTCCAGTCCCGCCCCCGCGAAGATCTCCGCGGAGTCGCGCGCGAAGACGTCCGAGTTGCGGCGTCCGTCGTAGCCAACCACGACGCGGGGCGTGTGACCTTCGGCCGCGTTGGCCGCCAGGTAGGCGGCGAGCCCTGCGGCCGCCTGCGCGACGAGGACCCGGTTCATGCGGTTGCTGCCCGCACCGAGCTCGCCGCGGAGCCCGGCGGTTCCGAAGGCGAGGCGTGCGCCGAAACGGTCCTGCAGTTCGCCGAGAGCGGACGCGCCGCCCGCATCCGCGGCGTTGAGGAGGTCGGTGAGCTCTTCGCGTGTCTGAGGATCGGGGTCCTGCGCGAGCCACGCGCGGGCGGCCTCGAGGACCTCGCTCACAGCTGGCCGATCACGCGGGCGAGGAGGTCGGAGATGACCGGCTCCGCCTCACGGCCGGCCTCGATGACCTCGGCGTGGCTGAGCGGGGTGGGGGAGATGCCGGCGGCGAGGTTGGTGATGAGCGAGAAGCCCAGCACCTCCATCCCTGCCTGACGGGCGGCGATCGCCTCGAGAGCGGTCGACATGCCGACGATGTGGCCGCCGATGATCTTGGCCATCTGCACTTCGGCCGGCGTCTCGTACTGCGGTCCGCGGAACTGGCAGTAGACGCCCTCATCCAGGCTCGGGTCTACGGTGCGCGCGAGATCGCGCAGGCGCGAGGAGTAGAGGTCGGTGAGGTCGATGAAGGTCGCGCCCTCGAGCGGCGAGTCCGCGGTGAGGTTGATGTGGTCGCTGATCAGCACGGGCGTCCCGGGCTTCCAGTGCTCCTTGATTCCGCCGGCGCCGTTAGTGAGCACCATGGTGCGGGCGCCGGTCGCGGCCGCCGTGCGCACGCTGTGCACGACGCGGCGGGTGCCGTGGCCTTCGTAGTAGTGCGTGCGTGCGCCGATGACCAGCACATGCTTGCCCGAGGGCGTGCGGACGCTCCGGAGCGTCCCGACGTGGCCCTCCAGCGCCGGCTTGCTGAAGCCCGTGACCTCCGGTGCATCGATCGTCGCGACGGTCTCACCGATGAGCTCCGCGGCCTTGCCCCAGCCGCTGCCGAGCGTGAGGGCGATGTCGTGCTGGGCGACGCCGGTGAGACGCGCGATGTCGTCGGCGGCGCGGCGCGCGATCTCGAACGGATCGGCTGCCGGGTCGTCGAGCGGGTTGAGGGGGGTGGTTGCCATGACCCCACCTTATGAACCCGAGGCCCCGCGGGCCACATCGACGCTCGCCGCATCCGCCGATTCGTCGGCGCGCACTGTCGCGGGAGAGAATGAGCACCATGTCTGCGAGCTTCGAGAGCGCCCAGCGCGTCGCGATCATCGGTGGTGGCCCGGGCGGCTACGAAGCAGCGCTGGCGGCGGCCCAGCTGGGAGCGGAGGTGACGCTCGTGGAACGCGCCGGCGTGGGCGGCTCGGCGGTCATCACGGACGTCGTTCCCTCGAAATCCCTCATCGCGACGGCGGATGCGGCCGTCGCCATCGCCGGGGCGAGCGATCTGGGCGTACAGCTGTTCGCGAAGGACGGCACCGGCAAGCCCCTGCAGCCGCAGGTGGCGATCAACCTCGCCGCCGTGAACAAGCGGCTGCTCTCACTCGCCCGTCAGCAGTCCGACGACATGCGCGCCTCGCTGGTGTCCGCCGGCGTCCGCATCATCTCGGGCCACGGCCGCCTCGACGGCCCCGGCGCCGTGGTCGCCTCCACCGGCCCAGGCGGCACGGACTTCGACCGGGTGGAGGCCGACACGCTCGTCGTCTCGGTCGGCGCCTCCCCGCGTCAGCTCGCCACCGCGAAGCCCGACGGCGAACGCATCCTCACGTGGACCCAGCTCTACGACATGAAGACCATTCCCGAGCACCTGATCGTCGTGGGCTCGGGCGTGACGGGTGCGGAGTTCGCCTCCGCCTACATGAACCTCGGCGCCAAGGTGACACTGGTCTCCAGTCGTGACCAGGTTCTTCCCGGTGAGGATGCGGACGCGGCGGCCGTGCTCGAGAAGGTGTTCGCGCGCGGCGGCATGACGCTGCTGGCCAAGGCGCGTGCCGAGCGTGCCGAGAACACCGGTGACGGCGTCCGTGTGACCCTCGCCGACGGCCGCACGATCGAGGGCAGCCACTGTCTCATGGCCGTGGGATCCATCCCGAACACGACGGGCATCGGCCTCGAGGAGGCCGGTGTCGAGACGACGGAGTCCGGCCACATCCGGGTCAACCGCGTCGCGCGCACCTCGGTGCCCAACATCTACGCGGCGGGGGACTGCACGACCTTCGTTCCGCTCGCCTCCGTCGCCGCGATGCAGGGGCGCACGGGGATCTTCCACGCCCTCGGCGACGTCGTCATCCCGCTCGAGCAGCGACGCATCGCCGCCAACATCTTCACCGCGCCGGAGATCGCGACGGTCGGCTGGCAGGAGAAGGACATCCGCGACGGTGCCATCAACGGCGTCGTGTGCAAGATGCCGCTCGCGGCCAACCCGCGGGCCAAGATGATGGGCATCAAGGACGGCTTCGTCAAGATCATCGCGCGCGAGGGGAGCGGAACGGTCATCGGCGGCACGATCGTCGGCCCGCGCGCATCCGATCTCATCTATCCGATCGCCATCGCCGTGGAGCGCCGTCTGACCGTCGACCAGGTGTCGCGGGTGTTCACGGTGTACCCGTCGCTGTCGGGATCCGTGACCGACGCGATGCGCGCCATGCACGTGATCGAGCCGGCCACCGAAGACGAGGACTGATCCGGATGCGGCCCCGTGCCGCATCCGCCGACGTCACCGCGCCGCGCTCTTGCGTCGTTGCCGCCACACTTCTGCGCACATGCGACGCAACTCGGGCACCCGGGCGGGTGGCCCGGGCGGGTCAATTGATGGTCAGGAGTTGGTGCCCCGCGGAGACCGTGGTGCCGGCGGCGGCGTTGATCGCGCCGACCACGCCGTCCTTGTGGGCCTGGATGGGCTGTTCCATCTTCATCGCCTCGAGGACGACGACGAGGTCGCCCTTGACGACCTGCTGACCCTCAGAGACCGCGATCTTGACGATCGTCGCCTGCATCGGCGCCTTCACGGCATCGCCCGAAGCGCCCGCGTTGGCGGTGGTCTGGTGCGAGCGACGTGACGGCGGCACCGCGGCGGGGCGACCGGTCTGCGCAGGTGCTGCGGCGATCCGGTCGGGCAGGCTCACCTCGAGGCGCTTCCCGCCGACCTCGACGACGACCGTGTGCCGCTGCTCGGG
Source organism: Microbacterium neimengense (assembly GCF_054782995.1). NCBI lineage: Bacteria > Bacillati > Actinomycetota > Actinomycetes > Micrococcales > Microbacteriaceae > Microbacterium > Microbacterium neimengense. Next base: position 229,394 of record NZ_BAAGRK010000002.1, read on the forward strand.
CTGCGCGATGTCGCCGAGCTCGCCGTCCCACGCGGGGATCTCGTTCACGTACTCGGTCTCGATCCAGCGCGTGTAGACGCCGAAAACGCCGTCTTCGGCGGTGAAGGCCGGCTGACGCACGACGTCACGGTGGAACGGGATGACGGTGGGCAGGCCCGCGACCTCGAACTCGTCGAGGGCGCGACGCGCCCGGGCGAGCGCCTCCGCGCGATCACGGCCCGTGACGATCAGCTTCGCCAGCAGCGAGTCGAACGCGCCCGAGACGACGTCGCCCGCGGTGACACCCGAATCGAGACGGATGCCGGGGCCGCCGAAGGTCTTGAAGACCTTCACCGGACCGGGCTGGGGGAGAAAGCCCCGTCCCGGGTCCTCGCCGTTGATGCGGAACTCGATCGAGTGGCCGATGGGGGCCGGGTCGTCGTAGCCGATCAGCTCGCCCTCGGCGATGCGGAACTGCTCGCGGACGAGGTCGATGCCGGTGACCTCCTCGGAGACCGTGTGCTCGACCTGCAGGCGGGTGTTGACCTCGAGGAAGGAGATCGTCCCGTCCGCGCCGATGAGGAACTCGCAGGTGCCGGCACCGAGGTAGCCGACCTCGCGCAGGATGGCCTTGGAGGACTCATAGAGGATGCGGTTCTGCTCCTCGGTCAGGAACGGCGCCGGCGCCTCCTCGACGAGCTTCTGGTGGCGGCGCTGCAGCGAGCAGTCGCGCGTGGAGATCACGACGACGTTGCCCGCCGCATCCGCCAGGCACTGCGTCTCGACGTGGCGCGGCTTGTCGAGGTACTTCTCGACGAAGCACTCGCCGCGTCCGAACGAGGTGATCGCCTCGCGAGTGGCGGACTCGAAGAGCTCCGCGACCTCGTCGAGCTCGCGCGCGACCTTGAGGCCTCGGCCGCCGCCGCCGTAGGCGGCCTTGATGGCGATGGGCAGTCCGTACTGCTGGGCGAAGGCGATGACCTCGTCGGCGCCCGAGACGGGGCCGGGGGTTCCCGGGGCGAGCGGGGCGCCGACCTTCTCGGCGACATGGCGGGCGGTGACCTTGTCGCCGAGCGCCTCGATGGCGTCGGGCGAGGGGCCGATCCAGGTGGCGCCTGCGCCGATCACCGCGCGGGCGAAGTCCGCGTTCTCGGCGAGGAAGCCGTATCCCGGGTGCACCGCGTCGGCGCCGGCACGGCGGAGGACGGAGAGGATCTTCTCGATCGAGAGGTAGGTCTCGGCGCCGGTGGTGCCATCGAGGGCGTAGGCCTCGTCGGCGAGACGCACGTGAAGCGCATCCCGATCCTGGTCGGAGTAGACCGCGACGGAGGCGATCCCGGCGTCACGAGCGGCACGGATGATGCGTACGGCGATCTCGCCGCGGTTCGCGATGAGGACCTTGGCGATGCGAGGCATGAGTGCCAGCCTAGCGAGAGGTTGCCGTGTCTTTTTGACCGAACTCCACAAGAACAAATAAATCTGTTCGGGAGAACCTACAACCGTCCCGACGCGGGTTCAGTCGGTGGAGGGTCCCCACAGATCGGTCCACGTCACCCCGAGCTCGCGGCACAGGGTCCGCAGCGTCGACAGCGACATTCCAACGACCGTCGACGGATCGCCCTCGACGCGCGTGATGAAGGGGCCACCGAGGCTGTCGATCGTGAAGGCGCCGGCGACGAGCAGCGGTTCGCCCGTGGCGACGTAGGCGGCGATCTCCGCATCCGTGACGTCCGCGGCGAAGCTCACGGAGGCGGCGGCGACGGCGTGCGCCTCGACGGGAGCTGTGCCGGGGGCGAGCCGGATCACGCTGTGGCCCGAATGCAGCACACCCGTGCGGCCGCGCATGTCGTGCCACCGGGCCGTTGCGGCCTCGGGCGTGTAGGGCTTGCCCAGGATCTCGCCGTCGAGCTCGAACATCGAGTCGCCGCCGAGGACGACGCCGTCGAAGTCCTCCCCGTCCGCTTCGAGCGCCGCGACGACCGCCGCGGCCTTGCGACGGGCGAGCAGCAGCACATGCTCGGCGGGAGTGAGCATACGTTTCTCCGCAGCCTCGACGGCGGCGATCACCGCCTCTTCGTCGACATCGGGGGCGGTGGTGCGCGGGTCGATCCCTGCCTGGCGAAGCAGCATGAGTCGGGCGGGCGATGTCGAAGCCAGGAGCACGCGCATCCCTCCACGGTAGACGGTCGCGCGCCGCGGGCCGCCGGCGGTGCACGTCGACGCCGGGTGCCCGAGAGCGGGCGTGTGCAAAGCTCGAAGGATGGATGCCGGAACGCACCTCGAGCTCGAGATCACCGATGTCGCCCACGGCGGCGTCTTCGTCGCGCGGCACGGTGACGAGCGACGCGTCGTCTTCGTGCCGGACACGTTGCCGGGCGAGCATGTGCGCGCGCGCCTGACCGATACGTCGAAGAAGTCCTTCTGGCGGGCGGAGGTCGTCGAGGTTCTCGAGGCATCGCCGCACCGGCAGCCGCATGTCTGGGCACAGGCAGACCTTTCGGTGCCCGCCGAGAACCGGCCCGGAGGCGCGGACTTCGGCCACATCGTCCTGTCGGAGCAGCGGGCCCTCAAGCTCCGCGTGCTCGAGGACGCTCTGGCGCGCATCGGACGGCTGTCGCTTCCGGCGACGATGGAGCCGGCACTGCCGAGCGCGACCGGTGACGCCGAGAGTGCGGACGGCACCGGCTGGCGTACGCGGGTGAGTCTGCACGTCGACGCGGAGGGGAGCATCGGTCCCTTCGGCGCACGCAGCCACCGCGTCGTGCCGGTTCGCGAGCTGCCGCTCGCGACCTCCGCCATCGCGGATGAGGCGGCGGGGCTGTCGGGTGCGCGGCCGGGGCGCGTGGATCTCGTCCAGCCCGCCGACGGCCGGGTGCGGGTGATCGCGCGGCCGGACGCGCGTGAGCGCCTTCCGCGTCCCGAGGTCGTCACCGAGCGCGTGGGAGATCGGGCGTTCCGGGTGGATGCGGGGGGCTTCTGGCAGGTGCACCGCCTGGCCGCGCACACGCTGACGACCCTCGTGGGCGACGCTCTCCACGCCGTCGGGGTCGACCCGGAGGGATGGCACCTGGACCTGTACGGCGGCGTCGGATTGCTCGCGGCGGCGATCGGGGACGCCGCGGGGCCGTCCGCCCGCATCACGAGCGTGGAGTCCAACGCCCGCGCCACCGAGCACGCCCGGCACAACCTGGCACCGTGGGCGGGGGCGAGGGCCGAGACAGCGCGCGTGGAGCGCTGGGTGGCCGAGCTCGCGAACGACGCGAGCATCGATCAGCGCGCCAGACTCGCGCGGGGCGTCGTCGTGCTCGACCCGCCGCGCTCGGGCGCGGGCAAGGACACGGCCCGCGCGATCGCCGGTCTCGAGCCCGACACCATCGTCTACGTCGCATGCGACCCGGTGGCTCTCGCGCGGGACCTCGCGGAGTTCCGTCTGCACGGGTACGAGGCCCAGACGGTACGCGCGGTCGACCTGTTCCCGCACTCCCACCACGTCGAAGCGGTCGCGGCCCTTCGGCGGACGGGCACACGGCTAGCATGAGCGCATGACGCGCGTCGCCTTCATCGACGACCACGAGTCGGTGCGGCTCGGGGTGGAGGCCGCCTGTGCGCGCACCGGCACGACCGATGTCGTCTACTCGGGCGCGTCGGTCACCTCCTACCTGGCCTGGCGTGCGGACGGGGGCGCGCAGGCGGACGTCGTGGTGCTGGACCTCACGCTCGGGGACGGAACCACGGTCTCCGAGAACGTCACCCGGCTCACGGGCGACGGCTCGGCGGTGATCATCTACAGCGTCGCCGATCGGCCCGCATCCGTACGCGAAGCCCTGCTCGCGGGGGCTGTAGGCGTCATCAGCAAAGCCTCGCCGATCTCGGACGTCGTGGGAGCGATCGCGACGGTGGCCAGAGGGGACGTGCTGAACACCGTCGAGTGGGCGAGCGCGATCGAGGGAGACCGCGCCTTCGCCGACGCTCAGCTGTCGACCCGCGAACGCGAGGTGCTCAAGCTGTACGCCGCGGGACTCCCGCTGAAGATCGTGGCCGATCGGCTGGGCATCGCCTTCTCGACGGCGAAGGAGAACATCACGCGCATCCGCGTGAAGTACGTGGAGGTCGGCAGACCCGCCCCCACCAAAGTCGACTTGCTGCGGCGTGCGCTGGAGGACGGACTGCTCACGGAGCATTCCGTGGGCGCCCATGACCGATAGCCGACCGTTACGCGTCCTCCGGGACGAGCTCGAGAGCACCGGCATCCCCGGCATCGCCTCGTTCACGCGGGAGCGCGTCGAGCGTGTCATGGCCGTGTCGGTGGCGCTCGCGTTCGGAGCGCTCGGCGCCCAGGCCTTCTTCGCGGCCCTGGGCTCGAAGGATGTCCGGGACGGGTGGGGGCTCGCTCTCATGCTCGTGGTCTTCGTCCCCTTCGTGGTGATGGAGATCACGTTCTTCAGCGGTCGCTTCACGCTCTTCGGCGGCCGTTTCTTCGTCGTCGCCTACACGGCCGCCCTCGCCGTCTGGCCGTGGGCGACGGCCGGGTCCGAGACGGCGATCACGTATCAACCGTGGATCTACTTCCTGGTGACCGTCGCCACGGTGGCGAGCGTCATCGTGTTCCCCCGGCCCGCGCACGTCGCGATCACCGTGCTCCTGCCCTTCGCGTACGGACTCGTCCGGATGATCGAGCTGCGCTTCGTGGCCGATGCGTGGATCGCGGTGTCCTTGGACACCTCGTTCTCCCTCATCCTGGGCAGCGTCCTCATGATGCTGGCGTGGACCTTTCGCACCGCGTCCTCGACGATCGACGAGCGGCGCCTGCGCGCCGTGAGCTCGTACGCGCAAGCCGCCGCCGTGAACGCCACCGAGCGTGAACGCGTCGCGGTGGCGGCCCTCATGCACGACAGTGTGCTGGCGGCGCTGCTGGCGGCGGAGCGCGCTCGCACGCCCCGGGAGAGCGACCTCGCGGTGTCCATGGCCCGCGAGGCGCTGACCCGGCTGGCCAACACCGATCGAGACGTGGGCGAAGGCAGCGATGCGCCCGTGCGTGCCGAGGCGATCGTGGCCGACATCCGCCGGACGATCGACGACGCGCAGTGCCCGGCCGAACTCGTCGTCGACCTCGACCCCGACACCCCTGAAGTGCCCGGTCGGGTCGCGCGCGCGCTGGTGCTCGCCGCAGCCCAAGCCATCTCCAACGCGGTGGAGCACGCGGCGGGTGCGGGGCTCGAGGTGCGCGTGAGCGGAAGCGCGGAGCCCGGTCGCGTCGTCATCGTCGTCTCCGACCGCGGGCCAGGGTTCGACATCGACGAAGTGCCGGCCGATCGGCTCGGCATCCGTGCTTCCATCCTGGCCCGCGTGAGCGCGTTCGGCGGGAGCGCCGAGGTGGTCTCCTCCAAGGAAGGCACCCAGGTGACGATGACATGGCGGGCGGTGCGTCCGTGATCAGCATCCGGTTCGTCGTCATGATGCTCGGTGTCGCCTTCACCGGCTTCCTCGTCGCGCGCGCCTCCTGGGTCACCGGTCCGGTTCGCGAGCCGCTGCTGCTGTGGACGGCGCTGGTCCTGTTCCTCGTCGTGGCGTGGTTCTGCATCTTCTGGGGGATGACCTCGGGACTGCGCACGCGCAGCCAGGAGATCACCGTCGCCCGGGGCAGCGACCGGCTGCCCATGTGGCTGTGCGTGGCGGCGCTCCTGGTCTCCATGGTGCTGCCGCCGCTCATCTCCACGGCGATTCCGCCCGAGGCGCGCACAGAGCAGTACGCCACCTGGTACATCGGAGGACTCGGCGCGCTCATGACGATCCTCGTCATCCGCCGCCGGCCATGGGCGGCGTGGAGCGGCACCGCCGTGCTCGCGGGATGGTCGATGGTGCTCCTGGGGCCGATCCCCGCGCTCGGTCTCGGATTGGTGGGTTCGGTGGTCTGGGTCACCGGAGCCCACTTCTTCACATTCGCGCTGGACCGCGCGGCGCGCGACACCGAAAGGCTCGGCGAGCTGCAGCGCACCGCATCGGCCGTGCAAGCGGCGCAGGGTTCCCAGCAGCGGGAGCGTCGCATCCAGGTGCAGCGCGCTCTGGCGGTCGCCGGTCCCGTCCTGGCGCGCACGATCGCGACGGGCGGACGCCTCTCCGAGGATGAGCGCACCGATGCCCGCATCGCCGAAGGGCGGCTGCGCGATGAACTGCGCGGACCGCGCCTCCTGGACGCCGACGTGCGCGAGGCGCTGGATGCGGCGCGCCGACGCGGTGCGATGGTCACCATGTTCGACGAGGGCGGCCTCGACGGGCTCGCCGAGGAGCAGCTGCACGTCATCCGGGCCGAACTCGCGCAGACACTGCGCTCGGCGCGATCCGAACGTCTCTACATCCGCACTTCGCCCGATGATCGGGTGGCTGTCACCGTCGTCGGGCGCGCCTCCTCGACGCTCGGTCTGTCCGACGAGGACAGCGTCGATCTCTGGCGCGAGATCGAGCACCCGGCGAGCTGAGACCGGTCATCCTGCACCCGGGCCCCCGCGCACCAGGAAAAGGAAAGGAGACGAGGGGCGGCGATTCGCTCGCCCCTCGTCTCCGGGCGAGTGGTTACCCGAAAACCACCCGCAAGATCGAACCCGGTTGGTGCACCCTGACGGTCAACGGGCCGATCGAACGCGAAGATGCGTTCCAGCTCCTCCAGTATGCGAGGGGGGTGCTGAGGTGTCTGTAGGTACTTTGGGGGACACCCGCGACGGCGCTGCTGCGGCGCGCCTCAGCCGCTGAATCCGCCCCATCCGGCGTCGCGACGCAGCGGCTGTCGCAGCCCGCGCTGCGATATCGACCACCCGGAGCGCCGGGCCGGCTCCGCGGCCACCGCGCCCTGCTCCTCCTGCCGGTAGGCGGCGGCGACCACCGCGATCGCCGCGGCGAGCTCGACATCGTCGGGGTTTCCCCTGCGCACCTCGATTCGCAGCGCGTCGCCGGGTTCCTCGAGGGTCATAGCGGGATGTTCCCGTGCTTCTTGGGCGGCAGGCTGGCACGCTTGCCGCGCAGGGAGCGCAGCGCCTTCGCGATCGCGACGCGGGTCTGAGCCGGTTCGATGATGCCGTCCAGCTCGCCGCGTTCCGCAGCGAGGAAGGGCGATGCCACGTTGTAGGTGTACTCGTTCGCGAGGCGCGCGCGCACCGCGGCGACATCCTCTCCGGCCTCCTCGGCCCGCTTGATCTCGCCGCGATAGAGGATGTTGACCGCTCCCTGTCCGCCCATGACGGCGATCTCCGCGGTGGGCCAGGCGAGGTTGATGTCAGCGCCGAGCTGCTTGGAGCCCATCACGATGTAGGCGCCGCCGTAAGCCTTGCGCAGGATCACGGTGACGAGGGGGACCGTCGCCTCGGCGTAGGCGTAGAGCAGCTTCGCGCCGCGGCGGATGACGCCCGTCCACTCCTGGTCGGTGCCCGGCAGATAGCCCGGGACGTCCACGAGCGTGACGATCGGGATCGAGAACGCGTCGCAGAACCGCACGAAGCGGCTCGCCTTCTCGCCCGCATCGATGTTGAGCGTGCCCGCCATCTGCGAGGGCTGGTTGGCGATCACGCCGACCGTGCGGCCCTCGACACGGCCGAAGCCGATCACGATGTTCGGCGCGAACAGGGGCTGGACTTCGAGGAACTCGCCGTCATCCACCACGTGCTCGATGACCTGGTGGATGTCGTAGGGCTGGTTGGGGGAGTCGGGGACGACCGTGTTGAGTGCGCGATCGGCATCCGTCGTCTCGAACTCGAAGACCCCCTCGTAGCCCGGGACCTCCGACATGTTGTTGTCGGGGAGGAAGCCGATCAGGGTGCGGGCGTAGTCGATCGCGTCGTCCTCGTCTTCGGCGAGGTAATGCGCGACTCCGGAGCGGGTGTTGTGCGTGAGGGCACCGCCCAGCTCCTCCATCCCGACGTCCTCGCCCGTGACGGTCTTGATGACGTCGGGGCCGGTGACGAACATCTGGCTCGTCTTGTCCACCATGATGACGAAGTCGGTGAGCGCGGGGGAGTACACGGCGCCACCGGCCGCAGGGCCCATGATGAGCGAGATCTGCGGGATCACGCCGGAGGCAGCGGTGTTCAGGCGGAAGATCTCGCCGTACTTGCCGAGCGCCACCACGCCCTCCTGGATGCGGGCGCCGCCCGAGTCGAGGATGCCGATGCAGGGGCAGCCCGCCCGCAGCGCGAACTCCATGATCTTGATGATCTTGTCGCCCGCCACTTCGCCGAGCGAGCCGCCGAACGTGGAGAAGTCCTGCGCGTAGACCGCGACCGTGCGGCCGTGGATGGTGCCCGTGCCGATCACGACGGAGTCGCCGTACGGACGCGAGCGCTCCATCCCGAAGGCCGTCGTGCGGTGACGCACGTACTCGTCCATCTCCACGAAGCTGCCGTGATCGACGAGCAACTCGATGCGCTCGCGCGCCGTGAGCTTGTCCTTCGCGTGCTGCTTGGTCTGGGCGTTCTTCTCGGCGTCGACGACCGCTTCCTGGTAGCGCTGGCGCAGGTCGGCGATCTTGCCGGCGGTGGTCGAGAGGTCGGGGCTGTCCGTCACGCGTTCCACCCTATCGGCGCCGCCTCCGCTGGCGTTGGAGGGTGTCGACAGGTGTGTACCGCATCCGCTGTCGTCTGTCTCCGATGTCGGCGCCGTGAGCTGCGCGGCTCGGCTGTCAACGGGGGAGCGTCATCCGGGCCCGCGAGTAGGGTGTGGCGCATGCCGATCCCCGCCGATGGATACCCGCTCGCCGCCGCCGTCAGCCCCCGGGTGCAGGTCGTCGAGACGACCGACTCGACCAACGCGGATGTGGTCGCCGCCGTCCTGGCGGACGACGCCGGGTGGCCGCATCTCTCCGTGCTCGTGACGACTGATCAGCGCCGAGGTCGCGGGCGGCTGGATCGTACCTGGGTGACACCGGCGGGCACCGCTCTCGCGGTCTCGGTCGTGGTGCGCGTGGGCGCTCTGCCGGTTCACGCTCGGGGATGGATCCCCCTCATCGCGGGCGTCGCGATGACGCGCGCGATCGCCGCGCAGCTGCGTGGCATCCCGCAGGCAGTGGGGCTCAAATGGCCCAACGATGTGCTCGTGGAGGGGCAGAAGATCTGCGGCATCCTGGCAGAGGCGGTGCCCGGCGAGTTCGACGCGGTCGTGGTGGGTGCGGGGGTGAACACGCGGATGCCGCGGGTGGACCTGCCCGTGGCGACGGCGGTGTCTTTCGCCGCTCTGGGCCAAGACGCCGATGAGGACCGTCTGCTGGCGGACTACCTGAGCGTGCTCGACGAGTTGCTCTCGGCTCTCATCGCCGCGGACGGCGACGCCGTCGCGGCCGGCGTGCAGTCCGCCGTCGAGTCCACCTGCACGACACTGGGCGGCGACGTCGCGGTATCGCTGCCGGACGGCACCACGCTGGAAGGTCGCGCCGAGCGCATCGATGCCGAGGGGCGACTGGTCGTGTCCGCCGGCGGTGCAGAGGTGCCGGTGGCTGCGGGAGACGTCACGCACGTGCGCTGAGTGCCGCATCCGTCGACGGGCGGCGGGCGTGTGAGCAGCGTGTGCGCGACGGCGCAGGGCACAATGGGAGCGTGACGCAGCCGACCGGATTCGGGGTCCGCCCGCCGACACCCGCACCCGGTGTCTCGGCGCCGGAGCGTCGTATCGTGCGCACGCGGCGGCACGCCCGTCGGCTCCTCTGGTGCGCGCTCGTGCTTATCGGGGTCGCCGGAGCCGTCGGATACCTCCTGGGAAACCTCCCGGCGCCGTTCGAGGACTGGATGCTGCTGGCGGCAGCGGGAGTGGTCGTCCTGGTTCTCGTTGTCATCCCCTATCTCGCCTGGCTCTCGCACACCTACACCGTCACGACGCGTCGCGTCATCGAGCGCTCCGGTGCCTTCGGTCGCCGCTCGCGCGAGCTCAGCCACGTCCGCGGCTATCGCATCACGGTGCGGCGGGGTCCTCTGCAGCGGCTCTGGCGCACGGGGACATTGATCCTCGACGACGGGGTGGACGAGCCTCTGGTGATCCGCCGCATCCCGCAGGCGCAGTTGGTGCACGAGGTGCTCGTCGACCAGGTCGAGGTCAATCAGATCCTCGCCCACCGCGATGCGCAGCCGCTTCCCGCGCCGCCCGGCGCCCCCGCCTGATCGGCTGCCGTCCCCATGGCGCCCGCGGTCGGCGCCGCCGTGAGGAAGAATGGTCAGCGTCCGGAAGGGGAATCATGGCGGTGCGCGTGGGAGTCGTGGGCGGCGGACAGCTTGCCCGGATGATGATCGCGCCGGCCGCGGAGCTCGGACTCGAGATCCGCGTGCTGGCCGAGTCCGAGGGGATGAGCGCGGCACTCGCCGCGACGGCGGTGGGTGACTACCGCGACCTCGAGACGGTTCGCGCCTTCGCCCGCGACGTGGATGTGCTGACCTTCGATCACGAGCACGTGCCGCAGGACGTGCTGCGCGCGCTCGTCGCCGACGGCATCGCCGTGCATCCTGGCCCCGATGCGCTGAGGTTCGCCCAGGACAAGCTCGAGATGCGCGAGCGGCTGACGCAGCTCGGCATGCCCCAGCCCGACTGGGCGCGCGTGGAGAACGCCGATCAGCTGCAGGAGTTCCTCGACGATCACGGTGGCCGCGCGGTCGTCAAGACGCCGCGCGGCGGCTACGACGGCAAGGGGGTGCGCGTCGTGTCCGCGGCGACCGAGGCGCAGGACTGGTTCACCGCCCTCGCCGAGGACGCCCGTGGCGGAGCCCTCCTGGTCGAGGAGCTCGTCGACTTCCGTCGCGAGCTCGCGCAGCAGGTCGCGCGGCGCCCCTCCGGCGAGATCGTCGCGTACCCGGTGGTCGAGACGGTCCAGCGCGACGGCGTCTGCGCCGAGGTCGTGGCGCCCGCGCCCGGTGCGCAGGGCCGGCTGTCCGCGGAGGCCGAGCGCATCGGCGTCGCTATCGCGGAGGGCCTCGGCGTCACCGGCATGCTCGCGGTGGAGCTGTTCGAGACCACCGATGAGCGACTGCTCGTCAACGAGCTCGCGATGCGCCCGCACAACAGCGGTCACTGGAGTCAGGACGGCGCCGTCACGAGCCAGTTCGAGCAGCATCTGCGCGCCGTACTCGATCTCCCGCTGGGCTCGGCGGACGCGCGCTCGCCGTGGTCGGTCATGATCAACATCCTGGGCGGGCCGGCCGAGGGGACGCTCGAGGATCGCTTCGATGCGGCGATGTCCGCGCATCCGGCGGCCAAGGTGCACACCTACGGCAAGGCTCCGCGTCCCGGTCGCAAGGTGGGGCACGTGAACGTCGCCGGCGACGACCTCGACGACGTCGCCTACGAGGCGAGGGCGGCCGCCGCGCACTTCCTGGACTGACGGCTCCGACCTCGCGCGCCGTTGCGGTGATCTTCCAGTGATGCCGCCTAGCCTTGACGGGTGACCCGGCCGCTGCATTCCTCCGAGGCGCCCCTGGTCGGCGTCGTGATGGGCTCCGATTCCGACTGGCGTGTGATGAACGAGGCCTCGGCCGCTCTCACCGAGTTCGGCATCCCGCACGAGGTCGAGGTCGTCTCGGCCCACCGCACCCCAGCGAAGCTGCACCGCTACGGCGCCGACGCGCGGTCGCGCGGGCTGCGCGCGATCATCGCCGGCGCGGGCGGAGCGGCGCACCTGCCCGGGATGCTCGCATCCGTCACCTCGCTCCCGGTCATCGGGGTCCCGGTTCCGCTCGCGACGCTGGACGGACTGGACTCGCTGCTGAGCATCGTCCAGATGCCGGCGGGGATCCCCGTCGCGACCGTCTCGATCGGCGGGGCACGCAATGCCGGGCTTCTCGCCGCGCGGATCCTGGGTGCATCGGATGCAACCATCGCCGATCGGCTGGAGGCGTACGCGCGGGAACTCGAGCAGATCGTCGAGCAGAAGAACCAGCGGCTGAAGGATTCTCTGTGAGCGCAGTGAGCCCGCCTCGCCCCGGCCGGCGCGCGGCCGCGGCTCCGGTGGTGAACCCCTATCCGCTGCGATATCCCGACAGCTCGTCGCGTGCCGTCATGACGCGCCGTGCCTGGTGGCTCGTGGTGCTCAACCTGCTGGTCCCGGGTTCCGCTCAGGCGCTGGCCGGCAACCGCCGACTCGGACGCTTCGGCCTCGGCGCGACGCTGCTGCTGTGGGCGCTCGCCGTCATCTGCGCGGCGGTCGCACTGGTCGATCTCGGTACCTTCGTCGATCTCGCCACGGGCGCGTGGGTGCCGGGATGGCTCGCGCTGCTGCGACCCGTGCCCATGCTCATCGCGCAGGGGATCCTGTTCCTCTACGCCGGACTGTGGATCGTCCTGACGATCGACACCCTGCGTCTCATCCGGCTCGTGAAGGTTCAGCCGTGGGCGCGGCTGGCGACTTCCATCGTCGCCATCGGCGCGCTCGTGCTCTCCAGCGCGGGGGCGGTCTGGGCGTCGAACTCGGTGGGAGCCGCACGCGACGCGCTCGGCACGGTCTTCACGCAGACCGGGCCCGCCGTGGAGCCCGTCGACGGGTACTACAACATCCTGCTGCTCGGCGCCGACAGCGGCGAAGGCCGCGACTCCATGCGCTTCGACAGCATCTCGGTCGTCTCGATCAATGCGGACACCGGCGCGACCACGATCTTCGGAATCCCGCGCGACATGCCGAACTTCCCGTTCGCCCCGGGGCCGATGCAGGACAAGTATCCGAACGGACACGAGTCGCACCCCAGCGCCACCTGCGGGTGGGGCAGCGGTATCAACCAGCTGCGGACCGAGGTCGAGGTCTGCCAGGACGGCAACACGATCTACCCGGATGCGGTCGCGAACGGCTCCGAACCCGGGGTCGAGGCGACGAAGGACGCCGCAGAGGGGATCCTCGGCATCCAGATCCCGTTCTACGCCTTCATCGATATGGACGGTTTCGCCGCACTGATCGATGCGCTGGGCGGCGTCGACATCAACGTCACCGAGCGCCTGCCCAAGGGCGGCGGGCCCGCCTACGAGGGTCAGAGCGCAGAGGAGTGGGCGATCGGGTGGATCGAGCCCGGTGAGCAGCACATGGACGGCGACACGGCCCAGTGGTACGCCCGTTCGCGCTACACGACGAACGACTGGGACCGGATGCTGCGCCAGCGTCAGCTGCAGGAGGCGATCCTCGCCCAGTTCACGCCGGGCAACGTGCTCGGCCGGTTCCAGGACGTCGCTGCGGCGGGCACGCACCTGGTCAAGACAGATATCCCGCAGACCATGCTCGGGTACTTCGTCGAGCTTGCCATCAAGGCCAAGGAGCAACAGGTCACCTCTATCGAGCTGACGCCGCAGGGCGGTGTCGACGATCGCCATCCGGATTACGACAAGGTGCATCAGATCGTTCAGCAAGCCCTGTATCCGCCGACGCCCTCCCCGACCCCGGAGGGCTGACAGCCTACCGGCGCGGCGTCCTCTCAGAAGCGGGCGCGAACGGATGGGTAGTCTCGAAGGATGACCGTCACGCTCCGCCTCGTGCTCGATCAGCTGATCGATGTCGTCGATCCGGACGCCGCTGACGCCGCGCGCGAGATCGCTGCCGCTCTCGTGGCGACCGCGCCGCGCGGCTGCGCCGTCGGTGCGATCGTGCCGGCGGGCGCGGAGAGTGCCGCGGCCGAGATCGCCGGTTTGGCAGACGTCTGGCGCGCGCCTCTGGCACGACCCGCATTGAGCGCGTCGTGGCAGCTCGGGATCGCGCCGGGGATCGGCGGTGGGCTCATCCATGCGCCGGGTCCGCTCGCGCCGTTGGTGCGCCACGATCGCGTGAACGACAACGACCAGACGGTCGTGACGCTGTGGGAGCTGTGCGCCTGGGAGATCCCCGGCGATCTTCCCCGCGCCGTGGTGGCCTCGCAGCGTGCGCTGCTGCGCCGCGCAGAGAAGTTCGCAGACGCCGTCGTCGTTCCCACGCATGCACTCGCGGCCAAGCTCGCCGAGATCGCGCCGCGGCTGGCGGGGCGTGTGCGGGTCATCCCGGGTGCTGCGCCCCGCGAGTTCGCCGTTCCCGCGGATGCGGTCGGTCGGCGCCGTGAACTCGGCGTCGGGGAGGACGTCATCGTCGTCGCCGGATCCCGGTGCGACGACGCCGCCTTCGCCACCGCCTTCTCTGCGATCGGCTCGCACGGCTGCGATCGCGGCGTCGTGGTGATGGACGCGCTTCCCGGGTCGGAGCAGCGGGTGCTCGACCTCGCCGCGGCTGCCGGGCTGTCCGCCGAGCGCGTCCGCGTGCACACGCACCTCGACGCACCCGACCGCGCGTCCGTGTTCGACGTCGCGACGGCGGTGATCGCGCCCTCGGCGCTCAGCGCGTTCCCGTGGAGAGCGGTCGAGGCGCTGACGATCGGCGTGCCTCTCGTGGCGATGGCATCGGACGTTCACGAGGAGGTGCTCCTCGACGGCGCGCTGGTCGCGCCGGTCGAGTCCTTCTCGGACGCGCTCGGGCAGGTGCTCGCCTCAGACGAGAGCAGAAAGCGGTACGCGGTGCGCGCCGCCGATCGTGGTCGTGCCTTCTCCTGGCGCGACCACGCGGAGCGGGTCTGGGCGCTTCACTCGGAGCTGTGAGAGGGCGGGACGGCACACGCCCGCGATCGGTCGGACGTCAGCGCGACAGGTAGTCCGCGAGCGCGTCGAGGGATGCGGCAGGCAGGAAACCCGTCCGGGTGAGCTTGTCGAGCGCGAGCATGCTGTTGCTGGGCCGCGGCGCGATCGGTCCCGTGGCGTTGGCGAAGTAGTCCGCGGTGGTGACGTCGGTGATGCGGGCGGGGTCGTGGCCGGTGTGTTGGAACACGGTGCGGGCGAT